>CAZORE010000311.1:0-2610 GCA_964581815.1 uncultured Streptosporangiaceae bacterium | reverse complement strand
GACCGGCACCAGGGCGGAGCTGGTGAAGAACAAGATGATGACGGGGAACAGGCCGGCCAGCCCGGCCGATTCGGGATCACGGACGGCGAGGCCGAGCAGCAGGTTGAGCCAGGAGAACGCGACCCCGGTGACCACGGCCAGGGCGACGGCCGCGAGGGCAGCAACGGGCCCGGCGTGGAACCGGAACCCGACGGCGGCCCCGACGGCGATCATCAGGGCGACGACGAACAGGTTGCGCAGCGCGTCGGCGGCGACCCGCCCGGCCAGGACCGCGGCAGCGGTGATGGGCAGGGACCGGAACCGGTCGATCATGCCGGTGGCCAGGTCCTCGGCGATGGCCACGCCGGTCTGGGAGGCGCCGAACCCGATCGCCAGCACGAGGAGGCCCGGCAGCAGGTAGTCGATGTAGTGAGGCACGCCGGGTGCGTGAATGGCCCCGCCGAAGGCGTAGGTGAACAGCAGCACGAACAGCACCGGCTGCACGGTGGCGAAGACCAGCAGCGTCGGGACCCGCACCAGCCGCCGCAGGTTCCGGGCGGTGATGACCGCGGTGCTGGTCAGGACCGGAACCGGCCTGCCCGGGCGGGCGTCCGCCTCGGTGGCGGTGACGGTGCTCATCGGGCGCCCGGCGTGCCCGGTGCCGCCTGGGCTGGTCCAGTGGGCGGGCGGCCGGCGGGCGGGCCGGTGTAGGCCAGGAATGCTTCTTCCAGGGTGGGTCTGCGCAGCGCCAGCGAGGCGACCTGCAGCCCGGCGGCGGCCAGCCGGGCGGCGACCTCCGGGAGGATGGCGGCCCCGTCGGCGACGGGAAGGATAACCCGGCCCGCTGCCTCATCGACGGCTGGCTGTGCGGTGCCGAGGGTGGCCAGCGCCCTCGCCACCCGATGGGGGTCCTGGCCGGGCGGGGACTGCAGGTCCAGCCGGTCTCCTCCAGCGCGGGCACCGAGCTGGCCGGGCGTGCCGCTGGCGATGACCTTGCCGTGGTCGATGATGACGATCATCCCGGCGAGCCGTTCGGCTTCCTCGATGTACTGGGTGGTCAGCAGCAGGCTGGTGCCCCTGGCGGTCAGCTCGCCGAGCAGCTGCCACAGCGCCAGGCGGCCCCGGGGGTCCAGGCCGGTGGTCGGCTCATCGAGGAACAAGACGGGGGGCGCGGCCAGCAGGCTGGCCGCGACGTCCAGGCGGCGGCGCATGCCCCCCGAGTAGGTGCGCACCAGGCGCCCTCCGGCGTCGGCGAGCTCCAGGGTGTCGATCAGGTCTCCGGCCCGGCGGCGGGCCTGGCGGCGGGTGAGCCCGTAGAGCCGCCCGATCATGACCAGGTTCTCCTGGCCGGTCAGGAAGGGGTCCACCGCCGCGTACTGGCCGGACAGGCCGATCAGCCGCCGCACCGCTCCCGGGTTGCGGGTCACGTCGAACCCGGCCACCCAGGCCCGCCCCCGGTCGGGCCTGAGCAAGGTGGCCAGGATCCGCACCGTCGTCGTCTTCCCCGCGCCGTTGGGGCCCAGCATCCCGAGCACACCGCCCGCCGGCAGCTCCAGGTTCACCCCGTCGAGCGCGGTGACGTCACCGAAGCGCTTGCCCAGATCCTCGGCCACGATTACCGGGTCCGCCATCCCGTCGCCTCCTCGCCACCCGCGCGGAGAACCCGGCTAGGTAGGATAACTACTTATGGCTGTGTGAGTAGGATACCTACTTATGAGGGCGGATGCGCAAGTGCTCAAGGGGCACCTGGACACGCTGCTGCTGGCCAGCCTGGAAGGCGGGCCCCGGCATGGGTATGCGGTCAAGGAGGCGCTCCGGGCGGGCAGTGACGCCCGGTTCGACCTGCCTACTGGCACCATCTACCCGGCGCTGCGCCGCCTGGAGGCCGCCGGGCTGGTCAGCGGCACCTGGGCGGAGGCCGGCGGGCGGCGGCGGCGCATGTACGAGCTCACCCCATCCGGGCGGCGGCGGCTGGCCGGGGACCGCGCGGCCTGGCGGGACTTCGCCTCGGCGGTGACCGCCCTGCTGGAGCCGGCCCGATGAGCGCGCTGATCGACGACTACCTGGCCGGGCTGCGCCGGCGACTGCCCGCGCCGGTTGCCGAGGAGGCAGCCGCCGGATTGCTTGAGACCTACGAGCACCACCTCGGGACGGGAGCTGGCGACCAGGAAGCTGCGCGTGCGGCGGTGGCCGAGTTCGGGGACCTGGAGATGGTGGCCGGGGAGTTCACCCGCCAGGCGCCGGGCCGACACGCCGCCCGGCTTCTGCTGGCGACCGGGCCGGTGGCCGGCTCGTGCTGGGCGGCCGCCATGATCGGCGGCCGCGCCTGGACCTGGCCGGTGCCGGCCACCGCGCGGCTCGTCTTCGCCGGTGTCCTGCTGCTGGCAATCCTCGCGCTGCTGGTGGCCGCAACCAGCCGGCACAGCTACCAACGGACCAGGCTCGCACTGCTGGCCAGCCCTGTCCTCCTCGCCTTGGACATGACCGCGATCACCGCCGCCTTGCTGGCCGCACCAGCCTTGACCTGGACGCTGCGCGCCGCCGTGGCCGTCAGCGTCGGGCGGATCGCGTTGAACGCCTGCACCCTTCCCCGCCTCACCACCCGCTAAGGCCAGGGCATAGCGATCTGGC
>CAZORE010000310.1:0-2615 GCA_964581815.1 uncultured Streptosporangiaceae bacterium | reverse complement strand
GTACTCGGCGAGGTCCACCACCAGCGGCTCGGAGGCACTGGGGTCGGCGGCACCAAGGTCGGAGGCACTGCCCAGGCAGCCGCTGAGCTGGCTCATCACTTCCATCGCCACCGTCAGGGTCCGGGACCCGGCCTTGGGGTTGCCGACGACGATCGCGGCGCTGGCCATCAGGCCGCTCCCGCGGTCGCCGTCAGCGCCGCGGCGACCTCAGCCGGGGTGGTGGTCCACACGCCGTCCATGGCCGTCACGGCGGCCAGCGCTTCCTTGACGTAGTGCGAGCGCGCTGGCTGGCCGGAGATGAACGTGTTGAGCGTGAAGCTCAGCAGCCGGCCGGCCGTCGCCCCGTCGGTGACCAGCTGCGCCGCGGCCTTGACGATGGAGCTCGCGTAGCTGGCGTTGTACAGCCCCCGCGCGTTGATGGCCTGGTTGTCTGACAGATCCAGCAGCGGCGGCAGGCTCAGCAGCGCCGGAGTGGTGTCGAAGTAGTACGGCTGCTCGTCGTTGGGCCAGTCCAGGCAGTACTCGAAGCCGGCCTCGGCGAGCAGTTGGAGGGTGTGGCCTGACTCACTGCTCGACGCGCCCAGCCATCCCCTGGTCGTCACGCCGAGTGCGCCGTCGATCCGGGACTTGGCGTCGGCGATGTAGTCCCGTTCCTTGTCCTGTTTCATCCGCGAGCTGATCGCCTGGGTGACCGACCTGCCGTGGGCGATGACCTCCACGTCATGCGCCCGGATCCACTCGGCGATGGCCGGATAGGCCTCCGCCGACATGGCATCGATGGCGATTACGGGGCGGATCGACAGTTCCGCCAAGATGCCCATCAGCCGGAAGAAGCCGACCCGGTGACCGTAGTCACGGCTGCCGACCCGGGTGATCTGGGGATGCCGTATGGCACCACCGGGGCCGAGGCCGCCGTAGACGTCGCCGGCGACGACTGACATCGGCGGAGGCTCCTCCTCGAAGTGCTCCACGATCACGATCGGGTAGAAGGCCACGGCGGCGTTACCGGGCCAGCGCAGCGGCACCCGGTCCGGCAGCGGGGTGAAGCTGTAAAGCCCGTCGTCATAGCCAACCGCGGTGATCGGATCCGTGACTGCCATTACTGAACCTCCTCAACGGCGACGAGACTCTGCTCGTACGTAACCTGGGCGTCGTAGGCGTTGTCGATGTAATAGCTGGCGATGTCGTCAGCGGTGGCCCACCACACGCCGGCGGCTTCCCGCATGAAGCCGAGCAGTTCGTTCAGGTAGCCGATCGCGTGCGGCTGGCCGATGGCGAACGGGTGCGTGGACAGACACATGATCCGCGGTGCGGTCTGCGCGTCCGCCAGCAACACCTTGAACTGCTCCTTCGCCGTTTCCAGGTAGTACTCGGCGTCGAAGTGGCTGCCGAACAGCACCCCGGTGTTGAGCTCGAAGGTGTAGGGCACCGTGAGGAACTTCTGGCCGCCCGCGACCCGCAGCGGCACCGGCTGGTCATCGTTGACCCAGTCGGCGTGGTAGGTGAGGCCGGCGTCGGCCATGAAGTCGGGGGTGTCGTAGCCAGCGGAGATCGCCGGGGTCAGCATGCCCTTGAGGTCACGTCCGGTGAGGTTCTTGACCGTCTTGACGCTCCACTCATAGAACGCCCGCTCATCTGCTTCGGACAGGCCGATGATGTTGCGCGTGTTGAACACGCCATGACTCATGATCGCCCAGTCGCGCTCGACCAGCGCCTTGCGTATCTCCGGTATCTGCTCGAGGATCCCGATGTTCAGCGATGCGGTAGCCGGAATGCCCAGATCACCGAGGAGATCGGCTAGCCGCCAGAAGCCGACGCGGTTACCGAACTCCCTGAAGGAGTAGCCCTGCACGTCGGGCTGCGGGATCCGCGGCCAGGCGCCGGGAGACGGGGCGAGGAACTCGTAGTGCTCCGTGTTGACCGCGAACCAGACCGCCAGCCCCGCATTGCCCGGCCAGCTGAACCGCGGGCGCTCGAGAATTGAGGAGTACACGGTTCGCTCGGCGACAGTCATGACCATGATCGCTTGACTTCCTTCCTTCCAGTAGTGCTCTCGTCGTATGCCGGCTCTCGCTGGGGTTAGTCGAGGAGCGGCATTACCTCGCGGCCAAAGACCTCGGTGCCCTCAAGGAAGTCGTCGAACATCAGCATGATCCCGCCGGTGCCGGAGACCGATTGCAGCTCGTTGAGGTGGGCCGCGATGGTGGCCGGGCTGCCGATGAGCGCCCCGTCGTGCACGGCCTCCACGGGCGCGCTCACCATCCCGGCCGAGGTGCCCGCGGACTTCTTGTCAAGCGCGGCCTGGCCCTTCATGAACGCGACCGCCTCAACGTCGACGCCCTCGTTGTACAGGTCGACTTTGCGCTGCGCGTCCCGGTCGGTCTCGCCCATGATGACCATGTACAGCGGGTAGGACTCGACCGGCCGCCCGGCCTTGCCCGCCGCCTCTGCGAGCAGCCCGTTGACATAGGCGAGGCCCTCGCTGCCGTTAGGTGCCCCGGTGAAGTTGTAGTCGCAGTGCTCGGCGGTGAACTGCCGTCCGCGCGGGGAACTGCCGGCGGAGACGATCTTGATGTCTCCGGTGGGCTTCGGCAGCAGGCGGCAGTCGTCGAGGG
>CAZORE010000309.1:0-2629 GCA_964581815.1 uncultured Streptosporangiaceae bacterium | reverse complement strand
AGGCAGCGGAGCGTAACCACCTGCCGCCCCGCTGCCTGCGCTATATCGCCGACTCCGTGCTCGCCGTAGATCCGGTACCGCCACGACCGCCTGAGCGCATATCGTCCTTTACCGGGCTGCCCGATTCTGGCCGGACGAGACGTGACGTCCATCGCCGCGCAGGCGCGATGACCCGTGGAGGCCGGGCGCGCTACAACCGGGAATTCCGGGTAGGTGAAGCCATCCGAGATTCCCGGCGGTGGGGAGTGAACGATGAATTCCGGCCCGGCGCGATGGGCACTGGCGCACCTGGACGCCTGGACCTGGCTCGTCGCGGAGTACCGCATCTGGGTGATCGTGATCGCAAGCGTCATCGGCATCGCGGCACCGCTCCTGAGCGCATCCAGGAAGCGCCGGCCACGGCCGGCGCCTTCCGTAGTGATCCGCAGCGCCGCCATGGCACTAGGGTTCTCCGCCGCCGCGGTGGCTGCCTGCTCGCTGCTGCACTTCAGCGACCTGCGCTGGCTAGCGCCTAGCCAGCGGGCGACCGCGCACCTGAGCGCGCCAGGCGGCCCGTTCAGCTTCGCCAGGCCAATCGTAACTGCGGTCAATTCAGTCGCAGGCATCCCGGCCGAGTTCCGGGCTACCCAGGTGTCCGTCCACGTCGCCGTCACCTGCGCACTCCTGGCTCTGGCTGCTCTCTTCGCGGTGGCCCTGACCTGGCGCCGCGCCCGCCGCGCCGACATCAGGCAGATCGTGCGGGAAGAAATACAAAGATCAGCCGCCGCGTACGCGCCGAAACCGTGATCCCGCGACGCCCGGAGCAGCCACGCCGACACGGCACAGGTAACCCCGATATGAGCCGCTGGCCGATCCACTGCCTTCTCCGGACAGAACGTTCAGAACGGCGGTTCGCGCGCTCTGCCTGCGCGTACATGGAGTGATTAGCTTGTTCATTGCCGAGGCTTCGGCTGTCTGCTGCCGGCAGCGGGCGGTCTGTGGCGGCTGGGACCGGTTCGGTGCTTGTTGCGTGAGCGGCAGTGCGGTCATCGGCGGGCGGGTCTGCTGCCTTCGGCGGGGGACCGGCCGCAGGTGTGCCGGCCGCCGGAGGCTAGTGTCGGTTCGTGCCTGCCGTGCGGTTCGTGGTGCAGTTGCATGACGCGACGACGCTCCATTTCGACCTGCGCATCCAGGCCGGCGAGGTGCTGCGCTCCTGGGCCGTCCCGAAGGGACCGTCGCTCGATCCCGCTGTGCGGCGCCTGGCCGTCCCCGTCCAGGATCATGAGCTGCGGGCCGGTGAGTTCGAGGGGGTGCACGACGGGCAGCGGCGGGGCAGCGGCACGGTGATCATCTGGGACGAGGGACTCGCCGAGATCACCCGCGATGAGCCCGGCCGCCTGGCCTTCACCCTGCGCGGCAGCAAGCTGGCCGGCGGCTTCGCGCTGACTCGCACGGGAGAGCGCCGGTGGGTCCTGGTCAAGGCAAGGGACGCCGGCGCGCGGCCCGGCTCGGACATCGTTGCCGAACGGCCGGCGAGCGTGCGCACTGGACGGACCTGGGAGGAAGTCGCCAGGCTGGCCGCTCCTGGCGGGCGGGCGCAGGGAAGTCCCGGCAGCGGCACGGTCCAGGGCCGGTGACGTCGGGACTCGCTCCATACCGCCGACTCTGTCTCTGTTAACCGCGTCACCGCGAGACTGGGCACCGCGCACAGAACGACCAGTTCTGACTCACGCCATCGGCGCCTGTGCCCTCATCGCGGCATGACAGTGCGCTCGACGGGTCGTACGGCACGTGTACCGATGAGATCGGCCTCTGCCAGGCGTCTGATCTTCGACGAAGGACCTGCGACAGCCGGGAGGTGAGCGGAATGGGAATCGGTCCGCTACGTGATCTCGCAGGCGAATGGCAACTCGCCGTCGACCTGCCTGGTGCCGAAGATGTCCGCGGACATGTCGTGTTTGAAGTGGTGGGAGAACTTCTCATTCAGCGCACGACAGTGCCGGTTCGAGAAGCGCCCGACAGTTGCTGCGTCGTGGTCGCCGGTGCCGACGGCAGCTACCTGCAGCACTACTTCGATTCGCGCGGCATTGCGAGGCTGTACGCGATGACGTTTGACGGGCGCACCTGGAAATTGGAACGTGCGAAGCCGGACTTTTCACCGCTGGAGTTCCATCAGCGGTTCGTCGCCAGCATCAGCGAGGACGGCAGGACGATCGACGGGGAGTGGCAGAGCTCAGACGACGGACAGCAGTGGAGACGAGACTTCGGCCTGACCTACACCCGCATCACCGCCCAGTAGCGCGACCGGCGTCCGCCACTTACGGCAGCGCGCCCGGAGAGTGGCATGAGGGCGCATTCAAGGCGCTGATCAGGGTACATATTCATGCAGCCCCCAGCCTGCCGCATTCCTGATTTCCTCACACGCGAGCACGATGGCCGCGATGTAGTCGATGGGCTGGCGGCCAGCCGGGACGTCACCGGTGACCTGCCGGGCGCGGGCATCGGTTGGCGGAGCGGTCCCTTTGGCCCGCGGGGCCTATCCACCCGCTCGGCCAGACAACCCCGCAGATGCAGAACACTCAATTCTGCTCCGACGCACAAGGCTGCGCCGTGCGTCAATCGAACGCGCCTATCGGCGGTGCTGTGCGCG
>CAZORE010000308.1:0-2636 GCA_964581815.1 uncultured Streptosporangiaceae bacterium | reverse complement strand
TCCGCGAACGGGACCTGCCCGACATCACCTACCGCGAACTGTCCGAGGTCGTGCAGGACGCCTGGCTGTCGCGCGCCTCAACCCGGCGGGCGGCCGAATGGCTGAAATCCCGCGGCCTGGCGCCGCCAGGGAAACCAGATACCGCAAGACCACGGTAACGGCGCCGCCAGGACAGGGCGGATACTGGCGGGATGAAGGACAGGCAGATTGCCCTCGACCTCGCGGCTGGCCATGCGGCGCGCTGGCTCGGCAGCCTTAACACCCGCCCCGTGCCGCCCCGGGCCTCCGTGGCGGAGATCGCCGAGGCGCTCGGCACCGAACTGCCCGACGGGCCGACGCCGGCCCCCGAGGTCATCGACTTGCTGGCGAACGCGTGCGACCCCGGGCTGACCGCGATGCCGTCCGGCCGGTTCTACGGCATGGTGATCGGCGGCACGCACCCGGCCGCGCTGGCGGCCGACTGGCTGGTCAGCGCCTGGGACCAGAACGCGGCGCTGCGCCAGGTGACCCCGGCGCACGCGGCCGTCGAGGACATCGCGAGCGCGTGGCTGCTCGACCTGCTTGGCCTGCCAGCGGACAGCGGCGTCGGCTTCGTCACCGGCGCGACCATGTCGAACTTCACCTGCCTGGCCGCCGCGCGGGACGCGGTGCTGCGCCGGGCCGGCTGGGATGTCGCGCGCGACGGCCTGTCCGGCGCGCCAAGGGTCCACGTGCTCGTCGGCGCCGAACGGCACGACACCGTCGACCTGGCCCTGCGCTACCTGGGCCTCGGCGCGCCGGAGCCGGTAACGGCCGACGACCAGGGCCGCATCGACCCGGGCGCCCTGGCGAGCGCGCTCGGCGAGCTGCCGCCTGGAGCGCCGGCGATCGTGGTGCTCCAGGCGGGCAACGTGCACTCCGGTGCCTTCGACCCGTTCGGCCCGGCGATCGAGGCCGCGCACCGCGCCGGCGCCTGGGTGCACGTCGACGGCGCGTTCGGCCTGTTCGCCGCCGCGTCCCCGCTGACCAGGGACCTGATGGCCGGCTACGAGGGAGCCGACTCGTGGACCACCGACGCGCACAAGACGCTCAACGTGCCCTACGACTGCGGCATCGCGATCGTCGCCGACCGTGACGCGGTGCGCGCCGCCATGGGCATGCACGGCGACTACCTGATTCAGGACGCGGCGGGCGACTCCTTCGAGACCGTGCCCGAGGTGTCCCGCCGCGGCCGGGCGTTCACCGTCTGGGCCGTGCTGCGCGCGCTCGGCCGGTCCGGCGTCGCCGACCTGGTGTCCGGCCTGTGCGTGCACGCCGCGGCGTTCGCCGACGGGATCGCCGCGATCGACGGCGCCCGCATCGAGAACGACGTGGTGTACACCCAGGTGTGCGCCACCTTCGGCGGCGACGAGCGCACCGCGGCGGTCACCCGCGCGCTGCTCGCCGACGGCACGGCCTGGATGTCCGGTTCCCGCTGGCACGGCAAGACGGTGCTCCGCGTGTCGGTGAGCAACTGGTCCACCACCGTCGTCGACGTCGCGAAGAGCCTCGCCGCCCTGCGCCGGGCCGCGGATCTCGCGCAGGGAGAAGGGAATAAGGACGCATGAGCACAACCACCGAGGCCGTCCAGTACCTGAAGTGGAAGAAGGAGGTGGCCCCGCACGATTACGACGCAGCGTCCAGTTACCTCAGCATCCGCTTCGGTGAGACCCGGGCGGCGAAGGCGGCCGCGGAGCTGAAGAAGCTCCCGGTCATCACGCGGCGGGCTAACGACATCCTGCGGGCCACCGGGCGCGACGCGCTGCCACTGTCCGATCCTGGAGTGCTCAAGGACCTCAAGAAGGTGCTCGCCGGGGAGGAACTGTCCCCGGTCCTGGTCGCGGAGGGGGACATCGCGGACGGCTACCACCGGGTCTCCCTCGCCTACGCGCTCGACCCGTACGCCATGGTGCCGCTCAAGCTCGGCGGGGTGGGGCTACTCGCACCGTAATTGGGGGGGTGCGGAGGTAGCCTCCGGTCTGATAAGCCATAGTTAGTTGATGGCAAGCAAGTACCCGTTTGGTGCCGCAGGGGGGCGTATCCGCCGATGAGCGTTGACTCCGAGGTGGCGGGCGCACCCGCACAGGCCGGCCGCGCGCTCGGGCCGCACTACAAGTGGATCGCCCTGTCGAACACCACGCTCGGCACGCTGATGGCGACGGTCAACCAGTCGATCGTGCTGATCGCGCTGCCCGACGTGTTTCACGGCATCGGGCTTGACCCGCTGGGCCCCGGCAACACCAGCTACCTGCTGTGGATGTTCATGGGATTCCTCGTGGTCTCCGCGGTGCTCGTGGTGTCGTTCGGACGGCTTGGCGACATGTTCGGGCGGGTGCGGATGTACACCATCGGCTTCGCCATCTTCACCGTGGGCTCGATCTTCCTGACCGTGACCTGGATGCACGGCGCGGACGCCGCGCTGTGGCTGATCATCTGGCGCATCGTGCAGGGCATCGGCAGCGCGTTCCTGTTCGCCAACTCCGCGGCCATCGTCACCGACGCGTTCCCGGCCAACCAGCGCGGCACCGCCCTGTCGGTGAACTCGATCGCCGCCATCGGCGGGTCGTTCATCGGGCTGATCCTCGGCGGCGCGCTCGCCCCGGTGAACTGGCACCTGA
>CAZORE010000307.1:0-2647 GCA_964581815.1 uncultured Streptosporangiaceae bacterium | reverse complement strand
ACGTGCGGTTCAGCACGCTCGCTTGTTCGGGGTCGGGGTAGGCCCGGCACTTGTATGCCGTACGCATGTTTGAATTTTACCGGAAGGAACTGTTATGGGTAAGCCGACGCGCGAGAGGGGGAGCGGTGTTTCCTCCCCGGCCTGAAGGCCGGGGTCTCCACGCCGCAACTTCGATGGCTTATTCGGAACGGGAGCTGCTTGTTCCGACGTGCAGCGTGACCGAGTAGCCGGGGCCGGCGGCGTGCAGGCGGTGCCGTCCGCCGGCCCCGTGCACCCGGACGCGGCCAGGTCGCAGCGGGCCCGGCCGGCCGCCCGGCGCACCGAGGCCGGGCGCCGGGTCACCGGGTGCCTCGGCCGCCTCGCCGGCCAGCGCGGTGGCCTGCCGGCAATCGCAGTCGACGGACGTCCCTGGAGGCAGCACGAGCAGCCAGACGCCCGGCTCGCCGGGGCCCGCGCCAGGCTCGCCGGGGACCGGGATGCGGACCGGGCCGCCGGTGTCGAAGCGGACCAGGTCCCACCAGCGCTGCGGGGTGGCGGCGAGCTCGGTCAGCGCGGCGGCGGTCCGGCCGTCGGTGCGGGGCACGGCGGTGACGGGCTGGGCGGGGACGAACGGGTCGGCCAGCTGCGCGATCTCAGGGGCGACCGAAAGGTCGGTGTTCAACGACGGATCCCTCGTGTGTCGGTTGTGTTGGTGACTCCGGCTGCGAATGCGGGGTCAGCGACAACACGAGGAGGGGCGGCAGCACGCCGTGCCCGGGCAGCACGAAATGGCCTGGCGGCTCATCTGACGTACTGACATGCGGGCCATCACACCGTAATAACGCCACGTTGTCAAATCCGGAGGCCGGCCGTGGCCAGGGTGCCGAGCGCGCCGGCCACCTGGGCGGGGTCAAGTGAGCCGCGGTTGTCCTGCGTTGTCCACGCCACGCGGGCCAGGGCGCGCAGGCCGTCGATAGCGGCGCCGCGGCCGGCGACGTGGACCGTGCCGTCTTCGCCGGCCGAGGCGCTCCAGCCGCCGCAGGCGGCCCCGGATTCGGTCTGGGTGACCTCCGGGTACGGCTCGAGGAGCGCGTCGAGGGTCTCGGCGATGTACGTGGGCCTGCGGTGCGGGGGGGCGAGGGTGACGCTGCGCGGGTTGTCGACCCCGGTGAGGACGAGCAGGCTGTCGGTGCCGGTGTTGTAGGCGGCCTCGATGTCGGTGTCCAGGCGGTCGCCGATCACCAGCGGGTGCCGCGCGCCGGTGCGGATGACGGACTCGCGGTGCAGCGGCGGTTCCGGCTTGCCGGCCACGACGGGCGTCTTGCCCGTGGCGAACTCGATGACCTTGAGCAGCGATCCGTTGCCCGGTGCGGTGCCGTGCGCGTGCGGGATCGTCGAGTCGGCGTTCGTGGCGACGAACAGCGCGCCCGCCCGCACCGCGAGGCCGCCCTCGGCGAGCCGGCCGTAGTCGATGCCGGGACCGAAGCCCTGGACGACGGCGAGCGGCTGCTCCGCGGCGGTCGAGACGGGGACAAGGCCGCGCTCTCGCACGGCGAGGCGCAGCGCCGTCGCGCCGATGACGAGGACCTTCGACTTGGGCGGCAGCCGGTCCGCGAGCAGGCGGGCCGCGGCCTGGGCTGAGGTGACCACGTCCGCCTCGGTGACCGGGGCGCCCATGCCGTCGAGCAGGGCGGCGACCGCGGCGGGGGTACGGGAGGCGTTGTTGGTGACGTAGGCGACGTGGGCGCCTGCCTGGCTGGCCCGTCGCAGCGCCGCGGGCGCACCGGGGATCGGGGTGCCGCCGATGTAGACGACGCCGTCGAGGTCGAAGAGGAGGACGTCGTAGGCTTCGGCGAGCGTAGTGGGCACGGGCGCCAGCTTAATGTGCCTCTTTACGGAACTTGAGCGTGGCCCGCACCTGACGGAGCGCGTCGGTGTAGTGCTTGCGGTCCGGGCGCATCGCCACGGCGAGGGCGAGGTACTCGGCCGCGGCCGCGTGATCGCCGGCCCGGGCCAGGGACAGCCCGAGGCCGAAGTGGGCGTAGTCGTCGGCCGGGCTCGCCTCGACGATGGCACGGAAGTTGTCCGCCGCGGCCGCGTACTGGCCGGTGTCGAACAGGGCGCGCGCGAGGGCCTCACGGACGCTGCGCGAGCCGGGCTCGGCGTTGGCCGCGCGCTGCAGCACCTGCGCGGCGGCCGCCGGGCTGCCTTTGCTGAGCAGTTCCATGCCGGTCGTGTACCAAGCGTGCACGTCGGCGGGGTCAGGGCGGGTTTCCCACTCATTTCCGCCGTTATCGCCGATACCGCTCCCGGTTTCGCCCGGCTCGTGGTCCCGGCCTGCGGCGGGGCGGGCGAAGTTTTCCCTGGACGGGGAATCCCAGCTTCCTCTTGGCGCTTCTGACATGGTGTGCAGACCCACTTTCCGTCCGGCGTTGGCTCCGGTAACGGCGCCGGCCTCGTCCTGGCGCCGTTCCACGGTGTCCGTTATGACCTATCCCGGGTAGGGGGGCTCGCAAACGTCACATCACCACCGTACGACGTAATTGGCCCCGGGACGCTAGAGCACTTGCTCGCTGCCTCGCCGTACAACGTTGTCCGGCTCATCCTGCCGACGTACTCCCCTGGCGGCACGGCCGGCGGTGACCCGGCTGGGGTCGGTGATCTGGCC
>CAZORE010000306.1:0-2721 GCA_964581815.1 uncultured Streptosporangiaceae bacterium | reverse complement strand
GGGCACCGTGATGGTGGCGTTCATTGGATTCGTCCCTCCGGGAGCTGTCGGTAGCGGGACCAGCCTCGCCGCGGTGCCGCCATCGTGTCGCCGGCCGGGCGCGGCAACCTCGGGTACCGCGGTCGCGGTATGAGGGGGCGCAGCTACCGCGACCGCGGTAGCGATGGCGGCCGCGACCGGTTGCCCGTATCCGGCCCGGTCAGCCTGCGGCGGCCAGTCCAAAAGCGGCATGTACCAGCGACAGCGCGCTGAGCGCGACGCTGGACGGGATTGCGTGCCGCGGGTCGGACAGTTCCAGGACCACGACGTCCACCCGGCCTGCGGCCGAGCGGGCCAGGTAGCCCAGGGTCAGTACCCCGGTCTCGGATCCGCCCTTGAACCACACGAGCGGCCAGGTCGACCGGTTCAGCCCGATCCCGCCGTCGTTGAACGACAGAGCGGCCGAGACGGGACCCAGGCTCGCCTGGCCCGCGTCCTTGTACAGCCGGGCGAATTGCGCGCACAGGTCGGACGGCGAGGCGAGCCACTCGATCGTGTCCACGTCCCGGGGGCTGGCGAGGGCGGCCGTCGTCGCAGTGACACCCGAGAGCGGCAGCCGGTCGATGACGGTCTGCAGGTAGGCGAGCCGGGCGGCCGGTGAGAGCGCCAGGTAGGCGTCGGCGTAGCTCGGGTAGTCGTCGTACTTGAGCTGGAACAACTCCCGGGTGCGCAGGAACGGCACGTCCAGGCGGCCGTGCGCGGAGGTGAGCCGGACCTGCGCCTCGACGGCGGAGCGGCCGACGAGCGCAGAAAGTTCGTCGGCGGCGGTGTTGTCGCTGCTTGAGATCATCAGGTCGGCGAGCTGGGACACCGTGTACCGGGTCCCGGCGGGCTCGATCTGCAGGCTGCCGCTTGGCAGGCTGCGCAGGCTAGCGGACAGCGCGATGGGCTGCTGCCAGGAAAGGCGCCCGGCAGAGACCGCGTCGGCCAGCGCGCCGAGCACGGACAGCTTGAACATCGACCCCAGCGGCCGGGGCGCTGTCGGCGCCACGGTGTTGAGCGGTTCGCAGCTGCCGTCGGCGCCGAGGGTAGCGGCCTCGAAGCTCACGTCCGGGGCGAGGCCGCTTGCCGCCGCGTCCAGAGCCTGCCAAGAGGCGGGACTAGGGGACAGCGACGGCGCTGGGGTGAGCCTGGCCCCGCTGATCAGCCCGCTGGAATCGGTAGCGATCGCGACCCCGAGCTCCGCAGTGCCCGCGACGATGCCAGCCACCAGCGCTGTCTGCGCTGTCCCGGCGTCTAGGGAGACCACGCGCCAGGTACCCGGGTACTTCCCGAGCACCTCGTTGATCTCCGCAGGCGGCGCCGCGGCCAGGAATGTCTGGTCGAAGTGCTGCTCGATCTCGGCGGCCGGCAAGGGGGCGTGCGGCGCCGCGGACAGCAGCCAGCCCAGCTGCCTGCCCACGGCGAACTTAGGCAGTGCCCAGGTGAGTGACGGCCCACCCTGCCCGGCCGACGCGAGCGCCGAGGTGACGCGGGTCGGTGTCGCCGGCCTGGTCCCTGTTGGCGGCCCGGACGCCGGGCCCCCGTGCGTGCCGTCGCAGGCGGCCGTGGCCGCCACCGCAACCGTTCCGAGAACTGCCAGTGCTGAGCGCACCCGCATCTTCCTGCCCCTTTCAGTGCTATTTGCTGGCATTGCCATGACATGAATGCCTCGCAGCGACCTGGTCGCCGCGCGGTGCCCGCCTCAGCGCGCCGCGTCCGCCCACGCGCGCAGCACGTGGGCGTGGATAAGGCCGACCGGAACCAGCCGGGTCGTCACCGCCACGAGGACACGGCCGTCCCGGACCCGCACCAGAAGCGACGCGGTCGAGCCCGGCAGGGCGCCGCTGCTGAACGCCACGTCCTCGCGCGGGGTGAGGAACCAGCCCAGGCCGGCCCGCAGTTCCCCGCCACCGCTTCCGGGGACGGCCGCCAGCGCGTAGCGCGCCAGCCCCGCCGGCAGCAGCGATGCCCATCCCGCACCGAGCCGGGCAAGGTCCAGAGCGGTCGCCCACAGCCCGCCTGCGGCCGGCAGCGTGCACACCTTCGCCGGAACGGGGACGAACAGGCCCGTCAAGTCCATCCCGTAACAGCTCACCGCACGCGGCCCGAACTCGGCCGCTGTCCCTGGGAACGACGACTCGTTCATGCCAAGCGGCCGCAGCACCAGCCGGGCGGCCGCCGCGGCAAACGACGTCGCGGTGACCTCGGCGAGCAGCTGGCCGAGCGCCGCAGTCCCGCCGTTACTCGGCCGCACGACGCCACGCGGTCCGCCGCAGGAAATGACCGGGCCGGTCACCGCGGCCAGGTCAGGCACCTGGTCGGCGAGCAGCTCAGGACCGGCCGGGCTGTCTATTCCGCCAGTGCTGGCGAGCAGCTCCCGGACGGTGACGGTGTCGTCGGCCAGCCGCACCATGTGCAGGTAGTCGTTAGCCGGGCGGTCGAGACCGACGTGCCCGGCCGCCACGAGGCGCAATACGGCGACCGCAGTGACCAGCCCGGATACGCCAGAGGCCGGGAACCGGTGGCTCGCCTGGAGCACCTCTCCCCGGTCCAGGTCCGCCCAGCCGGCCGCCAGCGCCCACTGCCGAGCACCCGGGCGGCCACCTGCCAGCACCACGCCGGGCAGGCCCAGCTCGCCCAAGACGGCATCGGCGGCCTCCTCGGCCCAGGCGGGCACCTCGCCGCGGGTGCGGTGCGGCG
>CAZORE010000305.1:0-2782 GCA_964581815.1 uncultured Streptosporangiaceae bacterium | reverse complement strand
CCCGGTAGCGGCCAGCGTCGGCCGGGCAGGCGTGCCCGGCGGTTCCTTGGTAGCGTGCGGCTGGTGATGATTCGGGAGGCGCGGACCGATGAGCACGAGCTGGTCGGCGAGCTACGGGTGTCCGCTTACCGGGCTGGCGGGCTGCTGTCCGAGTCCACCGGGTACGCGGACACGCTGCGCGGGTTCGGGTTCGTCGGCGGCTGCGCGGTGCTGGTCGCCGAGGACGGCGCTGGCCGACTCGTCGGCACGATCACGTTCGAGCCGTTCGGCCCGGGCAGCGAGCTCGCGCGGAACGAGGCGGAGGCAGACATCAGGGCGTTCGCGGTCGACACGCGGGCGCAGGGGCAGGGCGTGGGCCGGCAACTGCTGCAGGCCGTGATGGAGCACGCGGCGCGGCGCGGCGTCCGCCGGCTCCGCCTGTGCACGCTGCCGGCCATGAAGGCCGCGCAGCACCTCTACGCGGCGACCGGGTTCACGAGGACACCTGACCTCGACTTCGAGCCGGCGCCCGGCGTCGCCCTGCGCGCCTACGAGCTTGGCCTGCCGCCCGGCTAGCGGGGGCCGGCCGGCCGCCTGCTGGCATGCTTGCTTAACCTGCGGGCATATCGAGGAGCATGCCGGGCCTACCCCCATGCTGAGCGAGGAACGGGCCCGCCGTTGCCTGACCGAGGAATGGGACCGGCCCGCCGCGCGGCTCACCCGGCTCGACGGCGGCATGGGGTCACGCACCTGGATCGTCGACGACGCCGGCCGGCGCTGGGTGCTCAAGGCGGTGGCACCTCACCTGGGCGATCAGCTGGCCGGCGGCCTGGCCGTGGCATCCCGGCTCGACCGTCCGGGCATCCCGTCCGGCAAGCCCGAGCCGACCACCGACGGCTCGCTGACCGCCACCGCGGACGGCTACACGCTCGGGCTGCTTGCCTGGGTACCCGGTGACCCGCTGACGGGCGGCGACGAGCACGAGCGGCGGCTGATCGGCGCGACCCTGGCGCGCGTCCACCAGGCGCTGTCCGGCCTGGTGGTCCCGGCGGCCCGGCGTTTCCACTGGGTGAACCCGGCGGCGGCGCACCTGTCGCTGCGGCCGTGGGTGCGCCCCGCGGTCACGGCCGCGGTGGCGGACCTGGAACGCCGCGGGCCGGGAGCGTGGACGGCCGGGCTGCTGCACGCTGATCCCGCCGCCGAGGCGTTCCGGCTCGACCCGGTGACCGGCCAGGTCGGGATCATCGACTGGAGCGTCGCCCTGCACGGCCCGCTGCTCTACGACCTGGCCTCGGCGGCGATGTACCTCGGCGGCCTGGACGCCGCGGCCGGCATGATCGACGCCTACCTCGCCTCCGGCGGGCTGAGCCAGCGGGAGGCAGACGAGGGCCTGCGGCCGATGCTGCGTTTCCGCTGGGCCGTCCAGGCCGACTACTTCGCCTTCCGCATCACCGGGAACGACCTGACGGGCATCACCGGGCCGCAGGAGAACGAGAAGGGCCTGGAAGACGCCCGTCGCGCCCTGCTCGCCGATCCCGCGCCCGGCCCGTTACGGGCATACCACTTGCCATCAGCTGGCCCGATTGAGGTCATCGTGAGCCTGTAGTCCGGCGCCGACGGGAAAGGAAGACGAGCCCGGCCCCCGCGACTATGACGGCGCACCCAGCGGCAGCCAGTGCCCCGTTGATCCCCGGCCCGGTGCCGCCACCGGTCGCCGGCGGGCCAACCGGAGCAGCCGTGCTTACCTCCGGGGTGGCTGACGCGGTGGTCCCGGTCGTGGCACTGGCCGACGTGCTGGCACGCGCCGCGGGGCAAACCAGTGTGCCAGTTGCCGAGCTGGCGGGTGTAGCGGTGGAGGTCGCGGGCGTGCAGTCTCTCCAGTGCGGCTGGGTCCCGTTGGCCTCAGGCTCACAGGCGATCGGCGTGCCGTTCGCCGCCACCCCGGACATGTTCAGGTCAGCGTTGGGGCAGAACTCGCCCGCGTTGTAGCAGGTTCCACTGCTCTCGGTCAGCGGAAAGCATGAGGGTGTTGGCGCGGGCGTAGTGGCGGCGGCGGTCGGGCTGGCCGCCGTGGAATCCGCCGAAAGTGTCGCCGCCGCTGCCCTGGCACCTGGCGACAGTCCGATCAGCACTAGCAACGCGAGCGGGGCCACCAGGCACATCGCCCCCATCACCGCGAACCAGCCGCGCCTCTGCGCTGCCGCCCAGTCAATGCGTCGCGACCGAGACACGGTGGTTCCCACCCCCAGACAGTCAGGTCATAAGGTACTCAGAGCCGTGCTTGGTGTCCATAAGGAGACTGCCTGGCCCCGTGGAAGGAGCCCGGACGGGCGGTCCGCTCCGCGGGGTGTGCGAGTACCCCGGTCTAACGGCCGGACGTCCCCCGGAATCACTGTGCCGTCCGGCATGACCGTCGCCAGCGCCTGACGTGGCCGGGTGGCCGCGCTGACCTGAGACGCTTCGTCGCCCTCATAGCTAAGTTCGGACCTGATGATGATGCGCGTCTGCGGGTCCAGGCCACGCAGGTGCTCAAGCGAAACGGGCACCTCGGTCAGCTCCGCGATTTTGAGCAGCTCCGCGTCCGATGTCAGCTCCGCCACCTCGCGGATGTCGTCACGCATATGCGGCACCAGCGGGGTGGTGGTCTGGTAGACGCCACCGCTTCGCCGTAGCACCTCCGCGAGCGGCATCCCCGGCTCGCCGGGGCAGGCGCGCAGGCCCGCCTCGTAGATCCGCATCGTTGGGTCATCGGGTTCCAGCAGCTTGGCGTAGGCCCGGAACGTAGCCATCCGACCAACCTCCC
>CAZORE010000304.1:0-2873 GCA_964581815.1 uncultured Streptosporangiaceae bacterium | reverse complement strand
ATGGACATGGCCGATGCCCAGGGAACCTCGGGCGCTCGCTACCAGCGCCCGTATGCGGTCCCGGAGCGGCTGGACCTGCTGCAGGGTCCTTCGTCTGGGATCGTTCAACTGCCGTCGTACCTGGACTGGTCGGGGAATGCGGTCTATGACCTGGACGCGCCGGGCCGGGTCGTAGACCTGTACCGTGCCGTCCTGATCGAGGCGGCGAGCCCGCAGGACCTGTACGCCTACCTGGATGAGCGGGTCCTGCGGCGGCTGTGGGCGCTGCTGTGGCTGCCGGCCCAGCTCCGCCGCGCGTGGGAGCAGAGGTTCCCGGTCCTGGCCGAGATCAGCCGCATCACCGCGACCGCGTAGCTGCCTGGCGATGGAACCTCGGCACGAGCGGATCGCCCTGGCGGCAGGCGGGAGGTTCGGGCTCGCGCTGGCCGGAGGGTACGCGGTGTCCGCACATGGAATGGGCAGCCGGCCGAGCGGGGACGTTGACCTGTTCACAAGCTGGCAGCGCCGAGGGGAGTTCCCCGAACTGGTTGCTGCCGTTATTACTGCACTCGAAGCCGCCGGATACAAGGCATCGGTCATCATGAGCGCCGAGACGTTCACCCGGCTGACTCTCACCGACCCGGCAGACGGCACCGAGGAAAAGGTCGAGCTATCGGTCGACTGGCGCGCCCATGAGCCCGTTCAACTGGATGTCGGGCCTGTCCTGCACGCCGACGACGCTGTCGCCAACAAGGTCTGTGCCTTGTTCGGCCGCGCCCTGCCGCGTGACTTCCTGGATGTGGATGCCGCCATTACGAGCGGTCGGTATACGCGCGAGCAACTGCTCGAGCTTGCCGCCAACGCCGACCGTGGCTTTGACCGGCTGCTGTTCGCCGACGCGCTCGGGGCGCTGACCCAGATCACCGACACCGCGTTCGCTGAGTACCGTGCCGATCGGGCCTCAGTCGCTGACATGCGCCACCGCTTCGCGCAGTGGCGGAGCGAGCTCATCGCCGCAGGCCGCAGCTAGATCCCTGGTCGGCGCGCTGGACCAGGACACGCCAAGCACGAATGGCCGCAAAATTCACGACGCAAAACTGGAATCAGCCCTGCGCGCCACTGCCCCGCGCCCGCGTGGCGGCAAGGGTCTCCCGAGCAGGCCTTGCGCCTCGCGATGGTTCTGCGTGGTAGATCGTGACTGCCATGAACCTGGCATGCGCATCTATGTAAGCAGGCCGCCTGAATAGGAGGATCATGGGCGCATCCGCGACTGGGATCACCGGGGCCATACCCGCTGCGGTATGCGGAGCGCTTAGGATGACTCGTTCTGGAGCTGGGCGATGATCTTGGCGAGTGCCGAGCCGAGGTGGTCCCGTTCCGCGGCGGTGAGGGTGGCGGTGGCGCGCTGCTCCAGCGCGGCGCGGGCCTCGCGGACCGGTTCGCGCGCCGACCGGCCGCGGGGGGTGAGGTACAGGCGGACGAGGCGGGCGTCGCCCGGGTCGGGCCTGCGGGTGAGTAGGCCGGCTTCCTCCATCCGGGTGGCGGTGTTGACGATGGTCGGGGTCGCGGCGCCGAGGCGGCGGGCGGTCTCGCCGGGGGTCAGCCCGTCGGTGTCCCAGAGCGCGCTCAGCACGATGTGCTGGCCGACCCGGACCCCGTGCCCGCTCATGGCCTCGTCGGCGGCTTCCCGGAGCAGCTTGGCGGCCTGGGTGAACAAGGCCAGGAGGTCATCCATCCCCCCACTGTAATCGCTAGCACGCTAATGACATGTTAGGCTCACTGATGTCGTTAGCGTGCTAGTGAATTGGAGGTGTCATGATCCTTGTGACCGGAGGGCTGGGATTCATCGGCCTGCACACCACGCGGGCGCTGCTGGAGGCGGGCGAGACGTGCGTGCTGGTGCAGCGCCGGGAGCCCGTGCTGCCGGAAGCGCTGGCCGGCGAGGCGGGGCGGCGGGTGTTCTGCGAGCGGGCCGATGTCACTGACCTGGCCGCGCTGCTGGAGGTCGGCAGCCGCCACAAGATCACCGGCATCGTGCACCTGGCCGGGTCGGTGCCCTGGCCACCCGGCGCGGACGAGCCCGTCGCCGGCGCCAGGAAGGCGGTCGGCAGCCTGTTCAACGTGGTCCAGGCGGCCGGCGAGTGGCAGGTGCCGCGGGTCGGCATGGCATCGACGGTCGGCGTGTACGGCGGCGTCACCGCCGAGCCGCCGTACCGGGAGGACCTGCCGCTGCCGATGACGGCCGGCCACGTGATCCCGGCGTTCAAGAAGGCCGGGGAACTGCTGGCCGACTACCTGGCCGACGCCACGGGGATCGAGATCCTCAGCTACCGGATATCCCCCTGGGGACCCGGCGGCAACCCGTTCTCTTCGTTCATGGCGCTGCCGCAGCTCGTGCACGCCGCCGCCCGCGGCACCGCCCCGGACTTCTCCGCGCTGCGCTTCCCTGTCTACGGCGACGACGGGCTCGACGTGTGCTATGTCAAGGACTGCGCCAGGGCGATCGCCTTGTTGCAGCTCGCGCCCCGGCTGAATCACCGCACCTACAACATCGGCTCGGGGAAGGTGGTGACCAGCCGGGAGGTCGCCGCCGCCGTCAAAGAGCTCGTCCCGGACGCCCGGATCGAGTTGCCCGAGGGCCGCCGCCCGGCCGGATCAGGCCAGCCGCCATGCCTGGACATCACCAGGCTCCGCGAGGACACCGGCTACCAGCCCGCCTACGACACCAGCCGCGCGGTCGCGGACTACCTCGCCTGGCTGCGCGAAGGCCACGACCGCTAACGCTCCCGCCCCTGCCGCCTCCCGGCACGGGAAAGCTCCTGATTCCCCTTACGGTGATGGATATGACCGTTACCACGGGCTGGGCTCACGTGACGTTGCCGGTGCGTGATCAC
>CAZORE010000303.1:1563-2877 GCA_964581815.1 uncultured Streptosporangiaceae bacterium | reverse complement strand
CCGGCAGGCGTCCCGTAACCGGCAGGCGTCCCGTAGCCCGCAGGCGTCCCGTAACCGGCAGGCGTCCCGTAACCGGCAGGCGTCCCGTAGTCAGCGGGCGTCCCGTAGCCGGCGGGCGTCCCGTAGCCGCCCGGCGCGGGGTCGTCGGCCGGCTGCGCCCAGTCCGCGGCGGGAGCCGGGTCACCGGGGGGCGCCCAGTCGCTGGCGGCCGGCCCGTCAGCGACCGGCAGCGTCGGCGCATCGCCGGCGGCGGCCGCGGCGGCTGGGCCATCGCCGTAGAGCCCCTTCGGGTAGGTCGAAGTGAGCAGGAAGTAGTAGCAGTAGGTACGAGCCTGGTACCGGATCATCGCCATGTATGCCTGGTGCAGCCCCTGGGGGAGCCGCCCGGTGATGAGCGTGATCAGCCATGCGATGAAGGCGACGATGGTCATGCCGCCGTACTGCAGGATGGTCGTCAGCAGGCTCGCGGGGATGACCAGGATGCCGCGGAAGAAGACCTCCCAGCGGGGGAGGCGGTCCCTGGGCGGCATGAGGACGCGCACCGGGTACCCGGGTTCGTCGCCGAGGGAGAACGGCGGGTAAACGTCCGTCAGCAGCAGCTCATACGCCACTACGCGCGCGTACCACCGCACGAAGCCGGACACGTAGGAGTGCGCCCATTCCGGCAGCCGACCGGTGAACAAGGCCGCCCACCAGCCGACGAACACGGTGAAAATAGCGCCGATCGTGAGGAAATAAAGCACGATGCCGTGCGGAATGACCATCAGCGCGCGGAACAGCACGGTCAGGCGCCGTTGCGGCGCCGGGCCGGCCGCGGTCAGCTGCACGGCAGCCGGTTCCCCGGTCATCTGTTCAGGGGTCGCCGGGGTCGGGAAATAGGGAAGTGTGCTCATCGCCAGGCCCGAATTCTCCAGAAATGTTGGGAGTTTTCGGAGAGGGTACCGAACGCGCGATTACCAACGCCAGATCCCAGGGTCGCTCAAGCTGGAACGCGGCCATACCGTGACCAGCCGGTTACGCCGGCGAGTCAGCCGTGGCGGCTGACGGCGGCGGGAAGGCCGAACAAGGCGGCCGCGTTGCCGCTCAGGACCGCGGTGAGGTCCGCGGCCGGGAGGCCGGCGGCGGCGGCCCGCTCGACCGGGTCGGTGACGCCCATGTCGAAGGGGTAGTCGGTGCCGAGCACCACCTTGTCCGCGCCGGCCACCATGATCAGGTGGCGCAGCGCGTGCGGGGTGTAGACGAGCGCGTCATACCAGATGCGGCGCAGGTAGGAGCTTGGCGGCTCGGCGCAGCCGCGGGCGTCGGGCCGGTGGG
>CAZORE010000303.1:0-1463 GCA_964581815.1 uncultured Streptosporangiaceae bacterium | reverse complement strand
GCCGGTGGGGCGGGCGCGGCCCGGCTGGTCACCGGACGGAGGTCAGGCCGCGGCCGCGGCAAGGAAACCGAGGGTGGAGCTCATCGTCCGCGCCACGTCCGCCTCGGTGTGCGGTTCGAGGCCCATCTCCCAGCGGACCAGCTGCATCGAGTTCTTGACGACGAGCTCGACCCTGGGCATCCGCCGGGTCATGAATGCCGGGAGGGCCCGCGAGACCGGCTGCCCGCCGGTGACCAGCTCGGCGAGCACCACGGCGTCCTCAGCGCACATCGCGGCGCCCTGGGCGATCAGCGGCGGGCAGGCGTGCGCGGCATCCCCGATCACGATGGCCCGGCCCCGGTACCAGGGGTCAGCCACGAGCAGCCACTCGATGCGCGTGTGCGAGACGTTGGAGTCCGCATCGATCGTCTCCCGTAGCCTGCCCCAGGTGCCACCGTAGCCCGCCGACCGCTGGTACATGAGCTGCCAGGCGGGCTGGTCGCCGAAGTCGGCCTGCTTGCCGTCGACGTCGAGCAGGTAGGCGTAGCACTGGCCGGACGAGATCGGGCTGTATCCCGCCTTGTACCTGGGGCCGTTGTAGTACACCTCGGCGCAGTCCATCTCCGCGGGCCGGCCCGCGACCACCCGCCAGATCGACATGCCGCTCGGCTGGGGCGTGGTGGTGATGCCGAGCATCGGGCGGACGGCGGACCTGATGCCGTCCGCGCCGACCACCAGGTCGTAGCGGCCGTCCGTGCCGTCGGTGAACTGGACATAGGCGCGCTCTGAGTCCTGGGCGATCGCCCGGACGCTCAGCCCCAGCCGCACCGTGACGCCCGCCGCGTAAACGTGATCGCACAGCACGGCCTGCAAGTCGGAACGGAGCGCGCCCAGCGTCGCGGGCAGCGCGGGGCCCCCGGTGCGCGGCGTGGGCACCTCGGCGATGAGCGACCCGTCGGCCTGGCGCATCCGCAGCTGGTTGAACGGCACCCCGCGGTCGAGGACCTCGCCGAGCACGCCCACCTTGTCCAGCGCGGCGAGCAGGTTGCCCTGGACGGTGATGCCGTGGCCGACGCCACGCCACTGCGGGCTGATCTCCGCGAGCTCGACCCTGACCCCCCGCTGCGTGAGGGCAAGGGCAAGCACGCTGCCCGTGATGCCGCCACCGACCACAAGCACCGACGACACGCTCACGGTGCGTTCCTCACTTCCAGTTCCTGCGCAGTTCCTGCGTCATGGTTCTCAAGGGGTCTCAAGCAGCCTTCAGCTGCCGTCCGTTACCTCAGGCCGGCGCGATCATGCCGGCCGACAGGTCGATGTCGGCACCGCACAGGCCGGGCATGCGGAGCATGGCGAGCACCGCAAGCCCGACCTCGTCCTCCTCGACAAGCCGGCGCAGCGCGGCGCGGGACACGAACGCCTCCTCCGCGACGGCGTACGAGGTGCCGGACGCGGCCGCCTCGGCGGTGAAGTTCCGCGTCATG
>CAZORE010000302.1:0-2883 GCA_964581815.1 uncultured Streptosporangiaceae bacterium | reverse complement strand
CGAGGCCGAGAGCGCAATGACCGCCGCCGAGGCCTGGTGGTCGCGCCGGGCTGAACTGTCGTCGTAGTCCGGCGGCCAGCACTAGGGGACTGGTTCTGAGGCTAGAGAACCGCACGGTATCGCTCCGAGCTTGACTGCCCCAGATCGCCGGATGAGAGTCACGCCGCCAACGAGGCAAACGTTGCCTGCCACGGCACTAGCTGGCCTCCAGGACAAAGAACAGGAAGCACAGGAATGCCCCGGAGGGCGTGTCCGGGAGGCGGTCGGGGAACAGCTCGCGGGCACCTGGCGCGGGGGGCGGCTCGCTGACGACGGCTATCCGGAACCCAGCGGCGGTAAAGGCGTCGATCATGGCGTGCAGCGGCCGGGTCCAGAAGCTCATGTGGGCTGTGTGGCCGCCGTAAGTCCACTCTTCGGACCAGTTGTAAGTCGCGAAGTAGTCGCGCTTGTGCCCGGCTTCGCGCTCCTGGATGGCGACCGCGAAGGGATGGTCGACGGCCACGATCAGTCGGCCGCCGGGCTTGAGGATGCGCCGCAGCTCGGCCAGCGGTGCCGTCCAGTCCCGCAGGTAGTGCAGTACGAGGGCCGCGATGACGACGTCGAACGCGCCATCTGGGTATGGCAGCGGCTGGCCGAGGTTGGCTATCCGCAGGTCGGCATCGGGGCCTAGACGCTTCCGGGCAAGCTCCACCATCTTGGCGCTGGAGTCGAAGCCGGCCACGGTGGCGCCCCGGTCGCGCAGTGCGGCAGATATCGGGCCGGAGCCGCAGCCGACGTCGAGGATCCGCTGCCCGGCCACGTCCCCGGCTAGGTCCACGATCGCGGGCCGTGTGTAGTAGCCGTTGATGAGGCTGGCTTCATTTACGGCCGAGTACGCCTCGGCGAAGGTGTCGTAGTCGTTGACCACGGCCCGGTCTGCGGGCGCGGCGGAAGTGTCGGGAACGAAGGGCACGCGCTGAGCCTAGTGCTCGTGGAACGACTTGAATCAGTGCTGGGCCGGGGCGGCGTGTTCGGCGGGTTGGGACTAGTTGACCACGCGGTTGCGGAAGGTGCGGACGGCCATGGAGCCGAAGGCCAGGGTGCCGCCGACCAGGGCGAGCATGATCGCCCACAGCGGCATGTGGCCGATGCCCGGGGTCAGGGCGGCGCGCAGGCCCTCGGTCATGTAGACCATGGGGTTGATCAGCGTGACGACCTGCAGCCAGCGGATCGCGTGCAGGGCGGACCACGGGTAGTAGACGCACCCGAGCATCGTGATCGGCAGCAGGATGACGGCGAAGATCATCTGGATCTTGCGCGGGTCGACCACCGTGCCGAGCCACAGGCCGAGCGAGGCGGTGAGCGTCGAGGAGAAGATCATGACCACGGCGAGCAGCAGCCAGTTGCTCACGTGCACGTGCGGGCCCTGCCCGGGCGCGTGCACCCAGTACACGACGGGGAATACGATCGCGGCGCCGATGAACGCCTGGATCGCGCCCGCGGTGATCTTCTGGATGCCGAGGACGCGGATCGGCACCGGCGCGAGCGCGCGGTCCTCGATGGTGCGCTGCCAGGAGAACTCCATGATCAGCGGCATCGTGGTGCCGAACATGCCCTGCATGAGGAACATCGAGCCCATCAGGCCAGGCACCAGGATCGTGGCGAAGTTAATGCTGCCTGCCCCAGTGCCGCCCGTGCTCGTGCTGCCCGTGCTCGCCACCGAGAAGCCGCTGCCGATCTTGGGCATGACGTAGGCGAACACGAACGCGAACAGCAGCGGCTGCAGGACCGCCCTGATGAAGGTGGACGGCGCGTTCCTGCCGAGCACGCGGAACTCGCGCGCCATCATCGCGGCGAACGTCTTCCACAGGGTCGGGTGCGGGACGGGCGCGTCGGTGATCAGCGCGGCGACCGACGCCGCGACGGGAGCGTCGTCGCCGGATGCCTCGCCGATGCTGGCGGGCCTGGTCGTGATGGCCATGGTCTCTACTCCCGGTACTCGCGGCCGGTCAAGGCGAGGAAGGCGGTCTCTAGGCTCGGCTTGGTCTGGGTGGCGTCGCGGACGTGCAGCCCGTTGGCCGCACCGATACTCACCATGTCGCCGAGCAGGCCTTCCGGGTCGGCGGCGAAGACGCGCAGCTGGTCGCCGTCGGCCTCCACCTTGGTGACGCCGGGGCGGTCGGCCAGGCCGGCCCGGTCGGCCAGCCCGTCGGGCACCGGCTCCTCGTAGCGGACGGTGACGACCGTCTGCGCGCCCGAGTTCGCCAGCAGCTCGTCAACCGAGCCCTCGGCGAGGATCTTGCCGTGGTCGACCACCGCGATCCGGTCGCAGAGGGCCTCGGCTTCCTCCATGTAGTGCGTGGTGAGCAGGATCGACTGGCCCTGCCCGTGCAGCACCTGGAGGATCTCCCACAGGTTGACGCGGGTCTGCGGGTCGAGGCCCGCAGTGGGCTCGTCGAGGAACAGCACGTCCGGCTGGTGAACCAGGGCGCGGGCGATCATCAGCCGGCGGGCCTGGCCGCCGGAGAGCTGGTCGGCCATCGCGTTCTTCCTGTCGGTCAGCCCGAACGCGTCGATGAGCTGCGCCGCCCGCCTGGCCGCGACCCCCTTGGGCAGGCCGAAGAACCGGCTGCGGAACTCCAGGTTCTCCGCCACCGTGAGCTGCATGTCGAGCGTGTTGTTCTGGGTGACGACGCCGATCCGCCGCTTGACCGCGACCGTGTCCCTGGTGACGTCGTGGCCGGCCACCCAGGCCCGGCCGCCGGTCGGGGCGACCAGCGTGGTGAGCATGCCGATGGTGGTGGACTTGCCGGCACCGTTCGGGCCGAGCAGGCCGAAGAACTCGCCCTGCGGGATGTCGAGGTCGATGCCGCGCACCGCCTCCACGTCGCCCCGGCTTGACTT
>CAZORE010000301.1:0-2887 GCA_964581815.1 uncultured Streptosporangiaceae bacterium | reverse complement strand
AGCCGACCACGGCTTCCTCCACCCAGGACGCCACCGACTACCCGGCGCCCGACGCCACCGACGGCGACCCCGGCACCCGCTGGTCCAGCCTGTCCGCGGACCCGCAGTGGCTGGACGTCGACCTCGGCTCTCCGCAGCAGATCTGCAGCGTGAGCATCCTCTGGGAGGCTGCGTACGCCTCGGCCTTCCAGGTCCAGGTGTCCAGCGACAACGCCACCTGGACCAACATCTACTCCACGACGACCGGCACCGGCGGGACCACGAAGTTCACCGCGTCCGTGACCGACCGCTACATCCGCGTCTACGCCACCGCCCGGGGCACCCAGTTCGGCGACTCGATCTTCGAGTTCGACGTCTACGGGCTGACCACCACCGCGCCGGTCACCGGCGGCAACGGCAACGGCGGCAACGGGGTCTGCCCCTGGGTCGGCTCCACGGCGCCGGTCGCGCAGCGGGTCCAGCAGGTGCTCAACACCATGGACCAAGCCGAAGAAGTCACCCTGGCCTCCGGCGATGGCACCTCGGGGTACATCGGCCAGGTCAACGCCATCCCCAACCTGTGCATTAAGTCATTGAACATGGAGGACGGCCCGTCCGGAGTCGGCGACGGCAACGGCGGCGTGACGGCCTTCCCCGACGGCGAGTCCGCCGCCGCGACCTGGGACCCGGCGCTGATCACGCAGGAAGGCGCGGCAAAGGGCGCCGAGTTCGCTGGCAAGGGCGCGAACATCTCGCTCGGCCCGACAACCAACCTCGTGCGCGACCCGCGCTGGGGCCGGACCTACGAGACCTACGGCGAGGACCCGTACCTGGCCGGCCAGGTCACCGCGGCCGAGGTCCAGGGGCTGCAGAGCCAGGGCGTGATGACCGACGTCAAGCACGTGGCCGCTTACGACCAGGAACAGTACCCCAACGGCGGCAACAACGAAACGGTCAGCCAGAAGGCGCTGCAGGAGCTCTACCTGGCGCCGTTCCAGACCGCGATCCAGCAGGCGGCCCCGGCGTCGTTCATGTGCTCCTACGCCGTGGTCAACAGCGCCCCCTCATGTGCGAACGCCGACATGCTGCAGAACGGACTCGACACGCAGGCCAACTCCGGCGGCTTCGTCGTCTCCGACTGGGGCGCCGCCGGCAATGCCGTCGCGGACCTCGAGGGCGGCATGGACATCGCGATGCCGTTCTCCAATGCCAGCTCCGTGCAGGCCGCCCTCACGGCAGGCACCCTGAACCAGGCGACGCTCAACGCGGCCGTCGCCCGGATCCTGACCCAGATGTTCGCCTTCGGCCTGTTCGACAACCCGGCGACCGGCTCCCTCTCCAACACCGTCACCAGCGCGGCGCACCAGCAGACCGCGCTGCAGCTTGGTGAAGAGGGCACGGTCCTGCTGAAGAACAACGGCATCCTGCCGCTCAACCCGAACCCGACTACCAAGCAGTCGATCGCGGTGATCGGCACCGACGGCGGCGCGGCGGTCGAACTCGCGGGCGGCGGCAGCGGCGGGGTCGACAGCTCGACCACGGTCTGGCCGCTGACCGGCATCCAGAACGCGGTCGGGCCGAACGTCACCGTCACCTACACCGCGGGCGATGACAACGGCACCGCCAACATCCCGCAGGCGGTCACCGCTGCCTCGGCCGCCACCTACGCGATCGTCTTCGTCAGCGCACCTGAGGGCGAGGAGAGCGACCTGACCACGCTCGACGTTTCCAGCGCGGACGAGACGATGATCGCCGACGTGGCCGCGGCCAACCCGCACACCATCGTCGTGATCAACAGCGGCTCGCCGGTGGTCATGCCGTGGCTGAACTCGGTGGCCGGGGTGTTCGAGAACTGGTACGGCGGCGGGGAGACCGGGGCGGCCATCGCCGCGCTGATCTTCGGCACCGTCAATCCGTCGGGCAAGCTGCCGGTCACCTTCCCGGCCAGCCTCAGCCAGGTCCCGGCGCAGACCACCGCGCAGTGGCCGGGCACTCCGACCGGCCCGGTCTACAGCGAGGGCGTGGACATCGGGTACCGCTGGTACCAGTCGCAGAACATCACGCCCGCGTTCCCGTTCGGCTTCGGACTGTCCTACACGAAGTTCTCCTTCTCCAACCTCAACGTCGGGGCGTTCAACGCCAACGGCACCGCTACCGCGACGGCGACGATCACCAACACCGGGTCGGTCGCGGGCGCGGACGTGGCCCAGTTGTACGTCGGCGACCCGGCGGCCAGCCAGGACCCGCCGGAGCAGCT
Source organism: uncultured Streptosporangiaceae bacterium (assembly GCA_964581815.1). Lineage (GTDB taxonomy): Bacteria > Actinomycetota > Actinomycetes > Streptosporangiales > Streptosporangiaceae > Trebonia. Next base: position 651 of record CAZORE010000301.1, on the reverse strand, counting down.
GGCGGGCTTCCAGCGCGTGACGCTCAACCCCGGGGCCAGCGCGACGGTCACCTTCCCGCTGACCGTCCACGACCTGGCTTCCTGGTCGGCAACCGACAACCAGTGGGAAGCCCAGGCGGGCACGTACTCGATCAAGGTCGGGGACGCGTCCAGCAGCCTGCCGCTGACCGGCTCGACCAGCCTCGCTCACACGCTGACCGGGCAGGTAGCCGCGGGCACATCGAGCGCGGGCGTCTCGCTGGCCAACACCGCGGTCAGCGGAGGAGTCACGGCGAACTCGGGCGTGCCGGGCGCGGAGACGGTCGGCGTCGTCAACCCCTTCGGCTACAGCAGCCCGAAGGGCACGGCGGTCTCGTTCGCCGTGCAGGCGGTGGACTCCAACGCATCCCAGGCCCTCACCTTCACAGCGGCCGGGCTGCCGCCCGGCATCACGATCGCGTCGAACGGCACGATCTCCGGTTCCGGCAGCACGCTCGGGACCTACACGGTGACGGTGACGGCAACGGACACGGCAGGAGTCTCCGGCACGGCCACCTTCGTCTGGTCCGTCGTGCAGTGACCCCTCCGCCCCGCTAGCCGGAGCACCGCAACCGAAAACAGCACGGAGAACGCGGGCCGCGCGGGCCCGGCATCACCACCGGGCCCGCGCGG
>CAZORE010000300.1:0-2913 GCA_964581815.1 uncultured Streptosporangiaceae bacterium | reverse complement strand
ATCGGGCCAGCCGGGCCAGTGATCACGATTCGCTACAGAGACCGCCGCACGGCACACGCGCACTGCCGCCGCTATGCACGGTTAGCCATAGCGATCGACGCTGACTTCTCGCCCCGCATATCTGGGTGTTCTGGATGTCCGCTGGGCGGGCGCGCGCAGTAGCGGGAGTGCGTTACGGCCGCTCCTGCCGAGCCGCGAGGCATCGGCCGGATGCGGTCATCCCCACAGGGTCCCGGCCGGGAGCACCACGAAGTCGGCGCCTGCTGCGCATCGATCTATTTGGCGACGGCCTGTCCTGTGTAGCGGGCCCGCATGATTGTGCTGCGCTGTGCGGCGGCATCGGTGTCCCGCGGAACCGGGAGGCGCTGTGCGGCATTTCAAGGGGCGTGACTAGCTATGGCGGCGCAACGGCCGTACTGAGCACATTCGTGCGGGCGTTCCGTACGCCTGACCTGCGCAAGAAGCTACTGTTCACCGGCGCCATCATCGCGTTGTTCCGGCTCGGCTCAAACCTGCCCGCCCCGGGCGTCTCCGAACGGAACGTCAGCTACTGCTCGGGCACGTCGAGTTCCGGCGGGGCCTTCGCTATCTTGAACCTGCTCAGCGGCAACTCCCTGCTGCACCTGACCGTGTTCGCGATCGGCATCCTGCCGTACATTACGGCCAGCATTATCGTGCAAATGCTCACCCAGGTGGTCCCGCGCCTGGAGGCGTTGCGGAAGCAGGGGCACGCTGGCCAGGCGAAGATCACCCAGTACACCAGGTACGTCACGGTGGCGCTTGGCCTGCTGTACGCGGTGACCTACGTGCAGGCGGCCAGGACCGGTGCGGCGTTCCCCGGCAGCGGCTGCGGCCCGGCGTTCCATCCGCTGATCCCGAACCCGACCCCGTTCACCGTCGTCACCGTGGTGATCACGATGGTGTCAGGGACCGCGGTGATCATGTGGATGGGCGAGCTGATCACCGACCGCGGCGTCGGCAACGGCATGTCCGTGCTGATGTTCACCAGCATCCTGGCCGTCATTCCCGGCGAGATCAGGGAGATTTACGCCGTCAAGCGATTCTTCTACGCGGCCGCGGCGGTCCTCGTGATCATCGCGGTGACAACGCTCATCGTCTTCATCGAGCAGGGGCAGCGCCGCCTCCCGGTCCAGTACGCGAAACGGATCGTCGGTCGCAGGATGTACGGCGGCGGGTCCACGTTCATTCCGGTGAAGGTGAACCAGGCAGGCGTGGTGCCGGTCATCTTCGCCTCCTCGCTGCTGGAAACGCCGCAGCTCGCCGTGTCGCTGTTCGGTAATCAACGCCATCCCCAGGGCTGGGTGAACTGGGTCAGCCGCAACCTCGACCCCGCCCTGGCCGCCGCGCCGTACGTCTACTTCATGGCGTTCTTCTGCCTGATCGTCGGGTTCACGTTCTTCTACGTGTCGATCACGTTCAACCCGGACGAACTCTCGGACAACATCAGGAACTACGGCGGATTCATCCCCGGTATCCGGCCGGGCTCGCCCACCTCCTCCTTCCTCAGGTACGTGCTGAGCCGGCTCACCGCACCGGGCTCTATCTACCTGGCCCTGGTCGCGATGTTCCCGCTAGTAGCCCTGGACAGCATCGGGCTCGGCCAAGACCTGCAGCTCAGTGGCGTCAGCCTGCTGATCATGGCCGGCGTCAGTCTCGACACCGTCAAGCAGGTCCAAAGCCAGCTTGAGCAGCACTCCTACGAGGGTTTCCTGCGCTAGCGAAAATCCGTTGGAACCTCGGACCGCGCGCCGGCATTAAAGAGGCCGTGAGAGGGATCCGAGCCATCGCGTCCGGCGCGCGAGCACTCCGCGATGCGGAGTTCACCGAGTTCGTCAGGGACGCGTCCCCCTCGCTGCTACGCGCGGCCCTTGTGCTGCTCGGCTCGCGGGAGGACGCCGAGGACGTACTGCAGGTCACGCTGCTGCGCACCTACCGGCGGTGGGATCACGCCAGGGAGGCGCCCCGCGCCTACGCCAGGACCGTGCTGGTGAACGCGTGCCGCGAGCGCTGGCGGCACCGCGACCGCCACCCGGAAAGCGGCCAGGACATGGACGAGCTAGCCAACGTGGTCTCGTTCGCCGAGGCGGTGGACAGCCGTCGCGTGCTGGTCCGCGTGCTGCGGCAGTTGCCAGACATCCAGCGCGAGGTACTCGTCTGCCGCTACCTCCTCGATGCCACGGTGACCGAAACCGCCGCGGCGCTGGGTATCCCCGAAGGCACCGTCAAGTCCGCGGCGAGCAGAGGGCTTGATCAACTGCGGCAGCTACTGTACGAGGACGAAAAGAGAGGTTGCCGTGTCCATCCAAGCTGAGGATGAGTTCAGCCTGAGGATCGCCCTTGAGAGCGAGCTGGCCGACGTGCTGCCCAGCGAGGGCTTGGCCAACCTGGTGATCGAGCGCCGCCGCAAGATCCGCCGGCGCCGCGTCGCCGGGGCGGTCAGCCTCGTCGTCGTGTGCGCGGGGATCGGCGTGCCGCTCGGACTTTCCGGGCCGAGCAGCAAGCCGCCGCAGCACAATCCAGGCCAGCGGCCAGACCGGCACGCCGGCTCGGTCACGGAGGTGCCGACCACCCACGCCGGAGCCGCCCTGGTCATCGCGCACCCCGCGCCAGTCCTCATCGCCGCAGCGGCCTAGAGCAGCGGCGTCCGGGCCGTTTTCTCGGCCTGCGCCTTCGCTCACCTGCCGGGCTGGCAGCCTGCCGCGCCCGCCCGTTCCTGCGACGATGAACCGATTTACATATCGTCCGACCACGACCTGAGCAACGCAGCCAGCCTGGCGTGGGCAGCAGGCCTAATTTAAGCCCGCGCCATCGGACCCGTGATCAGCCGACTCCGCCGCGATGCCCGCGGGAACGCCGGCCTGCGCTCCAGGCCCTGACCGGGCCGCCGGCCAG
>CAZORE010000299.1:0-2918 GCA_964581815.1 uncultured Streptosporangiaceae bacterium | reverse complement strand
ACCCCCACGAGAGGACCAGGGCCCCTGGCGACAGGGGCTCTTTTCTTTTCCCGCCCGAACCGCCCGAACCCGCCCGTTCCGGCCTTCCGCGTTCGTGGTCACGGTTGGGCACATCTCTGCCGGAGCTTGAGCGGCACCCGGCCAGCCGAGCGGTAGGCTGGCGGACATGAAGAAGCTGCTGATCCTCATCGTGGTTGCGCTTGGCGGTTTCGTAGTGTGGCGGAAGGTCCAGGCGCAGCGGGCCGACCTTGACCTGTGGAGCGAGGCCACCGCCCCCGATGACTACTGACGCCGTCGGCCGAAGGGTAGCGGTAACCCGCTGACTCGGCAGGCACTGACCCTCTTAGGCGCGTGCGATGACCGATTCACCCCCGATCTCGCTGATCTGCCTCGACCTGGCGAGCATCGTCATCGATGGCTCTGTCGTGGAGCGCGCGTTCGCGGAGGCGATCGCGACGCAGGGAATCGTCGCGGGAACGCAGGACTACGCCAGGTCCATGGTGCGGTTCGACCGGTCCCACGGGCGGGCGCCCGCCGACGTACTGCGCGACTTGTTCGACGGCGATGAGCCGCGAGCGCAGGCGGCCTCGCTGGCCTTCGAACGGTCGTTCCGGGCGGCCGCGCAGCGGTTCGGCCTGGACATCCCGGTCGACGTCGCCGACGCGATGGGCAAGGCAGCCGGATCAGGCGCGCGAGTCTGCCCCATCACCATGCTGTCCAGGCGCTCTTGTGGCGAACTGGTCCCCCTGCTCCGGATGGCGGACCTGGTGCTGTGCGGCGATGACGCGCCGCGGGGGTTCCCGTGGCCGGACCCCGTGCTCACCGCGATGCTCAGGCTCGGCACAGCCGACGTGCGCGAAGTGGCGGTGGTCAGCGCCACGCCGGACGGCGTGCTGTCCGGCTACCGCGCGGGCGCCAGGATCGTGGTCGGGCTCGGCAGCGGTGCGCGCCGGTCGGCGGCACTGTTTGAAGCGGGCGCCACCCATGTGCTTGACAGCATCACGGCGCTCGCCGATCTCGTCGCGCAGTCCTCGTAGCTGCGGCCGCCTAAACTTGTAGGCATGCCGGAGCTACCGGAAGTCGAAGCGCTCGCCGTCTTCCTGCGCGAACGCGCCAGCGGCCACGCCATCGCCCGTGCCGACGCGGCCTCGTTCGCCGTGCTCAAGACATTCGATCCGCCGCTGTCCGCGCTGGCTGGCCAAGAGATAACCGCGGTGGGGAGGCACGGCAAGTTCCTTGACCTCACCTGCGGAGACCTGCACCTGGTCTTCCACCTGGCCCGTGCTGGCTGGCTGCGCTGGCGGGAAGACATGCCGAGTACGCCCGTCAAGCCGGGGAAGAGCCCGCTCGCCTTCCGGCTCGTCCTCGACGACGGCGCCGGGTTCGACCTGACCGAGGCGGGCACGCAGAAGCGGCTTGCCGTGTACCTGGTCAGGAACCCCGTCGACGTGCCGGGCGTGGCGACCCTTGGCCCCGAGCCGCTGGCGGACGACTTCACGACCGAGGCGCTGGCCGCGATACTCGGCGGGCGCCGTACCCAGATCAAGGGCGTGCTGCGCGATCAGCACATCATCGCGGGCATCGGCAACGCCTACTCCGACGAGGTCCTGCACGCCGCGAAGATGTCGCCGTTCAAGCTTGCGTCGAGCTTCACCCCCGACGAGGTCGCCACCCTGCACCAGGCGATTGTGGACACCCTGCGCGACGCGGTGAAGCGATCCGCAGGCCTGGCCGCCGCCGACCTCAAGGGTGAGAAGAAGACCGGGCTACGCGTGCACGGCAAGACCGGCCAGCCCTGCCCGGTCTGCGGTGACACCATCCGCGAGGTCTCGTTCGCCGACTCCTCGCTCCAGTACTGCCCCACCTGCCAGACCGGCGGTAAGCCGCTCGCCGACCGCCGCATGTCCCGCTTGCTCAAGTGACGGCTCGGCGAGCCGGTCGGGGCGGGCGGACGGGGCTGGGAGGGCGGGCGAGGCAGAAGAAGGCCAGCCGCCGCCGACCGCCTTTTCCCGGCAGATGAGGTCAACGTAGGAAGCAGGCAGGCCCGACGCGACCATGGCCTGCAACTGGATCTCCGCGAGCGTGGACGCCACCAGCTCACGGCAGTGCGGGCAGCGCGGCGGCTCCCACGGCCCGGCCCCCTCGTAGGCCGTCTGGGCAGCCGCAAGCGTCTCGGTGCAGCGGGAATCGGCAAGGCTGGTGAAGTCGATCTGCAGCGGGACGCCCGCCGCCGCTACGGCGACCCTGGCCTGGACGCCAAGCGTCGTGATCACATCGGACTGAACGGTCTCGTCGAGTTCGCGCCACATGCCGCACGCCTCGCTATAGCGATGGCCGGCCATTGCCGCCGTCAGCAGGTAGCCAATGCGCAGTGCCGCCCAGCGGGTCGTCATGCCTCACCGCCGTGCACGAAAAGCCGCCGCCACACTGCACGGACAAGGCGCTCAATCCAGTTCGGGATGTCCACGCCGACTGCTGGACCGCGGTGGTTCGCCGCGCCTTCACCCTCGCCCCAGACAACGCCCACGAGACCCCCTCGGGTTATTGTGGGGATTGCGGGCGCGTATGGCCGGTCCCGGCACCGGGTCGGCCGCCCGGGGGCCAGGCCAGCAGGTGTCCCCGGTAACCCCCCAGAACCCCGGGACATCCGCGGCGCTACTTTGTGGGGTGGCCCGGGGGGAACTAACCGGGCGACTATGCGTAGCGCGGTGCTCACTGTAGCGCCACCGCTGATCAGTTGTCTACACGAACGCACAACCTCGCAAGCGCCCGATGACGGCTGGTCACAGCCTCGGTGCTGCACGGCCGCGCGCAACCGCTGGTACCCTGAACGAGGAAAACCTGGGGCTTTAGCTCAGCTGGAAGAGCATCTGCTTTGCAAGCAGAGGGTCAGGGGTTCAAGTCCCCTAAGCTCCACC
>CAZORE010000298.1:0-2928 GCA_964581815.1 uncultured Streptosporangiaceae bacterium | reverse complement strand
CACCACAGAGGGCGGCTGTCGCTTTGCCTCATTCCCTGCTGTCGGGCGGAACTTCGTTACTACGAAACGTAGTACCATGTCGTCCGTGAACAGTGCCGTCCCCACGACGATCGTCGTCGCCGGCCTCGTGCTCGCCGGGTACGGGCTGCTGATGACGGCGCTCAACCGGCGTATGGGCCTTGGCCTGCTCGTCGCGCTCGGCGTCCTCGAGATCCTGCTTCTCGTCCTGGTCGGCCTGATCGTGGCCAAGCTCGCCAGCGGCGGGCGGCCGGCCAGCCTGGCGACGCTCCTCGGGTACCTGATCGCGATGCCGTTCGTCCCGTTGGCCGCGGGGTTCTGGGGAGCGCTTGAGCGGTCACGGTGGGGACCGGCGGTCATCGCCGTCGCGGGGCTGGTGGCGGCCGTGCTCATGGTCCGGTTGCACCAGATCTGGCCGGTCATCCATGTCTGACCCCAGGACATCGCCTGAGCCCGCGGCGTCAACTGAGCCCGAGGTCCCGGCATCGCGGCCGGAATCCACCAGGACAGGCCCGGGCCGGGTGCTGGTCGCCGTATACGCCATCTTCGCGCTGTCCGCCACCGCACGGGCCGGGGTGCAGATCGCGACGAAGTTCAGCCACGCCCCGGTCGCCTACCTGCTGTCGGCCCTGGCCGCCGTGGTCTACATCATCGCCACGGTAACCCTCGCCAACGGAAGCCTGACGGCCCGCCGCATCGCCATCTTGTCCTGCTCGGTGGAACTCATCGGCGTGCTGGCGGTCGGCACCTGGAGCCTCGCCGACCCGGCCACCTTCCCCGATGCAACGGTATGGTCCGGCTTCGGAAGCGGTTACGGCTACGTCCCGCTCGTCCTTCCCGTTTTCGGCCTGCTCTGGCTGCGCTACTGGGCGGTGCGGTCCAGGGACGGGCGTACGACGGCCAACTCGTTACGCCGGCTTATCACTTCCCGTCGGCGGCGCCGGCGAGTGCCTCGCGGATCACGCCTACCGGGTCGCCCTGGTGGTAGACGCGCTCGCTGGGTTCGATGTTGTCGAGGAATTCCTGGTAGCGCACTGCGAACGCGAAATGCGCCAGCGGCCAGGCGATGCGCAGCGCGTCGGCGGGCCGCGACCGGGGGGCCGCGGCCGCCCAGGCCGCGATCCAGGCGTCCGCCGCTGTCCGGCGCAGGCCCGGTGGCAGGAAGTCGATCGCGCGGAGCCCGTCGAGCACGGGATTGCCCAGGTGCGCGTCGGCGAAGTCAAGGACGACCGCCACGCCGCCGTCGGAGCGCCAGTTGACCGGGTGGAAGTCGCCGTGCACCACGGTGTCAGGCAGGCCGCAGCCGGCCAGCATCTCCCATCTGTCCTGCAGGCTCCGCGCGGCGCGCAGTTCCGCCGGGGTCAGCGCGTCACCGACCGGGCCGTCGAGCAGGTCGCGGACGGCTGCCGCGAGGACCTCCGGGCGGCGGTCCGGCAGGCCGCCGGGCGGGCTGACGCGGGCCTGCGCGGCGACGAAACGACGCACCGTGTCTACGATGACCTGCGGGGACTGGTCCCGGCGTTCCGTGCCGGGAACGTCGGCGAGCAGCAGGCGGCCCGGCCCGCTGGCCAGCACGGACGGCACCAGGCCGGGGTCGACCTCGGCGAACGCGGCGATCGCGGCCGGCTCGGCGGCCGCGAAAGGCGGGATGGCCTTGAGCCAGACCGGGCCGCTGGCGGTCGGCAGGCGGAACAGGCACGACAGGTTCCACGTCTTGCGCTGCGCCGGCCGCCCGGTCAGGTCGACGTGCCCGGCCGCCCAGCCGAGCAGGTCGCGAAGACCCGCCGCCCGGGCCCAGGGCAGCCGCAGCGGGTGGTCGTCATCGGCGAAGTCGCACGGAGCCAGGTCCCCAGGCGGCGGGTCGAGCGCCTCGGCGTGATAGGTGACATGCCCGTCGCGCATCCCGTCCGAGCCCTCGACGGAAAGCAGCCGCAGCACCACGGCCGGCCCGCCGAGCACCTGCTCCAGGTGCGCTACGACCGGCTCGACCTCAGCCCACCAGCGGACGTCGACCGGGAACGGGCCGACCGCCCCGGCGCACGTGCCGTCATGGGTGACTACCGCGGTCACCGTTCGCCCCACCGCGCTCACCGCGGCTGACGGGCGGCGTCCGTGGTGCGCTTGAGTGCGCGCGCCGACACGGCGGTCAGCCAGCCGAAGCCGGTGATGATGCTGGCCCGCTGGAGCAGGCCGCCGTAGGGAGCCAGCCGGGCTGACTGGCTGAACCCCGCGCCCGCCAGCGCCATCGTGACCGGCATGGCCACCGCGGTGGCGGCGCAGCAGGCCGTGAAGCCGGACCGCTCGCCGGACCGCCAACTCCCCCAGCCGTAGCCGAGCGCCGCGGCGGGCAGGCCGAGGAACACGGGAACGGCGGCCAGGTTGTGCGCGATGCCGACGCAGCTGGGACTGGTCAGCACGTCCGGTGTCCCCGGCGGGTAGCCGCGGACCGGGTCGGTGGGGAACGCGGCCGCCGCGATCAGCCCGGCACCCGCCGCGGCGACCAGGGCCGGACCGGCACGGCCGCCTGGCGCGCGGTCTGCGGCCAGGCGCAGCCCCACGGCTCCGGCCAGGAAGGCAGAACCCGTGACAACGAAGTTCACCGCCTGGATCCGGCCGCGCGGCCCGAGCGCCAGCGAGCTAACCGGGTGGCGCAGCGGCCGGTAATCCTCCCGCATGGCCCCCTCGGCGAGGAACACGGCGGTAAAAGCCGGCCCGGCCCAGATGCCGCAGCGAAGCAGCCCGCGCATCCATCTCGTCCGTTGTTCCGTACGCATGGCAGAAGGCACAACTCGAAGGGTAGCGGCCAGCGGGGCGGCGAAGTTAACCGATTATGGCGGCGGCGCCAACGCCGCGCGCCGGGTTGCGGCCGGTGACGCTGCGGGACGACGATAAGCGGAACGTGACGTTTGG
>CAZORE010000297.1:0-2939 GCA_964581815.1 uncultured Streptosporangiaceae bacterium | reverse complement strand
AAGGGCGAGGATATCGGGCCCGCGGGTCCCGAGCGGGTCCGTGTACCCCCCGCGGCAGGCCCGATGAAGGGCGAGGATATCGGGCCCGCGGGTCCCGAGCGGGTCCGTGTACCCCCCGCGGAAGTTCCCGAGCAGGTGCGCGTCCGGCTGGAGAAGCGCTCCCGGATGCTCGAGTCGGGCATCGAGCCCTACCCGGTGGGCTACCCGCGCACCACCACGATCGGCGCGCTCCGCGCCGCGCACGGCTCACTTCCGCCGGACACGGCCACCGGTGAGACCGTAGGCGTGGCGGGACGGGTGATCCTTTCCCGGATCGGCGGCAAGCTCTGCTTCGCGACGCTGCGCGACGGCACCGGCGACATCCAGGTGATGATCTCGCTCGCCAGCGTTGGCGAGGACGAGCTTGCCCGGTGGAAGCGGGACATCGACCTCGGTGACCATGTCGGGGTGACCGGCGAGGTGATCACCTCGCGGTCCGGCGAGCTTTCCGTGCTGGCCAGCTCCTTCGCGATCACCGCCAAGTCGCTGCGGCCGCTGCCGGAGAAGCACGCCGGGCTCACCGACCCGGAGTCGCGGGTCAGGCAGCGGTACGTCGACCTGATCGTCAACCCGCGCGCCAGGCAGCTCGCGGAGACGCGCTCCGCGGTGGTCCAGTCGGTGCGGTCCACGCTGATCTCCCGCGGCTTCCTCGAGGTAGAGACGCCGGTGCTCACCGGACTGCACGGCGGCGCGAACGCGCGGCCGTTCATCACCCACGGCAACGCCTACGACTCGAAGCTGTACCTGCGGATCGCGCTCGAGCTCTACCTCAAGCGCCTGGTGGTCGGCGGGATCGAGTCGGTCTTCGAGATCGGGCGGATCTTCAGGAACGAGGGCGTGGATACCACGCACAACCCCGAGTTCACCATGCTCGAGGCCTACGAGACGTACTCCGACTACAACGGGATCGGCGAGCTGACGAAGGAGATGGTGCAGAACGCGGCGGTCGCGGCGTTCGGCTCCACGGTGATCCGCCGGGCCGACGGCTCGGAATGGGACATCGGCGGTGAGTGGCGGACGCTGAGCGTGCACGACGCGATCTCCCTGGCGGCGGGCGAGGAGATCACGCCGGACACCGAGCTGCCTGAGCTGCTGACGCTGTGCGAGAAGCTCGACGTGCCGCTCCAGCCGTCGTGGAACCGGGGCCAGGTCGTGCTCGAGATGTACGAGCGGCTGGTGGAGAAGCAGACCGTGGAGCCGACGTTCTACCGCGACTTCCCCGTCGAGGTATCGCCGCTCACCAGGCAGCACCGCTCAGACCCGCGGCTTGCCGAGCGGTGGGACCTGGTGACGTTCGGCACCGAGCTCGGCACGGGCTACTCGGAGCTGGTGGACCCCGTTGTGCAGCGCGAGCGGCTCACCGCGCAGTCGCTGCTCGCGGCGGGCGGCGACCCTGAGGCCATGGAACTGGATGAGGACTTCCTGCTCGCGCTCGAGTACGCGATGCCGCCGTCCGGTGGCATGGGCATGGGCATGGACCGCCTGATGATCATGCTCACCGGCGAGAACATCAGGGAGACGATCCTGTTCCCCTTTGTCCGCCCCGGAGCCTAACTTCAGGCGATGCGGACCGCGCCGACGTACCCGTCGAAGATCGGCTGCACCTGGACGACCTGGCCGGTGCTCGGCGCGTCGACCATCAGGTTGTTGCCGAGGTAGATGCCGACGTGGCTGATGTCGGCGAAGAAGAACACCAGGTCGCCAGGCTCCAGGTCGGCCCGGGACACGTGCAGGCCGGAATTCCACAGCGAGCCGGTGTAGTGCGGCAACGAAATGCCCTCCTGGGCGAATGCCCAGACGACAAGGCCGGAGCAGTCGTAGGAGTCCGGGCCCGCCGCGCCCCAGATGTACGGCTTGCCACGCTGCGTCAGCGCCGCGCGCAGCGCCGTCGTGCCGACGTTGGTGGCCTCGGGCAGCACTACGTCGGGGTAGGAGCCGGTCTTGGCGAAGACCGCCATCGCCTGTGTCATCGCCGAGCTGTTCAGCACGCCCAGCTTGGCGTTGATGCTCTTCACCTTGCTGTCGATCTCTGACTTGAGCTGGTTGGCGGTGGCGATCTCTTCGTTGGCGGTCACCTGTGCCCGCTGCGCGGTGACCTGCAGGTGCTGCAGGATGGTCACCCGCATGCCCGCCTCGTCGTGGAGCTGCTCCATCGTGGAGGCCTGGCCGAGGAACAGGTGGGGGTTACCGCTGGTGAGCAGCTGAAGCGTGGGGTCCATGCCGCCGTTCATGTAACTCATGGCAGCGAGTTGACCGACGGTCTTCTGGCCGCTCGCCATCGCCCCCTCTGCCCGGGCGGCCGCCTGCTTGGCGATCTTGACCTCTGAGTTGGCGTGCGCGAGCTGGATCTGCAGGCCGTCGTACTGCTGGCCGAGCGAGTCGACCTCGTTCGACAGCTGGGTCGCCTGCGCGACAAGCTGTTTGAGCGACGGCGTCGAGGCGACCGTCTGCGCCTGGCTGGTGCCGCCCTGTAGCAGCACGGTCACGGTAACCGCGACCGCGGCAACTGGAGCGAGCCGTCGGCTAACTGTACGCACGTCGATGCACGATATTAGATCGTGATCGCGGTGCCAACCGACTCGGGAGAAGTTTTCTAATTATGACAGCATCAGTGTTCGCATGCGAGGAATGCCTAGTTTGTGGTAAAGCGGACCTCGTGTCGATGCCGGATCGTAACGGAGTGGTAGCGAGGCGAAGCGCTTTTCGGATGGCCATGTCGATACTCGGCGAGCCTGCCCGATTGTAATTAAGCGCTACAGTAGTCCCGCGATGGAGCACATAGTGAGGCAAGCGCGCACCACGGACGTGGCTGAAATCCGTGGGCTGATCGATCAGAACACCGGGTCGCGACGGCTGCTCGAGAAGCACACGGTGAACCTTTACGAAGACATCCTCGAGTT
>CAZORE010000296.1:0-2964 GCA_964581815.1 uncultured Streptosporangiaceae bacterium | reverse complement strand
CCCGACAGCGACATGGACCAGCTAGCCGGGCAGCTCACCGCCGCGCTGTCCCGCGCGAGGTGAAACCCGGGCCGGAACTTCCCGGTGCCCCGTCACGCTTGACTGCAGGCCAGGCGCCCGATCCACGCGCCTGAACCGCCTAATGCGTCGAAGTCGGGATCTCGGCGCGGGCAAAAGGCCGTATACATAATGGTGGCTTTGTGCGGGCTGGGGTCAGCTAGCGTGCCGGTGAATCGTAGCGGGGACGGCTGCGGAGGAGGGCGGTGAGGTCATCGCCCGGCTGCACGTCACGGGGAGCGCACCCGCGGGTGAGGACCCGGCCGCCGGCGGTGCCGCCCGCCGTCGCCCGGGCAGCGGACACGTGCAGCCAGGATCCCTCGCACAGGCCGAGCACGGGAACGTCGTTTTCTTCCAGGAACTCCCCCAGCCGCCGGTCGCGTGCCTTGCGCAGCGGGCCGGCGGCAGGGTAGTGCGGGTTGACCTGAAAGGGAATCAGTCCCAGCGCGGACAGCGAGGCCGGCTGCACAATCGGCATGTCGTTGGTGGTGCGGATGGTCGGGCAGGCCAGATTCGCCCCTGCGCTGACTCCCAGGTAGGGCATCCCGGCGCGGGACCGGCTGCCTATCGCGGCCAGCAGCCCGCTGCGCCGCACCGCCTGCAGCAGGCGGAAGGCGTTGCCCCCGCCGACGAACACCGCGTCGGCCTGGTCCAGGGCCGCTAGCGGGCTTGCGGCCCGGTGAGCGCTGGATACCTGCACGCCCAGCCTGCCGAGGATCTCCCGCGTCGCCTCGGCATAGCCGTCGGGGTCGCTGGCCGCGTACGGGATGAACAGCACCCGGCGGGTGCCGGCGAAGAAGGCGGCGAGCGCGTCCATCGCGTGCTCCAGCGCGCCGTGCCCTGGGCTGAAGGAGTTAGAAAGCAGCATGACCTCAGGCAATCCTGTCCTCCTTCGCGTGACGCGGGGCAGCCCTGCGGTGACGGCCGCCTGAGACTGCCACGGGCAGGCTAAGGGCGTGCCGCTGCCGTACGCGACCGGTTTATCCGGCCGCCGGCCGGGCGCCTCTGCAAAGGGCACACCGCATCGCGCATACCGATGCTTCGTCGGCTACATGTCAACGACACAGGATCCCCGCTGCCCACGGGCTTCTGGCGCATGGGCTTCAGATAACCGCTATGCGCGTGTCGAGGCCAGCTTTCTGTGCCGCTTACGGCCGCGCATAATCTGCGGTCTTGGGGTGGAGGTGTGCGGCATCTTCCGGTTGGGGACTGCGGCAGAAGCTGCCTCGTGCGTCCCTGGCCAGACGGCGGGACCGCCTCTCACCAGGCCGTGGATGTCGCCGGCAGGCCCGCGGGCGGAGCTGGGAGCGCGGTGAGCTTACCCCCGCTGAACAGGCCGAACAGCAAGTGGCCGGGGAGCTTCAGGCCGCCCAGGACCAGCGTCGCGTCCGAGTTCGCCCAGTCGAGCTGGATGTCCGCCGGGGCATCCGCCGTGCACGGCCCGTAGACCGGGCCTCCGCCGCCCCCGCCGGACGGCAGCCAGTACTGCCGCAGGAACCCGAGGTTCACCTGCCCCGTCCCGGTCTTGGCCGGGCACTGCGCGGACCGCAGGCTCGCCGGGAGCTGCCCGCCGGGGGTGCCCCACTGGGCCGCGCAGGTGAGGGCCTGGCCGTTGGCGGAGATGCTCCACCCGTCCTGCGCCAGGCACTGCATCCCGGTGCCGTATGCGGGAGTGTAGCCGGGGCCGGGGCCGGTGAGCACCTTGCTGCCGGCGAGCAGGCTGCTCCCGGGCGCGGTGGTGTTCAGCAGCCGGATGGACGCGGACTGCTGGTAGCCGTAGCCGTTCTTGCCGGGTTTCGCGCTGGCGTAGAAGGCGAACGCGAGTTCCTTGCCGTCCGCCGTCCAGCGCAGGGCGGTACCCGGCCCGGCGCCGCTGCCCCCCATCGGGTCGGTGCCGCTGATGATGCCGCTGGCCGTGGTCCACGTGCGGAGCACCGCACCCGTCTTCACGCTGTAGAGGATCAGCGGCTGCTGGGCCGGCGGGGAGGCGAGGAACATGTAGGCGATGGCGATCTTGCTGGCGTCAGGGGACAGCGCCAGCGCCGACAGGCCAGGCCCCACCGCGTGCCCCGCGGGCACCGGCAACAGCGGGAGCGGCTTGCCCCCGGAGTTCAGCCGCAGCAGGTACAGGTGATCGCCGCCGCCGGGCGCCGGCGGGTTCGGGTAGCCGTCGATGATGAACACACGGCCCGTGCCGGTCCCGTAGACCGCGTCGAACAGGAAGTGGGCCGGGGCGCTCACCGTCGCCGTGACGGCACCGGTGACGGTCCCGCGCACCAGGAGCCGGCTGGGATGCGCGTCCAGGGTGACATAGTGGCCCGGCACGGACGCCGGGACCGGCCCCCGGGCTTCGGCCGGGCCGGCAGCGCGCACAGCGCCGGCACGTGACGACGGGGAGGACGGGGAGGGCGCCGGGCTGGACGAGCCGGAGCATCCCGTCGCCAGGCAGGCAGCAAGGGCCGCGATGACCGCGACGGTGAAGCGCGTAGAAAGGTGCACGCCCCTTAGACGTCCCCTGGGCCGCACCAGGTTGCATGCCCGCGGGACCGCCACGGTGCCTGACTGCGCATCCAGAACTGGCAGATCTGATCGGCCGGTTAAGGCTCGGCGATCGTTCGCTCGTTCGCGCCGATTCATCGTTAGGCGCTTCTCACGAGGGAAGTCGGTTGGGCATGATTACCATTGGTGACGGGAGTTGTGGTGATCTGTCAGATTTGACGGCGGCCTGACGCCCGGTGCGTGCGGTTTTCCGGCTCTGCGAGGAAGCGATCCGGCCCGGTGCGCCGCCGTGCGCACGAGAAGGACGCGGGGAATGCTTAGTCCCGACTGCCGCACCGCCCGCACCGCGCTGCTCCTTTGCTAGCGGCGGTACTCGTACTGGACCGCCAGCCACTCGCGGGCCGTTCC
>CAZORE010000295.1:0-3016 GCA_964581815.1 uncultured Streptosporangiaceae bacterium | reverse complement strand
GGTGGTGCGCCTCGTACCGGTCGCGCAGGCCCTTGAGGATCTCGATCGTGTGCGCGATCGTCGGCTCCGCCACCTGGATCGGCTGGAAGCGGCGCTCAAGAGCAGCGTCCTTCTCCAGGTACTTGCGGTACTCGTCGAGCGTGGTGGCGCCGATCGTCTGCAGCTCACCGCGGGCGAGCATGGGCTTGAGTATGGACGCCGCGTCGATCGCGCCCTCGGCCGCGCCCGCACCGACGAGCGTGTGGATCTCGTCGATGAACAGGATGATGTCGCCGCGGGTGCGGATCTCCTTGAGCACCTTCTTGAGGCGCTCCTCGAAGTCACCGCGGTACCGGGAGCCGGCGACGAGCGCGCCGAGGTCGAGCGTGTACAGCTGCTTGTCCTTGATCGTCTCGGGGACCTCGCCCTTGACGATCTTCTGCGCGAGTCCCTCGACCACCGCGGTCTTGCCGACGCCAGGCGCGCCGACTAGGACCGGATTGTTCTTGGTGCGCCGCGACAGCACCTGCATGACCCGCTCGATTTCCTTCTCACGGCCGATCACCGGGTCAAGCTTGCCTTCGCGGGCGCCCTGGGTGAGGTTGCGGCCGAACTGGTCGAGCACCAGCGACGTCGACGGCGCGGTCTCGGTGGAACCGCTCGCGGCCGACGTCGGCTCCTTGCCCTGGTAGCCGTGGAGCAACTGGATCACCTGCTGGCGGACCCGGTTCAGGTCCGCACCGAGCTTGACCAGGACCTGCGCGGCAACGCCGTCGCCCTCCCTGATCAGGCCAAGCAGGATGTGCTCGGTCCCGATGTAATTGTGGCCGAGCTGCAGCGCCTCACGCAGCGAAAGCTCAAGCACCTTCTTCGCACGGGGGGTGAACGGGATGTGCCCCGACGGCGCCTGCTGGCCCTGGCCGATGATCTCCTCGACCTGCTGCCGCACCGCCTCCAGGCTGATCCCGAGCGACTCAAGCGCCTTGGCCGCCACCCCCTCGCCCTCATGAATGAGGCCGAGCAGGATGTGCTCCGTGCCAATGTAGTTGTGATTAAGCATCCTGGCTTCTTCTTGCGCCAGGACAACAACCCGCCGCGCCCGGTCGGTGAACCTCTCGAACATGTCGTCGCTCTCCTCACAGCGGGATCCGGCAGGCTTCGGCGTGCCTGCCTGCTCCGCATGGTAGCCGCGTGCCCGACCCTGTACGTAACGCGATTATGCGCCAACTACAGGAAACGTTCCCCGGACACCGCTCCTTCACCCCATCCAACAGCGCCAATTGGCGCCATAGTTCCAAGTACGCCACCAGCGAACGCGCTGAGTAGGGCAACGATACGCCCCGAGCGAACATGGTCTGCCGCGGCGCACCCGCGGCGGGCGAAGCTGCGGTGAAGGGACGGCCCCGGCGGCCCGCCGGCCCACGGGCCGCCGCCTGCCCGCCGCGACGGCGGGCCCTGGACGCTTACGCGGTGTGCTCGGTAAGAGGTACTTGAGCCGCCGCGGATGAGGGATGCTAACGACAGTCGAGATGCCTAGTGCGCCGCTTCGTACTCGGCGACGATGTTAGCCGGGATCCGGCCACGCTCATTGACCTTGTGCCCGTGAGACCGGGCCCACTCGCGGATTCGCGCGCTCTGCTCGCGCCCGGCGCCGTTGCGCTGACGACGGCGCCGAACCTGAACGCCGCCGGATTTGCGCGCGTGTTCCACATACTGGGTTAGCTCGCCCCGTAGCTCGTCCGCGTTGCCAGAGCTGAGATCGATCTCATAGGCGACGCCGTCAAGCCCAAAGCTCACGGTCTCAGTTGCCTCACTACCGTCGATGTCGTCGACCAGTAGCACCTGTACCTTCTGCGCCATGGAGATTCAGCCCTTCTGCGGTGCAACCATTTTCGGATGCTAAACATATACCCAGGTCTTGAAGCGCACAATTCAGGGTGTGCAGTTTCTTCGCATCCGGATAGCCGCACGGGAACTGCAACGGTCGATGGCGCAACGGAAGTTCACGTCTTGTATCTGTCAAGTGACGTATCGAACAATGGGCGCACACTCGGCATATCGCCCAGCCGGACCGGGGATGTGCGCAAACTCACTGCGTGAACTGCGGTAGTTATGTTCCGCGGACGACGCCCGGACTGGGCCGGCCAAAGAGCAAGCGCATCGGGCGCGCATAGGATCTGTGCGCAAGTGCGCAGGACCGCGCCTAGATAAACCGTGGATGTCGCTAAATGTCAGCTTCTGCCCTGCTTTTGCTCCGCGGGTTCCTCGGCCCGCTTGTCCGCGGTCTCCGCCGCTTGCGGGCGGGCACGGCGCTTCGGAGCCAGTTCCCTGCGCACGAGGACCCATGCGCCGACGAGAAAAGCGGCGCAGACAATCGCCGGCGGGGCGAGCGCGGCAAGATCCTGCAGCATGAAAGGTCTACCTCGGCCCATGTGGTCAGTCGCGGTCTGCCGCGGTTCGGTGCGGGCATGGCACGGCGACCAGACACTACTGGAGATGTGCCCGCACTAGGCACTCTACCCGCCGGCCGGAAACCGCCAGCCGGCCTGGCGCGGTGCTCATCGCCGGCCCCAGGGGCCCAGTCGCCCGCGAAGGCTGTTTCCGGGGGCTAACAAACGCAGCAGCATGCGCGTGTTTCCCAGGGTGTTAGGTTTCACCCGGTCCAGGTCGAGGAACTCCGCGACGCCGTCATCGTAAGACCTGAGCAACTCTGCGTACACTTCGGGCGAGACCGGCGTTCCGTTGATTTCACGGAAACCATGGCGGGCGAAGAACGCGACCGCGAAGGTCAGCACGAAAACGCGCCTTACGCCCACCGCCCTCGCCCGGTCAAGCAACTCATCGACGATGAGATGCCCGATGCCCGCGCCCCGCCTGCGTTCATCAACCGCGACGGTTCTGAGCTCCGCGAGGTCCTCCCACATAACGTGCAGCGCGCCACATCCGACAACGGCGCCGTCGGCGGACGCCTCGGCGACGGTGAACTCGAGGATGTCTTCGTAAAGGTTCACCGTGTGCTTCTCGAGCAGCCGTCGCG
>CAZORE010000294.1:0-3197 GCA_964581815.1 uncultured Streptosporangiaceae bacterium | reverse complement strand
AGCGGCAGGCGGAACGCGAAGCCGCAGCGATCCAGCGCGCCTGGAATTTGTGAGAGGGCGACAGGCTGGGATGGCCTCCTGCGGGGCGGCCCGCGCGCTGCGACTGACCGACCCCCCACCGGTTACGACGAGCGGATGACATCAACCGTCGAAATAAGCGGGACTGACGGACAACGAAATGCCTCGGGGCGGCGCAGGGAAGAGCCGGCCCGGCAGCAGCGGGGCGTCTTGCTCGGGATCGCGCCCGGCCGGTCGGCCACCGCCCGGCCCGCTCGCGAGCCGGATCTCCGCGGGCCGGCTGCCGCCTTCGGGTTTAGCCGAGTCCGATCTGCTTGGCCTGCAGCGCGGAGTCCCAGAAGGCGGAGATGGCGATGAGCTGGTCGCCGTGCCACTTGCTGGTCTGGCCGAAGTCGAGGTCAAACGCCTTTCCCGTCGGCGGGACGACCGTGCCGTCGGGCAGCGTCATTTCCCCGGTGAAGGTTCCGGTGGTGCGGGTGACGACGGTGATCCAGTCGCCGCTGCCGAACTGGACCGGGTAGGGGTCATTGCGGACGTGGACGTCGGGGAAGATGCGGAACATCTGCGCCACCATCGCGGCGTGGGCCGCCGATCCGTAAATCGGCTCGGCGTTGCCGGTGACGTAGGCGACCATGTCGGGATGGTGGATCGCGTTCAGGACCGCGAAGTCGCGGTCGTTGAAGGCGTCGTCGCCCTGCTTCATGAGCGCGAGGAGGTGTGTCGTCCGGCTGGTGTCGGTGACGGTAGCCATGAGGGCTCCTGTTCCTGTCGTTAATTCGTCAGGCCGCGGCCGCCATGATGGCTAGAACTGACTCTAATTTTGGTGTTTGCCCTAAGCTTAGCACGCTTGCGGGTGCCTCGGCGCGCCAGGGCCGGGCCGCACGTCGCGAGGACGCGCCCGCGATCGGGGTGCGCAGCGCCGCGGCCCGGGTTCCTGCCGGGCGCCCGTCATCGAAGTCGTCACGTCATCCATCCGTGCGCGGCCCCTGCCTCGATCGAAGGGTGCCAGCGGCAACCTCCCCTGCCGTTGGAAGCCGGGCAGGTCATCGCGAGATAGATGGGGGCGAGTCGATTTCTAGTGTCTAGTCAAATCTTGGGGTAAATGGGGTAGACTGCGGCGGTGCCTGCCACCGGATTGCGCGAGCTTAAGAAGGCGCGGACGCGCCAGCTTATCGCCGACACGGCGGCGCGCCTGTTCGCCGAGCGCGGCTACGAGCGGGTCGCCGTGAGTGATGTGGCGCGCGCGGCCGAGGTCGCCGAGCAGACGGTCTACAACTACTTCCCGACCAAGGAACGGCTGGTCACCGACCGCGAGGAGCAGGTTCGGGACCGGCTGTGCGACCTGATCCGCTCCCGCCCGCCCGGCATGACCCCGGCTGCCGCGATCCGCGGCTTCGTCCTGGAAGCCGTCGCCGGGATCCGCACCATCCCGCCGGAGATCTGGCGCGGCGAGCTCGGCTACCTGGCGGCGATCAGCCCGACTATTCACCGGCTGGTGCTGGAACTGACCGGCCGGCAGGCCGCTGCCCTCGCCGCCGCCATCAGCGACAGCACCGCCGTCGCGCCGGAGGTCGCCAGGCTCCAGGGGATCGCGCTCGCCGCGGTGTTCCAGATCATCATCACCGACGCCGGCCAGCGCGCCCGCGACGGCCAGAGCCAGGCCGAGATCGCCGACGAGCTGCGCCCGGCGGTAGAGAACATCCTCAACGAACTCGACCGGTGGCTGAGCGCCTCAGCACCGCCCGCTCAGCGGTAGCCGAGCCACCGCCGCTGCCGTCAGCCGGGCGACACCCCGGATCCCGCGCCCACCCTGGGGCCGGCCCGGGCACGCCGCGTTTCTGCTGTTCACCACCCGAAGTCAGCGGCCGGACCTGTCCGCCCCCGGGCTGGCCTGACCGGGGCTGGCGGCGTTGTGCGCTACGGCCACGACCTCGGCGAGGGGCGCGGCGGGGTGCCCCAGCAGGCGCGCCAGGTCCTGGCTGCTGGTCTCGAGTTCGTCGCGGGCGATGGAGGCAGCTGGTATCCGGATCACGTCACGAGGTGAGCGAGCAGCGCCGGGTAGCCACTCAGCAGGGACCGGGCTAGTCGTAATCGCGCAGGCCGGCGGTGCCGAGGTCAATCAGGGAGTCGGTTTCCTGGCCGCGGTTGCCCTGTCGCCATTGGTTCAGCCCGCCGAGCAGCTCCATCGCCGCTGCCGCGCGGCCGAAGGCGGGCAGGGCTGACTCTTCCTCGGGCGTGAGCGGGGCCGGCCCGGCGGCCGAGTACAGCCGGGCGACAGCGTCCAGCCGCGCGGGCAGGGGGAGCGGGGAGCCGTGCATGAGGCTGGCCGCGATGACCGCGAGCTCTTGCAGCCGCGGCCAGCGGTTGGCCAGCGCGAAGTCCAGGACGGTCAGCTCGCCGTCGGGACCGAGCATGACGTTGCCCGCCGTCAGGTCAGCGTGGATCAGCGTCACCGGCAACGACCAGAAGCCGGCCGCCGCCATCGCCGAGATGGCGTCATCGACGAGGCGGCGCTGGCCCGCGTCGAGCAGGTCGCCGACCTGCCCGGCCAGCGGGACCAGGTTGGCGATGGCCCAGGCGTCGAACACCCGCTCCGGGCGCGCTTGGCAGGCGTGAATGCGCACGGCCTGCTCCACGAGCCGTGCGAGCTCGGCCTGGTCCGGCGGACGGCCCAGGTCATAGAACGTACGGCCGGGGGCGAAGTCCATGACCAGCAGCTGGTGCCCGTCGTAGGAGTGCACGTCGTCGCCCGCGGCGTCGGCATGCAGCCGCGGGTGGCGTACCCCTGCCTCGCGGACGGCACCGATAACACCCGCTGTGCGCCCCGCGATCCCGGCCGGCCGTCCGGCCGCGAAGACCTTGACCACCACCCGCGCCTGCCTGGTCCGCAGGTCGATGTTGCAGTCCTCGTACCCGGTGGCAAAGACCGACCAGTCGAGGATGCCGCCGAGCCGGTATTCCGCAGCGACGTGGGCGACAAGTTCCGGCAGGCTGGTGCGGACGCGGCCGGCCGGCCCGGCGGAAGTGCCCAGCGAGACGTCTCCGGTCATCGAGTCAGGCTACTCGGATGGCCATGGCGCGCGGTTGCGCAGGTCGGTCAGGACGCTCCTTCGGTGCGGCAGAAGGCGATGACCTGTGGATATGTTGTGAACGAGGCGGTGGATAACCCGGCTTAGGCG
>CAZORE010000293.1:0-3207 GCA_964581815.1 uncultured Streptosporangiaceae bacterium | reverse complement strand
CCGACCGGCGCGGCCAGGTCGCACCGCACCGCACCGTCCATCAGGGAGGATCCGCATGACCGCCTTCGACTCCCGCCGCGGCACCCGCGGCGCCCGCCAGCCCAGAGGCCGGCTCATGGTCTGGGCGAATGGCTTCATGGCCGGGCGCGTCCGCAAGGGTAAGAACCCGCTCGGCTTCAACATCCTGATCCTGACCACTACCGGGCGCAAGAGCGGCGTTGAGCGGACCGCGCCCGTCGGCTGGTTCCCCGACGGCCACGGCAACTGGCTGATCGTCGCCTCGGCCAACGGCGCGACCGACAATCCCGCCTGGTACTACAACCTCGCCGCCGGCCCGGACAAGGCCCGCATCGAGGTCGACGGCACCGAGATCCCGGTCACCGCGCAGCAGTTGCACGGCGACGAGCGCGCGGCGGCCTGGACGTCCATTACCACCGCGGCCCCCCGCTTCGCCCAGTACGAGGCCAAGACAGACCGCGAGATCCCGGTCATCCTGCTGACCCGGCGCGCCAGCGACTAACTAACCGCATGCCTGCCGCACACATCCGCGCAGCGACCCCTGCGGACACCGAAGGCATCGGCCTGGCCCACGTCCGGTCGTGGCAGTCTGCCTACCGGGGAAAGATGCCCCAGGACTACCTCGACGGACTCGACCCGGCCGTCCGCGCGCAGGCGTGGCGGCGCATCATGGCAGAGACCGAGCCGTCACGGGGCGGGGTCCTCGCCGCAGTGGCGGACGGCGGCGGCATCACCGGGTTCGCGTCGTTCGGTCCCGCGCGGGACCATGACACCGATCCGCGGCAGACCGGCGAGGTCTTCGCCATCTACGTGGACCCGGACGCATGGGGCACAGGCACCGGGCGCCTGCTGATGGCCGGCGCGACCGCGGAACTAGCCCGGCTCGGCTACACCGACGCGATCTTGTGGGTGCTGGACACCAACGACCGGGCGCGCCGGTTCTACGCCCTCGCGGGGTGGGCGGAGGACGGCGCGAGCAAGGCCGACGCCAGCCGCGGCTTTGACATCACCGAGGTCCGCTACCGCACGATGCTCTCCCGCTGCGCCTGACCAGACAACCGCCGCCTACTCCGCCGCCGCCGGCCGAGGTTATTCAGTTGCCCGGGTCACCGGTGGCACGCAGAATAGCCGGGTGCTGACTGCGGAGGAAGTCGAGCGGTTCGTCAGCGACGGGTTCGTTTACCTGCCCGGGGCGTTCCCGCGGGCGCTGGCTGATGAGTGCCGGGCGTTCCTGTGGCGGGAGGCCGGCGTTGACCCCGATGACCCGGCCACCTGGACCAAGCCCGTCATCCGCCTGCCCGGGTACGGGGGCGAGCTGTTCAACGCCGCCGCCAACACGCCCGCGCTGCACGAGGCGTTCGACCAGCTCGTCGGGGCCGGCCGGTGGGTACCGCGCGACGGCCTCGGCACCTTCCCGATCCGGTTCCCGCACCCCGACGACCCCGGCGACGCCGGATGGCACATGGAGGGCAGCTACACCGCCGAGGGCGAGCAGGGCTACTGGCTGAACCTGCGGTCCAGGCAGCGGGCCCTGCTGATGCTGTTCCTGTTCTCCGAGGTCGGTCCCGACGACGCGCCGACCAGGATCAAAGTCGGCTCCCATCTGGACGTGCCGCCGTTCCTCGCGGCGGCGGGTGACCGGGGCATGTTCTTCGGCGCCGCCAGCGCCGCCATGGACGCGGCGGGGAAGCTCAACTCGCCGGACCGGGCGCTCGCCCTGGCCACCGGGCACCCGGGAGACGTGTACCTGTGCCACCCGTTCCTGATCCACGCCGCGCAGCCGCACCGGGGGCGGGAGCCCAGGTTCATGGCCCAGCCGCCCCTGTATCCCGTCGCGCCGCTGGACCTGCGGCGCGCGGACGGCGCCTACTCCCCCGTGGAACGGGCGGTGCTCCGCGGTCTTGGTGATCCGCCAGGCGTCGCTGACCGAGTGGACTAGGACAACGCGGGCGCGTTCGGGCCGGGAGCGGCTCAGTCGCGGCCGCGCTCGTCCAGCGCGCGCAGCGCCTCGTTGAACGGCCGTTCCAGCCAGGCGAGGTGGTCGGGCTCGCCGTGATGGTGCGTCGTGACCTGGTCGGGCCGGCGGACCGCGGTGTGCCGGACGTAGTCGCGGGCGCCCTCGACCAGGGTGCGGATGTAGCGGAGTCCCTCGGGGTCGGTCATCGCCCAGTCGCCGCCGCAGGCGACGTAGACCGGCGAGGTGTGCGCGAAGACTTGGCGGCCCCAGCCGTCGAGGTGGTAGTCGGCGCCGATCGCCCGGCAGGCGATCCACGCGTTGCCGTCGACCCGCAGTTCCTCGCTGATCTCGGCCTGCCGTCCGCCGCCCGCCTCCGCCCGGGCGACGACCTCGCCGTTCCGCACCACCTCAAGCGACCGGAGCGGGAAGACGCTGCGCACGGCGGCCCGGACGGTGACCGTCCCCGGCCCGGACAGCGTGAGGGTATCGCCCGGCTCGTGCCCGTCGACCGACAGCGTGACCAGCGGGCCGCCGGACAGGAACGTGCGCCCCGAGCGCACCGCCCGGCACCAGGCCGCGTAGCTGAACTCCTCGTCAAGCCGCGCGTACGTCCGGTACAGGCCGACCGGCACGTCGGTTGACATCTTGTCCGTGCCGCCGACCAGCGGCAGCCGGTAGCCGCTGTTCAGGTACCGGTAGTACTCGAGCAGCGAGTCGTCGGCGTGGGCCAGCATCTCGACGGCGTCGGCCCGGCCGGTCGCGACGAGGACGGCCGGCTCGCCGTTCGGCTTCGGGAAGTGCGCGGCGACGACGGTCCCGCCCTGGGCGTGCGTCCGGTCGGCCCAGTCGCTCAGCGTCGCGTCGAGCGCGCCGCCCAGCTCGGCCTCGTCGGGCCCGTCGCTGCACCACGGCATGACCGGTTCCGTCAGGCCCCACAAGACCATGTGGCCGAGCATGTGCTGCCGGTTCTCCTGGCCGACGTACGTGATGTAGCCGCCGCTGTCGACGACGCCGGGGCGCCCGGCGAACTCCTCGGTGCTGGTGAACAGCGCGCCCCACTGCGTCTGCAGCAGGTTAACGACGCGCAGGTCCTCGCCGCGCTGCTCAAGCTGGGCGCCCTGGGCAGACAGGAAGTGCACGTGCGAGTCGCCCGACCACCAGCCGTCGGCGGCCAGGTCGGCGAAGCGGCTGATCCGCAGGGTCAGCTCCCGCTGGCCGGGCTCGATCCGCAC
>CAZORE010000292.1:0-3213 GCA_964581815.1 uncultured Streptosporangiaceae bacterium | reverse complement strand
AGGCCGGGAACATGGTCGACCTCGACTCCAACCCGACCAAGCTCATCGAGATCGTGGAGATCGGCAAGCAGCTGCTCATCACCCGCGGCGCGCTGACCACCTTCTCCATCGCCAACGACGTCGCGAAGTACTTCGCGATGCTGCCGGCCATGTTCGCCGGGGTCTTCCCCGGCCTGAACACGCTCAACATCATGCACCTGCACAGCCCGCAGTCCGCGATCACCTCGGCGATCATCTTCAACGCGCTGATCATCATCGCGCTGATCCCGCTCGCGCTGCGCGGCGTCCGCTACAAGCCGTCGTCGGCGTCCGCGATGCTCGCGAGGAACATCTGGATCTACGGCGTCGGCGGGCTGATCCTCCCCTTCATCTGCATCAAGGGGATCGACCTCATCATCATGAACATCCCTGGATTCAGGTGACCTCTGCCATGAACCGTCTTCCTTCCCTCGTGCGCCAGCACATCGCGGCATTCCGCATGCTGCTCGCCTTCACCGTGCTCTGCGGCATCGTCTACCCGGTGCTGATGTGGGGCGTCGCCCAGGTCGGGTTCAAGAACCAGGCCGACGGCTCCCTGGTCAGCTACAAGGGCCAGGTCGTCGGGTCCTCGCTGCTCTGCCAGGAGTTCACCGACGCCAAGGGCAACCCGCTGCCGCAGTACTTCCAGCCTCGCCCGTCCAACGCGACAAGCGGCGCGAAGAACGACTACGGCTGCGACGCCGGCTATTCCGGCGCCGCCAACCTCGGCCCCAACAACTCGACCCTGGCCACGACGGTCAAGCAGCTCAAGGCGCAGGTCGCCGCGTTCAACCACGTGCCGGTGTCTGAGGTGCCGCCGGACGCGGTCACGTCGTCCGGCTCCGGCCTCGACCCGGACATCTCCCCGCAGTACGCGGACATCCAGGTCGCGCGGGTCGCGGCGGCCCGGCACCTGCCGGCCTCCGAGGTCCAGTCACTGGTCAGCAAGTACACCCAGGGGCGCAGCCTCGGCTTCCTCGGCGAGCCCCGGGTGGACGTGCTGACGCTCAACATCGCCCTGGATGAACTGCCAGGCCAGTAGTCGCCCCGGGGGGCGACCCCCGCACCCCGAATCCCCGCGGGTAACCGGCAATGCCCCCAAGGACTAACCTTCTTGGGGGCATTCCAGGTAGTCTCTCCGTGCTGGCGCTGCGTCGCCGGCTCGGTGGTGGCACGGGCGGCATTGGAGCAGGGATGGAACCGCTATCCGGGGACGACCCCCAGGTAATCGGGGACTTCCGGCTGCACTCACGGCTGGGCGCCGGCGGCATGGGACAGGTCTACCTTGGCTTCTCCCCCGCCGGACGGGCGGTGGCGATCAAGGTCGTGCACCCGCAGCTCGCCCGTGACCAGGAGTTCCTGGCGCGGTTCAGCCGCGAGGTGGCGTCCGCCCGCGCGGTCAGCGGCATGTACACCGCGCCCGTGGTCGGCTCCGGCCTGAACGACAGCCCGCCCTGGCTAGCTACGGCGTACGTGCCCGGGCCACCGATTGCCGCGGTCGTCGCCAGGTACGGCGCGCTGCCCGAGGCGGCGGTCTGGCGGCTCGCGGCCGGGCTCGCGGAGGCGCTGCGCGCGGTGCACGCCGCCGGCCTGGTCCACCGGGACCTGAAGCCCGCGAACGTGCTGCTCGCCGACGACGGGCCGCACGTGATCGACTTCGGCATCTCCCGCGCCTTCCAGGGCACCCAGCTGACCTCGGCGGGCATGGTGGTCGGCACCCCCGGCTACATGTCGCCCGAGCAGGCGGAGGGCGCGCCGTCCGGCCCGCCGAGCGACGTCTTCTCCCTCGGCTGCGTGCTCGCCTACGCGGCGACGGGCAGGCCGCCGTTCGGCGAGGGCAGCGCCGCGACCGTCCTGTACCGGGTCGTGCGCAAGGATCCGGACCTGGACAAGGTCCCGGCGAGCCTGCGCCAGCTCATCGAGGCGTGCCTGCGCAAGGACCCCGCCCAGCGGGCGGACCTGACCCAGCTGACCGGCATGATCGCCGCGCTCGGCCCG
The DNA here is from genome assembly GCA_964581815.1 of uncultured Streptosporangiaceae bacterium. Taxonomy (GTDB): domain Bacteria; phylum Actinomycetota; class Actinomycetes; order Streptosporangiales; family Streptosporangiaceae; genus Trebonia. The sequence goes on along the minus strand of CAZORE010000292.1, from coordinate 1,197 downwards.
GCCACCGCGGTGTCGCTCGGCTCGTTCTGGCCCGAGGCCGTGGCCCGCGTCATCGCGACGGAGCAGGCCAGCCAGACGCCGACCGGGCTGACGCCGCCGGGGCCAGCGGCGCCATTCGGCGCGGCGGCGACCAGCGGCATGACCGGCCAGGCCGGCCAGGCCGGCCTGGCTCCGCGCCCGCCGGCCGAGCGGACCCCGACGGCCCTGGCCACGCCACCCGGACAGGGCTCGGGCGCTACCGGTCACGCCCCGATGATCCAGGACGGCTACTACGCGGCCGCGGCGCAGCCCAGGATCACCCCGAGCCCGGCGGCTGGCACGCCGTTGCCCGGCCAGCCGTTGTCGGGCCAGCAGCCCTACATCGCGCAACCGCCGGGCGGCCCGACGGCCGGCGGGTATCCCGGGCAGGCACCCGGCGGATATCCCGGCCAGTACACCGGGGGCACCGGCGGCGCACCGTACCAGGGACAGTCACCGTCGCCCTCGTGGCCGCCGCAGCCGGGCGGCGCGGCCTCCTGGCCCGGGGCCGTCGCCCCGGGCGACAGTGGCCCGGACGCGCTCGGCCAGTACAGGCTGGGACGGCGGAACCCGGCCGGCGCGGAGATCCCCGGACCCGTGCGCACCGCGGCCCGGCTGATGTACGCGGGCCTGACGGCCACCGTGATCGCCCTGCTCGTGAGCCTCCCGATCCTCGCCAGGTACACCCACGACGCCACCGTCGCGAAAAACACCTACCACCTCACCATCGAGGCTCAACAGAATCAGATGGCCGGCGCGATGACGATCGCCGTCGTCGCGGACCTCATCGGCCTCGCCTGCTGGGTGATGCTCGCCATCGCCAGCCGGCACGGCCGGGGCTGGACGCGGGTCACGGGGACGGTGCTCCTCGGCGTGTACACGATCGTCATGCTGTTCGTCCTGATTGGCACCCGCAAAGACCCGGGCGCCCAGTTCTTCACCCTGCTGGCCTGGGTCCTCGGCGTGGCCGCGGTCATCCCGCTGTGGACCCGGCAGGCCCGCGACTTCTTCGCCACCTGGGGCAGGCGCTGACCTGAGGGCGCCATCCCCGTCCGGCCCGGCCACGCTCCGGCCGGCCCGTCGCTCGAAGAGAGTGGCGTTACCAGCGAAAGCTGTGAGGCTCATGGTTTTCTATGCGGGTCGCCCGCAGCATCATGATCCGGAAGGGTTGCGGGGTTG
>CAZORE010000291.1:0-3224 GCA_964581815.1 uncultured Streptosporangiaceae bacterium | reverse complement strand
ACCTGCAGCGGCTGGACGGCCCGGTCCGCGGCAACGGCAAGATCATCCAGGAGCTCGAGTCGTTCTTCCGCGGCGCGGGCTGGAACGTGATCAAGGTCATCTGGGGCCGGGAGTGGGACCCGATCCTGGCCCAGGACACCGACGGCGTGCTCGTCAACACGATGAACACCACGCCTGACGGTCAGATGCAGACCTACAGCGTCGAGTCCGGCGCGTACATCCGCGAGCACTTCTTCGGCGGCGACCCGCGGCTGCGCAAGATGGTGGAACACCTGTCGGACGACCAGATCCGCAGCCTGTCCCGCGGCGGGCACGACTACCGGAAGGTGTACGCGGCGTTCAAGGCGGCCCGCGAGCACGTCGGCCAGCCGACGGTGATCCTCACCCACACGATCAAGGGCTGGACGCTCGGCAAGGACTTCGAGGCGCGTAACGCCACGCACCAGATGAAGAAGCTCACCAAGGACGAGCTCAAGGAGTTCCGCGACCGGCTCTACCTGCCGATCTCCGATGCTGACCTGGAGGCGGACCTCCCGCCGTACTACCACCCGGGCCAGGACTCCGACGAGATCAGGTACATGCTCGAGCGGCGGGCCGCGCTCGGCGGGATGCTGCCGCGCCGGGTGGTGCGGGCCAAGCCGCTCGCCCAGCCGCCCGCCTCGTTCTTCGACGAGTACCGGCGCGGCTCAGGCAAGCAGTCGGTGGCCACCACGATGGCGTTCGTGCGGATACTCAAGGACCTGATGAAGGACCCGGTGATCGGCGAGCGGTTCGTGCCGATCATCCCGGACGAGGCGCGCACCTTCGGCATGGACTCGCTGTTCCCGACCGCGAAGATCTACTCGCCGTTCGGCCAGACCTACGAGGCCGTGGACCGCAACCTCATGCTTGGCTACAAGGAGTCCGAGCGCGGCCAGATACTGCACGAGGGCATCTCCGAGGCCGGCTCGATGGGGTCGGTCATCGCCGCGGGCAGCTCGTACGCCACCCACGGCACGCACATGATCCCGGTGTACGTGTTCTACTCGATGTTCGGCTGGCAGCGGACGGGCGACGCGATGTGGGCGTTCGGCGACCAGCTGGGGCGCGGCTTCCTGCTTGGCGCCACCGCCGGCCGCACCACGCTGACCGGCGAGGGGCTGCAGCACAACGACGGGCACTCGCAGCTGCTCGCGTCGGTCTCCCCGGCGTGCGTGTCCTACGACCCGGCGTGGGCCTACGAGATCTCGGTGATCACCCGCGACGCGCTGCGGCGGATGTACGACTCCACATCCGAGCACCCGGACGGCGAGGACATCTTCTACTACCTCACCGTCTACAACGAGCCGTACCCGCAGCCGCCCGCCCCGGCCCTCGAGGGGCTCGACGAGGGCATCCTGCGCGGCATCTACCGCTACGCGGCGGCGACGTCTGACGAAACAAGGCCGCCTTCGGCGCCGGCGCCGCGGGCGCAGCTGCTCGCCTCGGGCGTCGCGATGCCGTGGGCGCTGAAGGCGCAGCGGCTGCTCGCGGAGGACTGGGGCATCGCCGCGGACGTGTGGTCGGTCACCTCGTGGACCGAGCTGCGCAGGGACGCGCTCGCCTGCGAGTCGCACAACATGCTGCATCCCGGGGAAGAGACGCGCGTGCCGTACGTGACGACCGCGCTTGACGGCGCGCCAGGCCCGGTGGTCGCCGTCTCCGACTGGATGCGCGCGGTGCCCGACCAGATCGCCCGGTGGGTGCCCGGTGGGTCGTACACGTCGCTCGGCACCGACGGGTTCGGCTTCTCCGACACGCGTCCGGCCGCCCGCCGGTTCTTCCACGTGGACGCGGAGTCGATCGTCCTCGCGGTGCTCTCGCAGCTCGCCAGGTCCGGCGAGGTGGACCGGTCGCTGCCGGCCCAGGCGATCGGCCGGTACAAGCTGGACCTGCCGGTGTCGCAGGCCCTCGGCTAGGACAAGCACGAACGGCCGGCGGCCGCCCGCGGCGCGGGAGGCCGCCGGCCAATCAGGCGTGCACTCGTGGCACGCTGGTGTGATGCAGTCGAAAGATGCGGGGGAGGCCGGACGGCGGTCCGGCGGGTCGCGGCGCGGGATGGACGCTCCGCCGCGCGTGCACCCGGAAACGGTGGCCCGGATCGAGCGGTCGATGGGGACGCTCGGCACCGCCGCCATCGCGGCGATGGACGCGCGCCTGCCCTGGTTCAGGAAGATGACCGCGGAGAACCGCTCCTGGCTCGGGCTGGTGGCCCAGGCGGGCATCGCCTCGTTCGTGGACTGGATCAAGCACCCGGAACGGATGCGGCCCGCCGCCACCGAAGTGTTCGGCACCGCCCCCCGTGAGCTGGCGCGGGCCGTGCGGCTGCAGCAGGCGGTGGAGATGGTCCGGGTGATCATCGACGTCGTGGAGGGGCAGGTGGACACCCTGGCGGTGCCCGGCTCCGAGGCGGAACTGCGCGAGGCGGTGCTGGTGTACGCGCGCGAGATCGCGTTCAGCGCCGCCCAGGTGTACGCGCGCACCGCCGAGGCCCGCGGCGCCTGGGACGCCCGGCTTGAGGCGCTCGTCGTCGACTCCCTGGTGCGCGGCGAGGGGCAGGAGTCGCTCAACTCCTGGGCATCGGCGCTCAACTGGTCGTCCTCCCCCGTCTCCGTGGTGGTGGGGACAGTAGATGGGGACGACGCCGAGCCGGCCATCGACGAGCTGCGCGCGGCGGCCAGGCGGGCGCGCCTCGACCTGCTGGCCGGGGTCCAGGGCGGCAGGCTGATCGTGGTGCTCGGCGGCGTCACCGACCCGATGACCGCCGCGGAGAAGCTGGCCGGGCTGTTCGGCCCTGGCCCGCTCGTCGTCGGGCCCGCGGTGCGCGACCTGCGCTCGGCGCACGCCTCGGCCCGGGCGGCGCTCGCCGGGCTGCGGGCGGCCCCCGCCTGGCCGGACGCGCCGCGCCCGGTCGGCTCGGACGAGCTGCTGCCCGAGCGTGCGCTTGACGGCGACGCCGACGCCGCCGCCGACCTGGTGGCGCAGGCGTACCAGCCGCTGCTGGCCGGCGGGAGCGCGCTGCTCGACACGCTGACCACCTACCTGGAGCAGGGGTCGTCCCTTGAGGCGACCGCCCGGATGCTCTTCGTCCACCCGAACACGGTCCGCTACCGGCTGCGCCGGGTTACCGAGCTCACTGGCTACACCCCGGCCGACGGGCGGGACGGCTTCACGCTGTGGGCGGCCGTCATCCTGGGCCGTCTCGC
>CAZORE010000290.1:0-3307 GCA_964581815.1 uncultured Streptosporangiaceae bacterium | reverse complement strand
GAGCACGTTAGGCTTCGCCCGTGGAGCAGACGTGGCCGATTATCGGACGGGACACCGAACTCGCGATGATCGCGGACGGGTTGCGCCGCGATGTCGGCTCGGTCGTCGTCGGTGCGGTCGGCCTCGGCAAGAGCATGCTGGTCGCAGAGGTGCACCGCCGCCTGCTGGCCCAGGGGCAGCGCAGCGAGCTGGTGCTGTGCAGCGGAGGGGTTGGCTTCCAGCTGCATCGTGTGGCGGTCGCCCCCGAGGAACCGCGGACGCTCATTGTCGATGACGCTCATCTGCTTGACGCCGACTCCGCCGACCTGCTCTGGGGCCTGGCCCGCCAGCGCAGGACGCGCGTCGTGGCCACCGTCCGAGCCGGTGAGCGGGTCCCTGACCGGGTGACCCGGCTGTGGACCGGCGGGGCATGTGAACGCCTCGACCTGATGCCGCTGGCCGTGGCGGATGTCCGCGCCCTGCTTGAGGTCGTTCTGGCCGGCGATGTCGACGACCGGTTGCCCCGGCGGCTCATCGACCGGGCCGGGGGCAATCCGCTGCTGCTCCGCGAGCTGGTGCGGTCCGGGGTGGCCTCCGGGGCCATCATGCGCAGCCAGCAGGTCTGGCGGCTGGCGGGCGACCTGCCGGTCGGGGCGGGAGCGGCGGACCTGATCCGCGGCAGCCTGGCCGAGCTCAAGCCGGAAGAGCTGGCGGCCGCCCAGCTGATATCCGTCGGTGAGCCGCTCCCACTCGAGATCGCCGAGGTGATGATCGGCCTGCCGGTGCTCGAGGCGCTGGAGGACAATCGCGTGGCGGCGCTCATCGCGACGGGTCGCGGGCCAGTTCTCACGCTCGGTCATCCCCTCTACGGTGATGTCCTGCGGGCCGATCTAGCGCCGCTGCGACTGCGGCGACTGCGCCGCGAACTCATCGCAGCCTTCGCCCGCGCCCAGTCGCCGAGCCCGCCTGACCTGTTGCGTTCTGTCCTGTGGAGGCTGGAGAGCGGCGACGCCCTCGACGTGGCGGAACTGCTCGCGGCCGCCCGGCTGGCCCGCTCGATGAGCCATTCCACCGCGGAACGCCTGGCCCGGGCCGCGATGGCCGCAGGTGGCTCCATTGACGGGGCGCTCCTGCTGGCCGAAATCCTCGTTATCCAGGGGCGGGTAGCCGAAGCCGACGAGCTCTTCGCCGACCTCGACCGCGAGGCCTTGTCGCCGCAGGAGCGGCACGCGGTGACCTACGGCAAGGCGCTGGGACGGACCCGGCTCGGCGAGCTGAGCAGTGTCATCGCGATGATCACGGGTACCGAGATTGGCGCGACGGCCAGCTCCCGGCAACTGCAGGCGGTCTACGGCCAGGCGCTGATGCTGGACGGCCGCATCGACGAGGCATCTGAAGTCGTCCACGCGCTGTTCGCCGACCGCGCCGCCGACCCGGTCACCCGCACCATCGCGGCCTGCGCTCTCGTCGTCGGCAGAGCATTCACCGGCCGCACCAGCGAGTCTTACCGGATCATGCGGGAGGCGCTTCCGGCGGCCGGGGCCGCCCGCGCCGCCGTGCCGTTCGGACTGGGCACCATCACCGTCGCGGCCGTCATCGGCCTCGCTGGCGCCGGCCGCCTGGACGAGGCCGAGGCCGTTGCGCAGCAGGCTTATGACCGGGGCCTGGCCGAGGACGACGAGTGGCTACGTCCGCGAGGGGCGTCCGCGCTGGGCATTACCGCCCTGGTCCGGGGCCAGGCCAGAACCGCTACCCGCTACTTCCGTATCACCGTCGCCTCGCTCAACCGCCTCGACGGGCAGTACCTGCGCTACAACCTCTCCTACCTGGCCCGCGGAGCCGCCCTGGCCGGGTACGTCGAGGAGGCCAGGCAAGCGCTGCGACCCGCCGCCGACGCACCGCACTTCCCGCTGTTCTACGCCGACTGGCAGATGGCCGAAGCCGCGCTGATGGCCGCCGAGCGCGACTTCGAAGCCGCCGCCGACCGAGCGCTGCGCGCGGCCAGGCACGCGGCGTCGCTGGGACAGTGGGCAACGATGGCGATCGCCGCTCACGATGCCACCCGCTACACCGGATCGCCGGAGGCGGCGGCGCTTCTGGCGGCGGTGACCGAGCGCGCCGACGGGCCCCTCTATCCCTGCCTGGCCGATTACGCGCACGCCCGCGTGGCCGACGACCCCGCCCGGCTGACCTCGGTGAGCGCGCGCTTCGAGGAGCTGGGGGCGGTCCTGTACGCCGCCGAAGCCGCGTACGCCGCCGCCAGGGCTTACCGCAGAGCCGGGGACGGACGGCATGCGGCGGCGGCCACCGTCCGGGCGACGAGCCTGCACGCGCAGTGCGAGAACGCCGCCATCCCGTGGGCCAGCGGCTTCCAAGGCGGTGAGCTGCTGACCCGCCGCGAACAGCAGATCGCCCTCATGGCCGCGGCCGGCCACTCCGACGCGGCCATCGCCGCCGCGCTGAAGATCTCGGTCCGCACCGCCCAAACCCATCTCGCCCGCGTCTACCGCAAGCTCGACGTTTCCGGTCGCCACGAACTGCCCGACGCGCTGAGCCAGGGCGAAGAGCTCCCGTCGGCTACCCGCTAGCCCGCGATGATCGACCTGGCCAGGGCTACCTTGCCGGCCGTGGTGGTGGGTACGCTAGTAAAGATGCTGCAGATCGTTCCCCCGCTGAGGAACGACAGTCCGGAGCCGCTTCCGGACCCGGTGTACGTGGCGGCGGCGTCGGCGAGGCCCGCAAGGGCCTTGACGCCTGGCTGCGTCTTCTTCAACTGGTCTTGGAATGAGCCGGGGGTAGTGCCCGGGGGAGCGGCAAAGAATTCAATGGCCACGTAGGGAGCCGCCTTGTTTCCCTGGTAGAGGTACTCGCAGAAACCCGGGGAGGCGAGGTGGACGACCAGCTGCGAGAGACCGAGCTTCGACATGACCTCATCGGCCGGCGGGCAGGACTTCGGCACGCCGGCGAGTTTCCCCTGCGCTGGCGTGGCAGCGGATGCCGTGCCCGGCGTCGAGGCAGCGGACGTGGTGCCTGACGTCCCGGCGGACTCGGTAGCTGACGTAGCGGCCGAACTCGCTCCCGCCGTGCTTCCACCGCTCGCCGCGGAACTTGATGAATGACATCCCGTGAGGGCAAAGGACAGGACCGACGCGGTCAGGACCGAGGTCGAGATCAGGACGGTGCGGAATGCGGGCATGACTGAACCTCGTGGACAGCGGGCGACGCGCCCGGTGCGCGCGCGGTTGGCCATGATTGTGCCGGGACAGCGGCGGGCAGCACGTCAGTAGCCGGACTACGTACCAGCCGGGCGGCGGGTACGCAGGGCTCC
>CAZORE010000289.1:0-3477 GCA_964581815.1 uncultured Streptosporangiaceae bacterium | reverse complement strand
GTCGAGTTGGCGGGGAACTCGGTGGTCAGCGCCTGCTGCACCTGCCTGACGGTATTGCCCGCCGGCAGCACCCGGGCGTCGGTGCCGCCCCAGGAGACACGCAGGAACGGAGCACCGAACGAAAGCAGGACAACCACGATCACCACCGCGAAGGCCACCGGGCGGCGCATGACGCGCCGCGCGAGCCGGTACCAGCCGCCCTCGGCGTCGTCTCGCGTGACGGCGTCCGCGCGCACGCTCTTCCTGACGGCCAGGGCGTTGACCCGGTGCCCGAGGACGGCGAGGAGCGCGGGCAGTACGGTGAGCGCCGCGATGACGTCGACCGCCACGGTGGCGACGCCGCCGAAGCCCATAGAACGGAGGAAGACCGGCTGGAACAGCATCAGGCTGCTCAGGGCCAGGGCGACGGTGACGCCGGAGACGAGGACCGTCCGGCCCGCGGTGGCCACGGTCCGGGCCACGGCCGCCTCGACGGTGGCCTGGCGCCGCAGTTCCTCGCGGAACCTGGTCACGATGAACAGCCCGTAGTCGATGCCCAGGCCGAGGCCCAGGATCGTGGTGATGTTCACCGAGTAGACGGAGACGGTGGTGACCGTGGTGAGCAGCCGGAGGACGGTGAACGAGCCGAGGATCGCCAGGCCGCCGATCGCCAGCGGGGCCAGGGCGGCGAGCACGCTGCCGAAGATGATGACCAGCAGGATGAGCAGCACGGGGAACGAGATCGACTCGGCCCGCGCGATGTTCGCGCTGACTTCACCGTTGATGGCGACCTCGGTGGGCGTGCCCCCGCCGACCTGGGCGGTGATGCCGTCACCCGGCGGGCCCGCCCGGCCGGGGAAGTCACCCTTGATCGCCTTGTACGTGTCCACCCGCGCCTGGTCCGAGGCGCCGGCGAGCTGGAGAACCGCGTAGGTCGAGTGCCGGTCGGCGGAGACCAGGTCTTGCTGCCCGCTCGTCCAGTAGGTGACCGACCTGGTCACCTGGCCCGCCGGGAGGCCGGCCAGGTAGCTGGTCACCGCCTGCCGGTAGACCGGGTCGGAGACCGTGTGCGCCGCGGCGCGGAACAGGACGACGACGTCGGCGCCGTCGCGGCCGAACTCGCTGGCGGCGAGCGCGCTCTCCGCGCTGCTCTGGCTGTTCGGCGGGGTGAACGTGTTGCCCGAGTTGAGCTTGCCGAACACGCCGGTCCCCCAGACTCCGGCGGCCACGGCGAACAGCAGGGCGGCGACAATCGTCAGCCGCCGGGCCCGGTAGAGCGAGCGCCCCCATGCCTCAAACATCGCGCCTCCCAGCAAGGCGGTCCCCTGGTTCTTCGCGGACCCAGGAAGTGAACACTGTAAACTGATTACGTTGCTAACTTTGCATACGGCGTTAACTCGAGTCAAGAGTGTTCGCCGAAAGTTCTTCCACCCGGCGGCCATGATGTGTTAAACAGAGCGAGGAGGTACGCGTGACGCAGTCACCATCACCGTCGCCATCACTGTCACAGGACGCGCAAGACGAGCCGGTCACGCCGATGGCGCCGACCCGGCGGGACCGGATGCGCGCGGCGACGATGGACGAGATCACCGCGACGGCCCGCCGCCTGCTCGTCGAGCAGGGACCGGACGCGGCCTCGCTGCGGGCCATCGCCCGCGAGATGGGGATGACCGCGCCCGGGCTCTACCGGTACTACGGCAGCCGCGAGGAACTCCTGCGGCACGTGATCGCGACGATCTTCCGCGAGTTGTCCGGCGACATCCACCGGGCGATCGAACGGGCGGCACTCGGTACCGCGGGCGCCGCCTTCGCGCGCGGGCAAGCCTCTCCTGAGCAGGTCAGGCAGCATCTCGGCGCCAAGATGGTGGCGGCCTGCCGCGAGTTCCGCCGCTGGGGACTCGGCCATAAGGACGAGTTCGCCCTGCTGTTCGGGGTGCCGTTGCCAGGATTCGACGACGGCCGGTTTGACGTCGCGCAGGAATGCGCCCTGGAGTTCGCGGGGACGTTCTACACCCTGTTCATGGAGCTGTGGAATGCGAGCCGCTTCCCCGTCCCTGGGCCGGGAGAGATCGGGGAGCGGCTGCTCGCGCAGCTTGGCCGGCTTCGCGCGACCCTGCGCACCGACGTCCCGGACGGGGTAATCCTGGTATTCCTGCGCTGCTGGGTGCTGCTCTACGGCGCGGTGGCGATGGAGGCCTTCGGCCACCTCCACTTCGCGCTCGAGGACCCGTCCCCGATGTTCGAGTACACCCTCGGCGACCTGGCCCGCTTGGTCGGCCTCGACTACCCGGTGCCCGGGGACTAGCCGCAAGGCGCGACGGGACCCGGGCGAAGCTCAGGTCGAAGAGGGATATTGACCGACATTAATCGAACTGGTACTCTGGTGCTATGCCCACAGATGGGCGGTAGCCGGTATATCCGGCATTGGCCCGCGAGCACTTATGCCCGCGGATTCGCAGAGCGCAAGTCAGCAGCGCGCACAATCGGCAGCGCGCGGAGACAGCAGTGCGGACAGCCGTTCCCATCTGGAGGTGAGCCAACGATGTGCAGCACAGGCGCCACGCACGCCGGCGACCCCTCCGGTCCATCGGCCGGCCATGTCTTCGGCAACGCGTCACAGGCACTGGCGGTGGCCGGAGCCGCGCTGGACTACCTGAACGCGGCCGTCGGCGCCGGCCTGGACGGCTCAGCCTGCGGCGAAGCGCTGATCGCCCTTGGCGAGGTGCAGGCGAAGCTGGCCGCGGCGCACTCCAGGCTGCTGCGCCGGTTCGACGCCGCCGACGCGCATGATGGCGACGGGTACGGTTCGTCGTCGTCGTGGCTGGCCGCGAGGGCCCGGCTGACGAGCAAGGACGCACGGGCGGCGGTCAGGGAGATGCGCCGGCTCGGCGGGCGGCCGCGGCTGGAGGAGGCGCTGAGTGCCGGGCAGATCACTAGGTCGTGGGCGCTGGCCGTCGCGGACTGGACCCGCAAGCTGCCCGCGCCGATGCGCGACGAGACCGACCGCATCCTGCTGGAGGCGGTCGCTGCCGACGCGTCCCTCGACGATCTGGCCACCATCGCGGCCTGCGCGATCGAGACGTGGCGCCGACAGCAGCCTGACGCCGACGGCCCGGACCCGGACGACCGGTACGTGCAGCTGGGTGTCACATTCGGCGGGGCCGGCGTGATTCGCGGCGCCCTTGCTCCTGAGTGCGCCGCCGCGGTCCGCGCGGTGCTCGAGGCCCTAGGCAAGAAGGCGGGCCAGGAAGACGACCGGACCGAGGGGCAGCGGTTCCACGACGCGCTGCAACTGGCCTGCACTCTCCTGCTAAGGGCCCGGCTGGTCCCGGCCAGGGCCGGGGCGGACACCCAGGCGGTTGTGCACATCCCGCTGTCCCAGCTGCGCCAACTACCCGGCGCGCAGGACCTTGAGGACGCCTGGCTCCGCGCTAGGGCCGGCGAGGACGGCTACCTGGCCGGCCCCGACGCGGAGTCCGCCGCGTGCGACGCGCAGAC
>CAZORE010000288.1:0-3479 GCA_964581815.1 uncultured Streptosporangiaceae bacterium | reverse complement strand
GGCCAGTCCCTGAACGCCTCACGGAGCGCCGCGACGTCCGCGGGGCTGAGGCCGAAGGGGGCGAAGATGCCGTCCCCCCACTGGTCGAGCCGCCGGGCGGCATCCGCGAAGTCGCGGTCTTCCAGGCCGGGATCCAGCCGGCGGGCCAGGCCGATAGCGTCGCGGATGCTGTAGCGCTTGAGTGCCGCGGCCGTGTCGATGTAGTCGCGCGGCTCGGCTCGCCCGGCCAGCGCGCACACCTTGCCGCCCACCACGTCCTCAAGGCTGAGGACCGGCCCGACGTCCATCGTCACCGGCTGCCTCGTCCGGTCGAAATAGGCCATCTGGAGCATGATCTGCTGCCCGTCGGATGCGGTGACCGTCCACTCGGCCAGGCCGTCGTCCATTCCCTCGAACATCTCGGAAAGGCCGTCGGCCGTGTCCTCGCGCTCCGTTTCGAACCCGGCGTTCCGCAGCGCGGCCTCCACGGAGCCGGCCGCCGCCTCGACCCCGGCCTCCTCGTTGGTGAACAGGTCAACGTCTTGGGTCGGCCGGGTGATGAGGCCGTGCGCGATCAGCGCGTTGCCACCGCCGAGCGCGAACCCGTAGCGGTTCGCGACGCGCAGCGCGATGGTGGCGACCCGGCGGTGCAGCTCGTCGAGTGGCATCAGGCGACCGCGCTCACCCGCGGGGCCGGTCGCTGTTCCTCACCCCAGGGCGAGGTGCCGCGCCGGCCCCCGAGGCCGCAGTCTTACCGCTCATATGTTCTAGCGTAGCAGGAGGCCGCCCGCCGGCGACTTGGCTGAGGCGAACGACAACGCGTTCACCGGACACGGTATGGTCAGGCTGCTGCGCAGGGTTCCCGGCGGGGCGGCACCGGCCCGGTAAAGGGCCCACCGTCGCCCGCAGTGACTGGTGCCGCTCCTCCCACGCCCGCCTGACCCCCTTGGGCAGGAACAGTCCTGGCCACAGGCTGGTCAGGGTGGCACCGTCGAGGTACGTGGTGAGATCGTCGGCGCGGGTGGCCTCCCGCAGGACCGTCTGGTAGTACCAGCGCCGCATGTCGGGGTCATCGAGGTCGAACCGGTGGTCGGGCAGGCTCCAGAACAACCGGAGCGGCAGCTTGACGGAGCCGCTGACCGGGCCGCGCAGGTCGGCGAGGTCGTCGATGACCAGCGCGCGCCGCCCGGGGCGAGCCTGGTACGGCGCGAGGTGCGCGGCGGCGGTCCGGCCCGGCTGCCCGTGCGCGTACCCGTCGAGGTCGCGGGCCGGCTGGGTCGCCGCGCCCGGGTGCATGACGTCCGGCAGGTACTTGTAGATGGTTGACCGGCTGACCCCGAGCCGCCTGGCCACACCCGAGACCGTGTTCTCCCGCGTGAGCAGCAGGTCCCTGACCTCGCGGAGCTGCTCCGGGGTGAGCGCCGGCGGTCGCCCGAGCCGCGTGCCCCGGCCGCGGGCGGCGGCGAGCCCGGCGCTTGTCCCCGCGGAGATCGCCGCCCGGCCGACGTCGGCCAGCCCGGCGAACGCACGGAAGATCCCCGCGCCGCCCGGCGCGGTGGTGTCGATGTCCTCGCGCAGCGACCGCAGGCCCGCGCCGCGCTCTCGCACCTGTTCGACGACGGAGATCAGCTCTCGCTGGGTCCGGCCGAGCTCACCGAGGCCGGTCACCACCAGGACATCACCGGGGCCCAGGGTGGCAAGGCACTCGCGCAGCCGCGGCCGGCCGGCCTCCGGCAACGCCGCGCCGTCGGCGAAGACCGTGGCGCACCCGGCGGCTTCCAGCACGCCGGCTGCCTCCGCGCCGCCGGCGGCGTCCCCGCCCCGCGCGTAGCCGACAAGCCTGCCGTCACCGGGCCCGCCCGCCGCCCGGGCGCCGGGCTTCGTCTCCATGCCAGTGCCGCTCATGCCATCAGTGTACAAGAAAAGGAGGCGACCGAATTTACGAACATGTGGTTTTAATATGAGGAACCATTTTTCAGACACCCACGATCGCAGGCCTCGCATCCGTGGCTGCTTGGCAAGGCGGCTAGGACGGCTGTTGTCCCGCATGACGGGCGAGCTCGGTCCAGGTTTCGGCTACGGCGGCCGCGAAGCCAGTATCAGCGACCGTCCCGTCCGGGCCGATCGCTGAGCGGTCCACCGGGATGTGGCGGCAGGCGGGCTCGGCGATCACCGCGCCCACGTACCCGAGCACGCTCGCCAGGGTCTCCTGTGCGCCGAGCCCTCGGTTCGGCGCGGCGACGTTGAGCCAGGCGACCGGCTTGCCGTAGAACTGGCCGCCGCCCACCGTCCAGTCGAGCAGGTTCTTCAGGCTGCCGGGCAGCGTTCCCGCGTACTCGGGCGTGCAGAACAGCACCGCGTCCGCCGCATCGATCTCCGCCCGGAGTTCCGCGGCCGGCGCGGGGAGGAGATCGCCGTCGTGGTCGGGGTTGAACGCTGGCAGGGCGGCCAGGCCCTGGTACAGCACCGTCGTCACCTCGTCAGGGGCGAGCGCCGCCGCGGTCACCAGCGCCGCGGTGTTGGCCGAACCGCCCCTGGTGCTGCCGGATACGAGCAGGACCCGCATGTCGCTCCTTTACCCCACGTTTCCGCACGGCCGATACCGCGTCGTCAGCCGGGGACGCCTCGGATGAGGGAAGGTGTCAGCGCGGCCATGGCCGCTGCGACCGGTTCAACACCTGGCTGGGCGGTAATGATCCGGACGACGGCCTCATCCAGCCCGGCGCACAGCCGGGCGAACGCGGCGGGCGCCTGGGCAGGCGGGCCGAAGTAGCCGACCGCCCGGAGCATCTCGTCGGGAGCGGCGGCCACGAGTTCCGCCATCGGCGCGCCCCGGTCCCTGCGCTGTTCCAGCTCGCTCAGTTCCGCGTCGAATCCCATCTGTCCGAACAGGCCGCGATAGCCGGCGCTCGGCGGGATCCCGGGCCGTCCCATCGCGTAGCCGAGCACCTGCGCGCCGAACGCCTGCCGGGCCGCGACCTCGTCTTCATCGATACAGACCCGGATGTACATGGTCAGCGGCACCGTGCCCAGTCCGCGTCCCACGCGCGCGGCACCCTCGTCGACCCGCGCCCGGCTGAGCGCGATACGCTCCGGCGTGGCCCAGTTAAGCAGCGCCCCGTCGGCAGTCTCGCCGGCCAGCCGCAGCATCTGCGGGCCGAGCGCGGCGAGGTACACCGGGGACGGCGGCAAGTCGCCGGCTCCGAGCGATGCCGACTGCGGCCAGCCGGGTGCCCCGTGGCCCGCGCCGATGACTGTCCCGGCCGTGACCTGCTGTCCGTCAAGTAGCCCGCGGACAGCGGTGACGTACTCGCGCATCAGCGCGACCGGGCGGTCCGGCAGGCCGAGCGACGCGAGGAACCCGGGCCCGTAGCCTCCCGTGCCGAGGCCGAGCACGAACCGCCCCGCGGACAGCTGGGCCAGCGTGGCCGCCTGGGCCGCCAGGCCGAGCGGTGTCCACATCCGCGCCGCGGGGACGACGGAGATCCCGGTACGCAGCA
>CAZORE010000287.1:0-3503 GCA_964581815.1 uncultured Streptosporangiaceae bacterium | reverse complement strand
CGCTTCCCTGACACGGAAGAGGCCACTGGTTCAATCCCAGTAACGCCCACCAGGCTAAACAGGGTCGGTGGCCCTACAAATCTAGGCCTCTAGCCCTACAGTTTTTAGGGTCATCCCCGCCTACTACGTCATCACCGACGGTCAGATTCTGAGTGTGTGGGACTTCCAGGGGGCCATCGCTCCCGACAGAGAAGTCCTGCGGGTTGGCCGGGGCGAGCTAGCCGAGAGCTTCAATGATCTTTACTCGCGGTTGAATCCCCGGGCAGCGGCGGCGGCGCGGCAGGCCAAGGTCAGCCGGCTGGAGGAAGCACGGTGAAAATCGCAGCCAACAGCGTGCCTCTCTTGGGACCCGAAGTCGCCCTCGCTCAACTAGTCCGCGTTTCCGGCCAGCGTCACATTAGAACGTCTACCGTCCGGACGGCGTGCCCGTTGCGTGCCCGATCGGACGGTGAACCAGGGTAATTCACGGTCGCTCCCGGACAACGAGAAATACCGCCTGACCTGCGTTTACGCAGGTCAGGCGGATCCGTACCCGCTGCCTTCCAGGCTGGTCATGCGGGCGTCTCTTAGGCCAGACTGCTGCCAACCATCCGCAGGTGTCAGGGTGCTCAGATGTCGAGAAAGCGATCCTGGCTACGACCACATCACGAGCACTGATGAAACTCAGCTTCGACCAGAGAGGCCTGCCCGTCATGTCACTTGTCCGCGTGCACAACTTTTCCGTCTCGCTCGACGGCTTCAGCGCCGGCGCCGGCCAGACCCTAGAGGCGCCCTTCGGGCATGCCGGCGGCCGGCTGGTGCGAGCGTTCACAGATACCCGTTCCTTTCACGTCATGCAGGGCCAGCAAGGCGGGAGCGCCGGCATCGACGACGCCTTCGCGAGCAACTGGGGGCCGGGCATCGGCGCGGAGATCATGGGGCGCAACAAGTTCGGCCCGCAGCGCGGACCGTGGACCGACGAGGAATGGAAGGGCTGGTGGGGCGAGGAGCCTCCGTTCCATACCCCCGTCTTCGTGCTCACCCATCACGTCAGGCCCCCGGTCGAGATGAAGGGCGGCACCACCTTCCACTTCATCGACGCCAGCCCGGCGCAGGCGCTCGCGGCGGCCAAGCAGGCCGCGGGCGGCCTCGACGTCCGCATCGGCGGCGGCCCGGCCACGGTCCGCCAGTTCCTCGCCGCCGGCCTGATCGACCACATGCACATCGCGCTCGTGCCGATCCTCCTCGGCCGCGGCGAGCCCCTCTGGGACGGCCTGGAGGGCCTGGAGGAGCGCTTCGCCATCGAGTCGGTGAGCTCCCCCAGCGGCATCACCCACCTCACCTTCACCCGCCACTAGCCGCGCTCAGGCCTGCCTCCCTGGACAGAGGGGTCCGGGCCGGGGCGCCGCCGCACAGCCACCGTGGTCACATCCAGTGCGATCATGCCGGCCCGCCGGTTATCGTGATGGCGCCGCTCCGGCTCTCGGGCCTGGTACCAGCAACTCCCGATAGGGCGCGCCGCGCGCCCCTCGGGAGGGGTACAGGACTAGTGACCCGGATAGTGACTACGGCACCAGCTTTCGGCGGATCCAGCCGGACCTCCTCAGACGGGCGCCGCACTGCGACCCGCAAAGATCAGACTCACCACGCCCACCTCGGACGAAACTGCCGTGCATGGCAGTGCATGGCATGCAGACGGCCAAGCCGAAGGCGCTTGAATTGTTGGAACTGGTTGCCCGTTCTTCCGCTGGCAGTCGCACGGCATCAGCTCCGGCGCGACTGCGTGACGGAGCCGCACGCATACGTTGGTGCTGGACTGACCTATGCCATCCCATCGGCAGTCAACGACACCTCGTCGGCGATCTTCGGTACGGCCTGGCCGCGATACCCGGCCCGCACGGGCCGGTAGTCGTACTCCCAGGTCGGCATGCCCTATTTAACGAGATCAACGCAATTCTCTATCCAGCGCAAGGCGGCTAGACGACCAGCTGTCCGGTACCGAGGTCGCGGTGCATGATGCGGCTGACGCACAGCCGCTCCGGCACGGCCCACCACTGGTCTGGCCGGTCGACGACCGCCGCAGCCGGGCCGTCCTCCAGGACGCGGGCGAAGCGCAGCAGGAAGGCGGCGATCCCGGCGGCGCCCTGCATCCACGACGTGCGCGGCGGCAGCAGCGGCGGGTCCTGCCGGTGTTCCACGAACCGCCAGCGCACCCCGGCCTCGTCGCGGATCGCGCGCTCGGCCAGGGCGTCGGCCATCGTCCGCGCGCCGCGCCCCAGCAGCTCGGCGTACGCTTCGTCCGGTGTGTCCTGGGCGGCGTCGAGCAGGATGTCGCCGACGCCCGCTGTACCGCAGCAGCGTCCGTCGTTGTCCCAGAAACCCGGGCGGAGCCGTTGCGGGACCCCGGACGTCAGGATCGAGTGCAGGCATCGCCGGCGCACCTCGCCGGCCTCGAACCCGCCGACCCGCTCGACGCCGGCGCGGGCCAGCGCGGCGAACAGCTGGGAGGTGCCGGCCGGGCCGTGGCACCAGTTGTACGTCACCGGCTCCACCTCCCGCTGCGACGGCGGGAAGGTGTGCCCGACGACGAACCCGTCGTTGTCGAGCGAGCCCACGGACAGCAGGTGCTCCGCGCCCTGCCGCGCGGCAGCGACGAAGTCGGCCCGCCCCAGGGCGTGCCCGGCGACGGCCAGCGCCGCGGCCACGCCGGCGGTGCCGTGCGAGAAGTTCGGTGTGCTCGACCGGTACCCGGGCCACATCCGCCAGTCCAGCCCGGCCTCGGCCTGCTCGGCGGCCCGCAGCAGCGCCTCGCCCCCGGTCGTCATGATCCCGGCGGCGGCCTCGCCCCCGGCCCAGGCTGCGGCGAGGACCACCCCGGCAGTGCCCTGGACGACGTCCGTCAGCGGGGCACGCGAGTCCGGCCGGACGCCCAGCGTGGTGTCCCAGCCGGCCGGCGTGCGCAGCTCGGCCAGCCGGTCCATGGCCACCCGCTCCCGCCCGGGCGCGAGCAGCCGCAGAGCGGTAACATCGCCGGCGAGGCCGTCATACAGCGATCCCTCGACGCGGACCGCTGCCTGCCGCGCCAGCCGGTCGACGATCCCGGCCGCGAGCGTCGTCTCGGCGTCCGCCAGCTCGCGGTGGCAGCGGATCTCCGCCAGGACCGGGGCCAGGCCAGCGATGCCCGCATAGAGCGAGTCGCGGTCGTCGGCCCACTGCGGCGGATCATCGCCGACCACCTCGGGCACCCAAGGCCCGTCGTCGTGGCGAATCTGGCCGAGCACCCAGGCCCAGGCGGCCTCGCCCAACTCGCGATACAGCCCCGCATCAGTCACGCCGCCACGATACCTACCCGCCTAGTCATCAATCAGCTGAAGGTGTTGGTCTGTGTGTTGTGGTCGCCTACCTGGATGCCCTGTCCGCCGCTGGCGGACCTCAACCCGAGGAGGAGCGCATGACTGTCCCCGTTCGGCGATTTGTCCGCCGCCGCCAGGCTGACGGCGTGGTCACGGTCGAGTTCCACGGCG
>CAZORE010000286.1:0-3540 GCA_964581815.1 uncultured Streptosporangiaceae bacterium | reverse complement strand
GACTACGTCAAGTTCCGGGTCGGCAAGATCGTCTATGCGTCGGTCTCGCCGGACGAGACGATGATCGGCTTCGCCTTCCCCAGGGAGGAGCGAGCCGCGATGATCGCCAGCCGGCCGGACGTGTTCGTCCTGCCGCGGCTGTCGGACCAGCGCTTCCAGTGGATCAACGCGCGGATGGCCGAGCTCGGCCAGGACGAGATGGCTGAGCTTATCGTCGACGCCTGGCGGATGGTGGTGCCCAAGGGGGTCGCGGCGGCGCACCTCGCGCGCGATGCGATGGGCTAGCCGCCCACGCCGGACGGCTCGGGCGCCGTCACGGGCGCGGCCTCCTGCCGCCGGACCGCCGCCCGGCCGAGGACCAGCCAGCCGACGAACGCGATCACCAGCGCGGCGATCACCCCGAGGTTGGCGTACTCCCAGGCGCCGGTCTTGCCGCCGAGCCCGAACGGGCCGAGCAGGAACCCCTGCCAGGACAGCCAGCCGGCGTAGGTGTTGACGACAAGGCCGAAGCCGACGACGCTGCCGAGCACCATGAGGGTGACGGGCACGAAGCGGATGATCCCGTACCGGCCGCGCGCGGAGAACAGGTCGGCCTCGGCATACGCGGTGCGGCGCAGCGCGATGTCGGCGAGCATCACGCCGCACCAGGCCGCGATCGGCACGCCGAGCGTAATCAGGAACCCCTCGAACGGCCCGATGAAGTTGGTCGAGAAGAACACCACGTAGATCGTGCCGGCGATCATCAGCGCGCCGTCGAGCAGGGCGGCGGACCAGCGCGGCACCCGGAGCCCGGCGGCGAGCAGCGTCAGGCCCGAGGAGTAGATGTCGAGCACGGCGCCGCCGACCAGGCCGAGCACCGCGACGATCACGAACGGCACCAGGTACCAGGTCGGCAGGATGGTGGCCAGCGCGCCGATCGGGTCGGTGTTGATCGCGGTGGACAGCGACTTAGACGACCCGGCGAGCAGCAGCCCGAAGCCGAGCAGGAAAACCGGCGCGACCGACGCGCCGAACGTCGTCCACCACACCACGCCAGCGCCCGACGCGCGCCGCGGCAGGTAGCGCGAGTAGTCGGCGCCGGTGTTCACCCAGCCGAGGCCGAACCCGGTGATCACCAGCACGGTCGCGCCGAGGAACGCCTGGGCGGAACCCGAGGGCAGCCCGGAGACGGTATGCCAGTGGATCTTGTCGGCGACGAGAATGAAGTAGACGACGGTCAAGATCCCGGTCACCACGGTGATGATGGCCTGCAGCCGCATGATCGTGTCGAAGCCAAGCGCCGCGCTCCCCACGATCAGCACGGTGATGACGATGAAGGCGATCACCTTGGTGACGTCACCCGAGCTCCAGCCGAGCTGGTGGAACACCGTCGCCGTGGCGAGGGTCGCCAGCACGGTGAGCACGATTTCCCAGCCGACGTTCAGTATCCAGGACACCAGGGCGGGCAGCTTGTTGCCCTGCAGCCCGAACGCGGCGCGCGACAGCACCAGCGTGGGCGCGGACCCGCGCTTCCCGGCCACCGCGATGAACCCGACGAGCAGGAAGCTCACCACGATCCCGATCAGCCCGGCCGCGCAGGCCTGCCAGAACGAGATGCCGAAGCCGAGCACGTAGGCTCCGTAGCTGAGGCCGAGCACCGAGA
The DNA here is from genome assembly GCA_964581815.1 of uncultured Streptosporangiaceae bacterium. GTDB lineage: Bacteria > Actinomycetota > Actinomycetes > Streptosporangiales > Streptosporangiaceae > Trebonia. The sequence continues at coordinate 1,898 of CAZORE010000286.1, read as the reverse complement.
TGTTGGCGGCGAACCACGGCCAGAACAGGCTCCGTGGCGATCCCTTCCGCTCGTCCTCGCTGATGACGTTGATCCCGTTGGTCTCAAGGCCGAGCGGGCGCTGCTGCGCTGCGGTGGTCACCCGTTGCTCCCTTCCCTTCCGGCATAGGCTGGCCTTGTAACCTGGCCAGCCGGTTAGCCCGGCAACATACAGCCAACTGGGTCAACCGTGCACCAAGGGGATCTCTTCCACATGATCTCACCGCAGCAAGACCGGGCCAGGGGCGCCCTGTACGGCCTGGCGATCGGCGACGCGCTGGGCATGCCGACCCAGATGCTGTCCCGAGACCAGGTCATCGACCGCTGGGGGCCGTTGCTGACGGGATTCGAGTCTGCCCCGCCCGATCATCCCATCGCCGCGGGCCGGCCGGCCGGCGCCGTCACTGACGACACCGAGCAGGCGGTCCTGCTCGGCCGCCTGCTGCTATCCGGCCGGGTAGACCCCCGTGAACTTGCGGACGGCCTCATCGCCTGGGAACGCGACATGACCGCTCGCGGATCCCTGGACTTGCTCGGGCCGTCCACCCGCCGCGCGATCGACGCCGTGCTGGCGGGCACCCCTCCGGAGGAGGCCGGCCGCTCCGGCGACACCAACGGGGCGGCCATGCGCATCGCCCCGGTGGGGCTCACAGTGACCGTCGGCAACCTGACGGCCCTGGTTGACGCGGTGCAGCAGGCCAGCCTGATCACCCACAACACATCAGTGGCACTCGCCGGGGCCGCCGCCGTCGCCGCCGCGGTAAGCGCCGGCCTGAGCAGTACGGCCGCCGCCGGAACCGAGCGGCTAACGGAGGCGATCGACGCGGCGGTAGCGGCCGCCGCGCTGGGGTCCGAGCGCGGTCACTGGGTGGCAGGCGCGGATGTCGCGGCCCGGATCCGCTGGGCGACCGGCCTGGTCTCCGGACGGCCGGCCCCCGGGGTGAGCTACCCGTTCGCCGGCACCACCCCGGACTCCGGGCCGTCGGAGGCCGAGGCGGCCGAGATGATCTACTCGCTCGTCGGCACCAGCTTGGCCACCCAGGAGTCGGTGCCTGCCGCATTCGCCGTGCTCAGTGCCGTTCCCGAGGACCCGTGGGAGGCGTGCCTGCTCGCGGCGTCGCTCGGCGGTGACACGGACACGATCGCCGCGATGGCGGGCGCGATCGGCGGCGCCGTCCATGGCCTGTCCGCCTTCCCGCCGCACGCGGCCGAGGTCATCGACGCCCACGGCCTCGGGCTCAAGGAGCTAGCCGACTCACTTCTGGCCCGGCGACGGTAATGATGATCGCGAACGAGGGCGTGCGCCGCCCGCCCGGCCCGCGGCGGCTCGTCTTCGCGGGCGAGGCGATCGTCGACGTGGTGATGCGCGTCCCGGCGCTGCCGCGGCGCGGCGGCGATGTCCTGGCAACGTCCGCCGAGATCCTGGCCGGCGGCGGGTTCAACGTGATGGCCGCCGCGGCCCGCCAGGGCCTGCCGGCGCTTTACGCCGGCGGCCACGGCACCGGTCCGTGGGGCGAGGTGGTCCGCGCCGCCCTAGCGGCCGAGGGCATCGGCCTGCTCCGCCCGGCGGACCCGGACCGCGACACCGGCTTCGACGTCGCGCTCGTCGACGCCGATGCCGAGCGCACGTTCGTCACGCGGCTCGGCGCGGAAACGGTGCCCGGCCCTGGTGCGTGGGACGCGGTTCTTGTTGGGCCAGGCGACGCCGTCTACGTGTCCGGCTATGGCCTGGTCCCGCCGGAGTCCGGCCCGGCCCTTGGTGACTGGGCGGCGGCCCTGCCGCCCGGCGTGCTGCTGTTCTTTGACCCCGGCCCGCTGGTCGCGCAGATCCCGGCCGCGGTGCTGCACCCGGTCCTGTCCCGCTGCGACTGGCTGAGCTG
>CAZORE010000285.1:0-3623 GCA_964581815.1 uncultured Streptosporangiaceae bacterium | reverse complement strand
GGGTCAGGCGGCGCGGCTCGGGATGATGACGTATTTCGCGCCGGTCGCCTGCCGGCCGTAGCCGGCGATCGCCTCGAGGGAGAGCGCGCCCGCCAGTGACACCTGCGCCGTGTAGCTACTGGCGAACGTGGTCGTGAGCCCGGCGGCCACCTGGTCGCGCAGCTCCACGACGCGCGCGAAGCCGACCTTCTGCAGGAACGGCGTCAGCAGCCACCCGCCGATGCCCCAGGCCATGCCGTAGCTGCGGGTCAGCTCGGTCGGGCCGCGGTCAAGCGATCCGTAGATGTAGACCTGCTTGGGCACGGCCGACCCGTACCTGCTGTAGCCGCCCGCGGCGGCGCTGGCGGCGGCTTCCATGCCGGTCAGGATCTGGCTCGCCAAGCGGCCGCCGCCGATGGCGTCGAAGGCAAGCGTGGCTCCCGTCGCCGTGAGCGCTTCGATCAGCTCCGCCATGAAGCCGGCGGATGCCGAATTGCAGACGTGGACGGCACCGGCCGCGCGGAGGATCGCTTCCTGTTCTGGCTTGCGCACGATGTTCACCAGCGGAATCTGCCGCTCAAGGCAGAGCCGGTTGAGCATCTGGCCGAGGTTGGAGGCGGCGGCCGTGTGCACAAGCGCGCTGTGATTCTCCATCCGCATGGTCTCGACCATGCCGAGCACCGTCATCGGGTTCACGAACGCGGCCGCGCCTTCGATCGCCGTCGCTCCGGCCGGGAGTTCCAGGCACAGCGCGACATTGACCGGCCGGTACTGCGCGTACATTCCGCCGCCCGCCGCCGCGACCACCTTGCCAAGCAAGGCCTGCGCGGCCGGGGACTCGCCGGCCGCCACGACCGTGCCCGCGCCCTCGTTGCCGACCGGCATGGGCGTCCCGATCCGGCCGGTGAGGCCGCGCATGGCGGCATCGGGGACGGGGGCGGTGACGACCGGGCGCTCGGCCGTACCGCGAGCCACCGCGGCGGCCATATCAGCCCCGCCGAACAGCAGGCCTAGGTCCGACGGGTTGAGCGGCGCTGCCTGAACCCGGATGACGACTTCATCTGGTCCGGGCACTGGCACCGGGACCATGTCCAGGGACAGCTCGAGCGTCTGATCGGCCCGCACCAGCGATCGCAGCTGGAGCGCTTCGGCCGGAATCTCCATGGGCATAGATGAGATCCTCGCAGACCGCGCCGGTGCCGCGCGCGGTCGTAGGGGATAACGTGGGGAGCATGCGAGCGGCGCGACTGCACGGGCCCGCGGACCTGCGGGTCGCGGAGGAGCCGGCGCCGGAAGCAGCGGCTTCCCAGAGCCTCGTGCGGGTTACCGCGGTTGGCATCTGCGGCTCTGACCTGCACTGGTACTCCGAAGGCGCCATAGGCGACGCCAAGCTCGCCCGGCCGCTCGTGCCGGGGCACGAGGGTGCGGGCGAGGTGGCGGACGGCCCGCGGCGCGGGATGAGGGTCGCGATCGATCCGGCGATACCCTGCGAACGCTGCCGGGCCTGCCGTGACGGCTACCGGAACCTCTGCTACAACATCGTCTTCTCCGGGCACGGTGAGACCGACGGGATGATGCGTGAGCTCATGCCGTGGCCGTCGCACCTGCTGCACCCGCTGCCGGATTCGGTGTCTGACGCGGGCGGCGCGCTGCTTGAGCCGCTCGGCGTGGCGCTGTGGGCGCTTGACCTGGGGCACGTGCCATTCGGCGGCTCGGTCGCCGTGGTCGGGGGCGGGCCGATCGGGCTGCTGCTTGTCCAGCTGCTGCGGGCCGCGGGCGCGTCCCGGATCGTCGTGGCGGAGCCGTTGGCCCACCGCCGTGAGGCGGCGGTTAAATGGGGTGCGGACGAGGCGGTCACGCCGCGGGACGACATCTCGGGTTACGGGGCGGACGTCGCATTCGAACTGGCCGGGAACGACGACGCGGTGCGGATCGCGCTCGAGTCCGTGCGCCCGGGCGGGCGGGTTGTCCTCGGCGGGATCCCGGACGCGGACGCGACCACGTTCCGGGCGTCGCTCGCGCGGCGCAAGGGCCTGACGCTCGCGATGGTGCGGCGCATGAACGAGGTCTACCCGCGCGCGATCGACCTGGCGGCGCGCGGCGTCGTGGCGCTTGACCCGCTGGTGTCGTCGCGCACTTCGCTCACGGACGCCGCGCAGGCGTTCGCCGCCGCCGAGAGGCGCGCCGGGCTGAAGGCGATCATCGTTCCGTAGCGGGCAAGCGCGTTCATGTCTGCCGCTTGGCCTGCGGCCAGGTCATGGCCCGCCCGGGCCGGAGCCCGCGGCCGCCGGAGTGCCGGCGTCGGTGGCGGCCAGTTTCCCCTGGTCCTCGCCGCCGGAGCGAGCGGCGCTGAGCACGCGCCAGCAGGAAACGGCCGCGGCCACGGCCAGTAGCGCGTCCCGCGCGGCCAGGATGCCCGTCATGATCGCGGATCCTCGCAGCAGGCTCGCCCATCCGGCGGGGAAGACGATCACGGTGAGCAGGGCGGCGGCCAGGATGGCCCACGCGGCCGGCCGCTGGGTCGTCCGCCTGGCCGCAAGGCACGCGGCGGCCAGGCCGATCGCCCACAGCATGTACTGCGGGCTGAGCACCGGGCTGGCGACAAGCACGAGCAGCGTCACGGCCAGCGGCGCGTCGGTCGCGAACTCCGGCCGCCACCGGATACGGCCACGCGCGGTCAGCACGCACCAGGCCGTCACCATCACCGCGATGAGGATCAGGCTCAGTCTCGACGCGTCCCTGGCGAGCCCGGCGTGCGCGCCGCTGAGCTGGTACGCGCCGTACTTGTAGACGAGCGACCCGTGCCAGCCGGCGAGCCGCCAGATCATGAACGGCACCGCGACGGCCGATTCGATCTCGGTGCCGCGCGCGTCCTGATGCGCGAGGAAGCTCATCGTCGGGCCGCGGAGGAAAGCAAGGACCGCGAGCACCACCACGAGGGTGGTAACGAGAACGCGGCGCCACTGCCCGGGCGCGGTACCGGCCAGCAGCGTGACCGGCCATGCCTTCACCGCCGCCGCGACCGCGAGCAGCCCGCCGCGGACACCCCCGCGCCCGGCGGCGCACAGCGCGACGACCGACAGCATGACCGGGATCATGTCCAGCCTGCCGACGGCCAGCGAGCCGAGGACCGGGACGCCGCACACCCAGTACCAGGCCCCGGCCAGTGACCCGCCCCGCCGGGATGCCGCGACCAAGACGATCGTGACGGCCAGGTCGCACCCGGTGGCGAGCAGCGCGAAATCGTCCGGGTAACTGCCCGGCAGCCGCCCGGGCAGCCACAGGACAAGGCCGGCGCCGGGCGGGTACTGCCACATCGGATCGGCCGACGGGAACGTGTCACGGGACAGGCAGCACGCGTACCAGTGCTGGTAAAGCCCCACATCGCCGACGAAGCGCGGTACCGTGCCGATGAGGTAGAGCACCGTGCGGCTCACGAGCCACACCGCCCACAACGCGAACGACGGCAGGTGCTTCCGCCAGACCCTCCGGTCACGCAGGCCGTTGGCCCCTGCATGTGCCGCCACGGAAATAAAGGCTAGAACCGGTCACCCGCCCGGTCGTCATGCCCAGGGGTGGTTTATATGTCACCCTTGCGGCTGATGCCGCGCCGGGCCGAGGCCGGCGAGCAGGGCGTGGACGGC
>CAZORE010000284.1:2353-3772 GCA_964581815.1 uncultured Streptosporangiaceae bacterium | reverse complement strand
ACCAGTATTTGCGTTGCTTCCGGTGATGGTCACTTTTATCATCTGCTCGCATGGGTGACCTGTTCGATGCCGCACCGATGTACGACGAGGATTACCTGTACTTCTTCGCCGCGCCCAGTGGCCTCAGTGAGGTTGCGATGCACGGGCCCAACCTCCCCGGCGCGGGTATCGCGGGTGAGGCTACCGCGGAGCTGGCCTGGCGGCTGCTGGACCTGCAGCCTGGCATGAGCGTGCTTGACCTGGCCTGCGGGCACGGTGACCTGGCCAACCGCCTGGCCGCCCGTGGCTGCCTGGTGACCGGCCTCGACTCCTCGGCGGTCTTCCTGGACCGCGCCCGCGCCGACGCGGCTGCCGCGGGGGTCGCTGTCGACTACGTGTCCGGCGACATGCGCCAGCTGCCGTGGGCCGGCCGCTTCGACCGGATTGCCAGCTGGTCCACCGCGTTCGGGTACTTCGACGACACCACCAACCGCGCCGTCCTGGACGGGATCGTCCGTGCGCTGCGGCCGGGCGGCCGGCTGGCCATGGACCTGGACAACCTGACGTCGTTTCTTGCCTCCTACTGTCCCTCGCGCGTCGCGATGGCACGGGAAAACGGCGACATGCTGGTCGACCGCTACCACCTGGACGCGCTGACCGGCCGGTTCGAAGCGGAGCGGACAGTCATCCGCAGCGGCCGTACCCGCCGGGTGAACTTCGTCAAGCGGCTGTTCAGCTTCCCCGAACTGCGGGACTGGCTACTCGCCGCGGGATTTGCCACGGTGACTGGCTACGGCGAGGACGGACGGCCGCTGACTGCCGATCACAAGCGGATGACCGTAGTCGCGGGCCTGCAGTAAGAGCCGGCCTGCACGTCCTGGTGGTCCCCGTCTGGACGGTGCCGTCGTCTTGGCAGTTCATGCGCTGAAGCGGAATCTGGTGGAGCGTTCTGCCAGGTTGTCGTCTGTTCCGAAGGCGTAGGCGACGACGGGGGTGAGCTCGTAGACCCGGTACGGGGGGCCTCCGGCGGTAGGCGCCGCGTACGGGGCGTGGAAGGCGTCGCCGACGACGGTGACGGGCCATCCGTACTTGTCTTGGTAGACCGCGCCGATTCGGTGGAGTCGCCGGGGGTCGTCGATCCAGGCGATCGTTCCTTCGATGACGATATCCATCGCCGGGGTCCGGGCGGTGACCGCAGCTGATGGTCTGCTGGTCAGGTTCTGGCCCTTGCGGGCGGCCGGACTGGTGGTTGAGTACACCCGCTCATCGATCCAGACGGCGAGCACCGGCCGGACGTGAGGGCGGCCGTCGTCGCTCGTTGTCGCCACCCAGTACGAGCGCTCAGCGGCGAAGAGCCGGGCGGCCTCGTCCCAGCGGATCGGCGTGGCGTCGGCAGCCGCGCCGGTGGCGATTACCTTGGCGGTGGGGCCGGGGCGGACG
>CAZORE010000284.1:0-2253 GCA_964581815.1 uncultured Streptosporangiaceae bacterium | reverse complement strand
GGTCGGGAAGTACACAGGTTCTCCTCACGGTGACCTGTGCAGCGGTCTGTCCGCTGCCGGTCGCCCCTTATGACTGCGGGGGGCACCCCTGACTAACTGGTCCGGGCCGGCATTTCTTACTGGATGGTGGCAGGCAGCCCGAAGCGGGCGAACATCTCGGCGCCGTCGACGGCCGAATCGTCACCCCAGCGCCGCAGGAGCTCGGCGGTGAGGAAGTAGTCAGCCCCGGCGATCCGCTCACCCCGAAGCGACAGCACGGTGAGCGCCGAGGCCACCCAGGCGCCGGTGGCGGGATCGACCGTGTAGCAGCCGAGGGCCAGCTGGCCGTTTGCCCTGCTCGGCCAGTGCCGCCAGCGTTCGTTGAACCCGAAGCTGGCGAGGAACTCGCCGACGGCCGCCGGCCCCCGGTACCAGCCGGGCAGCGGGGGCATCGCCCACGTGGCGTCCTCCGTGAGCAAGTCGGCCAGCGAGTCGACGTCGGCTCGCTCGAGCGCGTCAACGAGCGCCTCCACGATGCGCCGAACCCGCTTGTCGCCCAGCGCGCGAAGCGCCTGCTGCTGGGCTGGCTCGCTGTTCCGGCGCCGCACCCCCTCCCGGGCTCTCTGCAGGGCGCTGGTCACCGCGGGCACGGAGGTGCCGAGCTGGTCAGCGATCTCGGCGGCAGAAAACCCGAGCACCTCGCGCAGCAGCAGCGCCGCCCGCTGCGAGGCTGGCAATGTCTGCAAGGCGGCGACGAACGCAAGCTCAAGGCTCTCGCGCTGGTCGTAGCGGGCCTCCGGAGAAGCCAGCGACCCGCTCGCCCCCAGCTCACGGTCGGGGTAGGGCTCGATCCAGGTCGTCTCGGCCAGCGGGGCTCCCGGCCCGCCCCCCGCCGTTGCCGGCGGGCCGTAGGAGACGGGGAGCTCGCGTCGGTACCGGCGCTTAGCGACATCCAGCGCGGCATTGGTAGCGATCTTGTACAGCCACGCACGCAACGTGCTGCGTCCCTCGAAGCCCGGCAGTGCCCGCCAGGCGCGTATCAAGGTTTCCTGAAAGGCATCCTCAGCGTCGTGGTAAGAGGCCAGCATCCGGTAGCAGTGGGCGTGCAGCTCTGCCCGGTGGGCTTCTACCAGCGTCCGGAAAGCGTCCTCATCGCCATCTCGGGCCAACGCGAGCAGCGGTTCCCCGCCACCGTCCTGCCCTGACCCGCCGCTCACCGGTATCACTCTATCGATCAGCCCTTTCCCGGCAGCGCCGGTGATCTCAGCGAATCGCGGTCATTTGGTCACAGAGAAGATCTACTAGTACGCGTCGCGCGGGCGCGTGCTTTCCCTCACAGGAGGGGATTAGGATGTCTTTTCATGGCTCAGAGAATTCACGTGCTGCTCATTGATGACCTCGATGGCGGCGAGGCGGCCGGCACTGTCCGTTTCGGCCTGGACGGAACGCAATACGAGATCGACCTCAGCGCGGCGCACGGCGAGGAGCTGCGCGAGGCACTGGGGCGGTACATCGCGCACGCCCGGCGGGCCGGCGGGACGGGCAGGAGCGCGGCCCGCGGCCGGCGCGGCAGCGCCGTTGACACCGCCCAGGTCCGCGAGTGGGCCAAGGGGCAGGGTATCGAGGTCAAGGACCGCGGCCGCGTCCCGGCCGACGTCGTCGAGCAGTACAAGACAGCCGCCGGGGCGTAGCGGACTGAACCGCTGTCCGGGATCTCACCCGGCCACGCTGACCCCTGCGCTCTTCAGCGCCTGCAGCAAGGGCTGCAGCTGCTCGTAGGCCGGCTCATCGACCGGAAGAGAATTGTCTATTCCGGCCTGCCTGAGGACGATGTTGCGGCGGCCCGGCCGGTCTGCACGGCGCGCCGTCAACGCTTTACGTGCACGGCGGCTCAATAGCCCATCACGCACGGGATCGCGGTAGCGACCGAGATAACCCGTCGCAATCGAAGCCGGTGCCCGGTACCGTGTTCGGTTAAATTGGCACAAGATAATCGGGCTCACGGTGGCCGAGGCCGGCCTTGGCCTCACCATCGGCATGGCGTCGCAGTTCCTGGTCTCCATCCCCTTCGGGCGCCTCGCAGACCGGATTGGCGCACGAACTTGCTGGGGCATCGGCAACGCGCTCCAGGCCGTGGCGTTCCTGGGCTGGCTGTTCGTGCACGGTTTCTGGCCGTTCATCGCCGTGGTTGTCGGCCGGACCCCGGCGCTCTACACCTTCGAGGGCTCCCGGCCCGTCGCAATGACGGCGATCCCGGGACACCCTCGTGCCCCC
>CAZORE010000283.1:0-3808 GCA_964581815.1 uncultured Streptosporangiaceae bacterium | reverse complement strand
CGCCAGATCAGAAGCTGCCTGGACCTTCGTATACGTCGCGGTTGGCGACTTCCGGCGGGGGTCGGTGAGCGAGAACTACCGGAAGTGCGGGAAGCCGAACATGCGCGTGCGCGCAGCCCGGTCATCAGGGTCACGGCCCCCGCCTGCTGTCGACCAGGACGGTGCGCGGGCAGCGGACCAGGGGCCGCCAGTTGGCTGCCTCTGAGGTGGAGAAGGTGCGCGGGGAGTTGGCGGCCTACCAGGAGTTCGCGTCGCTGGCCGAGCGGATCGTTGAGGTCAACGAGGCGAACTGCGAGGCCAGGCCGCCGGCCGCCCGGGAAACGCCCTCCGCGCCGGAGGGCGAAAAGGGGGTCTCCGCCGCCCTTGCGGAGGAGAAGGCCACCGAGATAGGCCGCCTGGCAGCCGAGGCGGCCAGGTCACTGGGCTGCGGCGAGGGCGGCCTGGGTGCGGCCGAGGCAGTCCTGCGGGCCGGGCTGCTGAAGCTCGGCGGCGGCGTGATCGGGGAGGCACTGTCCGCCGATCCCGGCTACCGCTGGCCTCGCGTGCGCTGACCGGGACCGTGACCCTAGCCGGCGCGACCGCCGAGCAGCGGCGGGCGGTCGAACGGCTGACCGGCAGGCCGCCGTCGCGGGCCGCGCCGAACTAGCCGCCTGGCGGGGGTGGCTCGACGCGACCGGCGTCGTCCGCCGCCTGGCCCCTGGCCCGGGTCGCCGCCGGGGAGGGCAGCACGGTCCAGGCGCTGCTCTCGCACCGGTTCCGCCGCGAACGCGGTGGGAACGAGGCCGCCGCCCCCGCGCGGACCGCCGCCGAACCCTCAGCGATCTGCGCGCGCTCGCTGAACGGCAAGGCGACAAAGCAGCATTCACCGACCGCTTCCTCTCGCTGCGCGAGCAGCACCAGCGCAAGCCCAGCCTGCAGGAACGCTTCGACAAGGCGGGCCTGCCCCGCCGTACGTAGCAGCGCCCGGTGGCGCGCTCTCGGTGCGCCATATCCAAGCCGGCCCGTATGGGAACGAAAGCTCACCGACCTGGTCTCCCAAGGACAAGGAGCATGCATAGAACCAACTTATGGGTCGCCAATGTATAAGTTGGCAACCCATAAGTTGGTAGCCTGTGTTAATGCGAGAGATGGTAGATCGTGACCGGGAGCGTCAGCAGCTCGCTGACGCAGCGCTGGCGGTGCCGGCACTCATCGTCGTGATCGGCCGGCGGCGGATCGGTAAGAGCTTCTTGCTTGAGCGGACCTTCGCCGGAGATCGAGTTATCTCGTTCCAGGGAGACGAGCAGGATGAGAGTCATCAGCTTGAACTGTTCGCCGCCGAGGCGGGGCGTGTGCTGCTTGGCAGCGACGCGCTGCGATTCGGCACTTGGGATGCCGCGCTGTCCTTCCTCAGGGACCAGGCGCGAACAGCACCGTTGACAATCATCCTCGACGAGTTCCAGTGGCTGAAGCACGCCCAGCCCGCGCTCGACTCGATTATCCAGCGGCATTGGGACCGCTGGGACCGCGAGGCACTGCCGGTGACCCTGGTTCTGTCCGGAAGCGCGCTGACGCTCATGGAGCAACTGCTGGAGCGGGGTGCTCCGCTGTTCGGGCGGGCGACGGCCCGGCCGCGGCTGGAGCCGCTCGACTACCGGGACGCTGCCGGTTTCGCCGCAGATCAGGAGCCAGAGGCCCTGCTGCGGCGCTGGGCGGTCCTTGGCGGAACTCCGCAGTACCAGGTATGGGCTGGGAGCGGCCCGCTGGAGGACGTCATCACCAGCCGGATCCTCTCCAAGGACGCGGCCCTGTACGACGAGCCACGCCACCTGCTGCGCGAAGGCGAGGGCATTCGCGACCCGGGGACCTACCTGTCGATCCTGCGGGCCATCGCGAACGGCGCCACCCAGCACAATGAGATCGCCCAGCAGGCCAAGGCGGTATCCGCCAGCCTGGCGCCCAAGCTGGCGCGGCTTGAAGACCTTGGCTACATCGAGCGCCGATACCCGCTCACCGCCGGCGGGCGCGAGCAGCGGCCCGGCTACCACATCGAGGACCCCTTCTTCCGTTTCTGGTTCCGATACGTCGCCGGTAACCGCAGCCGCCTCGAGCGACACCGGGCCGCCGAGGTCAGCGCGGAGATCCGCGCCGACGTGGACAACACCATGGGCTGGGCCTTCGAGCGGTGCTGCCGCCGCTGGGCTGCTGTATACGCTGACGAGGAGGTCACCGGTGCACCGCGCCAGATCGGCTCGTGGTGGTCACGAGACGGCCAGACCGAGATCGACGTCGTGGGGATCAGCCGGCACCGCTACACGCTGCTCGGATCGTGCAAATGGCGCCGGGCCGTGGACATCGACGTGCTTGACCAGCTGCGCGACCACCAGGCAGCCCTTGGCGGTCACGCTGCAGCAGCGCGCTTGATTATCTTCGGCCGGGAGCAGTTCACCCCGGAACTCCGCGAACGGTCCGCGGCCGAAGGCATCCGCCTGGTCTCGGCGGCGCAGCTGTTTCAAGCCAGGTAACGCTGTGGCGTGTATCAAGCTAGCCAACCAGCTTCCCTTACCAGGGAAATCCGCGCTGCCAAGTCGGAGGCGACAGCGACACTGCCGCTGGTTCTGTTCGCGACGACTTGGCATTGATAATTGACGGTGATTTCGCTCACTCGAACATAAGCAAAGCCGAACAAGTTGGGAGCCAACAGTCACAGTCTTCAGGCGATACCAGGCCACTCCTAGCTTTATCAACCCAGCTCAACGGCATAATGAGCGATGCCAGGCGACGTGCAGCGACCGTTCGCTGGTGCCTTCTAGGCAGCGGGTCGCGGGTTCGAGCAGCTCGCTCCCCGAAACGCAGTTGCCGTGCGGGCGCGCTCTCGGCTAAGACTCCATGATCATGACCATCGAGAGCTCTTCGGGACCCGGCAGGCCGGTGGCACTCGTCACAGGCGTGGGCCGCACCATCGGCATCGGCGCAGGCATCGCGGCCCGGCTGGCGGCATCCGGCTGGGACATCGCATTCACCTACTGGACCGCCTACGACGAGCGAATGCCCTGGGGCACCGAGCCGACGGCAGCCGGTGCCATCGAAAGATCGCTCAGCGGGCACGGCGCAGCAGTCGCGGCTATCGAGGCCGACCTTGCCGACGCCGGCTCCCCGGCGCTGCTCTTCGACGAGGCCGAGCGGCGGCTGGGCAACGTGACCGCGCTGGTGATGTGCCACTGCGAGTCCGTGGACTCCGGCCTGCTCGACACGACCATCGAGAGCTTCGACCGGCACTTCGCCGTCAACGCCCGCGCATCCTGGCTTCTGATCCGCGAGTACGGGCGGCGGTTCCGCGGGCCGCACGGTACCGGACGAATCATCAGTCTCACCAGCGACGCCATCGTCGGCAACCTGCCCTACGGTGCGAGCAAGGCCGCCCTGGACCGCATCACCCTCGCGGCCGCACACGAGCTGGCGCACCTGGGCGTCACCGCGAACGCGATCAACCCCGGCCCGGTCGACACAGGATGGATGACCGACGACCTGCGGCAGTCCGTCCTGCGGCAGACACCGCTGGGCCGCCTCGGCACCCCACAGGACACCGCCCGCCTGGTCGAGTTCCTCTGCTCCCCCGAGGGCGGCTGGATCAACAGCCAGCTCCTCATGAGCAACGGTGGCTTCAGCTGATCCCCGGGCTGAAACCCTGCCAGGAGCGGGCCGACTTAACTGAGACCCGGGCCCTAATGGGCCGATTTAAGTGAGACAGGACCGGCTTAGCTGAGACGGGACAGCGGTGATCGACTCACGGCACGAGGATGACAATGGCTACGACGGCTCCATTTGG
>CAZORE010000282.1:0-3810 GCA_964581815.1 uncultured Streptosporangiaceae bacterium | reverse complement strand
CCGGGTTGCGGCCGGTGACGCTGCGGGACGACGATAAGCGGAACGTGACGTTTGGTCGGGCCCGCCGGGTACTGCCCGCTGTGGCTTGCCGACCGTCCAGGGAGGAGGAGCCCGTGGCGCCCATCGTGGCTGAGGTGAACGTCTCCCGGCCGCCCGGGGAGGTGTTCGCTTACGCGACCGATCCCTCCCGGTTCATCGAGTGGCAGTCCGGCGTGGTGAGCGGGCACATCGAGGGAGACGGACCCACCCACGTGGGGTACAGGTGCGTGATGACGGCTCGACCTTCGCGGGCACGGGCCCGGCGCGATCCTACTGCCGCTGGTCATCCGGCAGGCCCCCAAGGAGGTGCCGCGCAGCTGCCAGAACCTCAAGCGGCGGCTGGAGAGCGGCGGGAACCCGGCCACCTAACCGCCGGCCACGGCGACCGAGACATTTGTCGCGGTCAAGACTGACCGCATGCCGCATGCGGCCGGGTGCGCCTTCCGGGTGTACTGACGCGATGGGGTCAATGAGTCTCGAGGCCGCGATCGCACGCGCGGGGTCACCGGTGGAGATGATGCGCCAGTCGGCCGTCCGCCCGCACGCCTTCCCCGTCGCACCCGAGTTCACCAACTGGCGGACGGAGCAGTTCGCCTGGCGGACCTCGTGCGCGCTGTTCGACCAGTCGCACCACATGACCGATCTCTTCCTCGGCGGTCCGGACGCGCTGCGGCTGCTGAGCACTCTCGCCGTTAACACGTTCGCCAACTTCACGCCGGGGAAGGCCAAGCAGTACGTCGCGGTCAACGCCGACGGCTTCTTCATCGGCGACGCCATCCTCTTCCACCTCGAGGAGGGCCTGTTCGATGTGGTGGGCCACCCGACGGTGATCAACTGGCTGCAGTTCAACGCGCAGGCCGGCGACTACAAGGTCACCGTGGAGCGGGACGACAACTCGGTCGACCGCGCGGCGGGCACACCGCCCCGGCTGTACCGCTACGAGCTGCAAGGGCCGACCGCGTCGCCCATCCTGGCGAAGCTGACCGGCGGACCGCTGCCCGACGTGAAGTTCTTCCACATGACGGAGTTCCGCGTCGCCGGGCACCGGGTGAGGGCGCTGCGGCACGGCATGGCGGGGCAGCCAGGCTTCGAGCTGTTCGGCCCGTGGGCGCAGGGAGAGGCGGTGCTCGGCGCGATCCTGGCCGCCGGCGAGGAGTTCGAGCTCCAGCGGGCGGGCGCCAAAGCCTACTCCACGTCGAACCTCGAGTCGGGTTGGATCCCGACGGCGGTGCCTGCCATCTTCGGCCCCGAGCTGCGGAGCTACCGGGAGTGGCTGGACGCGTCCGCGCTCGGCTCGCTCGGCGGCAGCATGGACTCTGGCGACATCACCGACTACTACGTCACGCCGTACGACATCGGCTACGGCCGCACGGTGAGGTTTGACCATGACTTCCTCGGCCGCGAGGCGCTGGAACGCGTCGTGGCCGGGGATCAAGACAAGCACGGCACTGGCAAGCACAGGACCAAGGTGACGCTGGTATGGAACCCCGACGACCTCGCGCTCGCCGTCCGGTCGCTGTGCGAGCCGGGTACCCCGGCCAAGTACATCGAGCTGCCCAAGGCCAGGTACGCGTTCTTCCAGGTGGACAAGGTACTGCAGAACGGCGCCGCCGTCGGCATGTCGCTTGACCTGGGGTACCTCGCCAACGAGCACGCGTTCGTCTCGCTCGCGACGGTCGATGCCGCAGCCGCCGCGCCAGGCACGGAGGTCACCGTGCTGTGGGGCGAGCAGCCGAACTCAGCGAAGCCGGCCGTGGAACGGCACCGGCAGGTCGGCATCCGGGCGACGGTAGCGCCGGCGCCGTACGTGCGGGAGGTCAGGGACTCGTACCGGACGAGCTAGACGGACGCGCTAGAGCCGGGAATCCCGTCGGGCGGCACCAGGCCCTCGCGCACCGCGACAAGCGCCGCCTGGGTGCGGGAGGTCAGCTGGAGCTTGCGCAGGACGTTGCTGACGTGCGTGCGGGCCGTGCGCTCGCTGATCACCAGCTCCTCCGCGATCTCCCGGTTGGACCGGCCGCGCGCGACCTGGGCTAGCACCGCACGCTCCCGTTCGGTCAGTGCGTTCAGACCGCTGCGCGGCGCGCTGATCTCCCTGGTCAGCCGGCGGGCGATGGCCGGGTCGAGGTAGGTGCCGTCGCGGGCGGCCGCGTGGATGGCGCTAGCCACCTCGGCGGGCCCGGCGTCCTTGAGCAGGTAGCCGACGGCGCCGCCGGCCAGCGCGGCGTGCACCCGCTCCATCTCGCCGAAGCTGGTCAAGATGACCACTTGGACCGCCGGGTACCTGCTGGTGATCAGCGCGGCCGCCTGCACGCCGTCCATCCGCGGCATCACCAGGTCAAGCAGCACGACGTCGGGCAGGCCGCCGTGGGCCGCCAGCTTGCCGAGCTGCTCGACCGCGTCCTGGCCGTCGGCCGCCTCGGCCGCGACCGCCATGTCCTCAAGCGCCTCCAGGTAGGCGCGGACACCGCGGCGCACCACGGCGTGGTCGTCGACGATCATCACCCGGACCGGCCGGGGCGCCTCCCCGGTCACCGCGCGACCTCGGGCACCAGGAGGCTCTCCCCGGATAGCGGCACGGTGACCCGCACCCGGGTACCGCCGCCGTTACCCCGCCCGACCTGCACCGTGCCGCCCCACCGCTCGGCGCGTTCCCGCATCGTGGTCAGCCCGTACCCGCCCGCCGCGCCGCGCTGCCCGCCGGGGGCCGCGGTCGCGGGCATGCCCCGGCCGTCGTCGGTGACGGTCACCTTCAGGTGCTGGGAGATCAGCTCAAGCCGGATAATCACCTTGCCCGCGCCGGCGTGCCTGACCACGTTATGTATCGCCTCGGCGATGATCCGGTAGACGTCCTCGGTCAGTTCCTCCCCGACCTGCCCGAGCTCGCGGCTAGCGAAGACTTCGACGTTGAGCCCTGTCCTGTTCGCGGTGCTCTCCGCGAGCGCACGGACCGCTCCCTCGAGGCCGCCGAGCACGGCCGACGAGGACGGGTGCAGCTCGTGGACCATCGCCCGGAGGTCGGCGAGCACGGTGCGGGACGCCGCGCCGACCTCGCTGGCGATGCGCAGCACCGCCTCGGCGGGCACGGCATCGCCGCGCTGCGCGGCGACCTCAAGCGACTTGGCCTGCATGCCGATGGAGAAAACCTGCTGCACGATCGAGTCGTGCAGGTCACGGGCGAGCCGCTGGCGTTCCTCGCGGCGCGCCACGTCCCGCTCGTCGCGCAGCAGCGTCGCGTAGTCGATGGCGATCGCCGCCTGGTCGGCCATGGCGACGAGGAACTCCACCCGCTGCGGCGTCATCTCTTGGCTGGGCGCGAAGAAGGCGTTGAGCACGCCGACGGGCTTGCCGCGCGCGATCAGCGGGATGCTCGCGAAGGAGTCCCAGTCCCGCTCGCTCAGGTAATCGCGCAGCGGCGCCCAGGCCGGGTCACCGGCGATGACGGCCCAGCGGCCCGCGACGAGCACCGGCTCCGCCTGCCGGAAGGCGTCGAGCATGCGCAACGCGGCACCGCGCCGCCGGCACTCCATCAGCCGGTCGAAGAAGTCGGGCCAGTGCGCGAAGCCCGCCGAGCCCATGATGCGCAGCTGCCGCCCCGCGGCGTCCGGGGTCACGATCTGCACCGCCGCCAGCGCGTCGGCGCGCAGCACCTCCGTCGCGAGCGCGTCCAGGATCGCGGTGAGTGAGCGCTGCGACGCCAGGTTCGCGACATCAGCCATGTCCCGGAGGCTACCTGACAACGATTTCGGCTCGGCCCTGGCGGCGGCCGAC
>CAZORE010000281.1:0-3815 GCA_964581815.1 uncultured Streptosporangiaceae bacterium | reverse complement strand
CGTACCCTGAGGGTGTGGCGTACGAGCGGATTACCATCGACCCGAGTCGGATGAGCGGCCTGCCCTGCATCCGGGACACCCGGGTGACGGTGAGCGCGGTCCTGGGCCAGCTCGCCGCAGGGGTGACGATCCCTGAGCTCCTCGCTGATTTTCCGTACCTGGACCGGGCTGATGTCCTGGCTGCCCTGGAGTTCGCCGCAGCGGCTCTGCAGGAACGTGAGCTGCCGCTGGCCCAGCCGGCGTAGCCGCCGTGCGTCTCCTCATTGACGCAAACCTGTCGCCAAGGGTGGCCGTCGCTTTGAGCAAGGCCGGGCTGGAGTCGGTTCACGTCGGCGATGTAGGCCTGCTGACGGCACCCGACAGGAGCATCCTCGACTATGCCGGTGCCAACGCGCTGGTGATCGTCTCCGCTGACTGATCCGGTTCGCGGACGGCGTTTCAGCGCAGGAGCTGCGAGAATCCCGCGTCAGCTTATGAAGGGGGCTTCACTGCCGTCGAGGCGCTGGCCGGCTGTACCGCAGTGCCCGGCGGAAGGGCCTGAACTAGCCGCGGAGACCATGCAGGACCGCGAGCGCGCGGCGGCGGCGGAAAGCTGGCAAGAGAACAACCTGGTGTTCTGCCATGAGGACGGCTCGATGTACACATCCGACGCGCTCAACTGGCGCTTCAGCAAGATGACCAGGAAAGCCGGCATTGGCCACTGGCACGCGCACGAGGGCCGCCACACCGCCGTCTCGATCATGAGCAGCAACGGCGTCCCGATCCAGGACATCAGCGACACGGTAGGCCACAAGTCGACCCACGTCACCGAGACCGTCTACCGGCACGTGATCGTGCCCGCGATCCGCGGCGGCGCGGCGGTGATGGACAACGTCTTCGATGACGACGAGGACGAATGAGCAGCGCCAGCCTTAGTCACTAGACTAGTCACTATTGCTCGAACAGAGATCCGAAAAACCGTGGGGCTAAGGGGATTCGAACCCCTGACCTTCTGCATGCCATGTAATTCCAGTAAGTCCGGGGCGGTCGGCGGGAGTCGAGCGGTGAGCCTCTGAGCAGGGAAAACTGTCTGGTTGGGTCGTGGCGAGTCGGGGCCGTCTGAGTGCGTTGGCTCCCGTTTCTGGCTCCCGTTAGCAGCTGCCCAAACGGATGATTTTCGCGATCGAAATCATGGGCGATAATCGGCTTTCGGGTCTTGGCGACGGCGGAGCCACCCCCGCGAACGGCGGGCCGCCGGTACGTTTGCGTGAGTGTTTACCCCAACCTGAGGGCGTAGTCACTAGGTGTTCCGGACCTCGTAATCAGTACAGCGGGCGGCCGGCGAAGCGGGAGCCGCGAAGGCTGCGGATCGCTTCCAGGACGAGATTTCGGCTGCCTGCACCTCCGGTGACGATCCGCTGTTCCGTAGCGTCGAGGTCTGCGAGGAAGCCGAAGTGCGTCCGCAGCTGATCGCCGAGAGCGTCCAGGCTAGGTGGCGGGACCGCGAGTATGCCGATGCTGTCTTCGTCGAAGTCCGCCGCGTGGCGGGTGGCGTGCCAGCGGTCCGCGTTGTAAGGGACGGCGCCGGTCACTGGCCTCCATATCGCGGGCGGCGATGACAGGCCGTGCTGGTCGACCCAGTTCTTCAGTACCGCCAGTCGTCGCACGAGCGCGCGGTCGAAGCCCGAGTGCGGGCTGGTGGATGAGATCCAGGCGAGGTCGTAGACGTCGCGTGCCGGTGTGCGCCGGGTCAGCCGGGCGATCTTCTCGGCCATGTTCTCCGCTAGGGGCATTACCGGGATTGCGGGTGGCAGGTCATAGGCTGCGTGGACCGGCAGCCTTACCCAGCCGCGGTCGTCAGGAGGCAGCCACGGTGCCGGGCCGATGTCGAGCTTGGTCGTCAGGTTGCCGACGCCGCCGAACGGTGTTTCATAGCGCACCTGCGCACGGCCGCGATGGTCTTCCACGTGGTACCTGAACCCGTCGATGTCCTGCCCGTCGATCTCGCCGCGCAGCAGCTCGGCAACGGCTTCGGGGTCGTCATCCGGGTTGCGCACCGAGAAGTCCAGGTCAGTGGAGAACCGGCCGGCGTTCCCGGCGTACAGCTTGCGGAGCGCGGTTCCGCCCTTGAAGGCAAGGTGATCGAATACTTCCCGCTCGCACAGCCGGGCGAGGAGGAGATCCTGGGCGATGTCGATGAGGGCGGCCTGCCTGCCGCCAGGTCCCTGCGGCGTATGGCGGGCCAGCCAGCCGGTGGTGATCCGGCTCATGCGGGCTCCTGCAGGGTTCGGGGGTCGAAGGGGAGGAGGCTGTCAGCCACGTTGAAGCGCTTGTCGTAACGGCGGCTGGCTCGCGCGCCGCCGAACCAGGTCACGGACGGCGGCGTGGCCGGCTGCAGCCTGTCGGCGACGGCGGGGGCCACCCCGCTTAGGAGGTATGCGAGCCGCGGACGCACGGCGCCCGGCCGGGCACTCAACTCCCGGTCTAGGTCGTCGGCCGTGCTCCGGGCCGCCAGTTCTGGCAGCGCCTCCGCGAATGTGGTCCAGCCCCGCACGTCGCCCGGCCTCGTAGCCATGTGGACCAGGATCGTTGCCGCCCGGTGGACGGGCAGCTGGTCGACCTGGTCCGCCGGGAGCCGGGCGGAGAAGCGGACGACGCGCATCCGGCGCCTTACGGAGACGGGGACCGCGCTGCCAGACGGGGCTGCCAGCTCATGCCGGTCCGGTGCCCGCTCGGCCATCCCGTGCAGCCACAGGGCACTGTGCAGCGCGACACTTAGCGGATGCCCCGCCGACAAGGCGGCGCGCAGGTCGATGAACGGATCGCCGTGGCCGTACGGGCCGGCATGGGCGCCAGGGGCGAACTCATAGACGCCGCGCTGTCCGGTGGGCAGAAGCCAGCCTGTCGCGCGGAGCCGCGCAGCGACCACCTTGGCAGGCGTGCGCAGCCCCGCCTCCTCGGCGAGGGCCGCCAGCTCCCCGAGGCTGATAAGCACCGGCTGGCGGAGCTCCAGTTCGGCCACGAGCGGCGCGAGCTGCCTTGAGAGAGACCGGGACGGTACTGTCATCACATCTTCCAAGGTTACTGTTCCCGATACTGGACTACATGATACGACAGTACTGTCAAGTAACATCTCTAGGTATCTGAATTTGCTGCTTACGAGAGGCCCATGACAGCGACTGGCGGCTCAAGATGTGGGGCAACCTGCCCGTCTGGCGCCTGCCTCAGGTGACGACCGGCGACGTCTTGCCTGCTTGGAAGTCGTTGATGCGGATGCGCATCGACCGGTCCATCGCGTACCCGACGGCTTCCGCCGACGGCACCCAGCGGACCTCGCTCGACTCGCTGCTCGGCGTCGGCTGCCCGCTCAGGGCGCGTGCTGTCAGCACGATCGAGAACTCTTGGCGCACCTCGCCGTCGGACGTATACAGGATCACGTGCCTCGGGTCTGAGTAGATCCCGACGCTGCCCGTGACCTCGCACTCGATCCCGGTTTCCTCGAACGTCTCGCGGACGGCTGCCTGCGCGACCGACTCACCGAGGTCGATGGCCCCGCCCGGTACCGCCCAGTTCCCGTTGTCGGTCCGTCGGATCAGCAGGATCGCCCCTTCAACGTTCACCACGATCACGTTGACCGACGGCACGAGGCTGTTCGCGGCAGGCGCTTCCGGATCGTCGTAGAAGTCAATCCGCTGGCTTACGCTGACCCCCTCTGTGCTCTCTGTCGGAGAAGCTGATAGATGCCTGGCGATGTTGACGGTCAGTGCCAGTTCACTGGGTGGCCCGACGACTTCGAGAAGCGCCTCCAGGGCGGCGCGCAAAGCGGTGACCGCCTC
>CAZORE010000280.1:0-3892 GCA_964581815.1 uncultured Streptosporangiaceae bacterium | reverse complement strand
GATCGGCAAGGTCTACGGGGTCACCCGCGAGCGCATCCGCCAGATCGAGTCGAAGGCGATGGCGAAGCTGCGCCATGTATCCCGCTCTGCGGTCCTGCGCGACTTCCTTGACTAACCGTCACGGCGCGCGGCGTGCAGGGCTGAGGGCTCGTCCTCGCTGAGTGAGGCCTGCGGCAGCAGCCGGTCCAGCCACCCCGGCAGCCACCAGTTGGCCCGTCCGAGCAGCTCCATCACCGAGGGCACGAGCACCAGGCGGACCACCGTCGCGTCCACCAGGATCGCGACCGCCAGACCGAGCCCGATCTGCTTGGTGGAGACGTTCGGCGCGATCACGATGGACAGGAACACCGCCACCATGATGGCCGCGGCCGCCGTGATCACCCGTGCGGTGCGGGACAGCCCGCGGGCCACCGCCGCGGCGTTGTCGCCGGAGGAGTCGTACTCCTCACGGACACGAGAGAGCAGGAACACCTCGTAGTCCATGGACAGGCCGAACAAGATGACGAACAAGAACATCGGCACCCAGGTCGTCACCGGGACCTTCTCAGGGAACCCGAACAAGGAGCCGAGCCACCCGTTCTGCGAGACCATCACGAGCACGCCGTACGCGGCGGTAATGGACAGCAGGTTCATCACGGCGGCCTTGACCGCGATCACCACCGAGCGGAACACCACGAGCAGCAGCAGCATGGACAGCGCGACCACCACCCCGATCAGCCACGGCAGCCGCTGCCCGATCAGGTTGGCGAAGCTCACGTTGCCCGCGTTCGGCCCGGTGACGTAGGCGCTGATCCCGGTGCCCGCGGTCGCCCTCGGCAGCACCGTGCCGCTGATCCGGTCCACCAGGGTGTCCGTGGCCGGGTCCTGCTCTCCGGTGGTTGGGTAGGCGATCAGCATGGCCGCCTCGCCGTCCTTGCTCACGACCACGGGAGTCACCGCCGCCACCCCGGGGGTCGCGGCGACCGCGGCGGCCAGCCGCCCCGTGTTGGCTAGCACAGTGTCGGCGAGCACAGTGTCGGCGTGCGGGCCGGGCAGCGTGGCGGCGATGATGACCGGCGCGTCGAACCCGGGGCCGAACCCCTGCGCCATCGTCGCGTAGCTCGCGTACCCCATGGTGCCGCGCGCCTGCGCCGACTCGTCGGGGAAGCTCAGCTTCAGGCCGAGCGCCGGCGCGGCAAGCACCAGGATGAAGGCACCGGACACCGAGGCGGCGACCACCGGGTGGCGCTGGATGACCCGGGCCCACCGCTCGGCGGCGGGCAACTTCGGTTCGCCCGAACGGATGGTGGTTTTACGCGTCCACGCCGGCGGCTTGATCCGGGACGGCTTGGCCAGCCGGCTGCCGCTGAAGCCGAGCAGGGCGGGCAGCAGGGTGAGCGAGGCGAGCAGCACCATGGCGACCGTCGCGGCGGCGGCGACGGCGACCCCGTTCAGCAGTGCCTGGCGCAGGATCAGCAGGCCGAGCATCCCGATCACCACCGTGATGCCCGCCACGAGCACCGACCGGCCCGCGGTGCGCATCGCCGTGACCGCGGCGGCCTCGGGGGCGGCGCCCGCCCGCAACCCTTCCCGGAACCGGGTGACGATGAACAGCGCGTAGTCGATGCCGACCCCGAGGCCGATCAGCCCGGCGATAATCGGGGAGAACGACGGCGCGGGGAAGAGGTGGCCGAGCAGCCCGATCAGCGACAGTCCGGCGCCGATGCCCAGCACCGCCGTCGCGATCGGCAGCCCCATGGCGAGCAGCGAGCCGAAGGCGATCAGCAGGATGACCGCGGCGGCGATAACGCCGACGCCGTCGGTCGGGCCACCGTACGGCGTCTCTTCCTGGTCGACCACGTCACCGCCGAGGCTGAACGTCACGCCGTGACCCGAGGCGGCCCTCGCGTCATTCATCAGCGAGGTGGCCTCACTAGTGGAGATACCGGATCCCGCGATGCCGAACTGCACGGTCGAGAACGCGATGTGCCCGTCGCGGGATACCTGTCCGGGGCTGGTGTACGGGTCGCTGACCGAGGTCACGTAGGGCGCCCGTTCGAACTCGACGAGGGTGCTGGCGACCTGAGCCTTGACGGCTGGCGACGTAACCGGTGCCGTGGACTTGACCGCGAGGGTGAGCGTATCGCCTGAGGCCCGGGGGAAATGCTGGTTGAGCACGGTCTGGCCGGGGTCGCTGCTATTGAAGGTGTTCAGCGCGGCGGCGCCGAACTGCTGCCACAACGCGATGAGGCAGGCGACGCCGATGATCCAGGTGAGCAGCGTGATCCAGCGGTGCCGGTAGCAGGCCCGGCCGAGTCCGCCAAGCAGGCCGGCTCCCTGGCTGCCTCCCTGGCTGGCTGGCTGCCCGGCCTGCGGGGCGCGAGGCGAGTTGGCGTGCGACATGATGATCTCCCACGAGCCGAGGAGCGGTTATCGCTCCCGATTCTCGCGGCCGCCGGCGCGAAGAACGTCCCACCGGGGGAGGTATCTGGGCGAGCACGTACTCAACGGGCATACTCCCCCGGTAGTACGCGGCGGTCATCCGCCACCTGATTCAGTCGATGAGGTTAATTCGCCACTGGCCGACGGTCATGTAGCTTGGCCAGGTCGGCGGCGGCGCGGCCGGATGCCCAGCCCTCCGCGTCGGTGACCCGGGCGGCGCGGCCGCGCTTCAGGTTCCCGCCGAACAATTCGTCGACGGTGTCGTCAACGGCCTGCTGGCGTGCGGCCAGGAACGGGACCAGGTCGGCACCCGAGCTCACCGCTCCGGCGCTGTCCCGCTCGTCGGCGGCCAGTTCATCGACGGCCTCCGCGGTGGCGTGGGCAGTCGCCTCCTCCAGCCGTTCGCCGATCCGGATCGCGTATGAGACAAGGAACGACTGGCGGAACGCCCGGGTGCGGCTCCGGCCGAACTCGTCCTTCTTGCCTCCAGTGCGCAGCATCGCCGTGTTGGCCTGCACAAGCAGCGAGGTGAAGAGGAGTTCGACCGCGTTCAGGTCGGCCGGGAACCCGACCACCGTCATCAGGCCGACATCCTTCGACCAGACCGCCCGGCAGCGGTTGGCCACGGCGATGACGTTCAGCAGGGTACCCTTCGGCTCCTCGTAGGGGCCGTCGACCGGGATCCGGCGGCCCGACGGCTCCTCGTGCTCCCCGGACTGCGCGGCGAGCAGCGCGTGGTCGATGCTGTACTTGGCCATGAGTTCCTGCGCCCGGGCGGAAAGTGCCTCGGCTTCCTCGGCGAACTCGGTTGACTCGGCCTTGGCGAGCAGCGCGCGGATCCTGCCGAGCATCCGGTTGTCGGCCGCGCTCGCGGTGCCGTCGCCGGCCTGCGCGCTCGCGGGCTTGCCCGTTCCGGCGCGACGGGCCGTTCCCGGGAGCGGAAGGAGCATCTCCAAGGGCGGCAGATGGCTGAACAGATGCACAGTCTCGATCGCCGTCGCGACTGCAGCCCAGAACGTGGGGTCAGTGGCCTGCGCCTGCCACGCGGTCAGGTAGTCGCCGTCGCTTCCCCACCAGTCCGGGCCCTCGTAAGTAGCCGGGCCGTAGGAGGTGGCGCGCAGCCCGTTTAGCTGGTCGGCCCAGCGCGGGTCGATGGCGGCGGCGGGATAGGCGCGCGCCTCGTGCGCGATCATGTCCGCGATCATCGCCGCGTGCGCGGCGCTCAGTTCCCGGCCGAAGTGCCTGGCCAGCTCGGCCGGCTGCCAGCCGCCGCGCCAGGCGTGCGCGAGCAGTGAGCTCATGCTGCCGACGAGAACGCGGCTGACCGTCTGGGTCCACTCCGCGGAACGCTCCGCCGCCAGCTGGTCCAAGGAGGAACGGTAGGTTCGCTCGTCACCGGAGCAGACAGCCTCGATGGCCCCCCCGACAAGCTCCGACACCTGCTCTCGCTGCGACGGAACCCGTCCGGACG
>CAZORE010000279.1:0-3895 GCA_964581815.1 uncultured Streptosporangiaceae bacterium | reverse complement strand
GGGGTTTTCCTGGGCTGGCATCTGCGTCTCCTTGATCGTTTGCTGTCGTGGTCCTGGCTGGTGCGCTGCCGCGGCCGGCCTGCGCCCGGTGCTAGCTGAGCCCGCCCGCCGGGCCGGTCAAGGTCGGCCCGTTGGCGTGAGCCCCGTTGACGGCTGGGACCAGGACAGCCGGGCTGGACATAGGCGGCGCGGCGGGCAGGCCAGCGGCGGCTTTCTCGCCGGCCAGGAAGGAGCCGAGTTCGGCGATGGTGGTCATCAGCGGGGCGGGGAACACGACGGTGGTGTTCTTGTCGACGCCGATCTCGACCAGGCTCTGCAGGTTCCGGAGCTGGAGGGCGAGCGGGTGAGCCATCATGATGTCGGATGCCTCGCCGAGCGCGGCGGCGGCCAGGGACTCGCCCTCGGCGTTGATGATCTTCGCGCGCTTTTCCCGCTCGGCCTCGGCCTGCCTGGCCATGGCGCGCTTCATGCTGTCGGGCAGCTGGATGTCCTTCAGCTCGACCAGGGTCACCTCCACGCCCCAGGCCACCGTGGAGACGTCCAGGATCTTGCGGATGTCCAGGTTGATCTTGTCGGTCTCCGACAGCGTCTGGTCCAGGCTGTGCTGGCCCACGACCTTCCGCAGCGTCGTCTGCGCGATCTGGTCGATCGCGGAGTACACGTTCTCGATCGCCACGACCGACTTCACCGCGTCGACCACCCGGAAGTAGGCCACAGCGGACACGTCAACGCTGACGTTGTCCTGGGTGATGATGCCCTGGGACTGGATCGGCATCGTCACGATCCGCAGCGACACCCGGTGCAGCACGTCAACGAAAGGGACGATGATCCGCAGCCCCGGCGGGCGCGCGCCGAGCACCTTCCCGAGCCGGAACAGCACCCCAAGCTCGTACTGCTTCACCACCCGCACCGACATCGCCGCGCCAATCAGCAGCAGCACTGCGACGATCACGAGCACAACGATCAGGGCTTCCATCACGAGCCTCAATTCCTGGGAACGATGACATACACGGGCCGGGCGTTAGGCCCGGGTAGAGCGATTAGCGTGGCTCTCGAGGCCGGCGGACTGGCACCGTTACAGCGGCGGCCCTAGCCGGCAGGCCACGGGCAACGCTGAGGAGGCCTGCGGCCGTCATACTCAGCGTGCATTTTCGTCATTACGTAAAAAATCCGGGCCCTGCCGTGCCACCGCGAATTTCGCGGGGCACCCTGCTAGGGTCCGGAGCTTCACTCTTGACAGTACGCGCCTTTTGCCGGTATGGGAAATCGAGCTGCCAACGCTCACCGTATCAATTCGCTGACGGGCTGGGCTGCTGAGGGTGCAGAACGCGAAACCGTGTTGAGATTACCGGCAGTTCGGTGATCCGCAGCAGTAATTCTGCTGGCGTCGAATGACTGCTTGTTACTGGCGATCTCGCTGTAGATGACCGGCTCAACCCGCTGCGGGAAGTCTACGGGACCCGGCGGGGGTCCTGCCCAGGGGCTCAGGGAGCTGGCGTGACCGCCGGGGAGAGCGAGTTCGCGCCAACGGGAACCGAGGCTGGGCCTGAGGATGTCCCGGTGGGGGACGCTGAACTCGTCGGCCCGGTCGTGGCCAGTGTCGGCGCGGGGGAAGACGTGGCCGGAGCGGTTTGTCTCGGAGCGGCGGCAGACGGTGACGTGGTGGCCGCCGGCGCGCGCGCGGCCGAGGACGGTGCCGCCGCCGGGGTCACTGTTGTCGCCGGGGTGACGCCGAAGGTCGCGGCCGGTGACGGCCTGACGAGCAGGTAGGTCGCGAGGAGGATGAGGAAGGCCGCGCTCAGGATCCAGGTCGAGGCCCGCACGCGCCGCATCAGGCGGCTTCGGCCGGTTCGGCTGTCTCCAGGTCCGCCGGGAGGCGGATGCCCTCGCGCCGGAAGCCGGCCGTGATCCGGGCCCGCAGGATACGCCCGACCTCGAACTGCTTGCCGGGCAGCGTCCGGGCGACCAGGCGGACCTGGAACTGGTCGAGGTCGATGCCCTGCACGCCCATCACGGCCGGGGGATCAAGCAGCAGCTGCCGTACACCCGGTTCCTTGAAGGCGTCGTCTCCGATCAGCCGCAGCAGGTCGCTCACCCGGTTGACGTCCACGGCCGCGGGCACCGGCACGTCCACCACGGCACGTGCCCAGTCGCGCGAGAGGTTGGTCACCCGGGAGATCTGGCCATTGGGGGTGATGACCACCTCGCCGCTGGCGGTCCGTACCGTGGTCACCCGCAACGTGACGTCTTCTACGGTTCCGATGGCCGGGTCGGGCAGGCCTGCTACCGAAAGGCTGATGAGGTCCCCGACGCCGTACTGGCGTTCAGTGATGATGAAGAACCCGGCCAGGATGTCCTGCACGGTGCGCTGCGCCCCGAGCCCCAGCGCGACCGCTACCACGGCAGCCGGGGCGGCGAGGCTCGTCACCGGGATGCCCAGGCGGGTCGCGATGAGGATCCCGGCCGCGCAGTAGATCACCGCCAGGGTGGTCCAGGTGATCACCTGAGCCAGCGCGTGCCGGTGCTTCGACGCCTCCGAACGGACGAGCGTGTCTGTCTCCTTCGCGTTGGCATCGATCCGGCCGGTGAACCTCGCGCCCGCCCAGGTCGCCAGCCGCGTCAGCAAGATCGTCCCCGTCACGAGCAGCGCGATCTCCAGGCCACTGCCCCGCGCCCACGAGTCGAGGCCGGTCAGAGAGGTCATATTCGAGAACATGGCGCGCCATCCTTGCTGGATCGGGTGGTGGATGCCGGCGCCGCGCGGCGCTCACGCATCCCGCTCCTGGCCGCGGAGCACGACAACGGGGCAGCGCGCGTGATGCACGCAGTGCTGGCTGACCGAGCCGAGCAGCGCCTCGGTGAACCCGCCGTGCCCGCGGCTGCCCACCACCAGGAGGTCTGCGCCGTCGCAGGCATCGAGCAGCACCTGCGCAGGAATGCCCTCAACCACCTGGGCCCGCACGGGGACGCCGCTGCCCGGGTCAACGGCGGTGCTGATCGCGTCGGCCAGGACCTTCTCCGCGTTTTCCCTGAAGTCGAAGCTTCCCTCCAGGCCCGTCGGCGCCCACCCGTATCCGCCGGCGGCGGCCGGGTAGTGCCAGGCGATCACAGCGTCCACTGTCGCGCCGGTGAGCCCAGCCTGCCGGATGGCCCAGCGTAGTGCGCTCGTCGACGAGGGTGAGCCGTCGGCCCCCACTACGATGCGGGACCCGGTGCTGTGTTCTTGTCCTGGCACCCGCTGCTCCTCGGTTTCAGCTCCGGCCGCTTCCCGGCCGACGGTGCTAGCGTGCACCGGTGGTTCCGTTGGCGGAGAGCGGGAAAGTGGTGGGCAATCTCTCGGCCACGCCGAGAACTATCCGTGCGATGAATCCCATAACTGACTCCTTTGGTCACGGAGAAGCATGACGCGCGACAGTCAGCTATTCCGGTTAAAGCGCAGCGGAGGAAAGTCCTCTGGGATTCACTGTCTTCCGGCTCGCAGTGCTTTAGCTGCCACCACTGCAGGCACAAAATCTAGACCCTGACGTGCAGCCGCGTAAAATGAGAGGGTACAGCTCGCCGAGGTCCGGAGCTATTTTCTTTCTTCACAGTACTATACTTTCTAAATCCTGGCGCTTCCCAGGGGTCGGCATCGGCCGCGCTCACGGCGGTCGCGGCCCGCGAACCGCAGATCATTGTGGACCTGGCTGGCCTGGAGTTCGTCGGCTCCAGCGGCGTCGTCGCGCTGGCACGCGGCCGCAGTCGGCCCGGCCGGCCACCGGTGACCTCGTACTCTCCGCGCCGCAGCAGGAAGTGATGCTGGTTCTTACCGTCACCCGCCTGATCGACGTCGACCAGGCATTCGCCATCCTGCGCGACCAGGCCCGCAACCGCAACCAGCGCCTGTCCGACCTGG
>CAZORE010000278.1:0-4007 GCA_964581815.1 uncultured Streptosporangiaceae bacterium | reverse complement strand
GACGCGGTAGCGGAAGGAGTGGTCGTGGCGGAGCCGATGAGCGCGGCGCGGGCGATGTGGACGATGTTCGAGCCGGTCCATGATGTGACGTACTTCGCGCCCGAGGCGCTAAGCGGGTTCACCGAGGCGGGGTTGCGTGGCTACTGGCGCGGCTACTTCGCCGGGCGGGCCGCGCCGCTTGGCGGGACGCGGGCGGCGGTGGTGGCGGCGTCGTTCTTCAACTTCGCGCCGTCATTCGTGGCGCGGGCCGTCCCTGGCGTGTGGGACCTGGTCACGCCGCAGGAAGCCATCGCCGTGCGCGAGGCGGGCGCGACCGCCGCACTGCGGCGGCTGCTCGGCGGCCGGGAGGCCGAGGCGGCGAAGGCGGCGGACCTGCTGTGGCGCGCGGCGGAGGACCTGGACTTCGCCGGGCGCGCGCTGTCCGCCGCGAACGCCGAGCTGCCGGTCTCCGGTGAGCCGTTGACCCGGCTCTGGCAGGCCACGACGCTGCTGCGCGAGCACCGCGGTGACGGTCACTTCGCCGCGCTGGCCGCCGCGGACATTGACGGCTGCGAGGCGGTCGTGCTGCGGTGCGCGAAGGACACCGACATCTCCCGTGACCTGATGCAGCCCGTCCGCGGCTGGAGTGACGAGCAGTGGGACGCCGCGGCCGCCCGGCTGGCCGAGCGCGGCTTGACCGGCGAGGACGGGGCGATGACCGCGGCCGGCCGGGCCGTGCACGACGCGGTGGAGGCCGCCACCGACCAGGCCGCGGCCCGGCCCTGGGACCGGATGGGCCCGGCCGCCGTGGCCGAGGTCGCCGATGTCTTGCTGCCTCTCGCCCAGGCCTGCGCCGCCGCGCTCCCGCCGGTGATACCCGTCGGCCGCCTGCAGCCCACGAGGCCCTGACGGTCACCGGTGCCGCCGCCTGGCCGGCGCTTTTGCCGTGGACGGGTCGGCGGGACCGTATTACCGTGGCGGTGGAGGGCTGTCATGGGTGTGCTTGGTAGCTCGGGCGCGGGTCTGCCGCGCCCGCGCGGGGTGCCCGGGCCGGGTGCTGACGGGCAGGCGCTGAGCTGGATCGGGGATGAGCGCATCGCGGTCAGCGGCGTGCCGTCGCCCCGGATGGTGGCCCGCCTGGCCGAGCAGGGCGTGACGCACGTGGTCAACTGCCGGCCCAACTTGCAGGTGCGGTGGTGGGGTGACCTCGCGGCCGAGCGGGCGGCCTTCGGCGCCGGGCACGTCGCGCACGCGCCGATGCAGGACCACGGCCTGCGGCAGCCACCCGCGGCGTGGGCGGCGGCCGCTTGCTTCGCCGCCCGGGTGCTGGAAGACCAGCCGCAGGCGAGGGTGCTCATCCACTGCACCGCGGGCAGGCGCCGCTCGGTCATGCTGGCCTACGCGGTGCTGCGGCTGCGCGGGCATGACCGCACCGGGGCCGCGGCGCTGCTGCTGCAGTACCGGGTCGAGGCCATGCTGGTACCGGCCTATGTGCGCAGCGTCGAGCGATGGCTCGCCACGGCGAGCCCCGTAACGCCGCCAGCCGCAATGCCCTAGCACCGGGCCTCACCCCGATCAGGCGTGCGCGCTGGAGGCACGGCGGCCGGGATGAGATGCTGGCACGGTGACGTTCACTGCCGCCTCTACCGGCCAGGCCGTGAAGGCCGTCCTGTTCGATGTGTTCGGCACCGTGGTCGACTGGCGGACCGGGGTCGCGGCGGCCGTGCGCCGGTTCGCCGGCGAGCAGGGCCTCGAACTCGACGCCGCCGCGTTCGCCGATGCCTGGCGGTCGCGGTACGGGCCGGGGATGCGGCGGGTCTCGACCGGGGAACGGCCCTTTGTCCCGCTGGACGTGCTGCACCGGGAGAACCTCGACGGCGTGCTCGGGGACCTCGGGCTCGACCCGGGGCGCTTCGGCCCGGCGGCGCTCGATGAACTCAACCGCGCCTGGCACTTCCTGCCGCCGTGGCCCGACAGCGTCCCTGGGATCGCCGCGCTGAAGCGGGGTTACATCGTGGGCCCGCTGTCGAACGGGAACACTTCCCTGCTGCTTGACATGGCGAAGGCGGGCGGGCTGCCCTGGGACCTGATCCTCGGCTCGGACGTGTCCCGGGCCTACAAGCCGGCCAGGGAGGCGTACCTGCGGCCGGCCGCGTTGCTCGGGCTTGAGCCGGGGCAGGTCATGCTCGCCGCGGCGCACGAGGCCGACCTCGCCGCCGCCCGTGAGGCGGGCCTGGCCGTGGCGTTCATCGCCCGGCCGCTGGAGCGGGGACCAGGGATTGCCGGGGCCGGCGTTGCCACCAGGCCGTGGGACCTGTCAGTGTCGTCCATTACCGAGCTCGCCGGCCTGATGTGAGCCTGGGCGCGTCCCGCCCTTCCTGCACCGGCGGTCAGGCCGGCTGCCAGAGCTCAATCCGGTTGCCCTCAGGGTCGGTCACCCAGCCGAAGCGGCCGACACCCTCCATGTCCTGCGTTTCACCGGCCACGTCCGCGCCCTTGGCGCGCAGCTGGGCGAGCATCGCGTCCAGGTCGCTGACCCGGAAGTTGAGCATGGTCTGCTGGGTGCGGGACCCGAAGTAGCCGGTATCGGACTCGAACGCCGCGAACACGGTCGGCCCGTCTTCCTGACGCCACAGGCCGTTCTCATCGGCGTCCAGGCCCAGGCACTCGCGGTACCACGCGCTGAGCCCCGCCGGGTCGGCGGCACGCAGGAAGTACCCGCCGATGCCAAGCACACGTTCCATGCCGCCATCTTGCCAGGACGCCGACCGAATAGGCCGGCGCCACGCCACCCCGGGGCGACTGGTCACGGTGACTGGATAAGTGTGCCGACAAGGCGCTGGGTAGATGACTGGTGAAACCAGCAACTGGTGTGGCGCCGGCCAGCGGCCAGCGGCCAGCGGGCGATGCCACGCCGCTGACGGCTGGTCTCCTTCACCCAGCTACAGACGACCTGACGAGGGAGCGCCACCGTGTGGCAATCAATGTTCTCGGTTCAAATACCTATCCTTGAGAAGATCCTTCGCACGGTTCTCGTGTACGCGACCATGGTGCTCTTGTTCCGGCTGGTCGGCAAACGGGACCTGGCGGTTCTCAACACATTCGACTTCGTCGTCATATTCCTTTTGTCAAACGTAGTGCAGAACGCAATTATCGGCAGTGACAACAGCCTCCTGGGCGGCGTCATCGGCGCGGCGACGCTCGTGGGCATCAACGACCTCGTCAACCGCTGGCTGGCCAGGAGCGCTCGCGCCACACGCGTGCTCGAGGGCACGCCCACCACCGTGATCGAAGACGGCCAGTTCATTCCGCGTGCCCTGCGCCGTCTTTCGCTGCGCCCTGAGGAGGTAGAACACGCCGTACGGGTGCAAAACGGAGACAATGTCACCGAGATCGGCACCGGGCGCATGGAGCCGTCGGGGCAACTGGTGCTGACGCTCAAGCCCGGAGAGCAAAGCGCTGACAAAGATGACATTACGCGACTCAACGCTCGCCTCGATGCCATCGACGCCGCCCTGGCCGTTCTGGCAGCTGCCAAGTAAGCCCTTTCGACGATGAAGCGCCAGCGTGTGATGCGCGGAGCGGTCCGCCCGGTCCTCGTCTACGACGGTGACCGCTGCATCGGCTGGTGCCAGTTCGGGCCGCCGGGACGCTGGTGGTGACAGGCCGGTCAGGCCTGTTCCGGCGGCTCGGCCGGGCTGGGCCCGCCGGACGCCTCGGGGGCCGGGGCGACTTTTTCCAGCCAGCACACCGAGCACAGCAGGTGCGGCCGCCCGTGCCGCCCCTGCCCGTGCTCCCACACGAAGTACGCCGCACCAGCGGCTAGCACGAGGTTGAGTCCTCCACCGAAGGGAAGACGCGGGCCTCTGGGTATGCGGGGAGGCATCCTGTTCACCTGTCCATCGGTAGGGCGGCGCGATCGGGGGTGACCGCAGGGGAGCCGTCCCCTCCAGTGTGGCACCGTCAGGAGGAATTGACCGCACGGCCCGGCACCGTTGCCCTTGACCGGGTTCCTGTTCGCCAGCCTC
>CAZORE010000277.1:0-4137 GCA_964581815.1 uncultured Streptosporangiaceae bacterium | reverse complement strand
GCCTATACGTGTTGACTGAACTAACGGCAGTCGGCTGATCAATCTCCGGACGTGTCGGGATAGCGGTCGTTACGGTCGCTGCTCATGGCTGCCAGAGATGAGGATGGCGTCCGGGATCTCGGATCGCTCGTGGTCCCCGTGGCTGGAGCCCTCGTCGAGACCGGTGACCCTTGGGAGCCGTATTACCTGAGCGATCCAGGCGGCGACCGTGTCGGGCCGGTGTCGGAGTTCCTGCGGGATCTGCAGGCGGCGGGCCGGCCGGCGACGACGCAGCGGTCGTACTCGCTGGCGCTGCTTCGCTGGTTCAGGTTCACCTGGGCCGTCGGGGTGCCGTGGAATCAGGCGACCAGGGTCGAGGCCCGCGACTTCTGCCGGTGGATCCAGCTCGCTGACAAGCCCGGAAGCTCGCGGGGTCCGGCGGCGCCGGTGCCGGGCAGGCGGCCGGCGTCCGCGAAGTACGCGCCGTCGACGGTGGCGCACTGCGAGACGGTCTGCCGGGGCTTTTACGCGTATCACCTGGAGTCCGGGACCGGGCCGATCGTGAACCCGTTCCCGCTGGCCAGGCCGGGACGGCCGTATGCGCATCACAACCCGATGGACCCCTTCCCGCGGCAGAAGGCGGGCCTGTTCCGGCCGCGGGTTCCCCGCCGGGTCCCGAAGCAGATCCCGGACGCGGTGTTCAACGAGCTGTTCGCCCGGCTGTCCTCGCACCGGGACCGGGCGCTGGTGGCGTTCTGGGTCTCCGCCGGCGCCCGGGCGTCGGAACTCCTCGGCGCCGTGCGCTCCGGCGCCGACCCCGGGCAGCAGCTGATCACCGTGACCCGCAAGGGATCGCGGGCCGTGCAGCAGCTCCCGGCATCACCGGACGCGTTCGTATGGCTGCGCCTTTACCAGCAGGAGATGCACGGGCTGGTGCCGTCCGGGCCGGACGATCCCCTGTGGTGGACGCTGCGGAGGCCGTTCCGGCCGCTGAACTACCACGCGGCCAGGGCGATGTTCGACCGGGCGAACGCCGCAGCCGGCGCAGGGTGGTCGCTCCATGCCCTGCGTCACACGGCCGCTTACCGGCTCGCCCGTGACCCGGACGTCCCGATCACCGACGTGCAGTGGATCCTCGGTCACGCTTCGCTCACGTCTACGCAGGTCTACGTCAACCCGACGCCCGAGGACGTCATCGCGGGCACGCTGGCCCACTACCGCCGGCAGGCGGAGCCGAAGCCGGCCGCGCTCCCGGGACCAGGGGCGGGCTACCGCCCGGAGAGCCTCGACGTCCTGTTCGGGAAGGGCCGCTGGTGACCGCCGTGACGGCGGCCGTGACGGCTGCCCGGCAGCTCAGTGCTGAGGCGCTGGCGGCGATGGAAAGGTTCCCGCCCCGGC
This sequence comes from uncultured Streptosporangiaceae bacterium, assembly GCA_964581815.1. Classification (GTDB taxonomy): domain Bacteria; phylum Actinomycetota; class Actinomycetes; order Streptosporangiales; family Streptosporangiaceae; genus Trebonia. The sequence goes on along the minus strand of CAZORE010000277.1, from coordinate 2,760 downwards.
CGGTCCCGGCGTCGTGGGACGCGACGGCCGCGGACCGGTTCACGGTGATGCGGCGGATGCTCGCCCCGCCTTTCCCTGCCGCGGAGGCGAAGAGCCGAGACTGGCGGAAGCGGGCCATGCTGAAGATCCTCGACTGGCTCGAGCTGCACCCGGGGACGACGTGGCAGGAACGCTGGGACTCCTCCGGCGCGGGCGCCGACGGGAGGGCCGACTGGCGGGACCAGGTCCTGGCCGATCTCGGTGGCGCCGGCCGCCCGGTGCCGGGCGAGCAGGTCCGGGCGGTGCTCGGCGGCGGCCTGGTCCAGCTGATCGGCGGCGATGTCCTGCGCCCGGGCCTGCCCTGGCTGCTGGCCACCGGCTCCCCGCGCCAGCTCTGGCGGGAGATGGGCCGGACCCGCGACCCCGCCGGGATCACGGCCCTGGGGGAACTGGCGGCAGCCCGCGGCCTTGCCACGCACGCGGCAGGGTCGGCGATCGAGCGGGTCGCCATGATCATGGCCGCCAAGGGCGGGATGGTCTCCGACATCACCCCCGGCGACTGCATGCAGCTGCTGGAGTGCGCCATCCAGGTATACGACAACACCAGCATGCACTCCCCGTTCTTCTACGAGTTCCTGCACGTGGCCGGGGCGTTCGCGCCCGGCGCGCCGGCCACGGTCCGGATGATCGACGGCAGGTTCGCCGGGCAGCTCACCCCCGCCCAGCTCATCGACCGCTACGGGCTGGCCTGCCGGCCCGTCCGCGACCTGCTCGTGGACTACCTGCGCGAACGTCAGCCGGGCATCGACTACAGCACCCTGACCGGCCTGGCCATGACACTGGGCCTGTGGTTCTGGAAAGACCTGGAAGACCGCCACCCGGGCATCAGCTCGCTGGGGTTGCCCCCCGACATCGCCGCCGGGTGGAAGCAGCGCGTCCAGGCCAGGCAGTCGGGCGCCGGCGTCCTGACGGCCGTCCGGGGGTTCTACCTCGACCTCGCCCAGTGGGCACTGGACGAGCCGGCCCGCTGGGGGCCGTGGGCCGTTCCCTGCCCGATCCGGGGCAGCGACATCCAGCACAAGAAGCACAAGGCGCGGGCCAAGGCCCGCATGGACGCCCGGACCCGCGAACGGCTCCCCGTCCTGCCCGCCGTCGTCGCCGCCGCCGACCGGGCCCGCAAGGACTCCGCGGACCGGCTGGACGCGGCCCGCGCGACCCCGCCCGGCGAGACGTTCACCTGCGGCGGGCAGGCCCTGCGCCGGCCCCGGATGCACCGCCCGGGACACACCTCCTCCGCCCGGCTCTGGGCCGAGGACCCCGCCACCGGGAAGCGCAGCGACCTGATCGGCGAAGAGGGCAGGGCATTCTGGGCCTGGGCCGCCATCGAAGTGCTCCGCCACACGGGCATCAGGATCGAGGAGCTGACCGAGCTCTCCCACCACAGCATGGTCCAGTACCGGATCCCGGACACCGGCGAGCTGGTCCCGCTGCTGTCGATCGCCCCGTCCAAGTTCGACCAGGAAAGACTCCTCGTCATCGACCCCGAGCTGGCGGACGTCCTGTCCGCGATCATCACCCGGGTCCGCGGCAGCGACGGCGCCGTCCCGCTGGTCACCGCCTACGACGCCCACGAGCACACCTGGAATCCCCCGATGCCGCTGCTGTTCCAGCGCGTCATCAGCCTGGAGAACCGGCCCATCCCCGCCGACTCGGTCCGCGACCTCATCCACGGCGCGCTCGCCGCGTCCGGCATCACCGGCACCGACGGAAAACCGCTGGACTTCCAGCCCCATGATTTCCGGAGGCTCTTCACGACGGACGCCATCCTGAACGGGATGCCGCCGCACATCGCCCAGCTGATACTCGGACACAACGACATCAACACCACAATGGGATACAAAACCGCCTACCCGGAGGAAGCCATCCGCGGCCACCGGGCATTCATCGCCCGCCGCCGCGAGTCCCGGCCCAGCGAAGAATACCGGTCACCCACCGAGCAGGAGTGGGAAGAATTCCTCGGCCACTTCGAACGCCGGCGGGTCGCGCTCGGCGACTGCGGCCGGGCCTACGGCACCACCTGCATCCATGAACATACCTGCGTCAGGTGCTCACTCCTGAGGGTTTCCCCTGACCAGCGCGGCCGGCTGGAGGAAATCCGCGACAACCTCCTGGCCCGCATCGCCGAAGCCGAACGCGAGGGCTGGGCCGGCGAAGCCGAAGGACTCAAGGTCAGCCTCGCCGCTGCGAACAACAAGCTCGCCCAGGCCGGCATGACCGCAGCCCGCCGCTCCGAGGCCGTCGACCTCGGGATCCCCGCCTACCGCGACATCGCCGTCGCCACCGTCGCCGTTCCCGGAGACCCCCGTGACCGCTGACGACCTGACCGCCGCCCTGCGGGCCTGCGCCGACGGACTTTACCCGCTCGAAGCCGGCACCGCCCTGCTCATCGCCAACGGGACGTTCCTGCGCCGTGACGACTTCACCAGCCGCTTCATCACGGTCGCCACCAGCATCAGCGACGCCACCACCTCGATGGCCGCCATCGACTGGGACGCCGCGATCACCGCACTGCACGCCGGCGAACTGCCCTGCTCCGGCGGGGAACGACGCATCCTCCAGCTGTCCGCCAGCCTCGCCGACGGCATACCTGTCGATCTCTGCGACGCCGTCACCGGCCTCGATGACAGCAACATCGCCCGGCTGGTCAACGCAATCCTGCACGCCTCCGGAAAACGCCCACGACCTGCCGATATCGATGATCATTTTTAATTCAGAGAACAC
>CAZORE010000276.1:0-4286 GCA_964581815.1 uncultured Streptosporangiaceae bacterium | reverse complement strand
GCCTACCAGTCCGGCCCGATGCCGGCGTACCGGCCGCCCAACGGCAGGCCCGCGCCGGGCTACCCGCGGCCTGGCACCAGCCTGCTGGCGGAGTACCCGGCCGTCAGCGAACCGGCTCTCACCTACCAGCCGCCCGCTGACTGGGTGGCTTCCGGGCGCTCGGCCGGCACTGGCAAGCAGATCCTGGGCTGGCTGCCGTTCGGCAGCCGGCTCGTCCTGCTCCCGAGGGAAGCGGGCGCCGACGGCGCGGAGCTTCGCCAGCACCGGGACGTCAGTGGCGGGTGGCTGCGCCCGGCCGTTTTCGGCGCGATGGACGGGCTGGTCACCAACTCCTCGCTGATCGCCGGCGTGGGCGCGGGCGGTGGAGCGCACGGCGCGATCGTGCTGACCGGTATCGCCGGGCTGATAGCCGGCGCGTTCTCGATGGCGACCGGCGAGTACATCTCGGTGAGTTCGCAGAATGAGCTGACCCAGGCCGAAGTAGAACTGGAGCGGAAGCAGCACGCCCGTGACCCGGCGGGCAAGGTGCGGCGGCTGGCCCAGCTGTTCATGGAGAAAGGGGTCTCACCGAACCTGGCCGAGGCGGTCGTCCGGCAGATTTCGGCCGATCCGGAGCGGGCCGTCGCCACGCACGTGCGCGAGGAACTGGGCATCGACCCCGATGACCTGCCGTCGCCGCGGACGGCGGCGGTCGCCTCGCTGGCGTCCTTCACCGTCGGCGCGCTGATACCGCTGGCCCCCTTCCTGGTCGGGTACCCGGTGCTCAACGTGGCGCTGGCGATATCCGGGGCGGCGGCCTTCGCGGGCGGCGCCGCGGTCGCCAAGCTGACCGGACGTTCGATGCTCCTTGGCGGCCTGCGCCAGTTCACCGCGGCCGCCCTGGCGACCGCGGCGGCCTTCCTGATCGGGCACGCGGTCGGCGGCCACATCGCCTAGAACTCCGCCTTGACGTCCTTAACCACCGGGAGCAGGATTTCGAAGTCACTGCCGTTGCCGACGGTGCTGCGCACCGTGACGGAGCCGCCGTGCGCTCGCGCGACGGCGCGGACCAGGGCGAGCCCGAGCCCGGTGCCCCGGGCTCGCCGGTCACCGTTCCCGGTGCGGAACCGGTCAAAGACGCGCGGGAGCTCCTCGGCGGGAATCCCGCTGCCGGTGTCGCTCACCCCCAACCGGACTCCGCCGGCCAGGTCACTGGCAACGAACAGCTCGATGGCCTCGTCCGCGGACGTGAACTTCACCGCGTTCTCCAGCAGCGCGTCGACCGCGAGGCCAAGCCGTTCCCGGTCGGCCATGACGGTTTCCGCGTCCAGCCGGCCAAGCTTCCAGCGGCGCTGCACGGTCGGCCGCCAGCGCTCGATGACCTCCAGCGCGAACTCGTCGAGGGCTACCGGCTCGGGCCGCAGGAAGTCAGGATCCTCGGACGCGGCGATGACGAGCAGCCGCTCGCTCAGCCGGCGCAGCCGGGTCATCTCGCCGATCACCATCTGGACGTCCCGGAGTTCTTGGTCGCCGGTCAGTTCCCTGGCGAGCAGCTCGGCGTGGGTGAGCGCGATCGTGATGGGAGTCCGCAGATAGTGCGATGCGTCCTGCAGGAACCGGCGTTGCCCAGCGAGCAGGCGCGCGTTCTTCTCCGCGATGAGCCGTCGCTCACCGTCGGCGGTAACCGTACGGTTCGCATGCCAGACGATGGCGACAAACATCGTCGCCAGCAGCGGAATGTCCGTCACTTCCTCCACCGCACCGGTGTCGTGCAGCACATCGAGGGCGACGCCGGTCACGGTGGTGATGAGCACGATCCCGAGGCCCCACGGCATCGGGTCGGCCGGCCAGACCCTGAGCCAGTAGAGCAGCGCGAAGCACATCGCGATCAGATGGAACGTGATCGTGTCTCTGCCCGGCCAGACCGCCACGGCGACAATGTTCAGCAGCAGCAGGGCCAGCCAGACGGCATTTAGCTCCCTGCCCTGCAGACTCGGCAGCCAGCGAGGACCGGGTTCATCCGGCAGCGAGCTGATATCCCTCACCTCTTACCGTCTTGATGAGCTGGTCGCCGAATTTCGACCGCAGCCGCCGGACGCACACGCCGACGATGTTGGAGCCCGGCTCGTAGTCATAACCCCATACCGAGGCCAGGAGCTGCCCTTTCGAGACCGACTGGCCCGGGTGCTCCATCAGTTCCCGCAGGACAAGGAACTCGAGCCGGGTGAGCGGGGTCGGACCGCGGCCGATGTCCGCCTCCATTCGGCCGATGTGCAGCTTGAGGCTCCCGACCCTGATCACCCGGTCGAAGGGGTCGTTGCGCAGCTGGTTGCGAATCCGGGCGATCAGTTCGGCGAGCGAGAACGGCTTGGCCAGGTAGTCGCGGGCGCCGAGTTCGAAGCAATCCACCTTGGACTGCACGTCGGCCAGGCACGACAGCACCAGGACGACCTGCCCAGGCTTGTCGCGCAGCAGTTGCCGTAGCACGGCCTGGCCGTCCATGGCGGGCAGCAGCAGGTCGAGGATGACCAGGTCGTACTGCTCCACGAGGGCCCGCCGCAGCCCTTCCGGCCCCGTCTCCGCCAGCTCGACCGCAAGGCCCTCGGCGCCGAGCGCTCGGCTGAGAGCGGCCCGTATCGCCTCTTCATCGTCGATGAGCAGCACGCGCGACCGGGCGGCGGGCTCGTCCGGGTCATCCGCGCCGCCTGATCTCTGAGCCGGGATCACGGCGCGCTCGCCAAAGGATTGCGCCAGGCGGCATCGCCGAGAAGCACAAAGCCCATATCTATTCTCACGGCTCAGTGGCCGGGTTGGTTCACACCTCTGGCCCCGGGGCTAGTTCCTTCAGGTGCACCTGGACGGTCAACCGCATGCCATGCAAGAACTCAAAATAGGTCTCCATACTGACAAAATGGAACAAACAGACCTTTGTCGCATCGCGCTAGTCTGACCGCAGGTCAAAATTGGCGATATTCACCGCACATGACCAGGAAGGACGAACATGAGCGCCGAGGGGTTCTTCCGCGCCGAAGGCGACACCCTGGTCCCGGCGGCCTTCGCCACCAGCCCGTGGGGCCAGGTCCTACACGGTCGGCTGATCGGCGGCCTGACGGCGCGCGCGGCGGAGCAGGCGCGCGCCGACGTCCCCGAGCTGGCCTGCGGACGGCTGACCGTCGACCTGTTCCGCTCCGTGCCGCTGGCACCGGTCAGGGTGAGCACGGCAGCGGTTCGCCAGGGCCGCCGGATCGTGGTGCTCGACGTCACCGTCGAGCAGGACGGCGCTCCGGTCGGTCAGGGCCGGGCCGTGCTGCTGCGCCGGTCGCAGCAGCCGGACGGCACGTTCCGCCCGGTACCCGCCTGGGGCGCGCCGGCGCCGCCGCAACTGGGACCGCCACGGTCAATGTCGGGCGGCCGGTGGACCCCGCCCTGGGAGTCATGGCCAGTCGGGGGCACGGCCGACGGCCCTGGCGGCGTGCTGTCCGGCGGAATGTGGGTCAGGGACGTCCATCCGCTCGTCACCGGCGAGCCGATGACGCCGCTGGTGCGACTGGCGATGGCCGCCGACATCGCAAGCCCCGTGTCGCACTACTCGTCGAGCGGGCTGAGCTTCATCAACGCCGACTACACGGTCTACCTGGGACGCGAACCGCACGGCGAGCACGTCGGCATCCAGCCGTGCGGGCACATCAGCGAGCGCGGCGTGGCCGCCGGCCAGTGCGTCATCCATGACGAGCGCGGTGCCGTCGGGTTCGTCACGACGGCGGCCGTCGCCAACCCGACCATGGGCTCCTGACCGCTGCGCGGCTTGCCTCCTGCATCGCCCACGGGCATGGCGTTCGCTATCAGTGCGCCCGTGCTACGCCTGAGAGCAGCCGGCCCGGTGGCCCTCGCTGGTGATCGCGCCGCACTCGTCGCAGACGAGGTACGCCCAGCACACCGGGTCGCCGCCCGCCGTTTCTTCCGCTTCGTCGCCGCGCGGGGGCACCAGCCGTAGCACGCGCTCGGTCGGAGCGGGCTCCGTGCCGGGAGCCGGGTCTTCCCGTGGCGGCAGGTCATCGGTCATCGTGTCTCCCTTCGCGGACGACGTGACGGCGCCGGCTAGGCGCCCTCCCGGTGCAGCACGCGGGACAAGACGTCCGCCATCACGTCGACGGTGGGCCGGGTGCCGTCCGCGGCGCGCCAGGCGACGTAGCCGTCCGGGCGGACCAGGACGGCGCCGTCGGGTGCCATCCGGTAGGCCGAGCGGAAGCGGTTGCCGTCGCCAGCGAGGATACCGCCGGTGGGCTCTCCGTCTTCTCCGCCGGCCA
>CAZORE010000275.1:0-4288 GCA_964581815.1 uncultured Streptosporangiaceae bacterium | reverse complement strand
GTGAAGCTGGGACTGTGCGCGGCAAGCTCGCGCTACTCGTGGACTGACCCGGCCTAAGGGGACTTGCAGCCTCGGTTAACGGAAGCTCGATAAACGGTGTGCGCACCGAGAGGACGGCGCACCCAGGTCAGTTAGGTCGCGTTTCCGCACGTCAAAGAGATTGGGAGCCGGTGAGCGGATTCGAACCGCTGACCGTCCGCTTACAAGGAGTCGTATCGCGGGCCGGGGTGATCTTGGTAGCCCAGCTTGCGGTCCGCTCTATCTGCTTTGACCGCTGGCGACGAGCAGCAACCAGACGTCTATAGCGCTAGCCTGAGCATCGAGCACGGCCTGCTGAGATGGGGGCGAGACGTTCCCCGAAACCGGGTCCGGCGAACAGGGGCACGGTCAACCCCACGGCCGGACGGTCTTGTCGTCGCTGGTGGTAGCGAGCATGGTCCCGTCCGGGCTGAACGTCACCCGGGACACGGAGCCGGCACCGCATTGCGGCTAGAGCTCAATCACATCATTGCGACTAGAGCTCAATCACATCGCCCTCGATCTCTAGAGCAGCTTGCCGCCGGTAGTCACCCAATACCAAAACTGCCATTGAGTCACATCTGAAACTTCAACGATATTAAGTCGTAGAAGAGTTTTTTAACCTCAAGTCTGTAGCGTGAAGGTTCGCGAACCATGAGCGTGTCACTGTGTTTTTGTAACAAAAAGCCTGCTATTGACAGCTAATGACACCCAGCGCATAGTGATTGCATCCTCATTAGCAACTGACCCTGCGAGGGATCACCATGCGCAAATTGACCACCCGCAGGAACGTGCTGCGCGGCGGCGCCGGGCTGACCGCCTTCGGGGCGGCCGGGTACGGGGCCGTGTTCGGGGCGAGCCGGCTGGGCAGCCGGGCCAGCGACACCGCGAAGGCCGGGAACGCGGCCGGAGCCGTCGTCAGCAAGGTCGACCAGGCCAACGGGACGGTGCAGGTCGAGGGCAAGATCTCGGGCTGGTTCCGGGCCGAGGGCTTCCCCGAGGGGTGGCAGCTGGCGGTCGGCGACCGGGTCACGGTGGCCCCGTCGACCGAGGCCAGCGGGGTGGCGGCGTTCCCGCACACCCACTGGATCACCTTCACCGGGTCGCCCGCCGACCTGGCCCCAGGGGTCCGGCTGGGCGGGCCCGACGGGCCGGAGATGGTGGCGGCCACGATCCTCGACCCCGCCCTGCTCATCCAGCGCAACGCCGGGCGCGGGGCGGTCATCCCGCTCAAGGCGGCGGTGGCCGACACGGCATCGCCGACCGGGCCGCAGCGCGTCTTCACCGTGCGCCGGGGCTAGCCGGTGCACATGCTGGCGCTGGCGGCCACCATCCTGGTGGTCGCCGGGACCGCCGTGCTCAGCTGGTCGGGTCTGGAGAAGATCCGGGACCGTTCGGCCCTGACCTCAACGGCCAGCGGGCTGGGCCTGCCAGCCGGGCTGGCCGCGGTGGCCGGGACGACCGTCCCGCTGGTCGAGCTGGGCACGGTGGCGGCGGTGGTTCTGGGGGCGCCCAGGTACCTCGCCGCCGTGCTGTTCGCGGTGCTCGGGCTCACCTTCGCCGGGAGCGCGGTGTGGAGCATGGTGACCGGCCGCGACGTGGCCTGCGCCTGCTTCGGGGCCTCGGCCAGGAAGCTCGGGTGGTCCCAGGTGCGGGCGCTGCCGCTGTGGCTGCTGGTGGCCTGGGCCATGACCCGGCTGCCGGGGGCCGGATTCGAGGAACGGATCGGGATCTTCGCGGGCGGCATGTTCGTGCTGGCCGCCGTGCGGGCCGTCCCAGCCATCCGGATGGGGATCGACGCCCGGGCCGACCGCTGGGCCACAGGAGGGAACTGAAGTGGCGATTGCCTTGCTGTTCACCATCGTGGCGCTGCTCGCGATCGGCGAGTTCCTGCTCTTCGGGGCGGTCGCCGAGGCCTACCGGGACATCCGGCAGATGCGCGAGCAGTCCGGGCTGATCGACCGGCCGATGCCGGTCGAGCTCGGGCCGGCGCAGGACCAGCCGCCCAGCCTGATCGGCCTCAACCCCAGCCTTGACTCGGTCGTCCAGGCGGTCGCGGTCTACGTGGACAGCCGATGCGGGACCTGTCAGTCGATCGTCCGCAGCCTCAGCGGCGGCCTGCCCGAGGCGATCTGGCTGGTCGTCATCGACGAATCGGCCGAGAAGGCGTTCGCCTGGCTGGGCAGCTCCGGCCTGGACCAGGACTCCCCCGCCGCCAGCCGGGTCAGCTGGGCCTCGGCCGAGTCGGTCGAGCGGAACCTGGGCGGGGTGGCCACCCCGCTCGCCATCGACATAGAGCACGGGCGGCTCGCCCGGGCCAAGATCATCACGTCCGTCCGTCAGTTCTACGCGCTAGTACCCGCCACCAGGACGCTAGTTCCGTCCGTACCGGAAGGAGTCACCCGATGACCAGCCAGACCCTTACCAGGGAGTCGGACCAGGGCCGGCGCGGGTTCCTGTGGCGGGCCAGCGCCATCGGCGCCGCCGTGGTCGGCGGGATCGCCGCGACCTGGACCGACGCGCCCGCCGCGGTCGCCGCCCCGTTCTGCTGCGACCTGGCACACCCTAACGGCCCATGGTGCGGCGGCACTGAGGGGACGAACAACTTCACCTGCGCCAAAGGTTACAGCAAGCGCTACTGGACCTGCGGGTACATGTCCTGCGAGTTCGGCTGCTACGAGTGCGCCGCGGGCTCCAACTGCAACGCCGGGCCGTGGAAGTGCTCGAACTGGGCCATCCTCGTGTACGGCGGCAGCGGCTGCTGACGAGTCGCGGCTAAGGGCATGAATACTGCCGCGGTGTTCGTCGGGCTGGCCGCCGTCGCGGGGTTCGCCCAGCTGTTCAGCCCTTGAGGCGTCTCGTTCCTCGGAACGATGTCCCTGGGTCAGGGCAATCCGCTGAAGATGTACTTCGGCCTGCTCGGCCGGTTCACGGCCGGGTTCACCCTCAGCTCGTTCGTGGTGTTCGGCCTGGCCGGCGCGATCGGGCAGACCCTCGCTCGGGGCCTGCCCGCGACCGCTCGCGAGGCCGCGGCCTGCGTGGTGCTGGCCGCGGCGCTGCTGCTCGACCTGGACAGCCTGCGTCGCAAGACCTGGTGCGCGATCACGCTGCGGCGGCAGACCCCGAAGGGCATCCTGCGCCAGCACGGGCCCGCCCGCGCGGCCACCGCCTGGGGGCTGGACACCGGGCTGGTCTTCACCACCTACCGGATGAGCTCGATCAGCTGGGCGGTGCTGGCGCTGGGCCTGGCCGGCGTCACCCCGTGGTGGGCCGGGCTCGGGTACGCGGCCGGCTTCCTGGTGCCGCTGACGCTCGGCTGCACCGCGGCGCCGCTGATACCCGGGGCGGATGGGACCATCGCGATCGCCAGCGCGCTGACCCCGCGGGCCTCGGTGGCCCGGGTGGCCTGCGTGTGCGCGCTGGTGCTGGCGCTGGCGGCGGTGGGCTTGTCGCTGCGATGAGGGTCGTGCTGACCGCGCTGGCCTTGGTCGTGCTGGCGGGGTGCACCGCGACCGGCACCGCTAGTCCCCCGGCGGGCTCGGCCGGGCCGGCCGGGGTGGGCAGTCCGGGGAACCCGCTGCTGGTGTCGTGCGGGCAGGAGTCCTTCTCCGATCCCCCGCCGCCGGCCCAGGCCCAGTCGGCTGACCTCGCCATCGGCCCGCTCTACGTGGTCAACGGGCGGCGGCTGGCCTCCGTCAGCCCGGCCGGTTACTCGTCAGACGGATCATGGAAGGTCCCGTTCGTGGTGGCACCGGGCGCGACGGCCACCGTCGAGATCGCCCCGAACGGCCGGGGGCAGGTCGTGATCAGTGGCCCCTACACGCCCGGGGGCGGGGTGGTGGCGGCGACCTACCGCTCCTGCGCGGGCAAGACGGGCTTCTTCGCCCAGAGCTTTACCTTCCTGCACGGCCATACCCGCGGCTGCGTGCCGCTCGAGGTGACCACCGGGGCCGGGCGGCCGGTGCTGCACGCGACGGTTTCGCTGGCCGCGGGCACCTGCGCGCGGTGACGGCTATTCGGGTTGTGTGCCTGGTGTCCCTTCTCCGCTGCCCTACCTCATCCGCAACATGAGTCTCAGAAACGCAGTCAGAACGCGGCCTGGAGTGCGCTGGATCGGGGCACTCAAGCCAAGATCCCCACAAGCCCCCACAGCTTGCTGCAGTCAAGGCGGCCGCCCGGAAAGCGCGTCGACCACGAAGACGCAGGTCAGGGACATGAAAAAGGGAGCCGGTGAGCGGATTCGAACCGCTGACCGTCCGCTTACAAGGCG
>CAZORE010000274.1:0-4309 GCA_964581815.1 uncultured Streptosporangiaceae bacterium | reverse complement strand
GACCTGTCCCGGCTCACCGCCGACCAGCGGCAGGAAGTGTTCGCCGAATTCGGCCCGGACCAGGACATGCGCCTGTACGGACGAGGGATCCGCCGCCGGCTCGCGCCCATGCTTGGCGGCGACCAGCGCCGTATCCGGCTTGCCTACTCGCTACAGTTCACCCTGCGCGGAACACCGGTGATCCGCTACGGCGAAGAGATCGGCATGGGCGACGACCTGTCGCTGCCGGACCGGGAGTCCATTCGTACACCGATGCAATGGTCACCCCTGCCTAACGCCGGCTTCTCCACCGCCGCAGCCGACCAACTAGTCGCGCCGGTGGTCACCGACGGCACGTTCGGCTACGAGAAGGTCAACGTGCAGTCGCAGCGTAACGACCCCGGCTCACTACTGTCCTGGTTCGAACGGATGATGCGGACGCTGCGCGAGTGCCCGGAGATAAACACCGGCACCTGTACCCACGTCGACGTGCCCACCCCGCCCGGCCTGCTCGTGCACCGCGCCGACGACACGACCGGCACCATGCTGTTCCTGCATAACCTCGCCGACCAGGACGCCACCGTCGATGTCAGCAGCGTCGACGACGCGGCCAAGTCGCCCACCGAGATGTTCGCCGATCGCGACTACGGCGACATCGACCTGGCTAAGCTCACGGTCGCCGGCTACGGCTACCGCTGGATCTGCCTGCGCAGGGAATTGTCCCTGTAGCGTTACGTCGGGCGGACGCCGGAGCAGGTTCCTGGCCGGGCCGCGTTTACCGGCCCCCCGTTCGGCTGACTGGTTATTTCGACGGCCCGTCCCCGGGCAGCGCGGCGGCGAGATCCCGGCGGCTTGCGATACCGAGCTTGCGGAACGCGTTGGCCAGGTGCCATTCGACGGTTTTCGCGGTGACGAACAGGACGTTCGCGATCTCGGTATTCGTGCGGCCGCGGCCTGCGAGTTCGGCGACGCGCCGCTCGGCCGGGGTCAGCGACTCGATCCCGCTCAGCCGAGCGCGCCGGGGGCGGCTGCCCGTGGCCAGCAGCTCGGTACGCGTGCGCTCGGCCAGAACCTGCCCGCCGCAGCTGGTGGCGATGTCCAGGGCGCGGCGCAGTACCGGGCGGGCAGCCGAGCGTTGCCCACGGCGCCGCAGCGCGGCACCGAGTTCGGTCAGCGAGCGCGCGAGTTCCAGTTGCCCGGATGCGGCTTCCAGCGCCGCTACCGAATTAAACAGCAGCGCGATCGCTTCGTCGCCCTCAGCGATCAGGCCGCTCACCCGGAGCGCGATCCCGATCGCCCGGGGGTTGCCCGCGCCACGGGCGAGGGCGAGTTCGTCCGCCATAAGTCCCGCCGCCTGCTCACGGTGCCCGGCCAGGAGCGCCGCCTGCGCCGCACGGGAACGCCAGGGCAGGGAGCCAGGGCTCACCAGCCCGAGGGCGTCGGCCGTTGCGCCAGCGGCGGTGAAGTGCGCGAGCGCCAGTGCGGGCTCGCCGAGTGCTGCCGCAGGGCAACCGCGTGCTTCGAGCCGGAGGCTCGCGCCGATTGGGTCGGCGTCGTCGTCGCTTTCGGCGTCAAGGACGGCGCGGGCCGCTTCGGAGTCACCACCGGGTCCGGGCCTTTGGACCCTAGCCGGAATGGACTCGCGGCCCTTAAAGAGGAACAAGGCACCACAGGTGGTGCGCACCATGATTGGACGATGTAGCCATGCTGCAAGAGGAAGCCCGCGAGTACCACGCATCCGGCCGACCCGGGAAGATCGCGATCGCGATCACCAAGCCCTGCGCCACTCAGCACGACCTCGCCCTGGCCTATACCCCAGGCGTGGCAGTCCCGGTGCTAGACATTCAGCAGGACCCGCTGGAGGCGTTCCGCTACACCGCTCGCGCCAACTTGGTGGCCGTCATCACCAACGGCACCGCCGTCCTGGGGCTCGGCAACGTCGGGCCGCTCGCCAGCAAGCCGGTGATGGAAGGCAAAGCTCTGCTATTCAAGCGGTTCGCCGATGTTGACGTGTTCGACATTGAGATCGACGCCACCGACCCGGATGACGTGGTGCGGATCGTCAAGGCACTGGAACCGACCTTCGGCGGCATCAACCTCGAAGACATCAGCGCGCCGCAATGCTTCGAAATCGAACAGCGGCTGTCCGCAGCAATGGACATCCCGGTCTTCCACGACGACCAGCACGGGACGGCAATCATTAGCGGCGCCGCGTTGCTTAACGCACTGGAGCTTACGGGCAAGGACATCACCCAGGTCCGGATGGCTGTCAGCGGCGCCGGGGCCGCGGCGATCGCCTGTTGCGAGTTCTTCATCAGCCTGGGCATGCGGCGGGAGAACATCGTGCTCGCCGACACCAAGGGGGTTATCTACCGCGACCGCACCGAAGGGATGAACGCCTACAAGGCCCGGTTCGCCACCGACCGCCCGGCCCGCACCCTGGCCGAGGCCATCGACGGAGCCGATATCTTTCTCGGGGTGTCGGTTGCCGGCATGGTGACGAAAGAGATGGTTTTGTCGATGGCCGATGCGCCGATCGTCTTTGCGCTGGCCAACCCCGATCCTGAGATCAGCTACCCCGCTGCTCGGGACGCTCGCAGCGACGTGCTGATGGCGACCGGACGGTCGGACTATCCCAACCAGGTCAACAACGTGCTCGGCTTCCCGTTTATCTTCCGCGGTGCGCTCGATGTGCGAGCACGGACGATCGACAACGGGATGATGGTCGCCGCAGCGCGGGCCCTCGCCGACCTGGCCAAGGAAGACGTTCCGAACTCGGTGTTGCGCGCCTACGGCGTCGACCGCCTGGAATTCGGCCCGGAATACTTGATCCCCAAGCCGCTCGACCCGCGAGTGCCGCTTCGCGTCGCTCCAGCGGTGGCCGCGGCCGCCATGGCCTCGGGCGTCGCCCGCAACACACTCGATCTGGCCGCCTACACCGAGCAGCTGGCGAACCGGCTGACCCGGGGCCGCGAGGTGATGAGCCATGTCACTCGCAAAGCGCAGACGGCGCCCAAGCGGGTGGTCTTCTCCGAAGGAGAAGAACAGAAGATCATCCTGGCGGCAGCCAGGATCCAGCAGGAACACATCGGGTTGCCGATCCTGCTCGGACGCGAAGAGGTAATCCGGTCGGCGATGAAGGAGCTGCGAGTCTCCGTCCCCATCGAGATCGTCGACCCCGAGACGACCAAGCGGGCCGCCAGCTACGCCGCCGCACTGCACGAAAGGCGGCAGCGGAAAGGAATCACCCTGCGCGAGGCAGCTGCGCTGCTCCGCCAGCCGAACTACTTCGGGGCCATGATGGTCCAGGCGGGCGACGCCGACGCCTTCGTCGCCGGCCTGACCTACCACTACCCCGACGTCATCCGGCCCGCCCTGCAAGTGATCGGGTCCGCGCCCGGGGTCTCACGAGTGGCCGGGCTGTACGTGATGATCACCCGTGACGGGCGTGCCGTCGTCCTCACCGACCCGACAGTGAACTTCGATCCCACCGCCGAGGAACTGGCCGACATCGCCATCATGGCGGCGGAGCGGGCACGGAACTTCGGCCTCGAGCCACGGGTTGCGCTGCTGTCCTTCTCCAACTTCGGCTCCACCAACCACCCTCGTTCGGTGAAGATGGCCGCAGCCACGCAACTGGTCAAGACGCGGCGACCCGACCTGATGGTCGACGGTGAAATGATGGCCGACGTCGCGCTGTCGCCCACGCTGCGCGACGAGGACTACTCGTTCTGCGACCTCGTGGGCGAGGCCAACGTGCTGGTCTTCCCGAGCCTCGAAGCGGCGAACGTAGCGTACAAGCTGCTGCAGCACCTTGGCGGAGCCGTGGCAATCGGGCCGGTCCTGATCGGCATGTCCAAGCCGGTACACGTGCTGAGCCGTGGCGCCGACGTCACCGACATCGCGAACATGGCCGCGATCGCCGTGATCGATGCCCAAGACGCCACCCGCATGGCCAGCAGGCAAGGCGGGTAACGGCCACAGCCCGTTGGTGCCACAGCGATGCGGCGAGCGCCCGCGACCTGGCCGAACCCATGCCCGACATCGACCTGCTAGTGCCCCGTTCTAGCCTGGACAAGGTTAGGGGCTACCCGGGCGGCCCGTTGTGCCGCGGTTCCATCGTCTGTCGCATTCGCGGTCGCAGCCATCTCACTGAACCCGGCTGTGTGCCGTCAAGACGGAGCAAGACGCGGGCCCGAGCGCAGCGGATGAGAATGCTAGCGGAAGCTCCATAAGCGCTGTGCGCATCGAGCGGACGGCGCACCCGGCTCCACAAGGTGGCGTTTCCGCAGATCAGAGACGATGTGTGGTCAGGGACAGGATCGAACTG
>CAZORE010000273.1:3254-4335 GCA_964581815.1 uncultured Streptosporangiaceae bacterium | reverse complement strand
GCCAAGCGCCTCGGCCGTGGTGATGTTGTCGCACGAGCCGCGGCGGACGGCGGGCCCCGCGGCGCTCTCGGCCAGGGCCGCGGCAAGCGCCGTCTTGCCGACGCCAGCCTCCCCGCCCAGGAAGACAAGCCGGCCGGCACCCTCGAGCGCCTCGCCGAGCAACCCCTCCAGCGAAGCCAGGAAGCCAGAGCGCTCGACTAGCACATCAGTCATTTAACCCGGGCTCACCACTATCGCAAAGCTCACAGGCACACCAGGGCTCCGCGCGCCCGAAGACGCATCGGGATTGACGATGGATTACCTGGCCGGGAAGCTGTTGCCGTGAGTGAGGAACGGGCGCAGGCAGAGCGGTTCGCGGAGCTCTTCCGCGCCGTCTACCTGACGTTTCACCGTCGTGACCGGCCGCGGGGCGAGCTGCCCGGTGCTTCCAGGGCGGTGCTTGAGCACCTGGCCCTGGCCGGCCCGCTGACCATCGGCGAGGCCGCCGCGCACATGCGCAGGGCGCAGTCGGTGATCAGCGAGATCGTGACCCACCTGGAGCGCGACGGCCTGCTGGAGCGCGAGGCCGATCCGGGGGACCGGCGCCGGACGCTGATCTGGCTGACGCCCGGCGGGCACGAGGCGTTGCGGCGCGACCGTGACGTGCTCGGCATCGACCTGCTCACCAGCGCCATAACCCGGCTGCCGCCGGGTGAGGCCGACGCGCTGAACGCAGGGATGCGCGCCCTGATCGAGCATGCCCAGCCAGGCGGCGGGCGACCTAACGGAGGTACCCATGACCACGACGTCGACTTGTGAGAGCTGCGGCATGCCCATCGAGAGCGGCCGGTACTGCGGCTACTGCACCGACGACAGCGGCGAGCTCCAGTCGTTCGATGAGCGCTTCGCCCGGATGGCCGACTGGCAGGCGCGCCGCGATCCGGCGGCGTCAAGGCAGGACATCGAACGGCAGGTACTCGACTACATGGCCACCATGCCCGCCTGGCGCGAGCATCCCCGGGTCCTGGCCCGCTGACGCCCGGCCAGCGTACGGCTTCGGCCCGCATGAAATGTCTCAGCGCGTCTCGTCATAAAACGCGGA
>CAZORE010000273.1:0-3154 GCA_964581815.1 uncultured Streptosporangiaceae bacterium | reverse complement strand
GGGCTGGGCGTCCTGCCCCTCGGCACCGCACCCCTGCTCGTGCTGGCCCGTGCCGTTGACGTGCCGTTGTATCCTCGCGAGCTGGTCCGTGGCGCGCTGGTTCGCGGCGTACGGGCGGCGGCGGGGGCGGGCGGAACCGGGGTGCCCGAGGCCGCCAGCTCGCGGACCACGGGGTGCCCGGGGACGGCGTCGTGCCTCGCGGCGGTGATCCCGGCTGCGGTGTGCATCCGCTGCAGGTCGCGGAACTGCCCGCGGTCGACGAGCGCGACGACCTGGCCGGAGGCGCCTGCCCGCGCCGTGCGACCGGAGCGGTGCAGGTAGTCCTTGTGGTCCTCCGGCGGGTCGAACTGCACGACTAGGTCGACGTCATCGACGTGGATGCCGCGGGCGGCGACGTCGGTGGCCACGAGCACCCGGGGGTGCCCGGCTGCGAACGCTTCGAGCGCGCGCTGGCGCTGGTTCTGGTTGCGGTTGCCGTGGATGGCCCCGGCGCCGACGCCGGCCTTGGACAACTGCAGCACAAGCCGGTCCGCGCCGTGCTTGGTCCGGACGAAGAACAGCGTCCGCCCGGGACGGCTGGCGATCTCCGCCGCGACCGGCACCTTGTCCTCCGCCCGCAGCACCAGGACGCTGTGCTCGGCTGGCGTGGACTCGGTGGTCACCGGCACCGCATGCAGTGCGGGATCGGTGACGTACCTGGTCACCAGCTGGCCGACGCCGCGGTCCAGCGTGGCCGAGAAGAACATCCGCTGGCCGCCGGACGGGGTCTGGTCGAGGAGCCGGGTAACGACGGGCAGGAACCCGAGGTCAGCCATGTGGTCGGCCTCGTCAATCACGGTGATCTCGATGCGCCCGAGCGTGCATGCGTGCCGCTCGATCAGGTCCGAGAGCCGGCCAGGGGTCGCCACGACGACGTCGGCGGAGCGCACCTGCTGGATCTGGCGGCCGATCGGCACGCCGCCGTAGACCGCCGCGATGCTCACGTCGATGGCATGGCCTAGGGGGGTTAGCACGTCGGCGACCTGCTGGGCGAGTTCGCGGGTAGGCACAAGGATCAGGGCGCGGGGCGCCTTCTGCTGCTGGGGCGGCGTGCTTGCCGCCAGCCTGGTCAGCATCGGGAGGCCGAACGCCAGGGTCTTGCCGGAGCCGGTCTGGGCCCGGCCGAGGACGTCACGGCCCGCCAGGGCGTCGGGGATGGCCCGGGACTGGATGGCGAACGGCCCGATGATGCCGCGGGCAGCCAGCACCGCGACCAGGCGCGGGTGCACGCCCAGCTCGGCGAAGCTGGCCTCGGGCGGCTCCGGGAGAGCGGCGGCCGCGGCGAGCGCCGCGTCGAGCGCGGAGCTCGCATCGCGGCGCGGTTCCTGGCGGCGCGGTTCCTGGCGGCGCTGCTGCGGGCCGCCCGGTGCCTGGCGGCGCTGCGTTGAAGACGACTGGTAGCGGGAGCGGGGGTTTAGCGGCATGCGTGAACTCCATCAGTAAGTACGGGGGGTCACGTCATGCATCTCTGGTGCCAGGCGAGAGCAGTTGCCTGACCAGATACCGGATAGCTCACACAAGCGACCGTGCGGGCTTCTTGCCCGCGATGACGGCTGCTATCAACCGCCGAGAGATGTAAGGCTCACGGCAGCCTCAGTATTCCCGCCGATCTCCCCAGTGTTCGCGGCCCGGATGCGCGGAGCTGAGGGGCGCACAGGGGAGAGCAGACGTCACCCAGGGTCGGCGGTCACTTCCGGAATACGAACCTTGGCGCGGACTGGCTGAGCAGGGCGTCGGCCGGCGCGATGGACCAGATGGCGTGCAGTTCCTCGACGATGGCCGCGATGAGCTCGGGAAGGTCGGATGACGCCGTGCCGTGCATGGCCTCGGCCACGATCAGCGCGGTGGTCGTCGAGTCCTGGACGGCCGACAGGCCGCTTTGCCGGTTCGTCCACCGCCGGGCGTGGACCTGTCCCGCCTGGTCGGCGAAGATCACCTCGCCGGAGCTGGGGTGCTCGGCCTGGCCGGAGAACGTCAGGTACTGCTCGTCGCCGGCCGCGTACCGCACCTCGAGGCGGCCACTGACCTTGGAGACGTCGAAGACGGCGACCGGGATCGCGAAGGCGGCCGAGACGGCGTTGCAGATGTCGACGAGCGGGTGCAACGGCGGAAGCGCTCCCTCCTTGCGCAGGCGCCGCAGCAGCGCCTCCGAGGCGCACCGGTACTGGGTGGGCTTGAGCCCCATCCGGGTGAAGGCATGCCGCCAGGCCCGGATCTCGGGCAGCTCGCTTTCCATCGCCGTATCCAGCCGCGACCTCGCGATGGCAGTGAACCGGGCGACGCGATCACCAGCCGGGGCGTCGTGCGTGATCCCGTCGGCGAAGACAACCCCGGGAACCAGTTCAGGGAAGTCACGCCAGATCTCACCCGAATGCTGAAAGTCCATGACTTCCCCTGGTCCGCCCTCGACATAGCCGGCGCGCGGGGTCCGGCCGCCGTGCGGCAGCCGCCGCGAGAGCAACCGCGTCCACGCCGGCGGTATGGGCCACACGCACCTCTGTCATGGTCACCATCCTTGCCGTCCGCCGCCATCCAGGCGACCACCCCGGCGTTCATCGCGGCGTCCTTCTGATTTCCTGTCAGTGCCGGGGGAGATCACAGGCCGAGCTTCACTGGTGTGTCCGGGATGTCGCCGGCGATCAGCGCCGCCAGCGGTGTAGCGATGTCACGCGGTGAGAACAGGTCGGTTCCGCTGTATCCGGCGATGTCTGCGTGCCGCCACCATCGCATCCCCGTGATGTGCTCGGCGGCAAGTTCATCATCGGACAGCGCGCCGCGGGGGTCAAAGCGCGTGGTGCGGACGAGGAAGTAGTCGTTGACCACCCTGTCGTAGCCGTCCGCATGGCCGGGAGCGGCGACTTCCTGGTGCCAGACGTGAGGCGGGTCGGCGTCAATGGCGAGCCCCGTCTCCTCGTGCAACTCCCGGCGCAGGGCCGCCAGGGGCAGTTCGCCGGGCTCGATGCCGCCGCCGGGGGCCGCCCATACGACCGTCGCGCTCGCTGGCACAGCCGGATGCGGGAAGCTGAACCGGCACAGCAGGACACGGTCATCATCGGCCAGGATGATCGCCCGGACAGCATGTCTTAGCCTCGCCGAGGCAGGCGTCTCGCTCATA
>CAZORE010000272.1:0-4391 GCA_964581815.1 uncultured Streptosporangiaceae bacterium | reverse complement strand
TACCAGATGACGCCCGCGGATGCGATCCTTTCCTTCATATCGCCTGACACCCAAATCAGTGGACCTGAGCGGCAGAGACCGCGTCCGGGATGAAAAGATCTTTCATGCCGAACGGATGTCAGGTTCCCCTGGCGGCACCGCAGTCTGCCAGTGGGTGGTGTGCCTTCCTAGTCGCGTTCGGAGTCCGGGCGGCGGTACGCGCGGGCCAGGTGACGGGCCAGGTACGGGCCGGTGACGCTGCTCTTGTCGGCGGCCACTTCCTGTGGCGTGCCCGCGGCGACGACGCGACCGCCGTCCGGTCCGCCGGCCGGCCCCATGTCGATGAGGTGGTCGGCGGCGGCGAGCAGGTCCAGGTCGTGGTCGATCACCACGACCGTGGCGCCGCCGTCGAGCAGGCGGTCGAACACGCCGACCAGCGTGCGGATGTCGACCGGGTGCAGCCCGGTGGACGGCTCGTCGAAGATGTAGAGGATGCCGCGCTGGCTGCTGCGCAGCCGCGACGCGATGCGCAGCCGCTGGGACTCGCCCCCGGACAGGGACGGGGTCTCCTCCCCTAGCCGCAGGTAGCCGAGCCCGACGTCATCGACGGGCCGCAGCGGCCGCACGATGGCCGGGCGCCCGGCGAACCGCCCGAGTGCTTCGTGGACGGTCAGCGCCAGGACATCGGCGATGGTCAGCTCGTCGAGGCGGACGTCGAGCACCTGGCTGGCGTACCGGGTGCCCTGGCAGAGCGGGCAGGTCTCGCGGATGTCCGGCAGGTACTGCACATCGATGTCGACATGCCCAAGGCCCTCGCACTCGGGGCACTGGCCGGCCTTGGTGTTGAAGGAGAAGTGCCCGGGCTGCCAGCCGCGGCGGCGGGCGAGCGGCGTGTCCGCGAACGCCTGCCTGATCGCGTCGAAGGCGCCCGTGTACGTCGCGGGTGTCGACCGGGAGTTCTGGCCGATGGGGGTCGCGTCGATCTCGGCCAGCCCGCGGATGCCTGCTGTGTCCAGCCGCCGGACGTGCTTCGGCGTCTTCTCGCCGGCCAGGCTGGCGCGCAGTGCGGGCACGAGGCTCTCAAGCACGAGGGCGGTCTTGCCCGCCCCGGACGGCCCGGCCACCGCGGTCATGGCGTGCTCCGGGAACGAGACGCGGACGTTGTGCAGGTTGTAGAGGTCGGCGACCTCGACGGTCACCGCGCCGCCGCTGACCGGTCGGCGCTCGCGGCGGACGGCCGGCTGACCCGCCAGGAACGGGCCGATGACCGACTCCTTACTGGCCCGGATGTCGGCCGGGGTGCCCTGCGCGACGACGGTGCCGCCGTGCTCGCCAGCACCGGGGCCGAGCTCGATCACCCAGTCGGCGGCGTTGATGATCTCAGTCTCGTGCTCGACCATCACCACCGAGTTGCCGTTGCCGGCGAGCATCCCGATGGTGGAGCGCAGGCCCTCGATGTTGCTCGGGTGCAGGCCGACGGACGGCTCGTCGAGTACGTAGAGCATGCCGGTGGTGTTCGCGCGGACCGTCGAGGTCAGCTCGAGGCGCTGCCGCTCCCCGGTGGACAGCGTGCTGCCGGCCCGGTCGAGCTGCAAGTAGCCGAGGCCGAGCCCGAGCAGCGGGTCGAGCGCGTGCAGGCACTCGGCGGTCAGGCCGTCCGCCACCCGGGCGAGCTCCTTCGGGGTCAGCCGCGGCACATCCTGCACGAAGCCGCGCAGCTCGTCCAGGCGCAGCGCGCTGATTTCCGCGAGGTTGCGGCCGTCCAGGGTGCTGCGCAGGGCGTCCGGGTTCAGCCTGGTGCCGTGGCAGACGGGGCAGGTTCGCAGCTTGAGGAAGCGCTCGACCCGGCTCCGGCCGCCCGGGCTGTCGCTGCCCGCCGCGTGCTCAACCGCGGCGACCGCGTTCTCGTAGTGGACGTTCAGTGCGATCTCCCTGGGCGTCCCCGCGCGCAGCCGCACCTCCCGCTCTACCGGCTCGCCGCGGAAGACGATGTCCCGCTCCCGCGCCGTCAGCTCGCGGAACGGCACGTCCAGCCGGACGCCGAGCTGCCCGGCGGCGTAACGGTAGAGCCGCCGGCCGCCCGAGTTCCACGGCAGCACGGCCCCCTCGTCGATGCTCTTGTCCTCATCCGGCACCAGGGCGTCCTGGTCGACCTCGAACCGCTGTCCCGTCCCGTTGCACGCCGGGCAGGCGCCGTAAGAGTTGAACGCGAACGACTCGGCCCCCGGGTGGGCGAACCGCACCCCGCACGTGGGGCAGGTCATCTCCATGCCCTGGGTGCGCACGCTCGGCGCGACCGGATGGCCGTTCGGGCAGACGTGCGTGCCCAGCCGCGACATGATCAGCCGCAGCACGTTCAGTACCTCGCTCATCGTCCCGACGGTGCTGCGGACCCCGGGGACCGGCGGCCGCTGACGCAGCGCGAGGGCGGCGGGCAGGTGGTCGATCCGGTCGGCGTCCGGCCGCTGCGCCTGGCTCAGCCGACGGCGGCTGTACGTCGACAGGCCCTCAAGGAAACGCTGCATGCCCTCGGCGTACAGTGTCCCGATGGCGAGCGAGCTCTTGCCCGAGCCGGACACCCCCGCCACCGCCACCACGCACCACAACGGGATATCGACGTCAAGGTCCCGCAGGTTATTGTGCCGGACGCCTCGCGCCTCGATGACGGCAGGCAGCCGGGCCATGCGGGCAGCGTTCGCGCTGCCCGGGGTCGAACGGGCCACGTGATCATGCTACGCGCGGGGACCTTCCGGACCCCTGCTCAGCCCGTGGATCGATGCCACTCGGGCATCTGCGCGAGGAGCCCGCCATGTGCTCGGATGGCGGCGGCAACTGGGAGATGATCCGGAGCTACGCGTAGAGCGTGTCGAGGCCGACTAGTTGTATCAGGTCGTCATTGCGTGCCTCGGCTCGCAGGTCATCGTCGAATCCAGTGCCGCTGTAGCAGGTCAGCCTGGTTGTGCTGGTGTCGTATCCCTTTACCGCGAGCAGGTCGCGCGCGCGGCGGAGCCTCCTGGTGTGCCCGGGGGTCATGATCTTTCCCCATTTCGCCTCGCCCAGAGACAGGACCCGCTGCGGTTCCCCGGGAACTTCCGGGCCGAGAACAGCGACGTCAACCTGAATCTGGGTCCGGTTGGCGGTGTCGGGTACCACCCCTGCCGCGACCAGGCCAGGCCAGTCGCTGAACGTGCCGTCCCCGGCGTCTAGCGCCCATTCGCGGCACAGGGACTCGAAGTGCGGGCCGACAACCTGGGAGAAGAACGTCGCCTGCGCGTTGCGCCACGCTCCGGCCGGGTCGCCGCGTTCTAGCCGGGTCCATTCTCTGCGCATGACGGCCTCGTAGAAGGCGATCAGTGGCTCGCTGATGTAGTAGGCGGACCTGCCCTTGCGAAACGGGTCAGCCTCGTGCGCGATGAGCTGTGCATCTTCCAGCACGCTGAGCGGATGTCCGATGTCCGGGGACTTGCGGCCGATGTGGTCGGCGATTCCGCCCCGGGTGTTCCGGCCGGCCGCGATGGCGCCGAGTGTGGCGTGGTAGAGCGCGGGATCGCGGATTTCGGTCTCCTCGGCCAGGAGGTAACGGGCCTCGCGGAAGAGCGGTACCTGGGAGTTCAGCACGGTGCGCAGTACCCAGGAGTCGAAGTCGTCCGGGCCCGACGGCACGTCGCTCGCGACGAATTCGCGGCGGTACGCGGGCGTCCCGCCGACGATGGAATGCACCAGGACGGCTAGCCGCGAGTCGGTGATCCCCCAGAAGCTCGCGGCGTCCCGGTAGCCGAGCGGCCGGATGACCAGTTCCAGGCTGGCCCGGCCGCGCAGCGGGGCGCTGCCGCTCAGCAGGCGCCCCATCACCGACATGGCCGAACCGCACAGCAGCAGCCGTGACCCGCTCCTGCGCGCGATCCCGCGGGGCTCGAGCGCACGCTGGACAAGCGACGGAAGTGCCGGGCTCGCCTTACTCAGGTAGGGGAACTCGTCGATAACGATGAGCTTGCCGGTGACCGTCGTGAACAGCAGGTCCAGGGCTTCTTCCCAGCTCGCGAACGCATACCGCCCGCCACCGGTCCATTCGGCGAGCGCACGTCCGAAGTTGGCCAGCGCATCGGTCTCCGTGTCCTCGGTCGCCGTGTAGAAGAAGCCGTCCACGGCACTGGCCACGGCATCAAGCAGGTACGTCTTGCCCTGGCGGCGGCGCCCGCTGACGATCCCCAGGCGCACGTCGGGGTCGGGAGAAGTGGCGAACCTGACCAGGCCATCCCATTCGCGGTCACGGTCGAAGACATGCGGCGGCTTCCCCAGCGCCGCGCCCGGTGGAGCAGTCATAAGTGAAGCATAGACCTAAGATGTACACCCCTTAGGCCTGTACTTCTACACTCTGCTGCCCGGCTAAGCGACCCGCTCGCCGCCTGGAG
>CAZORE010000271.1:0-4506 GCA_964581815.1 uncultured Streptosporangiaceae bacterium | reverse complement strand
TGGTCAGGAGCCCCGTGGTCAGGAGCCCCGTGGTCAGGAGCCCCGTGGTCAGGAGCCCCGTGGTCAGGAGTGCGGTCGTTCATCCGGCCGCTCCCCCATCGAGGAAGGTCTCCGCGTACCGCTGCAGCGCCTCTACCGCGTGGTCAACGGAGTCGCCGGGCGGTCGCAGGACGAAGCTGTCCACGCCCGCTTCGGCCAGCTGGCCGAGGTGGTCGCGGTGCTCCTCGGCCGATCCTGGCCGCTGCATGAAGCCGGCCTGCGGGGTGTGGACCTGGATGGTCAGCGGGGCGGTGGTCATCGGAGAGGGGGCACTGCTGGCCGCTGCCGCGACGCGGACTTCCCTGATCCGCGCCGCCAGCTCGGCGACGGTGGCGATGCCTGGGGTGCGGGACGTCCGCGCCACCTCCGGCCGCACCATCAGCGGGCTCCAGCCCTGGTTACGGGCGGCCCGCGCCCGGGCGAGCGCGCTGTTGCCGCCGATCAGCACCGGCGGCCCGCCGGGCTGCAGCGGGGCGGGCAGCGAGGCCACGCCGCGGGCGGTGAAGTGCTTGCCCGTGTAGGCGAAGGGGGACTCGCGCCACACGCCGCGCATCACCTCGAGTGACTCGTCGAACAGCTCGTTGCGCTGGTTCATGTCGACGTTGAGCGCGAGGAACTCCGAGCGCAGGTACCCGGTCCCGGCGACCACGGTGAGGCGCCCGCCGGACAGCAGGTCGACCGTGCTCAGCGCCTTGGCCGCGAGGAACGGGTTGTGGTACGGCAGCACGAGCAGGTAGGTCATCAGGCGCACCCGGCTGGTGACGGCGGCGCAGAAGGCGAGGGCCGAGGTCTGGTCGAGCGACTCGTGACCGCCGGCGTTGAGCCACTTGGCCGACGGGGCCGGGTGCTCGCTGAAGGAGATGGCGTCGTAGCCGCATTCCTCCGCCGCCTGGGCGACCGTGGTCAGCCCGGCCGCGGTGACCAGGGCCGGGTCGTAGCCGACGTTGACGATCGGGTAGTCGACGGTGAACTTCACGGCGCTCCTTCCAGCGGCGCCACCTCGAGCAGGGCGAGGCTGGCCAGCGCGTAGCGCTGGCCGCGGCGCTCGCTGACCATGAAGGACGGCGGCGCGAGGTAGGCGACGTCGCGGGGCAGCGAGTCGCCGCGGCGGGCGAGCGCGGCGCGGCCGTCGGCCGTCGTGCCGCACACGGCGATCGCCTCGAGCATGTCATCAGAGACAGCCCTAGCCATTGCGTCGGTTTTGCCCGCGGCGAACGCCTCGCGGATGGCGGCCGTCTGCGCGGTCCAGCCGTGGTGCTCGACGTAGGGGTCGTAGGTCTTCACGGTGAGGTAGAAGGCGATCATCCGGCGGGCGTCCAGGACCGCGCGCTCTGGGTCGTCGTCGTCGATGGCGGTGATGACCCAGCCGTGCTCGCGCGGTGCCGTCTCGTGCCCGGCCTGGGCGGCGCCCGCGGCCACCGCGGGCCGGACCACGTCGTCCCACCAGGTCCTGGTGAACAGGCCGTGGGCGATGATCCCGTCGGCCGTCCGCCCGGCGGCGCCCGCCATCAACTTGTTGAACGCGCCGAGCAGGATCGGCGCGTCGATGCGGCCGAGCACCGGCGCGCCGACCACGGCGTCGACCCGGTAGAACTCCCCGTCGTAGCGCACGCGCTGCCCGTTCTCCGCGTGCAGCCAGGCCCGGACGGCGCCAACCAGGTCGGCCATCCGGGCCACCGGCCGGCTGGCGTCCACGCCGAACCAGTCACGGTTGATCTTGTACGCGCCGGAACCGAGGCCGAGGAAGACCCGTCCGGGCGCGTGCCGCCAGACGCCGCGGACGGCGGCCGCGTGCGCGTACGGCGTGCGCGCGAACGCGTAGGCGATGCCCGGGCCGACCAGTGACCGCGAGGTGTGCAGCGCCATCTCCGCAAGGGTCGAGTAGGCCTCGTGGTCGACGAACTCGCCGCTGCAGAACGCGCTGACGCCGGCCGTCTCGGCGGCCGCCGCGACCTGCGCGCCGCGCCAGGGCAGGCCGTACCGCCTGGCGCCCAGGTGGCCGTTCACCGTGGCCGGAGCCGCCTGATCGGGCGGCGTCACCGCTTGTCCCTGGGGAGCCCGAGGGCGCGCTCGGCGACCACGGTCTTGAGCACCTCGTTGGCGCCGCCGGCGATCGTGTAGGCCCGGGCGTACAGGAACGCGTCCTGCCACCAGCCGTCGGCGTAGGCCTGGTTGTCGCCTTCCACCGCGATGCCGCCGACCCCCTGCAGGTCGAGCCCGCACTCGGTCATGGCCAGGTTGACCTCGCTGTAGAAGATCTTGGTGAGGGGGCCGTCGGCCGCGTCCTCCGTGCCGTTCGCGATCCGCGACTGGACGGCCTTGCTCATCACGTCGGTGACGCGGGCGAGGGCGGCGAGCCTGCCGAGCCGCTGCCTGGTGGCGCTGTCTTCGATGGCCGGCCGCCCGCCCGTGGTGCTGCGGCGAGCGAGCTCAAGCAGGTCGTCGAGCTGGGCGTACAGTTCGACCGCGCGGGCACCAACGCCGCTGCGCTCGTGGCCGAGGCTAGCGTTGGCGACCCGCCAGCCATTGTCGACCTCGCCGATCACCTGGTCGGCCGGGATGCGCACGTTGTCGAGGAAGACCTCGTTGAAGTCATTGGTCCCGGTGATCTCGCGCAGCGGGCGGACGTCGACGCCCGGGTTGAGCATGTCGAGGGCGAACGCGGTGATGCCGGCCTGCTTGGCGACGTCGGGGTTGGTCCGCGCCAGCAGGTAGCCGAGATCGGCGTGGTGGCCGTTGGTGGTCCACACCTTCTGGCCGTTGACGACAAAGTGGTCGCCGTCGCGGACCGCCCGGGTCTTCAGGCTGGCCAGGTCGCTGCCCGCGCCTGGCTCGCTGAACAGCTGGCACCACAGGTCCTCGCCTGAGCGGATCCGCGGCAGGTAACGCTGGCGCTGCTGCTCGCTGCCGAACCCGATGAGCGCCCCCGCGGCCAGCGCCCCGGCGCCGATCTCGCCCCAGGTCCTGGCGCGGGCGATCTCCTCCGCCACGATGAACGCGTGCTCGACGCGTCCGCCGGGACGGCCGCCGTACTCGGCCGGCCAGGTTTGCCCGAGGTACCCGGCGGCGTACAGCCGGGCCACCCAGGCGCGCAGCGCCGGGACCAGCTCGGGGTCGGGCGCCCGGACGCCCACGTGCTTGCGTGGTCCCGGCCCGTACCGCGCGATGAAGGCCCGGACCTCGGCCCGGTAGTCCTCCAGTTCCTGGCTGTCGTCCAACCGCATGAGCTTCTCCTGGGTGGGTGTGGTCGGCGCGCCCGTTCAGCGGGGGGGCATGCCCGGGTCGTGCGGCAGCCCGAGCACCTGCTCGGCGACGGTGTTCAGCTGGATCTCCCTGGTGCCCGCGCCGATCGTGGAGGCGCGGGTGCGCAGGAAGCCGAGCAGCCACCGGGACCGCTGCACCGCCTGCGGCGCGGACTTGCCGAGCAGCCCGGCCGGGCCGAGCAGGTCGACCGCGAACTCGTGGATGTCCTGCTCGAACGCGGTGATCAGCAGCCGCGAGATCGAGGAAGTCGCCCCGGCGTCCCCGCGGGCGAGGATGCCGCCGATGGTCCTCATCGCGTTGTAGCGGATGATGCGAACGCGCACTTCCAGGTCGACGAACTGGTCGCGGACCAGCGGGTCGGCCAGCTGGCCGCGCTCGCGGGCGAGCTCTTCGAGCTCGGTCAGCACCCGACGGTACATCGCCGCCTGGTTTAGCGCGCCGGCCGCCCGCTCATGCCCGAGGCTGGTGCGGGCCAGTCGCCAGCCGTCGTTCTCCTCCCCGATCCGGTTCGCGACCGGGACCCGCACGTCATCGAAGAAGACCTCGGCGAATAGCTGCCCTCCGGTCAGGTCGCGCAGCGGGCGCACCTGCACCCCCGGGGCACGGGCGTCGATGACGAGGTAGGTGATGCCCTTCTGCCTGCTCTCCCTGGTGCCGGTGCGCACGAGGGAGAAGAAGGCGTCGGCGTCGGCGGCGTGCGAGGTCCAGACCTTCTGGCCGTTGACGACGTACTCATCGCCGTCACGGCGGGCGGTGGTGCGCAGGCTCGGCAGGTCAGAGCCCGCCTCCGGTTCGGAGTAGCCCTGCGCCCATACCGTGTCGCCGCGGAGCATCGGGGCGAGCCAGCGCTGCTTCTGCTCCTGGCTGCCGTACTTGATGATCGTCGGCGCGGCGATGTTCAGGCCGGTGCCGAGCGGTCCAGGTACCCGGGCGCGGGCAGCTTCCTCGTGGTAGATCACCTGGTGCGCGAAGGGCAGCTCCATGCCGCCGAACTCGCGCGGCCAGCCGGGGCCGGCGTACCCGGCGTCGAACAGGGTCGCCAGCCACGCCTTGGTCCAGGCCAGGCGCTCGCGCGGGTCCTTCGGCGGCCGCCCGGGGTGATGCGCGGTGAAGAACTCGCGCAGCCGGGCACGGAAGGCCTCATCTATCCCGCCCGGCCCGCCCGGCCCGCCCGGCCCGCCCGGCTCGGCCGCGGTTACGGCG
>CAZORE010000270.1:0-4624 GCA_964581815.1 uncultured Streptosporangiaceae bacterium | reverse complement strand
CTGTGCGCGTGCTTCCACCGCCGTGCTGCCTGGGCGGCACCCAGCAGGATCCGGCCTGCAGCAGCGTGGGGGTGACCGCGCCCCTGAGGTTGACGCGTTTTACGGGTTAGAGGAACTCGCTCCAGAACGGCACCAGCGGCGGCGGGGTCCAGTCCGCGCTGGCAGACCGGCCGTCGAGTTCGCAGCCGATGTAGTCGGCAAGGTCGGTGCCGTAGAAGATGATGTCGGTCTGGTAGATCGACAGGACGGGGTGTCCGTAAGTGCCCCGTCCGGCGGGCAGGTAGCGGTGCCCGTAGACGGGGATCATCTTGGGTGCCCGGCGCAGATGCTGCCGCGCCGTCTTCAAGGCCTTGCCGGTGCGGGCTGGCCGCGGTCCCCAGGGCGGATGCCAGAGGGCGTTGTGCTCGACGTCGAAGAGGGCTCCCTCGACGGGCCAGCCGAGTTGCCTGCGGAGGTCGCCGGGGTCGCCGTCGCGCCAGTTCGGCCACGGCCTGGCCCAGGTCTGGCCTGTTTGCGGCGGGCGGTTGAGCGGAAGGCCGGCGGCGAGGAAGGCGCGGTGATCGTCGGCGAACTCGAAGTCGTAGTCGCGCTCGATGCGGGCGAATTCGGCATCGGTCAGGCCTGGCCCGATTTCGTACCGGCCTGTCCGGGCGAAGCGACGGCCGAGCAGAACGGCGGTTCCCGCGCTCTGCCTGCGCGTACATGGAGTGATTAGCTTGTTCATTGCCGGCGGCTTCGCGCTGACTCGCACGGGAGAGCGCCGGTGGGTCCTGGTCAAGGCAAGGGACGCCGGCGCGCGGCCCGGCTCGGACATCGTTGCCGAACGGCCGGCGAGCGTGCGCACTGGACGGACCTGGGAGGAAGTCGCCAGGCTGGCCGCTCCTGGCGGGCGGGCGCAGGGAAGTCCCGGCAGCGGCACGGTCCAGGGCCGGTGACGTCGGGACTCGCTCCATACCGCCGAATGCTGATCCAGGTATGCGATGGCCCGCGGTTCTCTTTTGCTCCCGGTGTCCAGCTCGTGGGCACCGCGTCTCGGCCGCCGTTTGGATGTCGCTTCGCGATGGCTTCGCCAACCTAGACCCGGCACCCGTTGTCGCCCTCGCCCTAGACGGCGGCTTCATCGACAAGGCATCCCTGGAGGCCTTCCTTGACCGGGTCATGACCCGGGCCGCCCGACCAGCAGAGCCGCTGACCCGAAGTCCCCTGATTCCGGTGGAATTAGAGCCAGGTGGACTCATCAGGTTGGCGGCGCCCGGCAGCGACGGCGCGGTCCCGAGCCCCTGGGTCCCAGGCGCTGCCGCCGCAGCCGGTGACGAACGCTGACACGGCCCGCAACGACGGGAGCGGCTCACCGTGAACGACAGCCAGAAGGGGTGGACGGGGACGCTCCAGGCCGGGACCGCCGGGACATCTCCCGGTAGGCCGGCATAACTGCCTAGACGTCTTCGACGGCTGCCCCAGCGCGGGACGTAAGATACAGAAGAGACAGA
This sequence comes from uncultured Streptosporangiaceae bacterium, assembly GCA_964581815.1. Classification (GTDB taxonomy): domain Bacteria; phylum Actinomycetota; class Actinomycetes; order Streptosporangiales; family Streptosporangiaceae; genus Trebonia. The sequence continues at coordinate 3,134 of CAZORE010000270.1, read as the reverse complement.
AGTTACTATCGTTAATTTGACAGGCCCCCTGGGTGTGTCAACGATGGGGCTATGGGGCGGTCGAGCGACAGGCGGGGGAACCGTGGTGGTGTCGAATCCGGGTGAGGCCACCCAGACGGCTTCGTTGCGGGAAGCCGGGCTGCTAGGTCGTGCCCTGGACGCCGAGCTGGATCGTTGGGTCCCGGCGGTCTGCCGCGACACAGGTGCGGCGTTGGCTGCGTTGTGCCCGTTCGATGGCGACCAGCGACTGATCACGCACATTTACGCTCAGGAGACCCGGGGGGACACCGGTCGCGTGATTAAGGGTGGCCTGCTGGGGCGGACCGTCCTGGGTGAGGGTGAGACCTTAGATGGCTGATCACGCCCGGCCCGAGTGGTCGGCGGACGACCTGGCTGGCCTGTCCGAGGCTGCGGACGTCGTGTCTGCGCGGAAGGCGCGACTGGCCGAGGTCGAGGTGGCCAGAGTCCAGCGGCTGGTGGCCTCGCACAACCAGGTGCACGACATGATCGCGCGCGCTGTCCCGCTGCACGAGGTGCTCACCACTGTTTGTGAGGCTATCGAGCGGTACGACCCGTCTCTGTTGGTGTCGGTGCTTCAGCGCGACCCGGAGACCAACACCTTGCACTCCGGGGTCGGACCTTCGTTTCCGCAGGCGTACTTCGATGCCGCCGAGGGCACCCCGATCGGCCCCAGCACGGGCACCTGCGGCCCGGCGGCCTGGTTCGGTCAGCTGACGATCTCCGAGAACCTCGACGAAGACCCAAACTGGGCGCCCATCCGTGAGGTCTCCCATGTGGTGGGTGTGGCGCACTGCTGGTCGATGCCGGTGAGAGACTCCTCCGGCGAGGTGCTGGGCACCTTGGCGTTCTACGGGCGTGCACCTCGCACACCGGGTCCGGAGCACTTGGCGCTGTTGCAGGACTGGGCCCGCACTGTGGGGACCGCGATCGAGAGGTCCCGCAACCTGGACCGGCTCACCCACGATGCCCGCCACGACGGGTTGACCGGCCTACCCAACCGGCTCGCCATCCTCGAGCACCTCGAGCTCGAGTTGCGGAAGGTCCGGCCCGATGCGGTGGTCGCGGTGCTGTTTATCGACCTAGATGGGCTCAAGGCGATGAATGACGCCCTTGGTCACCACGTGGCCGACGAGATGTTGCGAATCCAGGCGCGGCGGTTGCCCCAGGCACTGCGCGGCAACGACTTCGCCGGCCGGCTCGGCGGGGACGAGTTCATCGTGATCGCCGAGGGGGTTCAGGACGCCGACGAGGCGGGTCGGCTCGGCGCCCGGCTGCTGGAGGTCATCGCGCAACCGTTGACCGGCCTGACCTCGATGGCAGTGACCGCCAGCATAGGTATCGCCCTCGTCCGAAGCAATGACGTTGACGCCAAGGAGGCTCTGCGCAGAGCCGACGAGGCAATGTACGAGGCGAAGCGGGCGGGCAAGGACCGCTGCGTCTTCGCCGAGATCGCCGAAACCGTCCAAGCCAGCCGACGAGTCCAGATCGCCCGGGCCTTGCGCGGCGCAGAGACCCGGGGCGAGATGCGGTTGGTCTACCAGCCGATCATCGCTCTTGCCACCGGCAAGACCGTCGCCGTCGAGGCCCTTCCGCGCTGGACCAGCCCAGAGGTCGGCGACGTCGAGCCGGCCGAATTCATCCCTGTGGCCGAGGACACCGGCAGCATTCTGCTCATCGGCGCCTGGGTGCTCCTGCACGCCTGCGAATCCACCGCCGTCCTCGCCACACACGGGCTGGACCTGCACGTCAACGTCTCCGCCGTCCAGGTCACCAACCCCGACTTCGCCACTTGGGTACGCCAGACCCTCTCTCACGCCCAGTACCCCGCACACAGGCTTGTTCTTGAGATCACTGATACGGCCCTTGCCCGCGACAACGAGGCCGTTCTGACCAACCTGCGGGACTTGGCCGGTCTCGGCGTCCGGATCGCCCTCGACGACGTCGGCGTCGGTCACCTGTCGCTGCAATGGCTGTACGACGGTCTGCTTGCCGTTTTGAAGCTCGACCGCATCCTCGTTGCTCGGCTGGGCACCGAACGCGGCCGAGCGATCGCCGCCGGTGTCATAGCCACCGCCCACGCCGCCGGATGCACTGTCAGCGCCGAAGACGTCGAAACCGACGAGGAGCTACACCACCTTGAAGCACTGGGCTGCGACACCGCCCAAGGCTTGTTCATCGCCATACCCAGCCCCCTCGAACGCCTCTCCGGCCTGGCTGCCGACAGCGCGAAGTCCCGCGCACCAGCTCAACCCACTGGTTGAAGTTGTTAGGGGACCCCGGTCTCCCCGCCCGGGCCCCCATTGGGTCAGGTCAGGGACGCCCAGAACTCGCGCAGGACGGCCGCCGCCCGGGCGGGGTCCTGCAGCATCCACCAATGGCCGAGTCCGTCGAGGGGGACAGTGCGGGCCCCGGCTCGCGCGGCGGCCCTGGCCGCCGTGGCCGCGCCCAGGAAGGGGTCCTCGCCGGGGATGATCGCCAGTCCGGGGGCTGGGATGGCCGCGAAGTCCGGGCCCCACTGCCTGCCGACATCCACGGCCGAGCGGTACAGGTCCAGGATGCAGTCGGTCATGGTCAGGCTGAGTTGCGATGCCAGGTCAAGGGCCGGCTCCTCGGGCACCCCGAACCTCTGGAAGATGCCGGCCCGCTCCCGGGCCGGGACCGCCAGTTGCTTCTCCCAGTAGTCTTCCCCTGCCCGCGGTGTCTGCCAGATCTTGGCGAGTTCGTGCCACTCGAACCCGGGGTCGCCGATGCCGGCGGCATCGGTGACCCAGGACCGGACCAGCTCGGGCCGGGTCGAGACCACCCGGACCACGAATCCGCCGCCCCAGTCATGCCCGACGAGATCCGCCGGATCGTCCAGGGCCTCGAGCTGTGCCACAAGCCAGGCGACGTACTCGTCCATCGTCGCTCCGAACCCTTCCGGCCGGACGCCGTCGAACCCGGGCAGCCACAGGGCCACGCTGTCGGGGCGGTCGAGCGCAGCCAGCAGGCCGCTCCACACGGCGGGGGTCTCGGGCACTCCATGGACGAAGACGGCGGTCATGGCCCCATCTTGTCACAGCGCACAAGGCGTCCTATGAGGCAGCGATCGCGACCCCGTTGCCCGAATGCCC
>CAZORE010000269.1:0-4695 GCA_964581815.1 uncultured Streptosporangiaceae bacterium | reverse complement strand
GTCGGTGTGCATCCGCACGCCGAGGATCTTGCCGTCCTTGCGCAGCGCCATCTCGCCCTTCAGGTAGATGTCGCGCGCGAAGCCGGTGGAGATGAGGTTGCCCGTCTTGTCCTCGATCCACTTGACCGGGCGCTCGAGCAGGATCGAGGCGAGGATCGAGCAGACGTACCCGGGGTAGACCGGCACCTTGTTACCGAAGCCGCCGCCGATGTCCGGCGAGACGATCCGGATCATGTGCTCGGGCAGCTCGGCCACCATCGCGACCGCGGCGCGGATGATGTGCGGCGCCTGGGTGGTCATGTAGACGGTGAGCTTCGAGGTGGCCCGGTTGAAATCCGCGACCGAGCCGCAGCACTCGATGGGCGACGGGTGGCTGCGCGGGTAGTGCAGCTCCAGCTTGGAGACCACGTCGGCCTGCTCGAAGGCGCGGTCCGTCCCCGTCTTGTCGCCGACCTCCCAGTGGTAGATGACGTTGCTGTCCTGGCCGGTCTTGTCGTCCCGAATGATCGGCGCGTCCTCGGCGAGCCCCTGCCAGGGGTTGACGACCGGCGGCAGCGGCTCGTAGTCGACCTCGATCAGCTCGCACGCGTCCTTGGCGATGTACGGGTCGTCCGCGATGACGCAGGCCACCTCCTGGCCCTGGAAGCGCACCTTGTCGGTGGCGAGCACCGCCTGGGTGTCGTAGGACAGGGTGGGCATCCAGGCGAGGTTGCGCGTCGCCATCGTCTCGCCGGTCAGCACCAGGTGCACGCCCGGCAGCGCCCAGGCCCGGCTCGCGTCGATCGACTTGATGCGCGCGTGCGGCAGCGGGCTGCGCAGGATCTCCATGTGCAGCATGCCGGGCAGCACGATGTCGTCGGTGTAGTTGCCCTTGCCCCGGATGAACCGGTCGTCCTCGACGCGCTTACGGCTTGAGCCGAGCCCGCCGATCTTGATCTCGTCGAGTGCCCGTGACTCGTCAGCAGTGGTCGTCACGACGTTATCCTTCCGCCCGAAGCTTCTCCGCCGCCCAGAGCACGGACTTCACGATGTTCTGGTAGCCGGTGCAGCGGCACAAGTTGCCGGACAGCGCCCACCGCACGTCTTCCTCCGTCGGGTCGGGGTTGCGGTCAAGCAGCGCCTTGGCGGCCAGCATCATGCCGGGCGTGCAGAACCCGCATTGCAGGCCATGCTCCTGCCGGAACCCCTCCTGCAGCGGGTGCAGCTCGCTCGCGCTCGCCAGCCCTTCCACGGTGGTGACCTCGCGGCCGTCGACCTGAACAGCGAGCATGGTGCACGACTTGATCGCGGCGCCGTCGACGAGCACCGTGCAGGCGCCGCAGTTGGTCGTGTCGCAGCCCCGGTGGGTGCCGGTCAGCCCGACGCCGCGCCGGATCAGGTCGGCGAGCAGCAGCCGCGGCTCGATCTCGGCGACCTTCTTCTTGCCGTTGATGGTGAACCTGATCTTGCGGACGGGCACGTCCGGCTTGGCCTCGTCGCCGAGGTCGTCGTAAACCAGCGTCATGGTCAGGCCGCCCTTTCCGTGTCTGCGGCCGCGGTGTCCGCGGCTGCCGCGTCCGCGGGCAGGCTGCTGCCAAGGATGCGGGTGACGAAGACCCGCACCAGGTGCCGCTTGTACTCGGCGGTGCCGCGGTGGTCGGTCCGCGGCTGCGCCGCCGCCGCGGCGAGCCCGGCCGCCTCGGCGATCGTCTCGGCGGTCAGCGGCTGGCCGGCCAGCGCGGCAGCCGCGTCGGTGGCGCCGATGGTGGACCCGCCGACGCCGGTAAGCGCGATCCCCGCCCGGGTCACGTTCGCGCCGGAGGTCTCGATGGCCACCGCGACCCCAACGGTGGCGAAGTCGCCAACGCGCCGCTCCAGTTTCAGGTAGCCGCCCGCACGGGTGCCCGTCGCCTTGGGCACCACCGCCTCGACCGCGATCTCGTCGTGCTCAAGCGTGTTCTGGAACGGTCCGGTGACGAACTCGCTGAGCGGGATGGAGCGCCTGCCCCGCGGGCCAGCGGCGATCACCGAGCCGCCGAGCGCGAGCATCACCGACGCCCAGTCGCCCTGCGGGTCGCCGTGGCACAGTGAGCCGACGAGCGTGCCCCGGTTGCGGACGAGGGGGTCGGCGACCAGCGGCGCCGCCGCCGCCATCGTCGGCTGGGTGCCCTTCAAGAGCTCGGAGAACTCCAGGTCGGCGTGCCGGCAGAGCGCGCCGATGCGCAGGGTGCCGTCGGCGCCTTCCCGGTGGTAGGCGAGGCCCGGCAGGTTGTTGATGTCGACGAGCAGCGCCGGCGAAGCGAAGCGCAGCTTCATCATCGGCACCAGGCTCTGCCCGCCCGCCAGCACCTTGGCGTCGTCGCCGCCCTCGCTCAGCAGGGCGATCGCCTCGTCAAGGGAATGCGGCGCCTCGTACCGGAACCGCGATGGGAACATTCAATTCCTCCGCTCAGCTGGAGTGGGGGTCGGGAACGGCCTGCGGCCCCGACTCGTAGTCGGGGTCGGGGCGCGGCTCCTGATGCGGCGGCCACGGGCCGGAAACCGGCTGACCGGCGACCTTGAGGTAGTCAATAAGCTGCGGCCACGCCCACACGGTCGGGCTCTTGCCCGTCTTCGGCGCGTTCTCGATGAGCTCGTACAGCCGCGGATTGTCCCTGCTGTGTCCGTCGGACTCGATGGGCATGCCACGATCTCCCGCCGTTGAGGGGTGTGCGTAACCGTTGAGGGGTGTGCAACCACTATGGCACTCGGGGTTATTTAAGGTGGTCGTATCGTGTCGCGCACTTAACATGCCCGCAACACCTAAATAAGCTCATCCTTAATCGGGAACCCGGGCAGGCGGAAATGATGACCAGAACGGCTGGGTCAGCTCCAGATCGTGACGTAGACCGGGGGCTTGAAGCGGGACGGCGGTACCCCGGCGGTCGGCGACCGCATCAACTGCATCGCCTCCGGCGTGCCGAGGAACCGGCGCAGCGCGCTCGCGGCGGTGCCGCGCCGCTCCCGCTCGAGCAGGGTGGCGTGCCAGCACTCCTCGGCCGGCAGCCCGGGCAGCTCGATGAGGGACAGGTCACCGCGGCGCAACTGATGGGAGACCAGGTGCTCGATGGCGGGCGCGACCCCCGCCCCGTCGGCGGCGGCCGCCCAGGCGGCGGTCTGGCTCGGGAAGACGCCGATGTTGCTGTCGGAAACGCCCAGGCGGCGCAGCAGCCTGCCCGTCTCGCTGCCGGGATCGGTCCCCCCGGGGTCCACCAGCCAGCGCCACTGCCTGGCGGGCCCGCGCGGCCGGCCTCTCCCCGGCCCGCCCGCCCCGCCCGGCCCGCTCGCCCCGCCCGCGGTCTCCCGCGGGCCGACGACGACGAGCCGGTACTTGAACACGGGCTCGCTGACCACCGGCAGCTCCTGCTCCGCGCTGACGCCGGGCCCGATGGCGACGTCCGCGAGCCGGTTCGCGATCAGCACGCCGAGTTCGTCGGACGCCGCCACCCCGGTGGTGATCTCCACCGCCCCGGGGAACCGGCGGCGGAACGCCTCCATCAGCGGGCCGGCCACGAACTCGGCGAACGTGCTGGTGGCCACGATGCGCAACTGCTCGGGCGCGCCCTGCGCGTCGCGGACGGCGGCGTACGCCTCAGCGCCGAGCACCACGATCTGCGACGCGGTGCCGAGCAGCCGGGAGCCGCCGGGCGTCAGCGTCATGCCGACCTGGCTCCTGGTGATCAGCTGGTCGCCGAGGTCCTGGCGCAGCGCGGTGATCGCCTGCGACACGGCGGACTCGCTGACGCCGAGCGCGCTGGCCGCCGCCCGCACCGACCCGAGCCGGGCCACCAGGACGAACGCGTTCAGCTGCGTCAAGGTCATCCATCACTCCAGCGTGGACCACGGTTGGCCGGCCCCGACACACGTACATACGCACACTCTGAACGTACGGTGACTCCGCCACTTTTGATGGAGCGGCTTTTCAGGATGCATCTCAAGCTTCCTGAAGGGCAAGCCCTGCCCTCAGTATGTTCCTGGCGGCGTGGCCTGGTGACCGCAGGCCAGACATCGGAACTCCGCCTGGGTGACGCGGGTTCCCCGCAGCGACGTGCGCGCAGGCGGGCCAGTGATGCGCCTGCTGGATGCGGCGCAGCAGGCGGCCACCGTGACAGCGCCGCATGCGGGTAACGATCATCGATGTCGCGTGACCGGTTCGGCCGGGTGGTGTGGTTCAGTGTTGGTGCTTTGCGCAGGCGGCGGACAACCGCTGGTAGAACCAGACGGTCTCGTATCCGTCGGTACCCCGCGCGGTGTGCAGCGCGACGGCCAGATCGACATAGGCGGTGCCGGCGGTGCGCAGGTCCGCAAAGCGCGAGCCGGCGAACTCGGCGCGGAGCTCCGGGTACTCGGCGGGGGGGACGTCTTGCGTGGCCAGCGGGTACGCGCAGGCGACGAGGCCGCTATCCTGCGGCGCGCCGGAGCTGGTGCTGGCGAGCACGCCGATGAGCACCGCGGGGATCACTGCGACGGTGCCGATCGCGACGCGGCGGGTGCGGGTCGAGAGGTTCCTGATTGTCGGCGGCCGGTGTGTGGCGAGGCGGTTGAACATTGCGGGAGTTCCGTTCTTCCTGGTCCGCGCTAGCGTGCGCGGGTCGTTGGTTCACGGTGTGCGGCGGCCCGGTTGACTGCCACACATGCGGGCCCACAGGCTGGCCACAGGATGGATCACAGGATCTG
>CAZORE010000268.1:3032-4758 GCA_964581815.1 uncultured Streptosporangiaceae bacterium | reverse complement strand
AGCCGCAGGCCGAGCGCCGCCACCGCGTCGCGCAGTGCCGCCGACTCGGTCACCTGGAACGCGAACGGCATCATCGCGAGGCGGCTCGCGTACCAGTCCGGCTCGTCCGTGGACGCAACCAGCCGGGTCCTCGTCCCGTCACCGAATGGCGTGAGCAGCCCGAGCGACCGGGGCAGCCAGTGCGCCACCTCGTCCGGCGGCGCGTCGATCAGCACATCGACCGGATAGGTCCAGCCCTGCGACAGGTGCTCCTCGAGAACGCGCAGCGGGTCGAGGTCGGCCGGCGGGGTGAAGCTGTCAAGTAGCGGCTCTGCGGAGGCGATCCGGTCCACCCGCAGCACCCGCTGCGCGTCCCTCGTGTGCGACCAGCACAGCAGGTACCAGCGGCTGTGCCGCAGGATCACCGCCCACGGGTCGACCTCCATCTCCCGCACCACCCAGCTGTGGCCCTCACCGGAACGGCTCCTCAGCCGGTAGCCGAGGCGCAGCCGCCGCCCGGCCCCGCAGGCCTCGAACAGCGCGGTGGTCAGCTCGGGACTGACCTGCGGTGGCGCGCTCGACGGCGGCGGCGTGACGTCCCTGATGGGGCGGACGATCGCGGAGACCCGCGCGGGCAGCACCCGGAGGATCTTGGCGAGCGCGCCGCCGACCAGGTCGGCCGGATCGACCGCGCCCGCGTGCCCCTCGATCACCGCCATGACCAGGCCGGCCGCCTCCGCCGCGCTGAAAGTAAGCGGCGGCAGCCGCAGCCCGCGCCCGACCTGGTAGCCGCCGTAGGGGCCGCTGACGGAATCGATTGGCAGCCCGGCCTCGCGCAGGATGGCCACGTACCGCCGGGCGGCGCGCTCGGTGACGCCAAGGCGCTCGCCAAGGCGCTGCGCGGTGATGCCAGGGACGTTCTGTATCGCCTCGAGCGCGAGCAGCGCCCGGGCCGTCGGGCTGATCTCGCGCGACTCGCTCAACCGGTCCACCGGCAACCACCAGCCTCAGCATCACGGAAGCAGAATGTCCGTGATCTACGCTACCGTGACGGTCTATGAAGATCAGCGGGGACGGGCCGGTCAAGCCGCAGGACCTGACCATCATCCCGGCCAACCGCGCGACGTGGGCCGACCTGACCGCGATCTTCGGCACCGTCGACAGTGGCCGGTGCAACTGCCAGCGGTTCAAGACCCGCGGCTGGTTCTGGGACCAGGCGACGGACGAGCAGCGCCGGGACCGGCTGCGCGAGCAGGTCAACTGCGATGACCCGGACGCGAAGAGCACTACCGGGCTGGTCGCCTACCTCACCGGCGAGCGCCACCTCCCGCACGGCCACTCTCCTGAGGACCTGCGCAGCGAGGAGGCATGCGGATTCCCGGGGGTGCCGGTCGGCTGGGTCGCGGTCGAGCCGCGCACCGAGTACCCGCGCCTGCTCGGCTTGCCGACCGTGTGGCGCGGCCGGCACGAGGACAAGCAAGACGACGGCGTCTGGTCCGTTACCTGCTTCGTCGTCCGCAAGGGCTACCGCAAGCGCGGCATCACCTACGCCCTGGCCGCCGCGACGGTCGGCTACGCCAGGGAGAACGGCGCCCGCGCCCTGGAGGGCTACGCCATGCGCACCCAGCCGGGGAAGGAAATCACCTGGGGCGAGCTGCACGTCGGCGCCGTCCAGGTGTTCGCCGACGCGGGCTTCACCGAGGTCAGCAGCCCCAGCGTCCGCCGCGCCGTCATGCGCATCGACTTC
>CAZORE010000268.1:1355-2932 GCA_964581815.1 uncultured Streptosporangiaceae bacterium | reverse complement strand
CCGAGGCATCCGAGGCATCCGAGGCATCCGAGGCATCCGAGTCGTCCGGCGCGGACCAGATGGTCAGGCCGCGGACGGCCATCGGGACGTCGGCCGAGGTCGCCTCCTCCAGCGGCCCCCAGTCCTCAAGGTCGGCCACGGCCGCGGCGGCGAGGAAGGCGGTGTCGATGACGGGCAAGGCATCAGTCATGGCAAAGGCGCTTTCTACTGGAGGGACTAGTGTTTCGGGCAAGGAAGGGCAAAAGGTTGTACGAAACGGGGGCGGCGTTACCGCGGCAGCTCGTCGCATCTCAGAACAGCCGACGGGCCGCCAGGCCGGCGGTTACTGCACCGCCAGCTTCTCCGGGAAGGGGAGCGCGATCGGGTCGGCGGCCAGCCTACTGCGCCCGCTCGCGTCGAATCGGTCAAGTCCCAGGTCAGCGGTATCGACGACGGACGTCGTGCCGGTGAGCGCGACGTCCGCGACGGCCCGCGCGACCGCGGGGCCCCACATCATGCCGGCCCCGCCCGCCGACGCGACGAACACCGTGCCGTAGCCGGGAGCGGCGCCGATGATCGGCAGGTGGTCGGGGGTGTAGTCGATCGTCGCGGCCCACGCGCGCCGGATGCCGAGCCCGGCCGTGAGCGGTACCCGCTCGGCGAGCTTCGACCGCATCAGCGTCAGGTAGCCGAAGTCGATCGTCCGGTTCTCGCCCGGCGGGTCATCGGGATCGCTCATCCCGAACAGCAGCCCGCCTTCCTCCGGCCGCCAGTACAGGCCGGACGGCACGTCGAACACCATGGGGCTGCCGGAGAACGCCGGGTGCTCCTGCGTGACCGCGACGTGGTGCCGCACCCCGCCCGCCGGGATGGTCAGCCCGGCGAGCGCGCCGACGGCGGCGAGCTGCGGGCCGCCGGCCAGGATGACCATGCCCGCCGCGATGTCACCCCGCGAGGTGCGCACCGTGGCGCCGTCCGCCGACAGCCCGGTGAAGCGCGTGTGCTCCGCGACGGTGACGCCCGCGGCGACCAGCGCCGCGGTGTAGGCGGCGACGTTGCGCGGCGGGCTGATGTACCCGTCCTCGGCGCAGTACGACGCGCCGAGCGTCGCGCCGGGCGTGAGCGTCGGATTCACCGCGTCGACCTCATCAGCCGGCAGCCAGCGGACCGGCAGCCCGAGTTCCCGCTGCATCGCGATCCGCGCGTGCGCCGCGTCGACCTCGGCCGGCGTGAAGGCCGGCAGCAGGTAGCCCTGCTGGGTAAAGCCGGAGTTGGTGCCGAACTCCTCGCGCTGCCCCCGGTAGAACGCGCGCGTCCACTGCCCGAGGCGCACGGCCTCAGGGGTGCCGCCCTGGACCCGCACGACCCCGGCCGCCCGGCTCGACGAGCCCTGCCCGAGTATGCCCTTCTCGACGAGGACGACCTGGTCAAGTCCGGCCTGGCGCAGGAAGTAAGCGCACCAGGCGCCCACCGTCCCGCCGCCCACCACGACGGCGTCGGCGGTCTGCGGAAGCTCACCCGAGTTCATTGGCATGACTCGATGCTAGGTCTAGACTGAATGTTCAGTCAATGCGGTGCCCAAGGTCAGCAGTGCCCAA
>CAZORE010000268.1:0-1255 GCA_964581815.1 uncultured Streptosporangiaceae bacterium | reverse complement strand
GTCAGCAGGGCCCGACGTCAGCAGAGAGGTGCCAGCCGCGCATGTACGGCCTGTCAGCAGCAGATGAGGACATCAGGGCGCGGGCCCGCGCCTTCGCCGACGAGCTCATCCCGTTCGAAGTCCAGGCGGAGCTGGCCGGCGGCCTGCCGGACGACATCGCCGCCGCGCACAAGAAGCGCGCCATCGAGCTCGGCCTCTTCGCCACCAACATGCCGCGCGACCTGGGCGGCGGCGGGGCGAGCACGCTGCAGCAGGTCCTCGTCCAGGAGCAGGTCGGGCGGGTGACCAACGCGCTGGGCTGGGTGGCGGCCACGCCCCCGTCATGGTTCCCCCCGGTCGCAACCGCGGACCAGGTAGAGCGCTACCTGGCGCCCACGGTCCGCGGCGAGCGCGAGGAGTGCTACGCGATCACCGAGGAGGGCGCGGGCACTGACGTCGACGCGATCGAGGCCACCGCCTGCCGGGACGGCGACTCCTGGGTGCTCAACGGCGTCAAGTGGCACGTCACGTCCTACAACAGCGCCGACTACGCGTTCTTCCAGGCGAAGAAGATCGATGATGCAGAACGAGGGCGGCCCGCTCCCGACGCCGCCCACCTTCTCTTTCTCGTCGACCTGCCGAGCCCGGGGGTGTCCGTGGTCCGCACCCCCGCCTACACGCACACGATCAGCCATCACCACCCGATCGTCGCCTTCGAGGACGTCCGCGTCCCCGCGGCCAACCTGGTCGGCGCCGACGGCGACGGGATGCTCTACTCGCGCGAGTGGTTCCGCTTCGAGCGGCTGATGGTGGCGGCCCGCTGCACCGGCGCCGCCGAGCGCCTGGTCGCGGAGATGACCGCGTTCGCCGCTACCCGGGTCGCCGGGGGAGTCCCGATCGCGGGCCACGGCCTGGTCGCTGGCATGCTCGCGGACAGCGTCACGGAGCTGTTCGCCGCCCGGTCGATGCTGTACGAGACGGCCCGGGCCATCGACCGCGACCCGGCGGACACGCGGACCGCGCACGCGCAGTGCTCGATGATCAAGCTGTACTGCTCGGAGATGGCCGGCCGGGTCGCCGACCGCGCCGTCCAGGTGTTCGGCGGCCGCGGCTACATGCGCGAGAACGTCGCCGAGCGGTTCTTCCGCGAGCTGCGGGTGGAGCGCATCTGGGAGGGCACGAGCGAGATCCAGCGGATGATCATTGCCCGCCAGCTGACCGGCCGCGGCGTCTCCGCCCTGGCCTAGGCCAAGCGCCGGACGGGCCAGCGCGCCGG
>CAZORE010000267.1:0-4797 GCA_964581815.1 uncultured Streptosporangiaceae bacterium | reverse complement strand
CGCTGGTCCTGCGGGGCCGGCGGTGTTCGTTGTCTTCGGGGCGACCGGAGACCTGGCCAAGCGAATGGTGCTCCCCGCGTTCTACCGGCTGGCGCGCGAGGGCCTGCTGCCGCCACAGTGGCTGCTGGTGGGGAACGGCCGCGGCGATGTGGCGCACGAGGACTTCCGTGCCCACGTCCGCGACGCGGTTACCGCGTCCGGTACGCAGCCGGACCCGCAGGAGTGGGACGCCTTCGCGCAGCGGGTGTTCTTCGCGGGCGGAGGCTTCAGCACCGACAACCCGGGCAGCCTGCTCGAAGTCATCGGCAAGGCCCGCGATCGCCTGGGCGGCGACCCGCAACTCGTCCACTACCTGGCCGTTCCGCCCGCCGCCTTTGCCGGGCTGACGAAGGCACTGGGCCAGCACGGGCTCGCCCGGCAGGCCCGCGTGGTGTACGAGAAGCCGTTCGGCACATCGCGGGCGGATTTCCGCGAGCTGGACCGGGTCGTCCACTCGGTCCTGGACGAGCAGCAGGTGTACCGGATCGACCATTTCCTTGGCAAGGAAGCCACCCAGGACCTGCACCTGCTGAGGTTCGCCAACGGGTCGTCCGCCTCGATCTGGGACCGCGAGCACGTCGAGTCGGTACAGATCGACGTGCCGGAGACGCTCGACATCAGCGACCGGGCACAGTTCTACGACGCCACCGGCGCGGTGCTCGACATGCTGGTCACCCACCTGTTCCAGGTGGCCGCCGAGGTCGCCATGGAACCGCCGGCCAGCCTGGGCCCGCTGGACCTGCAGGCCGCCAGGGAGAAGGTCATCAGCTGCTTCCGGCCCCTGGACCCCGCCGAGGTAGTGCTCGGCCAGTTCGACGGGTACCGGAACGTCCCCGGCGTCAATCCCCAGTCAAACCGCGACACGTTCGTCGCCGCCCGACTGTGGATCGACAGCGATCGCTGGCGAGATGTGCCGTTCTACCTGCGCACCGGCAAGCGGATGGCCGCTTCGGCGCAGCGGGTCAGCCTGATCCTGCGCGAGCCGCCCGGGCCCCTGCGCGGCCGGCTGCCGCGCGACGCCAACGTGCTCTGCTTCTCCCTGGCTGGTGACGGAGAGATCGATCTCTCCATGGTGACTAAGAAGCCGGGCCCGGCGCTGGACCTTGACGTGGCCCACGCGAACATCTCACTGAGCCAGTTGTCCGGCGCCGATCCGCTGCCGCCGTACGTCCGGCTGATCCACGACGTGCTCCTCGGCGACCGCTCGCTGTTCACCCGCCCCGACGGGCTCGCCGCCGTCTGGGACGTTGCCGAGCCACTGCTGTCCAATCCCCCTCAGGTCCGCGGCTACGCGCCCGGGTCATGGGGTCCCGCCCAGGCGGGTGACCTGATCGCGCCGGGGCGCTGGCTCCTCGGCCAGTAGGCCTGGCGCAGGATAGTCCCGCCCGTCGACCACGCCTACGGTGGGCCGAGGATTCGGCCGGCCACGTCCTGGATTTCCTGGCGCAGGCGTGCAGCTGTCCACGCCTGTGTGGTGATCAGGTTTTCTAGCAGGTCTATGCGGGTGAAGGAGAGTAGCGCGTGGGCCGTCCATGCCGCGCGGTCCGGCGGGGTGACTGTGCCGGTGAGCAGGTCTGTGAACAGGGCGTGGGCCAGCTGGTAGTTCGGGGATTCCAGGAATGACGTCCGCTCGGACGTCTGTTCCAGGGCGCGGGTGATCTTGCGGTTGTCCAGCTTGAACTCGACCATGGCGTCCAGCAGCGCCAGGAGGCGTTCACGGGGAGGCGTGGCCGGGCCGAGTGGCGGCGGGCCGGTGACGATCGCGGCCATCAGGCCGGCGATCCGCGTGTCGAAGACGGCGCGCAGCAAGCCTGTCCGGTCGCCGAAGCGGCGGAACAGGGTGCCCTTGCCGACGCCGGCCGCTGCCGCGATATCGTCCGTCGTGACCGTCAGTGGATCGTCGGCCGTGTCGAACAGGGTGCTCGCGGCGGCCAGGATGGCCCGGCGGTTGCGGGCGGCGTCGGCGCGTTCCTTGACGGTCACGGGCGGAACTCCGCGACCGCGAAGTCACGGAACGAGCGGGGCGGGGTACCGGTCATGCGCTCCACCGTGTCCGTCGTGCGGTCCTCAATACCGGAGGCGATGACCCAGTCCATGCCGACCAGGAATCGCGCCGTGGCCTCGGGCACGCCCAGAGCCTCGTAGTAGGCGGGCTGCTCGGCCGGATCCAGCCGTTTGTGCGTGATCGTGCGGCCGCTGGTCTCGGTCAGGATCGCGGCCACGTCGTCGTAGCTCAACGACTCCGGGCCCGTCAGGATCAGGTCCGTGTTCACCGCCGCCGGCGCTAGCAGTGTCTCGACGGCGACCTGGGCGATGTCGCCCGCGTCGACGAACCCGGCACGCCCGGAGCCGGCCGACGTGGCAATGGCCGACGTGGCGCGGATGCTGGCGGCGTGCGCGTGGCCACCGGTCACGTTCTGCATGAACCAGCTGGGCCGCAGTACGGCCCATTCGTCGAACGTGTCCGCGATCGCCTTGTGCACGGTACCCGTCATCGGATCGCCGGCCGACACCAGGGAGTTGCTCAGCAGCACCGCTCGTCGCACGCCCGCTGCCCGGGCCAGGTCGAGGAACGGCAGCATCACGGCCTGCGGGTCCGGGTCGCGGATCGGTGGCACCAGGTACATCCGGTCGACGCCGGCCAGCGCGCCCGCGTGCGTATCCGGGTCGTACCAGTCGAACCGGACGGCACCCGAGCGGCTGGCCGCCCGCACCGCGATTCCCCGCGCGGCCAGCCGGGCGGCCACCCGGCTGCCGGTGGTGCCGCTCGCCCCGGTGACCAGGACGGCGCTCATCCGGCGCTCCGGAGCGGGTTCCAGTAGTCCCGGTAGTGCGCGATCAGTCCGTCGCGCACGGTCAGGACGGACACGTACGACTGCTCGTAGGGTGCTCCGGTGGCCGTCACCGTGCCCGTCATGGTCATCTCGATGATCGCCACGTCCGGCTTGACGGTCTCGTGGATCTCCAGGCTGCTCACGCCCTCCAGGCGCACGCGACCCGAGAGGGCCTTCAGGTAGTCGCCAAGCGCGGGCTTGCCCTCGACGCGCGCAGGACGGCCGGGCGGGGCGAACGGGAACTCGAACACGACATCGTCGGCGCACAGGTCGAGCAGCGCTCCGCTGTCGTTTGCCTCGAGGCTCACCTGGGCCAGCTTGTTGAAGACGTCCACGGCTGTGGCCAACGTTCCTCCTTGACTCAAACGGACTGCAAGTCCGATTGAAGGATACGGACCACCAGTCCAGTTGGCAAGGATCAAAACAATGATCCAGAACGGGAGCGTGTTTCACCGCCCCGTTCGCGGTGCTCCGCCGGAGAAAATCACCAAAGGGTAATATCGCTAAACACTGATAGGCAGGTATTATTGGTCTATGGTGATACGGCGTGACGAGTACCTGGTGAGCACCGCACGGGACCTGGGCGCGGCACTGAAGCACTTCCGGGCGGCGGCCGGGGTGACCCAGGCGGACGCGGCCGAGGCCACGGGCATCGGGCAGCCCTACCTGTCATCGCTGGAAGGCGGCAAGTTCGGCAGCTCACTGACGCACGCGCTCCGGGTGCTCCGCTTCGTCGGCTGCGAGGTCATCGTCCGGCCGAAGGCGCCTCGTGGCTGACCGGCTCGTCGCGTGGCTGCACGGGACGCCGGTCGCCGTGCTGACGTCCGCGCCAAATTTCCGTATCCGGCTGGAGTGGCGCGTGGAGGGAATCGAGCGGTGGGGACTGGGCAGCCCGGCCCTGTCCGTCGGGCTGCCCATCGGGACGCCGGCCGGCCCGCGGGACATGCGCGGCCTTGATTTCTTCGAGAACATGCTGCCCGAGGGGCCCGCGCTCGCCCGGATGGCGGCCCTGGCCGGGGTCCGCCCGGTGGACACCTACGGCATCCTCGCGGCATTCGGCCGTGACTGCGCGGGCGCGGTCACGCTGCTCCCCGACGGGGAACCGCCCGGGGCCGCGGGCCGCGGCGGGTACACGCCGCTAACCCCGGCCGGCCTGCGGCAGCTGATCAACAGCCTTGACGCCGTGCCCCTGGGCGCCGCTCCGGAGCGCGGCTTCCGCCCGTCACTGGCCGGCTTCCAGCGCAAGGCGCTCCTCGGCCGCGCCGCCGACGGCACCTGGCAGCTACCGTACGGTGACGCGCCCTCGACGTGGATACTCAAGCCCGACGGGCCGCACCCGATGGCCGCCAACGAGGCCACCTGCCTGCGGCTCGCCGCAGCCTGCGGCCTCGACGCGGCACAGACCGAACTGCTCGACGTGGCCGGGCTGCCCGTGCTCGCGGTCAGGCGCTACGACAGGCGCGAGGCCCCAGACGGAGCGTTCCCCGTCAGGCTGCACCAGGAGGACGGCTGCCAGGCGGCCGCGGTGCCGCCAGGGATGAAGTACGAGGAACAGGGCGGCCCGGCGCTGCGCGACCTCGCCGGCCTGCTACGGAACTACGGGGACCCGGCCGACGTGACCCGGCTGCTGCGCCGCACCACGTTCAACATGGCCGTCGGCAACGCCGACGCGCACGCCAAGAACTTCTCCGTCCTGCACGACACGGACAGCCCGGGGATCACCCTCGCACCGCTCTATGACGTGCTCTCCACCATCGCCCTCGAGCTAACGGACGGCGCCGGCCAGCTGATGCAGGCAGACACCCACCTGGGCCAGCGGGTCGGCGGGCAGGCCGACATCCGGAAGGTAACAACGGCCAGCCTCATCGATGAGGCAGCCGCCTGGGGCATCAGGCGGCGTACCGCCGCATCAGTCGTCGCCGAG
>CAZORE010000266.1:0-4889 GCA_964581815.1 uncultured Streptosporangiaceae bacterium | reverse complement strand
GGCTGACGTCCCTTCGGCTGGTCCGGGCGACTTGGCCGCTTCTGGTGATTCTGATGATTCTGGTTATCCGGACTTTGAGGGGCTGTGGCTCTGGGGGCTGCCGTTCCTGATCATCGCCTGGTCGGTGCTGGTCGTGCTGTTGGATCCGGCCGCGATCCCGTGGCAGCCGCTCGCTTCGCACCGGCTGGTGCCCGTGGTGCTGCCGGGACTCGCACTGCTCGCGGTCTGGGCATCGTCGCGGCTGACGGCGCGGGCCGCCGGGCTCGGCGCCGCGCGCACGGCAACTGGGCTCGTCGCGGCATGTTGCGTGCTGGCACTGGCGATCCCGCCGCTGGTAACCACCCTGAACCCGGGCTTGGCCGGCAAGCCGTCGGTCGGACGCTACTCGTCGGGCGTGGCGAAGCTCCTGAGCCGCGTTCGGCTGCGCGGCGTGGGCACGTCGGCCACGTACGGCGGCTGGGTCGCCGCCGCCTCGTCGCTGTGTGCCGCCATCGGGCCGTCGGCAAGCGTGCTATTCGTCGATGAGCGGCTGGCGGAGACGTTCGCCCCCGTGGTCCGCGACCTCTGCGGCCAGCCGGCCGCGTGGATGGTCCCCGGGGCAAAGTCCACGGCCATGCTCGCCGAGGCGGAGAGTCTCATCTCGCAGCTCGGACGTCGCCCGGTCGTCATCGGCTCGTCCCGGGTCGCGGTGTCGCTGCCCGGGATGACGCCTCGGCTGGCCGTCTCGCTCAGCACTTCCGCCGACGCCGAGGTGCTCACCGGGCCTCCCGCGGGTACCTGGCCAACCACGTACTCACTGTGGCTCGCCGCGCCAGCCCGGTAGCCGATTTGCTTCCGTCGCCAGGAGTTCATACAGTAGGGGAAGCGACGCGGGGTGGAGCAGTTCGGTAGCTCGCTGGGCTCATAACCCAGAGGTCGTAGGTTCAAATCCTACCCCCGCTACCAAGGTCAGGCCCGGTTCTCAAACAGAGAGCCGGGCTTTTGACTTGTAGTTGTGCATGCGGGAACTTCCAGTTCATGCCTCGTCGGCCTGGTCGGGCATGTCCGCCTGGTCGTCGACCTCAGTCACAAGCAGGCCGCCGTTGATCAGGTCGGCGAGCGTGTTCGCAACCTCGTGGTCGGTTTCTAGGTCGGTCTGTACGTACTGCTTCATGGTGAACGCGACGTCGGCGTGACCGATGCGCTTGCTCAGCGCCTCCCAGTCGATTTTCGCGCAACTGCGGTGGCGTAGCTGTGGCGCACGTCGTGCAGCTCGATGTCTGGGAGATCCGCCGCCTTGCTGAGCTTCTTGAACCGGCGCGTGATGGTGTCGGGGTGTGGAGGCTTGCCGTTCTCCCAGCAGAACAGGACCCCGTGGTCGAGGTAGTCCGGCCCGAGGTCCTTGCGCTCCTGGTCGAGCATCTCGACATGGACCTTGAGAACCGCCAGAGTGAACGGGTCGAGCGCCAGGACGCCACGTGGACCCTGAGCTACAGAATCCTAGGCGGACAGTGCCAGTTCGATACTCGTCACCCGCTCCTACGCTGAAGGCCCAGGTCGGAAGTTCTTTCCGAACGCTGGGCCCTCGTTGCCAGGCGACCGTCCAGGCATTGGTCACGCTTGTGCGTGTGCCTTCGCCTCGTCGATCCAGGTTTGGCACTCGTGCTCGGACAGGCCGACGACCGCGCCGTGCCGCGTCACGATCATCGCCTTGAGGTGACCCGCGTTGCGATGGCTAAGTTCCTTGATCGAGTCGACACCAATACTCTTGAGCATCTCGGCATACTTTTGGCCGATGCCCTTGAGTTCAGCCAGGTCGTTGTCTACAGACATGGTTGCAGAGCCTCCTTTGGTCGCATTTGCACCGGATGCCTGCCCTCGCCAGGCCTATCTGAACATGTCGGCCCGGGGCAAATCGAGCAGACCAAGCCCCGAGCACGGCGAAAGCCTGAAGGACCTGGTGAACCGCGCGCTAGCGGGCGATCTCGGCGCGAGACGATAAGAGTCACAAGCTGTGGACGGACGACTACCTGGCGGCCTTTGCCCAGGCAGGTGGCTTGACGCTGGCGGCTCTTGATCGCAAGCTTCCGGGCCGCTATCCCTCAGTCCGGGTGGAGCCTCTGCTTTCCTGAACTGCCGAATAGCTATTAAGTCACGCTAGGTGGAACGTCCCCTGGCCCGAGATCGGCGGTCAGCCAGCGTTCCGGGCGCAGGTAGATCGCGATCTGCTCGCCCAGTCCCCTGACGAACTCGATGTACGCGGGAACCTTGTCCTCCGGCAGGTACCGCTCGGCGCTCTCCCGCAAGTGCGCATCGGTCCCTGGAACCATCCGGGTGACCGGTCCCTCCACCGACACGTACCGGACGGTCGGCATGACCCGGTCGACCATGAGGGTGAAACGGCCGGCCGTTCTGATAAGGCGGGTCTTCCTCGACCCGGCCTCGGTCAGCACCCACGGCTCCCCGCCGGGCGTGTACTGGTACCAGATCGGCACGGTGAACGGGCCGCGACCTTCACCGGCCGACACCGACAAGGCCGCCACGTGCGGTTCGGCCAGGAACAGTTCACGATCGCGTACAGACAAGCTGCTATCCGCCATAGACCGAGCGTAAGCAGAGGCACCGACATTCTGGCCGGGTGGCGCGGACGCGCGGACGGGGCGGACGCTGCGAGCGCTCCCGGCGGAGCGACGCTATCCGTGCTGGCTGGACGGCCCGGTATCAAGCACCGCGGCGTGCTGCCCGTCGAGGAAGGCCTGCTCGACGGGGTTCGCGGTCAGAGAGCGGGCGGCGGCGTAGGCGGCCGCGGCTTCCCGGTCGCGGCCGAGGCGGCGCAGCAGGTCGGCGCGTGCCGCGTGGAACAGGTAGTACCGGTCCATGGCTGGAGAACGCAGGTCGTCCACTGCGGCGAGCCCCGCGGCGGGACCGCGCACTTCGGCGAGGGCGACGGCGCGGTTGAGCGCGACCACCGGGGTCGGCGTGAGCGCGTAGAGCTGGTCGTAGAGCGTCAGGATGGCGGGCCAGTCGGTGCCGTCGAAGCTCGGCGCGACGGAATGAACGGCGTTGATCGCAGCCTGGACCTGGTACGGGCCCGGCTGGCCGCGCCGAACGCACGCGCGCACGATGGCCTGGCCCTCGGTCATCAGGTCCCGGTCCCATAGCCGCCGGTCCTGCACGGCCAGGCGGGCCAGGGAGCCGTCGGCGGTGACGCGGGCGGCACTGCGCGCGTGCAACAGCAAGAGCAGCGCAAGCAGCCCTTGCGCCTCCGGCTCGTCAGGCATCAGCCCGGCGAGCACCCGGGCGAGCCGGACCGCCTCCGCGCACAGGTCAAGCCGCATCAGGGCGCCGGCGGTCGCCGCGTAGCCCTCGTTGAAGATCAGGTAGATGACGGCGAGGACAGGCTTGAGCCGAGCCGGAAGCTCGGCTTCCTCGGGCACGCGGTAGGGGATGCGGGCGCCGCTGATCTTGCGCTTGGCCCGGACGATCCGCTGGGCCATGGTTGCCTCGGGCACGAAAAACGCCCGCGCGATCTCCGGCGTCTCCAGCCCGCCGAGCAGCCGGAGGGTCAGCGCGACCTGGGCGGGCTGGTTCAGGGCCGGATGGCAGCAGGTGAAGATCAGCCGCAGCCGGTCATCGGTCACGGTCTCCTCCTCGGCCAGGGCATTATCTGCCGCCGAGGCGGCAGCACCGGCAGCACCGGCAGCACCGTACAGGTGATGTGCTTGCGCGTGCCGCTCGTCACGGACCGACTCGCGGCGCAGCCGGTCGATGGCCCGGTTGCGGGCGGTCGTGACGATCCACGCGCCGGGATTGGGCGGCTGGCCGTCCGATGGCCACCTGGCCACCGCCACAGTGAACGCATCCTGCACCGCTTCCTCGGCGGCGTCGATATCGCCGAGGAAGCGGATCAGGGTAGCGACGCAGCGGCCGTACTCCTGGCGGAAGACGGCCTCGACGGTCACTTCGGGAACGCGGCGAGCAGCGTGTCGATGTCTCGCTCGTCGAACGGGCTGACCTCGATCGGCACCCGGCACGCGGCCGTGGCGAGCTTGGCCCACTCCAGGGCCACGTCCAGGTCGGCGGCGTCGATGATCCAGAACCCGGCGAGGTGCTCCTTGGTCTCCGCGTACGGTCCGTCGGTGATCAGGAAGTCGTCGCCGGACTGGCGGACCACGGTGGCCGCCCCCGCGAGCAGGCCGCCGGCGAACACGAACGCGCCGGCGTCTTTCATCTTGTCGATGACCGCGCCGCAGTCGGCGAACGACTGCTTCCAGTCCTCGAACGGAAGGTCAGGAAACTCACCGGCGGCGTGGAGCGCGAGCAGGTACTGCGTCATGAGAGATCACTCCCGATTGTCGTCCGGAGCCGGTCGCTGGCCGGCCCTCACCTCCGCTACGAAGTGGCCGCCGCCCAATCGACACTTCGCTATCCTGCGCTATCCCGCGATGTCCCGTGCCGACGCGCCGTACGCGCCGTCGTTGACGCCTACGCTCACGACGCGGCGCGGCCGGATGCGTATCCATGCCGGGCAGAACCGGAACGGTGCACCAAGCCGCTGGCCAACGTCCGCACCGCCGTCGAGGTGAGTTTCCGCCTCTCCGCGAACCTCCAGGATGCGTGGTGACGGGGCGTCTATCACGACGGCTACCTTCGGCCGGCGCTGAGCGTCGCGGAACTTCTTCGACGCGACCATGATCTCCTCACCGAACTGCACGTTGGCCCCGATGACCAGCGCCTCGGCCGCCGGGTCGTAGAAGACCGCGACCGGCACGACGTGCGGCATGCCGTCGGCACCGACCGTGGCCAGCCGGCCGAGCCGCTGGCTGTTCAGGAACTCGATCTCAGCGTCGGTGAACGTAGTCATGGCACGAGCCTAAGCCCGCCGCCTGCGGGCGTAACCTGTCGACGTG
>CAZORE010000265.1:2714-4921 GCA_964581815.1 uncultured Streptosporangiaceae bacterium | reverse complement strand
GTCCATCGGCCTGGACGCTGACGAGCCTGCCGCGGACAAGACCGCCGCGGCGTCCGCGGGCCGCTAGGCCCGCGGACCAGGTCCTCCTGCCCGCGGGTAAGGAGGACGTGGCAGCCGGCGCGCCGCCGGAGTAGCGCTCGGCGACCACGCGGCGCAGCATCTTTTTCGTGCTGGTTCCTGCCCGGCCGGTCCGAGGGCCCGCGGCCCTCGGCCCAGGGCGCTTCCCGTCGGGTCACGGAGTACGGCGCCGGCGCGGCGGGCCAGGCCGGCGTCTCCCCCACTAACCTGCTGCCTATGCTCATCCAGCAGTTCACGATCATCGTCGATGACTACGACGAGGCCATCGGGTTCTTCGTCGGCGTGCTCGGGTTCGAGCTCGTCGAGGACTCGCCGTCACTGACCAACGACGGCAGGCCCAAGCGGTGGGTCGTGGTCCGGCCGCCCGGCGCGCAGACCGGGATCCTGCTCGCCCAGGCGGACGGCGAGCGGCAGGCCGCGGCGGTCGGCAACCAGATGGCCGGACGCGTCGGGTTCTTCCTGCGGGTCGACGACTTCGACGCCGCGGTCGACCGGATGACCGCCGCGGGCGTGCGGTTCCTGACCGCGCCGCGCACCGAGCCCTACGGGCGGGTCGCGGTGTTCCTCGACATCGCGGGCAACCGCTGGGACCTGCTCGGACCCGCGGCCTGACCGCCCATGCCGGAACCCGCGGGCCGCGATTTCACGCCCCGGCCGGATCCCCCGCGGCGTAGCGAGTTGGCGGCACGCCGATCGTGGCGGTGAAGTCCCTGGTCAGGTGCGCCTGATCGGCGTAGCCAAGCTCGGCCGCCAGAGCGGCCCAGTTCACCGCCGCGGCACCGCCGGCCTCGGCGCGCAGCGCCGCCTCGTGCAGCCGGGCGCGGCGCATCACCCACTTCGGCGAGACGCCGACGTAGTCCGCGAACATCCGCTGCAGCCTGCGTTCCGTCAGCCCGGACACCTCAGCCAGCTGCGCGACCCGGCACAGGCCCTGGTCACTGGTGATCAGCTCCGCCAGTTCGGCCACCTGCCCGGCGACCGGATCCTCGGCCGGGCACAAGCCGCGCAGCAGCCCGGCCGCCGCCTCGGTCATCACGGCGTCGTCGGCCGCGAGCGCCATGACGGCCGCGCACGCCTGGTCCGCTGCCGGGCCCAGGATGCGGTGCGCGGGGACCACGCGATCGTTCAGGCTAACGACCGGCTTGCCATAGAACGGACGGAAGCCACCCGGCCGGAACCTGACGCCGAGCGCCTTGCCCTGCCCCGACAGCACGCGCGTGAAGATCTTCGTGTCGACTCCGAACACCGCCGCGCCCGTCGCCTCGAAGGCCAGGTTCACGTTCGGGTGCGGCAGGATCGCCTGCTCGTGCGGCGGCTGCCCGCGCAGGTCCCAGCGGAGCACCCAGCAGAAGTCGACGAACGGCGCCAGGCCCGCGGGCGGCGGGTACCGGTTGAGCGTGAACCGGTCCGCGGCCGTCTTCGCGTGCAGGACGCCGGCGCCCATCACGTTGGCCTCGGTCCCGGATGAACCGGGTGAGTCGGCTGCTGCACTCACCTGGTCTAGGGTAGCCGTCGCGTTTCTTCAAGACTCCGTTGGCCTGCGCGGCTAGCTTGAGGATCATGAACCTGCATGCCGAGATGACTGACGCGGCCGAGGCCGCCGCGCGCACCGTGGCCAACGTGAACACCGGGCAGTTCGGCGGGCCGACGCCGTGCACCGACTGGGACGTGCGCGCCCTGCTCAACCACCTCATCCTGTGGACCTCGTACTCGCTTGAGGCCCGGGCGCACGGCGGGTCGGTGGGCCAGGAGCTAATGGACAGGGACTTCGCCGACGAGCCTGGCTTCGCCGACGGCTACCGGGCGCAGCTTGACCGGGCGCTGGCCGCCTGGGCGGATCCGGCCGCCTGGACACGTGAACTGAACGTCATGGGCACGGCCACGCCGGCCGCGGACGTCGCCGCGCTCAACATCGCCGAGATGGTGCTGCACGGCTGGGACCTGGCGGCCGCTACCGGGCAGCGGTACACCGTCAGCGACGCGGCCGCCGCCGCCGCGACGCAGGCCGTCGAGGCGAACGCCGACCTGTTCCGCCAGTACAAGGGTTTCGCCGAGCCGGTCCAGGTGCCGGCGTCCGCGTCCCCGCTCGACCGGCTGCTCGCCGCCTCAGGCCGCGACCCGGCCTGGAC
>CAZORE010000265.1:0-2614 GCA_964581815.1 uncultured Streptosporangiaceae bacterium | reverse complement strand
CCCGGCCGGAGGCAGGCCGTTAAGGAAGGCGACGAGCCCTTCGAAGTAGGTTTCCTGGTCGTCGTACATGGCCAGGTGGCTTCCGTCGGGGCAGTACAGGTAGGAGCCGCGAGGCAGGCGGCGCGCCATCTCCGCCATGTGGTCCGGGTCCATAGTGTCGTAACGGGCGCCGATGACCAGCGTCGGGACCCCGATCCGCCCCAGGTCGGCGAACCGGTCCCAGGTGGCGAGCTTGGCGTCGGCGCTCATCCCGAGTTCGCTCGGGCCCTGCATGGGCACGTAGATCTTCGGGTTGATGTGCGCGAAGCCACGTACCACCGGGTCCGGCCAGCTGTCCGTGGGCATCCGCAGCGTGTGGTGCTCGTAATAGTGCGGCATGAGCAGTTCCATGTACCGCGGGTTGTCCGTGTCACCCGCTGCCTCGAGCGCCTTGATCTCCGCGAGCACGCCAGGGTCCACCGCAGGCATGAGCACCTGCTCGGCGTAGGCCGTGTAGGCGGGCGCGCTGGCCATCATGTTGGAGATGACGAGCCCGCGCAGGTGCTCCTGGTGCGCGAGCGCGTACTCCATAGCGAGGATGCCGCCCCACGACTGCCCATAAAGCACGAAGTTGCCACGGTGCAGGTCAAGCGCCCGCCTGACCTGTTCAACCTCGTCGACGAACCGGTCAAGCTCCCACAGCGACGGGTCGTCGGGCTGGTCGCTGAACCCGGAGCCGAGCTGGTCGTAGTAGTAGTACTCGACCCGCGCGGCCGGCAGGAAGCTGTCGCACGCCTCCAGGTACTCGTGCGTAGCCCCTGGGCCGCCGTGCAGCAGCAGCACCTTCAGGTCCGGGTTGTTCCCTATTCGCTTGGTCCAGACGCTGAAGGTGCCGCTCGGCGTATGGACGGGGACCCGGCGCGCGCCGCCGCTCAGCCGGTCGGCGCGACCCGCGTAGTCGAGGTACCGCTCAGTCACCGTTCACCGGCCGGCGTGGTCCGCCCAGAAGGGCGCGCGCAGCTGGCGCTTGAGTATCTTGCCTGAGCCGGTGCGCGGCAGCTCGTCGGTGAAGTCGACCGAGCGCGGCACCTTGTAGCCAGCCAGGTGCTCTCGGGCGAACGCGGTGACCTCTTCGGCGGTGAGCTCCGAGCCCGGCGCGCGGACCACGGTCGCGTGCACCGCCTCGTCGAATTTCTCCGACGGTATCCCGAACACCGCGACGTCGTAGATGTCGGGGTGCCGCTCGAGCGCCGCCTCGATCTCGGCCGGGTAGATGTTCATCCCGCCGGAGATGATCATGTCGCTCTTGCGGTCGCAGATGTACAGGTAGCCCTCGTCATCCCAGTAGGCGACGTCACCGACCGTGTGGTAGTCGCCCCGGGTGTTGGCCTCGTAGCCGGCCTCGTTCTTGTAGTAGGCGTCGAACACGCCGCCCGACCTGACGAAGACCTCGCCCGCGTGGTCCGGCCCGGTGCCGGTGACCGGGTTGCCGAGCTCGTCGAAGAGCTTGATCTCGATGCCGGGCGCCGGCCGGCCGCAGGACCCGGGCTTGCGCATCTGGTCCTCCGGCAGCAGCACGGTGTCCACGCCGAGCTCCGTCGACCCGTAGACCTCGAACAGCGACTCGGGCGGGAAGTTCGCCACGTACTGCTTCTTGAGCTCGAAGCTCCACGGCGCCGCGTTGGCGATCATGACGTGCATGCTTGAGCGGTCGTAGCGGTCCTTGACCTCCTTGGGCAGCGCGCAGATCATCCGCATCAGCGCCGGCGCGGAGAACGTGGAGCTCGCCCGGTACTTGTCGACCAGCCGCAGCCAGTCCTCCGCGTCGAACTTGCGCTGCACGATGACCGTCTGGCCGTAGAGCAGCCCGGCGCCGAGGAACGCGCCCGGCCCGCTGTGGTAGAGCGGACCCGAGGTGATGTAGGTGTCCTCGGGCCGGTAACGCAGCAGGTTGAGCAGGGCCACCAGGTGCTCCGTGGCGCCGGTGCCGTACCGCACCGCGCCCTTGGGCTTGCCGGTGGTGCCGGAGGTGTAGATCATCGTGCCGCCACCGCCGGACACGTCGCCCACGTCGGGCGGGCTGTCCGGCGCGGCCGCGATGTCGGCGTCGGTCAGCATCCCGTCCGGCGCGGGCCCGCCGACCACGATGACGTGCCGCACCTTCTCAAGCTCGCCGCGCAGCGCCGCGAACATGGGCGCGTGCTCGTAGTCCGCGTACACGATCTCGGCGTCGCTGTGGTTGACGACGTAGCTTGCCTCCTCCGGCGTCAGCCGGTAGTTCAGCGGCACGGCGACCGCGCCGATCTTGCGCGCCGCGCTCATCACCGCCACCACCTGCGGCGAGTTCGGCCCGCACCAGAGGACCTTGCTGCCAGGAGTGACGCCGAGCGAGAGCAGCAGGTTCGCCACCCGGTTCGACTGCGCCTCAAGCTCGGCGTACGTCCACATGGTGACCTGACCGTCCGGCCGGTCGTCGATCACCGCCGGCTTGCCTGGCTGGCTCCTCGCGTACAGCGTAAGGAAGTCCTCCGGCATCGCACCTCGCCCTCATTAGCGGGGTCAGCGGGCCGCTGACTCCTCCAGCGCTGAGGATCAATCTACGGAACTCGTTACCAGTTGGTAAATGATGAAATCC
>CAZORE010000264.1:1992-5029 GCA_964581815.1 uncultured Streptosporangiaceae bacterium | reverse complement strand
GCGGGCGGCGGGCGAGATCGCCGCGACGCGGCTACGCGGCTGGCTCGCGGAGGGCGTGCTCGCGGTCGACGGCGCCCCGGCGCTGTACGTGTACGAGCAGCGCGGCGCGGACTGGGTACAGCGCGGGCTCATCGGGCTTGTCGCGGTCGGAACCGCCGCGGTGCACCCGCACGAGGGGGTGATGGCCGGACCAGTGGCCGGGCGGCGGGAGCTGATGAAGGCGACCCGCAGCAACCTGGAGCCCATCTTGCTCGTTTACAACGGCGCGGCAGAGGGCGGGGCAGAGCTCGGCGGGCCCGCGGGGCGCGAGAAGCCCGGCGGCCGGGGTGATGCCTCCCAGGACAGCACCTCCCTTGGCCGGGCCGCCCAGGGTGGCGCTTCCCGGCTAGTGGACCGCACGACGGACAGCCAGGAGCCGCTCGCGTGCGCGGTCACCGATGACGGCATCACGCACCGGCTCTGGGCGGTGACCGACCCGGCGGTGCAGGCGGCCATCGCCGCCGACCTGGCGACGCGCACGGCGCTCATCGCCGACGGTCACCACCGGTACGCCGCCTACCGTGAGGTGCAGGCGGAGATGCGGGCCGCCGGGGCGGGCGCGGGGCCGTGGGACTACGGCCTCGCCTTCCTAGTTGACGCCGACGCCTACCCGCTGCGGCTGGGGCCGATCCACCGGGTGCTGCCACGGCTCGCCCCGGGTGACGCGGCACGCCGCGCCGCCGGGGCGTTCACCGTGACTGACCTGCCGGGCGACCTGGACGCGGCGCTCGGCTGCCTGCAGCGGGCCGCCGGCCAGGGGACCGCGTTCCTGCTCGCGGGCAGTGACGGGTTCCGGCTGCTCACCGACCCCGACCAAGGTCGCCTGGCGGCGGCCATGCCGCGGCAAACGTCGCCGCGCTGGCGGGCACTCGATGCGTCGGTGATGCAGGAGCTGCTGCTTGCCCAGCTCTGGTCGATCAAGGACAACGTACGTGACGTGCTGATCTCGCACGACGCGGCCGAGGCGGTCCGCACCGCGGCGGACACCGGCGGCACGGCGGTCATCTGCAACCCGATGCCGCTCGCCGCCGTGATGGACATCGCGGCGCACGGCGAGCAGGTCCCGCGCAAGTCCACGTCCTTCGGACCCAAACCGCGCACGGGCCTGGTGCTGCGCGCCTTTGACGCGTGACCACCGGCGATTCATGACCGCCAGCGACTCCTAGCCTTCCGCGTCGCCCGGGTCGGGTGCGTCGTGCGCGGCTATGGCCTCGGGCACGGTGTCGTAGATGCTGAACACCCGGTTGAGGCCGGTGATACGGAAGATGCGCAGGATGCGGCTCTGCGTGCACACCAGATCAATCCAGCCCTCGTGGTTGCGGACCCGTTTGAGGCCGCCGACCAGCACGCCAAGGCCGGTCGAGTCGAGGAACTCAACGCTCTCCATGTCCACGATCAGCTGGTAGCTGCCGGAGTCGGCGAGGCTGACAAGCCTTTCCTTCAGCTTAGGAGCGGTGTACACGTCGATCTCGCCGCCGACTTCGATGACCGTGAACCCCGGAGGCTCTGAGTGCACGTTGAGCGTGAGCTCCATCTCTTCTCCCTCCCCTGTTGTCTGGGACAATAGTCCGGTGCACGACGACACCGCTACGACGCCAGGCAACTCCCAGCAATCTGACAGGCAAGACATTACGGATCTTGGCCACGATGTCTTCCAGATCGACACCAAGATGGCCGGCTACCAGGGGATCACCGCGGGCTACCTGATCCGGTCGAGCCGTCCCTGCCTCGTGGAGACGGGGACCTCGACCTCGGCGCCGGTCGTGCGGGCGGCGCTCGGCGCCCTCGGAATCGATCCCGCCAGCCTGGCCACGGTCGTCGTCACGCACATCCACCTCGACCACGCGGGCGGGGTCGGCGATATCGCGTCGATGTTCCCGTCGGCCGAGGTCGTGGTGCACGAGAAGGGCGCGCGCCACCTCGCCGACCCGTCGCGCCTCATGGCCAGCGCGCGGATGGTTTACGGCGACGCGCTCGACGTTTTGTTCGGCGAGCTGGCGCCGGTGCCGGCCGCCCGGCTGCGCACGCTGGACGACGTGGGCGCGGTGGACCTGGGCGACGGTCGCCGGCTGGAGAGCTACTACTCGCCCGGGCACGCCAAGCACCACGTGGGGCTGCTCGACTCGCTGAGCGGTGACCTGTACGTCGGGGACGCGGCGGGCGTCTACATCCCGGAGACCGGCGACCTGCGGCCGGCCACCCCGCCACCAGACTTCGACCTCGAGGTGGCGCTCGCGTCGCTCGCGAAGTTCACCGCGCTTGACCCGTCCCGGCTGCTGTTCTCGCACTACGGGCCGGTGTCCGACGTGGCCGGGACGCTGGAGCGCTCGGCGGAGGAGATCTCCGTCTGGGTGTCGGAGACGCGGGCGGCCCGTTCGGCGGGGATGGACCTGGACCACGCGGTCGAGGCGGTCCGGCAGCGGACTCATGCACGGTACCTTGCGTTCGCCGCGGATGCGGATCCGGCGGTTACCGAGAAGTTTGAGCAGATCAGCGGGGCGGCCGCGAACGTGGGCGGGATCTGGCACTGGCTGGACAAGCTGGAGCCTCCCGGCGCTTGACCTTGATGGGCCTGGCTGTGGGTGTTCTCGGCTTAGGTGTTCTCGGCTTGGGTGTTCTCGGCTCAGGTGTGCGGTGGGGATCCTTTGTCCCGTCAACGCGAACGCGTCAGGCCCGGCAGGATCCTGCTGGGCCTGACGCGTTCGCGTGGCTAGGTGGTTTACCGGGGCCTATCTCGGCTTACTCGCCGGGAGCCGGCGGCTCGCTGGGGTGTTCGGCGGGCTGTTCGGTCTTGTCGGCTGGATCCGCTAGATCGTCGAGGTCGTCATCGTCCTCATCGTCGTCCGGTTCGACCTCGTCCGGTTCGACCTCGTCCGGCTCGTCATCGTCCTCGTCGTCGAGGTGGTCGGGGTCGTCGTCCTCGTCGAAGTCGTCGGCCTCATCGTCTAGGTCGCCGTCGTCCTCGTCCTCATCGTCGCCTTCGTCTTCGAGGTCGTCG
>CAZORE010000264.1:0-1892 GCA_964581815.1 uncultured Streptosporangiaceae bacterium | reverse complement strand
TCGTCGCCTTCGTCTTCGAGGTCGTCGGCTTCGTCGTCCAGGTCGTCGTCGTCCTCGTCATCCTCTTCGTCGTCGAGGTCGTCCTCGTCGTCCTCGTCGTCCTCGTCGGCGAAAGCGTCGTCGAGTTCGTCGTCGTCCTCGTCGTCCTCTAGGTCGTGGACGGTGATGCCGTCTAGCTCGTCCAGGCGGGCCAGAGCGTCGGTTTGCTCGTCTTCGTCGGCTACTACGGCGCGGGAGAAGGCCTCCCTGGCGGCCTCGGGGCGGGCGGCGGCGATGAGGGCCTCGCCGTAGGCGTAGAAGAGGCGGGCGGACCAGGGGCGCTGCTTGCCGTCGGTCAGCTCGGGGACCTCGAGGGCGAGGACAGCGGCGTCGGCTAGACCCTGGTCGCGGCGGATGCCGGACTCGACGATGCGCAGTTCGATCTGCGATGCGCGCGGCAGGCGCTTGGCCTCGGCGCTGTGCACCAGGTCGAGTGCGCGGTCGAGACGGCCGAGACCGCGTTCCGAGTCCGCCATCAGCGGCAGGTAGTCATTGCGCCCGGTCATCCGGCGGCCCGCCTGCAGCTCGGTCAGCGCCTCGGCCCAGCGGCCCGACTTGTAGGCCATGACGCCGGAGATCTCGCGGACGACGCCTACCCGCGCCGCCAGCTTCTTGGCCGCCTGCGCGTAGCGGTAGGCCTGCTCCACGTCGCTAGCCAGCTCCGCGGCAACCATGTAACGCCCCACGGTCGCCGCGCGGTCCGCGGAGAGGCCGCCGAGTTCCTCGCGCACATCGCGGGACAGCTGGTCCTCGGTGATGCTGTCCGGTATCCGTGGCAGGGCAGAGTCGCCGTCGCCCCGGTCGTCGCGGCGGTCCCGGTAGCCGTCGGGCCGGGGCCTGCCGCCGAACCCGGACGGCCTTCCCGGGGCGCCGTCCCGGCGATCGCCGGGACGGCTGGCACCGCCGGCCCGCGGAGCGCGGCCAGGCCGGTCGTCGGGGAAAGAACCGCCGATCCGGTCGGACATCGTCCTGCTGAAGCCATGACCGCGGGCCGGCCGGTCCGTGCCCGCGGGACGGTCCGACGACGGCCGCCCGCCGCGAGGTGGGCCATCCTGTCCCGTGCGGTAGCCGCCTGGCGTGCGCTCGCCGCGCCCATAGTCGCCGCCCTCGCGGCCGCGGAACCCGCCGTCGCGGCGGCCCGCGTCCCGGTCATCGTCCGTCCGGCGCGGCCGGTCACCGCCTGGCCGCCGGTCGCCGGAAAAGGAACGCCCGCCATCCCGGTCGCTCCCGGGGCGGCGGCCGAAGCCGCGGTCGCCGCCGCGGTCACCGTAAGGGCGCTCGGGACGGTCACCGTTAGGGCGCTCGCCGCGGTCACCGTAGCCGCGCTCGGGACGGTCGCCGTAAGGGCGCTCGGGACGGTCACCGTTAGGGCGCTCGCCGCGGTCGCCGTTGCCGCGCTCGCCGCGGTCACTGTAAGGGCGCTCGGGACGGTCGCCGTAACCGCGCGTGCCGCGGTCGGAAGAGCCGTACTCGCGCCGCGGTCCGCGCGCCGCGGGACGGTCACCGCCGCGGAAGCCGCCGTCGGTGCGGCTGCCGCTGTACGGCGGGCGTCCGCTCCTGTCACCACCGGGGCGCCTGTCGTAGCCGCGGTCGCCGTCACCGAAGTCGCGGCGCGCCGGACGGTCACCGCCGCGGAAGCCGCCGTCTGAACGGCCCTGGCCGCCGGAGGCGGGACGGTCACCGCGGGCACCACCGGGGCCACGGTCATACCCGCGCTCGCCGCCGCTGAAGTCCCTGCGCGGGCGGTCTCCCCCGCGGAAGCCGCTGTCCGAGCGGCCAGCCGAGCCGCCGCCTGACGGACGGCCGTAGCGGCTGCCGCCTGAACCGCCGTCGCGCTGGCCGGCGCCGTAGGA
>CAZORE010000263.1:3095-5056 GCA_964581815.1 uncultured Streptosporangiaceae bacterium | reverse complement strand
GCCGAGCCCGATCCGCGGTTCACGTTCGCCAACGAGCGGACGTTCCTGGCCTGGAGCCGCACGGCGCTCGCCCTGGTCGTGGCCGGGCTGGGCGTCGTGCAGCTGCTGCCGCCGTTTCCCGGCGTGCCGGCCGGCCGTCACCTGCTCGGCGTGCCCCTGATCGCGCTCGGCGGGGTAATCGCGGTGGCCGCCTATGTCGAATGGGGACGTAGCCAGCGCGCGCTGCGCCGGGGAGAGCCGCTGCCGCGGTCGATCCTGCCGTGGATCCTGGCCGCCACGGTGACCGCGATCGCCGTCATCGCCGCGGTCGTCGTGCTCGTCTCGGCCCTGCGATGACCGCGCCGCCGGTCCCGCCGACTGGGCCGCCCGGGTCGGGCGACGACCCGGAAGAGCGCGACCCGGGCCTCGCCCGCGAGCGCACCTCACTGGCCTGGACGAGGACCGCGCTGTCGTTCGCGGCCCTCGGCGGCGCGATGCTTAAGGTGAACGCGATCACCGGCCTGGTCATTCTCGCGGTTGCCCCGGTCATCTGGCAGGCTGGCCGGGTCGCCAGGGGCCGGTCACCCGTCGCCAGCCTGCCCGTGGTCGGCGCGGGCCGGCTGTTCCTCATCGCCCTCTCGGTCGTCGCGGTATCGCTGCTCTGCCTGGCCGTCGCTATCTTCGGCAGGTCCGCAGCCGGCGCACTCCGTTAGCCTCGGTCCGCCATGCTCAGCCCGTAAGCCATGGACCGCCCGCCTCGGGCCGCCAGCCGCGGCCCAGCCGCCCGGATGGTCCCGGCATAGTAGTGCTCATGGATCAGCGTCACCGGCCGCGCACCGCCGAACTGCTCGACCTCGCACCGCATCCGGAGGGCGGCTGGTACCGGGAGACCTGGCGGGCCGGGCCGTCCTGGCAGCCCGACGGCTACCCTGGGCCGCGAGCGGCGGCGACCGGCATCTACTTCCTGCTCACTCCGGGCGAGGAGTCAGCCTGGCACCGGGTCAGGTCGGACGAGGTCTGGCTGTGGCACTCCGGCGGCCCGCTCATCATGCTCGACGGCGGCGCCGGCGACGTGCCTGCTGACGCGCCGCGGCCGGTAACGCTCGGCCCCGACCTGGCCAGCGGTCACCGGCCGCAGCACGTCGTCCCCGGCGGCCACTGGCAAGCCGCCCGGCCGGCCGCGGACATCGAGGTCCTGGTCAGCTGTGTGGTGGCACCCGGCTTCGACTTCGCCGATTTCACCCTGCTCAAGCGGTGACCGCCGCCCCCGGTGCGAGCGGGTGGCAGTTGCGGCATCTGGCCGGGATATGACCACGGCCGGCGGGAAGTCCATGATGGAGACCAAATGGCGGACAAGCCAGGAGAGGCGGAGGAAACTGGCCGCGATGACGTCTGGGGAGAACGACGGCCCGGCCCTCGTGCTCGGGCCGATGGTGCGTTACGCGGGTGAGACGGAGGCGACGGTCTGGGTCGAGACGGACCGGGAGTGCCTGGTCGAGATCCTCGGCCGTCAGGCCCGGACCTTCGAGGTGGCCGGGCATCACTACGGCCTCGTGGTGCTCGACGGCCTGACGCCGGGCAGCGAGCAGGAGTACACGGTCACGCTCGACGGCATCCTCCGCTGGCCGCTCGCCGGCCGCGGTCTCCCGCCGAGCGTGCTGCGGACGCTCGGCCAGGCCCGGCCAGTGCGGCTCGCGTTCGGCTCCTGCCGGGTGGCGGAAATCGCGCCACAGAACCTGGGCAGGCAGGCCAGGCGGTCCGGCGGCGCAGGCGTCGACGCGCTCGCCGCCTGCGCCGCCGCGCTCCGGGACACCCCGCGTGACCGCTGGCCCGACGTGCTGCTGATGATCGGCGACCAGGTCTACGCCGACGACCCGGGCCCGGCCACCCGCCGGTTCATCGCCGAACGCCGCGGCGCCGCGGCCGCCCCGCAGCCGCCTGGCACCCGCCCGGGAGCCGCCCCGCCAGCCGGTGCCCCGCCA
>CAZORE010000263.1:0-2995 GCA_964581815.1 uncultured Streptosporangiaceae bacterium | reverse complement strand
CACGAGGTGGTGTGCTCGCCGTTTCACCAGGCCATGCCGCCCGCGATGCGGTTCGCGCAGCGGCTCGCCAGCACCTGGGCGAGCGGCCGCGTTGGCACCATCGCCGCCACCCTGGCCGGCGCGCGCGTCCCGGGCATGAGGTGGCGGATCACCAAGGGCCCGTGGTTCGAGAACATGATCGCCGTGCTTGAGTTCGATGGCCCAGAGTCCGGCAGCACCGCGGCCCGGGTCCGGGTCCGGTTCGACCGCGCCACCGCGGACGAGTCCGGTGCTCCGCGCCTGAGCACCGCCGCCGAGGCCCGCCTCAGCTGAGCGCGGCGGCTACTCCGGGCGATGGCCTCCGGCGAGGCGAGCGGGGTGCCTCTGCTGCCAGTAGCTAATGAACCTCTTCTATGCTGATGGTCCGAGGTGACCGGATATCTGGGCCCGCGGTGGGATGGGCGAGCCTTGTGAGGGGGCCAGTTGAGCGGCGGATACGGGTTTCAGCCGGGAGCGGGCAAGTCCGGGCGGCTGAGGCGCGGCGGTGACAAGAACAGCACTGCGCTGCGACCCGACGCGAAGGTCACGTTCGCCGCGGAGCGTGTCGTCGCGGGCATCGACGACATCATCGGATCCGTGAACAGCGAGCTCGTTGGCCTGGCCGTGGTGAAGCAGCGGATCGAGGAGATCGCGGCCCTGCTGCTCGTCGACCGGGCGAGGCGGCGGTTCGGGCTGACCGCGCCGCGCCCCAACCTGCACATGTGCTTCACCGGCGCGCCGGGCACCGGCAAGACGACGGTGGCGCTGCGCATGGCCCAGCTACTGCACCGGCTCGGCTACATCGAGACCCCCCAGCTAGTGCACGCGATGCGGGACGACCTGGTAGGCGAGTACATCGGGCAGACCGCGCCGAAGACCAAGCGGGTGCTCGAGCGGGCCAAGGGCGGCGTGCTGTTCATCGACGAGGCGTACTACCTGTACCGGGGCAATGACTCCAAGGACTACGGGCAGGAGGCCATCGAGATCCTGCTCCAGGTGATGGAGAACGACCGGGACCAGCTCGTGGTGATCCTGGCCGGCTACAAGGACCGGATGGAAGTGTTCTTCGAGTCCAACCCGGGCATGCGGTCCCGGCTGGCCCACCACCTGGACTTCACCTCCTACGACATCGACGAGCTCACCGCGATCGGCGCCCTCATGCTCGACCAGACCAACTACTACCTGTCGCCTGAGGCGGAAGCGGTGCTGCGCACCGAGGTGTCCCGGATGATGACCGAGCCGCACTTCGCCAACGCCCGCACGGTGCGCAACGAGCTTGAGCTCGCCCGGCTCAGGCACGCGCACCGCATCGCCTCCGACGTGCACCGCGAGTGGACCCGCGACGAGCTGATGCGCCTCGAGCCGACCGACGTGCTGGCCGGCGACCCGGTCTCCGACCGTTCGTAGTCTCCCGGGGCGCCCGTCAGCTCGCCGGGAAGGCATCCGCGAGGGCGTCGGCGATGGCCGTCGCCCGGTGCTCGTAGCCGATGGTGGTGTAGTGGATGCCGTCGGGGATGAACCAGGACCGCTGCGCGACGGCGGGCCAGTTGTACACCCGCATGTTGGGGTAGCGCGGCAGCGCCTGCTGCAGCGCCTGGTTCCACAGCTGCATGTTCTGCTCGGCGTACGGGCCCGACGACAGCAGTGAGGTCACCTCGACCCACATGGCCGGCTGGTTGCCGATCAGGGCCATCATCTTCTCGATCCGCTGCTCCCGGCCGACGTTCGACCCGACGTACACGTCGGCGGTGTCGTTGGTGCCGAGCGCGAGCACCCAGCAGCCCTGGAAGCCGCCCTGCATGACCTGGGCGGCCATCTGGTACGCGTTCGGCGTGCCAGGCAGCGACTCGATGATCGACGTGGCGCCGACGATCTTCATCGTGGACGATCTGACGCCGACGTCCGCGTAGCGCGCGGTAATGCGGTCGGCCGGGTCCGGCAGGTAATTGGAGGAGATCAGCCCTTCCGACGTGGAGTCGCCGATGTGCACCACGGAATCGCATGAGGTCCGCGGCGGCGGCGTCGGCAACGCGGCCACCGTCGCCTTCGGCCCGCCGGAGTTCACCGTGACGGCGCCGGCGGTGCCGTCGGCTGACGGGGCATCCGTGACCGCGCCCGACGGGATGCTCGTCCCGGCGGTCGAGGCCCCCCCGGCGGTCGAGGCCTCCCCGGCGGTCGAGGCCGTCCCGGCGGTCGCGCCGGGCCTGGGGTCCGGCGCCGTCCGCGTCCGGCCGCCGGCGTTGGACAGCCGGGCGATCGCCGACGAGGCGCTTGGCCGCGCGGGCGCCGCGGTATGCGCGGCGGTCGCGGTCAGCCGGGTGGCCGCGGTCACGCCGGCCGCGAGCAGCGCCGCGGTGAGCAGGCACAGCCCGGCGACCGCCCGCGGTGTCCGCGGCCGCCCGGGGCGCCGCCACGGGGGCCGCGCGGGACGGTCGCCGCCGGTTTCCGGTTCGCGCGGTCCGCCGGTCATGCTTGCCCCTCCTGTCGCGTTAGCCATGCTGGCCTTGCTTGGATCAGCGAAATTGCTGGTCACGCCTGTTTTAGCCCGGACGGCCAGCCGTGGTAGCGCGCCACGCCGTACGGGCTCCTCGATGAGTCGCCAGGACGCCGCCGCGACGGCCACGGTCGCAGTGACGAGGAGCACCGCCCGGACCGGGCTGACCGGGCCGCCCGCCCCGCCCGCCGCCGCGGTCAGCACGATCAGCGGGTAATGCCACAGGTAGATGCCGTAGGAGCGGACGCCGAGCCAGCGCAATGGCCGGATGCCGAGCGTGCGTCCGAGCAGCGACCCCGGGGTCACCACCGCCGCTATCACCGCTGCGGTGGCCGCGGAGAGCAGCACCAGGCCGCCGCGGAACATGATGTCCGAGTACTGGTTCGTCCGCCACACGAGCAGCCCGATGACGGCGAGCCCGGCGACCCCCGCCGCGTCGAGCAGCCACCGCCCAGCGGCCGGGACGGTCCGGCCCTCGTCGGT
>CAZORE010000262.1:0-5090 GCA_964581815.1 uncultured Streptosporangiaceae bacterium | reverse complement strand
TAGACGATGTCGGACCCCCGGGTCAGGCGGCACCCAGGCCCAACAGGAGGCCGTCGGCGGCGACTGCGGGCGAGCTCGTCACGAAGATGACAACGCCATCGGCGGGTGCGAAGACGGTCTCCTTCACGCGTCCGCCGTCGAGGCTGCTGACCGTCCCGATCACCTGGCCTTGGGTGACCGTGTCGCCCGGCTTGACGGCCGGGGCCCACCAGCCGCCTTCGCCGCAGTGCGGCCAGAGGAACCGGCCGAGGTACGTCGGCTCGGACGGCGCCTTGACGGGCTGGCCGGCCGCTGTCATGTCCAGCCGGGCGAGCACGCCGTCCAGGCCCGTGATGTGCAGGGCGACGGCGTGCTCCTCGACCAGGCCGCAGCCGCCCGCCTCAGCGGTGATGGCCGGGATCCCGGCCGCGGCGGCGCTGGCTGAGCTTGTCCCGTTCACGGTGCGGTCGGGCCCGGCGGGCTGGCGGATCACGTACGGCAGGCCGTACGCCGCGGCCAGTTCCCTGGCCTGCTCCTCGGCCGGCCCTGCCTCGTACAGCGCGAACGGCTGCAGCGCCTCGACCAGGTCGCCGCAGTGCGCGTCGACGTACGCGTCCGACCCGGTGATCAGCTGGCTGAAGGCGTCGAAGGCGAGCCGCTCCGCGAGAGTGCCCGCCGGGTCGCCGGGGAACGAGCGGTTGAGGTTCTTGCCGTCCTCCGGCACCACGAAGGGCGTCCTGGTGGCGAAGGCGGTCACGTTGAGGACGGGGACCGCGCGGACCCGGCCGCGCAGCTCACGGCCTTCCAGCGTGCGCAGCCACCGCCGCACCCCGTCCATGGAGGCGTACTCGCAGCCGTGCACCCCGGCGATAACGGTCAGGGTCGGGCCGTCGGCCGAGCCGGTCACCTCCACGAAGGGCACGGCCAGGCCGGCCAGTTCGATGGTGCGGCGTACGACGCCAGGCAGCGTGGACACAGGGCATCCTCCAAGATCGGGTTTGTTGGATGGCGATTTCCCGCGTTAGCCGGCCAGCAGCCGCTGCGCTGCGGTGGCGAGCTCGAGCAGGGCCAGGTCACCGTCGCGGCGTCCGGCGAGTTGCAGCCCCACCGGGAGGCCCGGGGCGGGCACCGGAATCGACACGGCGGGATGACCGGTCAGGTTGTACGGACCGGTGAAGCGCCCCTCGGCGTTGTCGTCGCCCGTGCCGAACGGCGGGTCCTGCTCGGGCGCGCAGTACCCTACAGTCGGCCCGGCCAGCGCGTCGACGCCGCTGAGCGTTTCCCCGACCGCCGTCGACAGCTCGGCCTGGGCCGCCCGGGCACTGGCGTACTGCTCTGGTGTGACCGTCGCACCAAGCGCGAGCAGGGCGCGGGTTCCCGCGGCGTACTGGCTCGTGTCCAGGCCGGCGTGGGACGTGGCCGCCTCGCGGGCGACGATGACGGTCAGCGCTTCCTCCCAGCGCTGCGGCTCCGCCAGCCACGGGGGCTTGACCTCGCGCAGCTGCCAGCCAGCGGCTGCGAGCCGGTCCAGCGCGAGCTGCACGGCTTCCCGTACCTCGGGCGTCACCGACGGGTCGGCGAGCTGGGCCGACAGCACGCCAACGACGGGAACGCCGACGGCGGGCAGTGCGGCCAGAGGGCCCGCGATGGCCTGCAGCAGGGCGATGCTGTCGGCGGCCGTCGCGGTGAGCGTGCCGGCGTGGTCGAGGCTCGGCGCCAGCGGGAACACCCCGTCCGTGGGCACGAGGCCGTAGGTCGGCTTGAGGCCCACGACGCCGCAGTACGCGGCCGGGATGCGGATCGAGCCGCCGGTGTCGGTACCGATCGCCAGGTCGCAGACGCCCGCGGCGACCAGCGCGGCCGACCCGCCAGAAGAGCCGCCCGATGTCCGCGCGGGATCGCGCGGGTTGCGGGTGTCGCCGACGCGCGGGTTGGCGAAGCCGGCCGCGAATTCCAGGCACTGCGCGGTGGCGAACACCTCCGCGCCCGCCGCGCGGAGCCGGCCGACCAGCGCCGCGTCCTGGCGGGCGGGGGCGTCACTGGTGGACGGGCTGCCGCACCTGGTCGGCAGCCCCTCGACCGCGATGATGTCCTTGACCGCGACCGGCCGCCCGGCCAGGGGACCGCTCGCCGCCCGGCGCGGCGCCCCCGCCACCGACACCACCGCGTTGAGCGGCCGTCCAAGCCGGCCGAGCCGCTCGTAGGCGGCGAGCAGGTCCAGGTTTCCCCGGCCGCAGGTCCTCGTTCCCGCCTCGATCGCGGCAATCAGCTCGGCCGTCCGCCTGATCAGGAATCCCTGGAGCGGCCCGAGGATCGCCTCGGTTTCCGTCTTGCGGTGGCGGATCATCAGGTCGCGGTAGATCCCCGAGTGGGACTTGGCCGACCGCCGGTTGAAGTCGGCCAGCCGGGATAGCGATCCTGGCAGGTCCTCCGGGTCGAACCCGTCCAGCGGCAACGGTCGCACCGGGGCCTGCCCGAGCACTTCCCCGGCGATGGCGAGGAGCAGCGGGTGGTAGGCGGGGTCGTCGAACACCTGGTGGATCGCGAGGTCGCTGACGGCGGTCGCGAACAGCATCGCGCCGTAGGCCTCCTTCCCCCAGACGAACCCCATGACCTGCGTGGTCGCCTCCGCGTCGGCGATATCCGCGGCCAGCGCGTCGATCCGCGCGGACGGGGTCCCGTCGAGCTCCCCGATCTTGAAGGTGCCCCGGTTGCCGCGCATCACCACGCCCGGTGCCACCACGTCGGCACCAAAGTTGACGCAGGCCTGGACCACCCGGCCCGCTCCCGCCGCGTCGGCCAGTGCGGGCGACGGCAGGCCGTTCTGCAGGGAGGCGACGAACCCTTCCCCGGTCAGCCGGCCGGCCAGCAGCGCGGCGACGGCCGCCGTGTGCAGCTGCTTGCAGGCCACCAGGACCGGAAAGTCGATCTCGTCGGGCAGTTCGCCCGGGCTGATCGCGGCCGGGCGGGCGGTGAACTGCTCGACCGGTCCTTCGATGCGCAGTCCGTCGGCGTTGATCGCGGCTACCACCGCCGGGTCGGCGTCGCAGACCAGAACCTCGTGGCCGTCCCGGACGAGTCCGGCCGCGACCGTCCCGCCGATCGCTCCGCAGCCAAGTACCAGATACCTCATAGCTGGAACATTAGTGACCGAAAGTTACATGATGGTTAAAGCGTGCGTTAGCTCTCGTTATCCCGCAAGTTCACCCTTACAGTAATGGGCAAAGGTTTGCGCAAACCTTTGCCCACCGCCTCGGCACAAGGCCGTGCCTTCCCGACACCGGGTCGTGGTCCCTCTTCGCGTCTCTGGCGTCGTCACCCATTGTGACTCTCACGTCATCCCCCTTTCGCGACGAACTCGTCGCTCCGACGTTCACCGGAGCTGCTCGTGAGGCATAGAAAATCCTTGACCGCGGCCCTCACCGCCGGCTGCGCCCTTGTGGTGCTGGCCGGCTGCGGGGGAGGAACTTCCTCGTCCGCGGGAGGCACCACCAGTAGTAGTTCCGCCAGTGCCGGCACGCCGGTCACCGGCGGGAACCTCGTCTTCGCCAACCCGCAGGACGCGCAGTCGCTCGATGAGTCGACTGTCTTCGACAACAACTCGATCTGGATCCTGGAACAGATCACCCAGCCGCTGTTCACCGTCACCGCCAGCGGCAAGGGCGTGATGCCGTGGCTCGCGACCGGCTACACCGAGTCGGCGAACGGGCTGACCTACACGATCTCACTGCGGAAGGGGGTCAAGTTCTCCAACGGCACGCCCATGACGTCCAAGGACGTGCAGTTCAGCCTGGAGCAGACGATGGCCGCCTCCCAGGGCTGGGGCTACATCGACTCCGCCATCAAGTCGGTGGCCGCCCCGTCCACCGACACGGTGGTGGTCAACTTGAAGTACAAGTGGGCGCCCATCCTGGCCGACCTGGCGCTGTTCGCCAACGGCGTCGTGCCTGACAACTACGGCGGCAAGACCGCGGCCGCGTTCTACAACGCCCCGATCGGCACCGGGCCGTTCAAGTTCGACTACTGGCACAAGGGCAGCGCGCTCAAGCTCATCAAGAACACCGACTACTGGCAGCCGGGCAAGCCCTACCTGGATAGCGTGACCTGGACCGACGTGCCGAATGACAACACCCGGCAGCTTCAGGTCACCAGCGGCCAGGCCCAGATCGACCAGTTCCCGGCCTGGTCGACGGTGGCCACGCTGAAGTCCACGCCCGGGGTGGCGCTGAGCCTGTTTCCCTCGACGGAGACGAACTACCTGGCCTTCAACGAGAAGGTCAAGCCGTTCCAGGACGTAAACGTGCGGCGGGCGATCTCGTATGCGATCGACCGCAGCGCGCTGGTCAAGGCGGTGCTGTTCGGCAACGGGGAATCGGCCAACTCGATCTTCCCGCCCCAGCTGAACTACTACGACCCCAACAGCGGGGGCCTGCAGTACAACCTGGCTGACGCCAAGGCCGCACTGGCCAAGTCCAGCGTGCCGAAGGGATTCACCACCACCCTCCTGCTGCCCTCGGGCAACTCCGACTACGCCACGATCGCCACGATCGTGCAGTCCGAGCTCAAGCCCCTCGGCATCAACGTACAGATCCAGGAACAGGACCCCAACACCGCGAACGGGAACTTCCAGGCAGAAAAGTACGACATGTTCTTCTCGCTGTGGACGATGGACATCCCCGACCCGGATGAGCTCGCCACCTTCGCGCTCGACCCGACCGCGGGCTCGAAGTCGTTCTTCACCTCCTATGACAACCCGACCGTGGTCAAGGCGGTGCACGCCGCCGAGGTGACGACAGACACCGCCGCGCGTCAGGCGGACTACAACACCGCCCAGACGGTGGCCGCGCAGGACGCCTTCATGTCGTTCCTGTACTACTCGCCGTACCCGTACGTGGAGTCGTCGAATGTGCACGGCTTCGACGTCACGCCGCTCGGCAACTACCACATGGAGGACGTCTGGCTGAGCTCCGGCTCGGGCTGACCGGATCCGCCCCGTGACTCCGACATCGGCCGTGGGGGGGGGCCCGCGCGCCCCGCCCGCGCCGCCCCCCCCCCCCCCCCCCCCGGGGTGCAGGGGCGGGGGGGGGTGGTGCAACCGGCGCGGGGGGGGG
>CAZORE010000261.1:0-5136 GCA_964581815.1 uncultured Streptosporangiaceae bacterium | reverse complement strand
TCCTTGATCGCGGCCTTGAGCTGCGGGATCGAGGCGGAGATGTTGGGCAGCTTGATGATGTTGGCCTCGGGCCTCATCGCCAGCTCGCCGAGCTCAGTCAGCGCGTCGTCGGCCAAGCCGAACTGAGCCAGGATGCGCGCGGCCAGCGAGATGTCACGGGTCTCGATCTCGACGCCCGCCTTGTGGGCATACGCGGAGACGACTGGGAGGAATGAGTACGTCGCGAGTAGCGGCGCCTCGTCGGTTTGGGTGTAGATGATCGTGGCCATCTCGTTGCCAGCTCCTGCTCTCAATAATTCTTCTCGACATCAAGATACCTGCCGTCCCGCCGAAGGGGAACGGCGACCCCGGCTGGCCTTAACGGACAAACCACGCCGGCCGCGGACGGCATGGCACCCAGTGGGCCATCCGGCGGCCCTAGCGCGGCAGGACCAGCCCCACGACCAGCAGGCCGATGCCGAAGGCGGCGAGCGTGCACACGTCCGTCGACCGTTTCCGCACGGCGAGCAGCCCGGAGAGCCCGGCCGGGAGCAGCAGCCTGACGGCCGCCGCGGCCAGCAGCGCGCAGCCCGCGATCGCACCGCCCTCGCGCCCGCCCGCGGTGGCCTGGGACCACGCGATGTACACGCCGCCGGCGACGACGACAAGCACGGCAAGCAGCGGGACAACC
This sequence comes from uncultured Streptosporangiaceae bacterium, assembly GCA_964581815.1. Taxonomy (GTDB): domain Bacteria; phylum Actinomycetota; class Actinomycetes; order Streptosporangiales; family Streptosporangiaceae; genus Trebonia. The sequence continues at coordinate 4,466 of CAZORE010000261.1, read as the reverse complement.
CCGACGATACTCGCATCTTCCTGGACGCGCCGCGCGTGTGCTGCGTCCCCTCGCGGCGCTGCCTGCCCGCCGCCCGGCGGGGAGCCGGCGTCACCCGGCCGGGAGGCAGTCCACTCCGCTCCCTCGCGGCGAGAGGCGTGCGCCGGGTGCGCCGAACCGGCCCGCGGCCCGGTCCGCGCCGCTTCCGCTGCCACGGGCACAGAACGTACGGCGGCCCCCGCGTCCCGTCGCTTGCCCTGCGGGCGGCGGTGGCCAGCCCGCGCCTGCTGCGTGTCGGGTGTCATGATCGTCTCCCGCGATCGGCCGCGTGCGGACGGCCAGCCTTTTGGCTGCTCATTAGGCAGTTTACCGGCGATTACCTGGGACCGGCGTGCACGGTCCCGCGGCCCCGCCAAGCCGGGGGGTCATCCGGTATGCACCACCCTACGCCTTCTATCGGAAACCTTTTCCCGCCTCAGCCGCATGCCGGGAAAGTAACGCTACAGTGAGATAAGCGTCACGTATCAGATAGACGGGAGGATCTGCGTGGACAGTCCCTACATTCGCGTGGAGGACACAGGGGAAGTAATTCCGCTGCGCGGCGAGGTCGTTACGATCGGGCGTGGCCTCGGGGTAGATGTCCGGCTAGACGACCCGAGCGTTTCCCGGCTGCACGCGGAAATCGTGCGTCGCGGCCCGTACTATTACGTGTCTGATCTGGGATTATCACGTAATGGCACGCGGGTAAACGGGCGGCCAGTCGCCCGTCGGGTACTTGACGACGGTGACGTGCTTTCTTTCGGGTCCGCGCGCTGCCGGGTCGGGGGACTGCCGCAGGAGGAACTGGCGGCCGAGGCCGAGTTGCGGCGCGCCGCAGCTCCGGAGCTGACGAGGCGCGAGCTCGACGTGCTCGTCTCGCTGTGCCGTCCCGCGCTTTCCGATGACGCGTTCGTAACGCCCGCCACGGCGAGGGAGATCGCGGTCGACCTTGTGGTGACCGAGGCGGCGGTCAAGCAGCACCTGCTGAGGCTCTACGTCAAGTTCCGGATACCGGAGGGCACGAACCGGCGCACCCGCCTCGCCAACGAGGTGATCGCGCTCGGCATGGTCCGGCCGCTTGCCGAGCACGGGTCAGGGCAGGTGCAGCATGCCCACGGTGTTGTCCAGCAGCCACCGCTGGATGGAGTGCAGCGAGCCGCCCAGGGAGGGCAGGCCGGGCATCAGGTGCGGGAGCGTTGAGGCAGTCGCCGGCCAGATGAGCGGCGGCTGCGACAGCGTGGAGGAGACCACCGCCAAGGCGAGCGCCCAGCACGAGATGAAGGCCACGACCAGGGCGGCCCGGGTGCGGATGACCGACGCGCTCATCCGCCGCAGTTGCTGCCGCGGCGCGCGCGAGCCCGGCCCGACGCAGTAGACGGCGATCGCGGCGCCCGCCGCCCAGCTGCCCGCGCCGGGGAGTGTCCCGGTCCTGGTGACGACGACCGACGCCGTGGCCGCAAGCACCGCGGCGATGATGGCGAGCGGCGAGAGCAGGATCGTCGTCAGCGCCGCGCGGACCACGGTCCACGGGGCGGTTACGATCACGATCGCGATGTCGCTTGGCCGGGCGCCGTACCGGCTGCGCCGCTCGGTGAGGGCGTGCTGCGCCCGGTCGGCCGCGCGCAGCAGGGTGACCACCGCCAGCGACAGCGCCGTTCCCGCGACGGGCAGCAGCACGCTGAGCGCCACCGCGGCGACGCCGGCGGCCAGGGTGAGCAGGCCGAGACCTGGCGGCTGCCAGTCCTGCGCCCAGGGCTCACCTCGTCCGGTGGCGGCCTGCGCTGGTGCCTGCGGCCGCGGTGCGGCCACCGGGGGCGCGACGGGCGGCAGCAGGTCGGCCACGTCCCGTGCCGCCTGCGCGGGCGAGCGGTACGCGATCCGGGCCGGCTGCGGTGCCGGCCGCTGCACTGGCTGCCGCATTGGCTGCGGCGCTGGCAGGGGAGGCGGGGAGGTCAGCGAGCGGGTTGACGGCAGGTTCTCCACGCGGGTCGCCGCAACCTCGGGCGTTGGCCGCCACCCGTCGCCAGGCAGGCCGAGTTGTCCGGCCAGCCAGCGCGCGGTCGGCCGTGACCGCGGGTCGGTGGACAGCGCCGCGGTGACGAACGGCAGCAGGTACGGCGGCACCCCGTCGAGCTCCGCCTTGCCCTCGAGCACGCGGAAGAAGATCGTCTGGTAGGTGCCGCTGCCGAACGGCTGCCTGCCGGTAGCCGCGTAGGCGATCGTGGCGCCCCACGAGTGCACGTCCGACGCGCCGCTCGACGCGCCGCCCTCGATGACCTCCGGCGCGAGGTACCCGGGGGTTCCCATCACCAGGCCGGTCTTCGTCAGCCTGGTCGAGTCCGGCACGTGCGCGATGCCGAAGTCGATGATCACCGGGTGCTCGCCGTCCAGCATGACGTTGCCCGGCTTAAGGTCGCGGTGGATCACCCCGGCCGCGTGGATGGCGGCGAGCGCCTCGGCGAGCCCCTCGGCGAGGTTGTCGAGCGCCACGCCGCCCACCGGCCCGCCCTGGCGCACCGTGTCCTCGAGTGTGCGGCCGGGAACGTACCTGGTGACGATGTACGGCGAGGGGCCATCCACGTCGGCGTCGAGCACCTCGGCGACGAACCGGTTCCTGACCCGCCGCATGGTCTCCACCTCGCGGGCGAGGCGCTGCCTGGCGTTCGGGTCGCTTGCCACGGCGGCGCCGAGTACCTTGACCGCGACCCGGCGCCCCTCTGTGTCGGCGCCGAGGTAGACAACGCCCATGCCACCCTCGCCGATCTTCTCGATCAGGCGGTACGGGCCGATCTTGCGCGGGATCGAATCCAGTGCTTGCATCGTCCTCTCAGGGTACGGCCCGTTTCCCAGATTTAGGTACCGTTCACAGGCGGCCACCCCCGTAACGCTGCGGGGGCACGGGTCGCGCTACGAGCCGATAACCAGGCGGCGGAGGGCCTCCGCGGCCTGGGCGTTGGACTCGGCGTGGCTCATCAGGGCGCTGGCCAGGGCGCCGGCCCACTCCTGCACGGGGACCGTCTTGCGGGTGAGCACCACGCCGCGGACCTCCCGGCAGATCTCGGCGGCAGGCCGGCCGTTGTTCACGGCCAGCGTCATGACCTGGTCGCCGAGCCGCACCGCGACCTTGGAGATCTCCCCCGGCCGGCCGCGCATCCGGTCGGACATGGACCGCTCGCGCTCCACCGTGACGTAGTCGGGCGGCAGCGCCTCACTGAGCGAGTTGGCCAGGACGCTCGCGTAGATCGCCGCGTCGGCGCTGTCCAGCCGGAGCGCGGCGGTAACCATCTCAAGCGAGAGCGCGTCGTCAGCAGGATCCGTCACGTCTTCGAGTATTCCACCCGCAGGCAACATCTTGACACGGTCATCGGCCCTCGAAGACTGCCTTTCCCGGGCCATTCTCCATAAAGCTGCGCATGCCGGCCTTCTGGTCCGCCGTGGCGAACAGGCCAGCGAAGTGCAGGCGCTCGATCTCAAGCCCGGTGGCCAGGTCGACCTCAAGGCCCATGTTCACCGCCTGCTTAGCGGCGCGCAGGGCGAGCGCCGGGCCGGACGCGTACTGGGCGACCAGGTCCCGCGCGGCCTGGTAGACGTCGGCGTCGGGCACGACCCGGTCGGCGAGCCCGGTGGCCAGCGCCTCGGCGGCGGTCACCTGCCTGCCGGTGAAGATCAGGTCCTTCGCCCGCGCCGGGCCGATGAGCCTCGGCAGCCGCTGGGTGCCGCCAGCGCCCGGAATGACGCCGAGCAGGATCTCCGGCTGCCCCACCTTGGCGGTTTCCCCGAGCACGCGGAAGTCGGCGCACAGCGCGAGCTCGAGCCCGCCACCCAGCGCGTACCCGGTGACGGCCGCGACGACCGGCTTGGGTATGTCGGCGACCTCGTTGAACGCGGCCTGGAGCGCGGCCGCCCGCTCGGCCATGTCGGCGTACCCGAGCGGCGCCATCTCCTTGATGTCAGCGCCGGCGGCGAAGACCCGCTCGCCGCCGTACAGGATGACCGCGCGGATGGCGTCGTCGGCCGACACCTGCCGCGCCGCCGCCGCGATCTCCGCCTGGACCTGCGCGTTCAGCGCGTTCATCTTCGGCCGGTCCAGCCGGATCGTCGCGATCTGGCCCGCCACCTCAACCCGCACGAACTCGCCCACCCGGTCCACCCTTCACGCTCCACGCCGGAACCCACCGGAACCCACCCCCAAGCTACAGCGCCGCCCTTTCACGGCAGCAAGCGGCCGGTGGCCACCCGGTAGGTCCCTGGCGGAGGTCCTTCTGAGCCGGGCGGCGTTCCGTGAGGGGAGACCGGGACTGGCGGGGTTTGCGAGCCGCCCGATATCTGTCTTATCCGCGCTGATAAGCAGCTTTCATGAAGGTTTGTAGGGTTATGAAGGATTTATAGCGTAATAGCACTATAAATCCTTCATGATCATGGGAGCGGGCCGTGGCGCTGGAGCCTTT
>CAZORE010000260.1:0-5168 GCA_964581815.1 uncultured Streptosporangiaceae bacterium | reverse complement strand
GCCCCGTCCCGGTCGATGATCTCAAGTGCGGTGGCGAGGATCAGCTCACGGGTGATCTTGCCGTCGCTGTTGCCCGCGGCGTTCCTGGCGGCCGACGGCTGGGACATCACGATGACACCTGCTCCCCTTTGGCTTCCTCGATGCTACCAAAGAAAATATAGTGTAGATCTACGCTGTTGACGCCCAATTCGTCAAAGTGTTACTGTAGGTCTACAGTGTAGAGTGTGGCCCATGACCACCGGTGACTACGAGGCCGCCCGGCTCCATACGGCGGAACGGCTCGAGTGTTTCAGGCATCTGACCTCAGCCTGGCGTACGCGGGCGGCTCGCACGATCCGCGGCGGGGCCGCGCCGGGACGGCTGAGTCCATTGTGCGGTTGAGGGGCGCTGTCAGGACGCGGCACGCGCGCCACTGCGAGGCCGATTAGGAGAACCGTAATGCCCATGACGTACGCGCTGCTCAGTACGTACCCGCCCACCCAGTGCGGGCTGGCTACCTTCAGCGCCGCGCTGTTCTCGCACCTTCGTGGACCAGGTGATCACGTGAGCGTAGTGCGTGTCCTGGACGAATCCGGGCCGCAGGGTTCAGCACCTCGGGCTGCGCCCGAGGTTGTATACGACCTAGTGAACGGTTCGCCGCGGAGCGCGGCGGCCGCTGTCGACGTGATCAGCGGCTTCGATGTCGCGATCGTGCAGCACGAGTACGGCATCTATGGCGGGCCCGACGGCGGCGACCTCGTTCCGCTGCTCGATGCCTTGCGCGTGCCGAGCATCGTGGTCCTGCATACCGTCCTGGCCCAGCCCACACCGCGACAGCGCACGATCCTCGACGGGGTCATCGGCGCCGCTAGCGCGGTCGTCACGATGACGCGGACGGCGCGGACGCGGTTGCTTGACATCTACGGAGCGGACCCCCAGAAGGTGGTCGTGATACCGCATGGCGCCGCGGACTACCGGGTCCCCGCGACCCTGCGCAAAGCAGGCCAGCCGCCCGTGGTGCTGACCTGGGGACTGCTGGGGCCAGGTAAAGGCATTGAGCATGCGATCGACGCGATCGCACTGCTGCGGGACCGAGGGCTGCACGTCGCCTACACAGTCGCCGGCGAGACGCACCCGCGGGTGCGGGCCCGCGACGGTGAGGCCTACCGGCGTTCGCTCGAGGTGCGGGCGAACGGTCAGGGGGTAGCGGATCTGGTGCGTTTCGACGCCCGGTTCCTGCCCGCCAGTGCCCTGGGTGATCTGATCGCCGCCGCGAACGTCGTGGTCCTGCCCTACGACTCGCTGGAGCAGGTGACATCGGGGGTGCTGATCGAGGCGATCACCGCGGGAAAGCCAGTGATCTCCACCCGTTTTCCGCACGCGATCGAGGTGCTTGGCGGCGGCACGGGACTCCTGGTCGAGCGGCAGGACCCGGCGGCCATCGCCAGCGCGCTGCACCGGGTGCTCACCGAGCCGGGACTGTCCGCGCGAATGAGCCGCCACGCGGGAGATCTCGCGCCGCAGTTGCTGTGGCCGGCGGTCGCCCGGAGCTACCGGGACCTCGCCCGCACGGTCGCCCGCTCCCGCGACGGAGCCGTGGCGTGAACTGCCCGGATCCGCCCTTCCGGCACCTGCTCAGGCTCACCGATCACATCGGCCTGTTTGAGCACGCCGAGGGCCCCACGCCCCGGCTTGAGCATGGTTACTGTGTCGATGACGTTGCCCGCGGCCTGGTAGTGGTGTGCCGGGAGCCGGAGCCGCGCCATGAGCTAGTCATGCTGGCGCGGCGCTATCTGTACTTCCTCGTGCAGGCGCAGGCACCCGACGGCAGGTTCCGGAACCGCCTTGGCTATGACCGTCGGTGGCAGGGAGACCCGGGAACCCACGATTGCTGGGGCCGCGCGCTGTGGGGACTCGGCACCGCCGCCGCCCGGGGCCCCGCCGCGGCGATCCGGGAAGAGTCGCTCGCCCGGTTCGACTCCGGCGCGCGGGTCAGCTCCGAGTGGCCGCACGCCATGGCGTTCGCTGCGCTCGGCGCCGCCGAGGTGCTCGACCTATCGCCCGGCCACCCGGCCGCGCTCGGCCTGCTCCAGGCCGCTGTCAGCGTTATCGGCGAGCCGCCCGCGAGCGCCGCGTGGCCCTGGCCGGCGCCGCGGCTCAGCTACGCGAACGCGGCGATCGCGGAGGCGGTCATCGTGGCCGGCTCGAGGCTCGGCGAAGACGCCGTTCTCCGCAACGGCCTGCGCATGCTGGAATGGCTGCTGGCCGTGGAAACCAGGAACGGGCACCTGTCGGTGGTGCCCACGGGAGGCTGGGGCCGGGGCGAGCACCGTCCCGGCTTCGACCAGCAGCCGATCGAGGTCGCCGCACTGGCCGACGCGTGCGCGCGGGCGGCGACGGTGACCGGCGACTCGAGCTGGCTGGACGGCATCGGCATGTGCGTGGCGTGGTTCCTCGGCGACAACGACGCCAAGACTCCCCTGCTCGACGCACAGACCGGCGGCGGCCACGACGGCCTCGGTCCCGCGGGTCGTAATCGCAACCAGGGAGCGGAATCGACGCTGGCGATGATCTCCGTGCTCCAGCATGGCTGCCGAGTGAGCACCGTGCGGCGGTGACGGGCGACGATCGTCCCATGCTGACCAGGACGCGGCACCGGCTGCGGCCCGACGCCTCGCGCACGGTGAGCCGGCTCTTCGTGCCTGGCCAGGAAACCCTGATCCAGGGCGACTCCCGGGCCAAGGCGGTCATCGATCGCGTCCTGGCGATGACCGAAGGCGAGGTAGACCATACGATCGCCCGCACGACGGGCAGGTTCGCCGGCCGGTTTCGCGACCTGGACAGCACCCTTGAGCGCAACTTCGCGCTAGTCGCGCACCGGCTCGGCGGCGGTATCACGGTGAGCGCAGCCCGGCGGCGCCTCATCGGCGCGTACTTCACCCAGCAGTACGCGCTGGAGGCCGCGGCTCTGTTCAACCCGTCGATCGTGCCGCATCCCGACCAGGCAGGCTGTGCCCCCGGAGAGCTCAGGTTCGTGATGAGCCTGCGCGCGGTCGGCGAAGGCCACCTGTCAAGCATCGAGTTCAGGACCGGCACGATCAGCGGCGATTCCGTGGTCAGTATCGAAAAGCCAGGACCGTTCCCCGACACCGGGCATTCCCGCCCCGGGGCCGGCGATCGTGGCGTCTTCCAGGAGAAGCTTGCCGAGCTCGGCCATGCCGGCGAGGACGCGCAGTTGCTGTGGAGCCTGCTGCCAGGGCGCTTCGGCCAGGCTGAGCTCGATGCCGCCATCAGCGAGCTTTCCCGGCAGCGAACGACCCGCGGAGACTGCACCGCACTCATCGAGCGAGTGCGATGGGTGGCCGCGTCCAGCTACCAGGTTGAGTTCGATGAGGAGCACGCACTCTCCGAGCGGGTGCTGTGGCCAGCGGGACCGGCCGAGAGCCACGGAATGGAGGACGCGCGGTTCGTGCGCTTCACCGATGGCGAAGACCTGACCTACTATGCGACGTACACCGCGTTCGACGGCAGCGGCGTCGCATCACACCTGCTGGAAACCACCGACTTCCGGACCTTTACCGTCTCACCGCTCGCGGGCCCCGCTACCCAGAACAAGGGCATGGCGCTGTTTCCCCGCCGCATCCGCGGCCGCTACGCCGCGCTGTCTCGCTGGGACAGGGAGAGCAACGCGATCGCGTACTCAGCCGACCGCCATCGCTGGGGCCCGGCCGTCACCATCCACGCGCCCGCGCGCCCCTGGGAGCTGATCCAGCTCGGCAACTGCGGCTCGCCGATCGAGACCCCGGCGGGATGGCTGGTCTTCACCCATGGCGTCGGCCCCGTGAGGGAGTACGCCATCGGTGCCATCCTGCTCGACCTGGACGAGCCCGAGCGGCTGATCGCCGCACTGCCGGAACCGCTCCTCGTGGCCGACGATTCCGAGCGCGACGGATACGTCCCCAACGTCATCTACTCCTGTGGCTCGCTGCTGCACCGCGGGACGATCGTGCTGCCCTACGGCTGCAGCGATTCCTCGGTGCGGGTCGCGACCGTCGACCTCGCCCAACTGCTGGCCGAGCTGACCAGATAAAACGGGACATTCCTAACTGGCCGCGCACGTGCGCTCAGGGCCCGGCTTGGCTCGGTCTGATGAGCTTGTTCTGCTGGGCCGCGCAGGCGGGCTGGTGCCCGGCCGGGAACCGCGTCTGCGCCGCGACGGTGGTGACCATGCCCCGGGCGCACACCTGCGGGCTGGGCGTCATCAGGCTGAGTGTCAGCAACGCCCCCGTGGCCATGGCCAGCCCGACGACGGCCGCTACTCCCGGCCGCATCCACCGCTGCCGCTGCCAAGGCCGAGCCGTGACCCGCTCGGTCAGGGGCATTGCCTCGTGGCTGGTCAGCCTGGTGAAGATGGCGAACAGCGGTCCGAGACTGGGATGATCGTCCGCCAGCGTTTTCTCGATCTGGTTGAGTGCGCGCCGCTGGCTCGTCGGCAAGCTCATCCCGTTATCCTGCTGGGCCGGACCGGCTGCTCTGCGGCGCCCGTCGCGTCTTCCCCGGTCATCCACGCGCTCGCCGTGTCGCGGGACTGCGCGTTGACCCGGCGGCTGATTAGCCGTCCGCGGGCTGCGCGCCGCTCTTCCTGGGTGGTTCCGCCCCAGATGCCCTCCGGCATTGCCTCAAGGGCGTAGGACAGGCAGTTCGCGCGGACGGCGCAAGGACCGCAGACCGCCTTGGCCGCTTCGACCTGGCGAGCCGCCGGGCCCGTTCCTGCCGCGACGGGAAAGAACAGTTCGGGATCCGCCTGCTGGCAGGCACCGCGCGACATCCAGCTCAGGGAGCGCGCTCCGGACGTGACCGGCGGCACCGCAGGCTGCCTGCCTGCCCCCGCGGTGCCAGCCTCGGCCCATGACCTAGGCCATGTCTCAGTATCTGCAACCCGTTTGGACATGTCCGTGCCTCCGGCGGTATGCCTCGATTGGCCGCCGGGGTCTAGAGCAGTTCGGCAGTGCGAGCATAAGGCCGACCCGGGTAAACCGGGCGGTCCAGCGACTGCCCTTTCAGGGTAACGAAACGTCTGGCTTCGTCACAAACGACCTTCGTCTTCCCGCGCAAGGCTTACGTAATCGCCAAACTGGCTGGCGTGAGCCAGCCGAGGCGTTTCGACATGGCCCTGGCGCAGCTGACAA
>CAZORE010000259.1:0-5195 GCA_964581815.1 uncultured Streptosporangiaceae bacterium | reverse complement strand
CAATGAGCCCGATCCGATCCGATCCGCTTCATGGCGGCAGCCTTCGATGGAAACGGTAGGTGATTGCTACGACAATGCCATGATGGAATCATTGGCCTGGGCGCAGCGGGACCAAGTGCTCCCGAGATGACCGATCGTGAAGGTGTGTGGGTGTGGGCCTTCTAGGATGGTCAGCGCAGTCGAGGCGGGTTGGGTGGCTGACTCCTGCCGCGCTGGCATGGGCGGCTGCCGCGGTCGCGACCATCCTGGCATTCGCGGGCGTGGCACTGGCGGTTCCCAGCCGAGATATATCCGCGTTGACGATTCCCAGCGCACTGGCCTGGGCGTGGATGGGATGCGTCCTGCTGGCCCGGCGGCCTGGTCACCCGATGGGCCCGCTGCTATGCCTGATCGGCCTGGCCTGCGCGATCGCTGATGCGGCATTCGCCTACGAACGGTACACCCTGGTGCACTCACCTGGCTCACTGCCGTTCGCGACCGCGATGCTGTGGGTGAATGCCTGGGCCTGGGCGCCTGGCTCAAGCCTGACTCTGGTGTTGCTGCTGGTCTTCCCGGAAGGGCGGCTGCTGTCGCGGCGGTGGCGGCCCGCGCTGTGGGCGGCGCTGGCCTTGATCCCGCTCGTGTTCGCGGGCGAGGCTTTCCTGCCGCAGCGCATGGGCGGCTACCTCAGGAACCTGCCGAATCCGTATGCCGCCGCGCCGGCTGCGGTGGTGCTGGCGGCGGTGCTGTTCGTGGCCTTGGCGTGCGGGCTCGCCGCCGTCGCGGCGGCCGTGGCAACCATAGTGCTGCGCTGGCAGCGTGCGGACCGGGTAGGGCGTCAGCAGCTCAGGTGGTTCTTCGCGGTGCTGCCTGTCACGGTAGCGGCCTGGATCGCCGGGGCCCTCGCCGTGAGCCCGGCGAGCAAGGCACTCCCGGCGGGGATCGTGCTGGGGGCACTGGCGGGGGTGCTGACGCCGGCGGCGATCGGCGTGGCGGTGCTGCGGTACCGGCTGTATGAGATCGACATCCTGCTGAACCGGGCGGCGCTGTACGCCTCGCTGACCGCCGTGGTGGCCGCGGTGTACCTGGCGGTCGTGGCGGCGTCCCGCTGGGTCTTCGGGGTGGACCGCAGCCTTGCGGTGGAGGTCCTGGCCACGGTGGTGGCCGCTACCGCGTTGTGGCCGCTGCGCGGCCGGGTGCAACGCCGGGTGGACCGGCTGTTCTACGGCGACCGGGGCGTGCCCTATGACGCCCTGGCCAGGCTCGGCCGCCGGGTGGAGGAGGCAGCCGATACCGAATCGGTGCTGGATTCGGTGGTCAAGACCGTCGCGGACAGCCTGCGGCTGCCGTATGCGGCTGTGGAGCTGCGGCTCGGCGACGGGTGGAGGCCAGCGGCGGCATTCGGTGAGCCACGATCGGACGTGGTCGTATTTCCACTGATCACCCAGCGTGAAACCGTCGGGCGACTGCTGGCTGGCAGGCGGGCGCCTGGCGAGCAGCTTGGCCCTGATGACGAGCGGCTGCTCGCCGACCTGGCCCGGCAGGCGGGACCGGCCGCCCATGCCGTGGCGCTGCGCCAGGCGCTGGATGCTTCCCGGGCCGATCTGGTCACCATGCGGGAAGAGGAGAGGCGGCGGCTGCGCCGCGACCTGCATGACGGGCTGGGGCCGACGCTGGCTGGCCTGACGCTGGGCCTTGACACCGCCCGGGCCCTCGCGCCGCAGCTGCCGGACCTGCAGGAATTGCTGGGCAAGCTCAAATCGGAGACGCAGCGGGCAGTGACCGATGTACGGCGCATCGTTTACGGGCTGCGGCCCCCCGCGCTCGACGAGCTCGGACTGGCCGGGTCCCTGCGCGAGGAGATGGGCCGCCTGCAGCGCCAGGCGCCGGCACTGTCGGTTAGCCTGATCGCTTCCGAAGATGACATAGCGGACCTGCCCGCGGCGGTGGAGGTGGCCTGCTACCGGATCGTGACGGAGGCGCTGACCAACGTCGCAAGGCATGCGCACGCCACGCGATGCCTGGTGCGAATCCAGCTAGGCCACGGCTTGGACATAGAGGTACGTGACGACGGCGCGGGCTTGCCCGAAGGCTGGCGGAGCGGCGTCGGGATCGCGTCGATGCGGGAACGCGTCGCCGAGCTCGGCGGGGACCTGGTGATCGAACCCGACCTTCCGCGCGGAACGCGGATCGCTGCCCTGCTGCCCGTCCGGGAGCTACCGTGACCGAGCCGATCCGCGTCCTGGTCGCCGACGATCACCCGCTGTTCCGCGACGGCCTGATCGCCCTGCTGCGCGACGAGCCCGACACTGAACTCACGGGGACGGCCGCCACCGGCACCGAGGCCGTGGACCTTGCCCGCGAGACCCAGCCCGACGTCGTCGTGATGGACCTGCAGATGCCCGGGCTGAACGGCATCGAGGCGACCCGGCGCATCGTGGGCGACAGCCCGCACATCGCCGTGCTGGTGCTGACCATGTTCGATGACGACGACTCCATCTTCTCCGCGCTGCGCGCCGGCGCCCGCGGGTACCTGCTCAAGGGCGCAGACCGGGAACAAATCCGCTGCGGTATCCAGGCCGCCGCCAACGGCGAGATCATCTTCGGGGCGCAGCTGGCCGAGCGGATGCTCGGCTACTTCACCGCCGCGGCGCCGCCTCCGGTTTTCCCGCAGCTGACCGAGCGGGAACGCGAGGTGCTTGAGCTGGTCGCCCAGGGTCAGGACAACACGTCGATCGCGGCCCGGCTGCGCCTAAGCCAGAAAACGGTTCGCAACAACGTTTCCAACATCCTGGCCAAGCTGCAGGTCGCCGACCGCGCGCAGGCCATCGTGCGAGCACGCGACGTCGGCCTGGGCCATGGTTCCCGCACCTGATTGCCGATATGTCCCGTTAGCCGCGGGACATTTACCCCGTGACCGCGGGACACCTCCCCGGGCATCCTTCAGCAAGGCACATGCGGCAGCGCCGAACGGACGCGGCCAAGAGCGCACGCTGTCTCACTAGGGGGTTCCCATGAAGTTTCGAGGACTACGCAGGCTAGGCGTCGCCGCGATCCCGGTCGCCTTGGCTGCTTCCATGCTCGGGCTCACGACCGGCTCGGCGAAAGCCCTCCCGAGACAATGCAACGCGATTCTGGACGAGGTTTATAACGACTGGGCCTGGGCCGACTTCTACACCATAGACGCACAGCAGGCCCAGGCCTCGGGTGACTGGATCGGCGCCGCCGTTTACACGGACTGGTCGAACCGATATGAGTACGCGGGCAACGCGCTCTACGGCGTGGCTAGCAGCATGGGCTGCTAGGTTGCCGACTTGGCCGCCAGCGCTTCGGGAGCAGCGTTCCCGGCGGGCCGAGGCCAAGGCTGTTGATTACGCACTGGCCGGATATCTCGAAGGGTGTAGCTCCTTCGGAGGGAGTTCTGACCGGCAGGCTTCCTGACCTCCCGTGGAGCGTTCCGGTCTGGGGTGGACTCGCGGTGGCGCTAGAGGGTTTCCGTTATAGAGCCGGCCCACTGGCCCGGCTAGCGTCGCGCGTAAGTGACCGTCGCATTCTGTGGCGGCGGCCCGCCGCGCTCCCCGGGGGCCGATTACCGGGAACCCGGCGACCGCCAGGCCAGTTCACGACGAGGAGATGATGATCAGTGCGCAGATGGGGCGGCTTCCCGGCCATCCTCGTGATCGCCGGCGTGATGGCGCTGGCCGGTGCCGTCGCGCCGGCGGCGCCCGCGGTGGCCGCACCGCACCGCTTGTCGGCCGTTCCCCCCTCGCTCGTCTACGGGTACGGGACCAACCAGTTCGGTGAGCTCGGCAACGGGATCACCACCTCGGCTCCGAGCCTTTCGGGAACGCGCGCGAGCGGTCCGCCGGGCACGGTCAGCCAGCTGGCGGCCGGCTGGCACACCAGCGGCGCGGTGATGGCCGACGGCACGGTCTGGACGTGGGGCCTCAACGACGGCAACCGGGGGCTGGGCTATGACAGCGGCGGCGCCGATGTCACCACGCCGCGCCAGGTTCCGGGGCTGAGCGGCATCACCCAGCTCGCCCTGAGCGATGAGCCCGACAACGGCTACGCCGTGGGCCCGGGCGGCACCGTCTGGGCCTGGGGTGACAACAGCGAGGGCCAGCTCGGCAACGGGACCACCACGCCCAGCGCCACGCCCGTCCTGGTGCCCGGCCTGAGCGGGATCACCCAGGTCGCGGCCGGGGACCAGTACGCGCTGGCACGGGGATCAGACGGCTCGGTGTGGGCCTGGGGCGCCAACGGCGCCGGGGACCTGGGCACCGGTTCCCCGGCGAACCAGTGGGTCCCGCAGCGGCTGCAGGACCTGAGCCGGATCACGCAGGTGGCGGCGGCGGGGCAGTCGAGCTACGCCGTCCGCTCCGATGGCACCTTGTTCAGCTGGGGCAGCAACGGCTTTGGCCAGCTCGGCAACGGCACCGATGGCGGGTTTACCCCCAGCCCGGCGCCGGTGCCTGGCCTGCCCGGGATCACCCAGGTCGCCACCAGCGGCGTGTCCGTGCTGGCGATCGACAATCTCGCCGAGCGGCTGTGGGCCTGGGGCCATAACAGCTGCGGCGACCTCGGCGACGGGACCACGAAGGACAGGTACTCGCCGGAGCTGATCGGCCTGACTGGCGTCAGCCAGGTCATGCAGGGCACCGAAGGGGCACTCGGCGTGTCCAGCGCCGCGATCCGCTGGGATGGCAGGCTGTGGACATGGGGCTGCAACGGAACGGGCTTGCTGGCCACCGGCACGACCGCGGACGCCGCCAAGCCAACGCTCGCCGCGAACCTCACTAACGTCAGCCAGTTCGCACTCGGCAACGACACCGCCGAGTATGACTTCGGCTACTCCCTGGCCGTCGGCACGCTCGCCGGCACGGTGCCCAGCCTGATCGGCGACACCTTCGCCCAGGCGGGCGCGGTCCTGACCGCCGCCGGGCTGGGGCTCGGCACCGTGTCCTACGTCGCCGACTACACCTGCGCCACCATCGGGCTCGTCCGGTCCCAGAGCCCGCCCGCGGGGACCTCCGTCCCGGCCGGCTCGGCGGTCTCGGTCACGATCGGGAAAGCCCCGCCGCCGCCTTCCCAATGTCCCTGACCTCCCGGTGCGCCAGCGCCCGGGACGCTCTTAGCCGGATCTCATCTCCCCGACTGGTGAACAGCCAGGACCGCAGAGGACGACGGCACAGTGCGGCTGTGGGATGTCGCCA
>CAZORE010000258.1:0-5382 GCA_964581815.1 uncultured Streptosporangiaceae bacterium | reverse complement strand
ATAAACGCTATCGGAGCATTCCGGCGCAGGTACCCGGCGACTTGCCGGGGAGCCGCCGCCCTGATGTGTCCGCCGGGCGGGCCGAAGGCCAAGGTGCCCGGTTGCGGTCCTGTGTGGCACGCCAGGAACATGGGGTTTCGCAGCGGGAGCGGGAGGACAGCCGCATACGTGTTGGGCTGTCTTCCGCACATTTTATCTTTTGTGGTTAATGGCTAGAGAGCTTAGAGTTGACCGGTATTCCGTTTAGCGGGCCGGTCGAACGCGACATTAACCGCGCCCATTGCGCCAGTTGCCTGGACGTCCATTGAAGCGCCACACTGTCACGACAGCCCCTGTCGTCAGCTGGCTGACAGAATGTCCGCAACGAGCCACCCAGGTACTCTCCCTCCCTTTCTTCTTTTCGTCAGGTGCCGCTCGGGCAGGCGAGACGCAACCTGAGACGGCGGGACCGGACGGCCGCCGGGGTCGCGGGAGCGAGCACCGGGTGACGGTGTTCTGCATGACTCGCCCATACCCGCGCGCCGCCCGGCGGGGCGGCGCGGACTGGTAAATTGGCCACTCCAGCCGATCCATTCCTGTACCCGCGGAGCGTTCACATGCCTGCTGTCCGTCGCGCGAGGGAGCATGGGCCCGGCGGCCAGGCAGGCACCGACGCGCGAGACGGGGTCCACGGGCCGGCCGCCGCTGACCCGGCGGGCACGTCAGGGCGGGCCGGCGGGCTCGGGCGCCGGCTGCGCGCGATGCCGCCGACGGGGCTGGTGATCCTCGCCGCGACCGTGCTCGCGCTGGCGCTGCGGCTATTCCTCGTCACCAGGCCCGGCTTTCTTACCTCGGGCACGGTCGAGTACGACGACGGCGTCTACCTCGGCGCGGCGACGCGGTTGCTGCACGGCGCCCTGCCGTACAAGGACTACGCGTTCGTCCAGCCGCCCGGCATTATCGTCATCGCGCTGCCCGCCGGGCTGGCCGGGTCGCTCACCTCGCAGGCGACCGGGCTCGCGGTGGCCCGGGTGCTCAGCGTGCTCGCAAGCACCGCTTGCGTGCCGCTCGCCGGGCGGCTCGTACGGCACCGCGGCGTGATCACCTGCGCGGTGGCCGCCGGGCTGCTCGCCGTCTACCCGGCGGACGTGCTGTCCGCGCGCACGCTGCTGCTCGAGCCGTGGATGAACCTCCTTTGCCTGCTCGCGGCGACCGCGGCGTTCCGCGAGGGCCGGCTCGCGAGCCCGAAGTGGCTCGCCTGGGCGGGCGTGGCGTTCGGCTGCGGCGTGGCGGTCAAGTTCTGGGCGGCGGCCCCGGCGGCCGTGCTGCTCGCGGTCTGCCTGATCGCCCGGCCGCCGGCCGGGACGTCACGCGGCAAGCGCGCCGGCGCGCTGCTCGGCGGGGCGGCGGGCGGCTTCGCGGTGCTCGCCGGGCCGTTCGCCCTGGCCGACCCGTCGGGGTTCGTGCACCAGACCCTGCTCTACCAGGTCAGCCGGGTCGGCTCGGCCAGCCCGCGGTCCCTGCGGCTGGCCCACCTGACCGGGCTGATCGACATGATCACCCGCAACGGCAAGCTCACCCTCCCTGGCACCACCGCGCACTCGCTGTTCGCCATGGGCGCGGAGGCCTCCACCCGCACCGTGGCGGTGGGCTGGCCGGCCTACGCGGCGGCCGCCCTCGGCATGGCCGTGATCGCCGCCGGTTACCTGACCCGGGTTCGGATGAGGACGCCACTGGAGTGGTTCGCCCTGGCCACCGCGGTGCTCGCCACCGCGGCGATCATGGGGTACTCGGCGTTCTTCTACCACTACCCCGACTTCCCGGCGCCGTGGCTGGCCATCGCGGCCGGCACCGCCGTCGGCAGCCTCGCCTGCCTGATCCAGGGCAGCGACAGCCGCGCCAGGGCGGCGCGGCGGGTCGTCGGCGCCGCGGTCGCCGTCGTCATCCTGGCCGTCGCGGCCGCCGAGGCGCGCGAACTGCAGACCGCGCGCGTCCCGGTCAGTCCGCCGAGCGCGGCCGCGCTGCTCCCCGAGGGCTCCTGCCTGGTCGCTGACCAGGTCTCCTTCGCCCTCGCGGCCAACCGGTTCGCCGCGCCAAGCCCAGGCTGCCCGGACGTCGTCGACTCGCTCGCGACCACCCTCGCGCTGAGCGGCGGCGTGTCACCGCAGGGCGGCGCCGGGCAGGGGGCGCGGGTGGTGGCGGGCTGGGAAGCCATCTTCGGCAAGGCGCGCTACGTGTGGCTGTCGGGCGGCGTCGCCACCCGCATCCCGTGGACGCCGGCCCTCCAGTCCTGGTTCGCCGGCCATTTCCGGCTGCTCGCCGCGTACCCGACCTACGGGAACAGCAAGCTCTACGTCCGCGATCACTGAGCCGCGGCTCCGGCCGCCAGGCAACGGCGGCTGATCCGCTACCGGTCCCCCGGAACGGGTCGGCCGCCGGCCCCCGCCGTCTGCCGAGCTGATTTGAGCCGTTAGGCCCAGCCAGTTGTCCGCATCCGTCACCTGTTCTTCAGTAGACGCAGCGCCCGGCATGCCGGACGTTTCCCCCTGCTCACCGTTTGCCACCCTAACGGCGCATTGGCTCCGCATGCAATTGCATCAACGGCAATAGTCACGCATCTGTTACACTCCGTTTCCCTCTCAGGCGGGATTCCACAGGCCAGAGCCCCGGGATACCAGACCCGGTGAAGGCGGCCGGGACTGCGACCGCGGTCATGCCCGCAGCAGCGCCGGGTTGCCGAGGACAGGCTGCCAGGCCACCTCGGCCGCGCCGATCAGCGCGGCATCGTCAAGGGTGCACGGCTCGACCGGGATCTGTGCCCCGTAGCCCCAGGGACTGCCGTGCGCGACCGCCTCGCGGAGCTTGCCCGGCGCGACGAGCAGCAGTTCCCGGTACAGGCCGCCGAGCAGCACCCGGTCCGGGTTGACCACGTTGATCAGCCCGGCGAGGCCGAGGCCGACCCGCGCGGTGATCACGTCGGCCGCCTCACGGACCCGCCGGTCGGCGCGGTACCCCGTGCGCAGCACGGCGACGGCCTCGTCAAGGACAACGCCGTTCGGCGCCGGCACCCGTCCGGCCGCGTCAAGGAAGCGCACGGCGTCCGTTTCCACGTTGAGGCAGCCGCGGTTGCCGCAGGGGCACAAGCGGCCGCTCGCGTCGACGCTCACGTGGCCCGCTTCCATGGCGAGGCCCGTACTGCCGGTGTACAGCGCGTCGCCGAGCACGAGCGCGCCGCCCACGCCCCGGTGCTCGGCCACCACGACAAGCAGGTGGCTGGCGCCGCGGCCGGCGCCGTGCCGGTGCTCGGCGAGCGCGATCGCGTTGACGTCGTTGACCGCTTCGCAGTTGGCCGGCCCACCCGCCCGCCCTGGCCCACCCGCCCGGCCTGGCCCACCTCCCGGCACGCCGTGCCTGGCGAGCTCGGCGGCGAAGAGGTCGCGGACCGGCGCGCCGTCGGGCCAGCCGGTGTAGAGCGAGCGCACCGCCCGGCCCTCCGGCCGGGTGACGGCGGCGGGCACGGCGACGGCGGCGCCGACGCAGCGGCGCCCCGACGCGCGCAGCAGCCCGGCGGCGGCCGCGGCGGCCGGCTCAAGCGCCGCACCCGGGTCGGCGGGCACCGCCATGGCCCGCGCCTGCCGGGCGGCGATGACCCCGCCCAGCCCGACCAGCGCCACCGCGAACCCGTCCGGGTGCACCTGCGCGGCCAGCGCGACCGGGCCGGCCGGGTCAGGCAGCAGCCGGTGCGATGGCCTGCCCTGCGGCACCGCCCGCGGCGGCCCGTCGTCCGGTGCCTCGTCGCCGTCGTGCCCGCCGGCCGACTGCCACGAACCGTCCGGCTCTCCGGCCTGGGGCCCGGTGTCCACGACGATCAGGCCGAGGTCGCGCAGCTCCCCGGTGACGGCGCCGACCGTCGCGCGGGTGACGCCGAGCCTGCCGGTCAGCGCCGACCGGGTGGGGGCGAGCCCGGTGTGGATCAGGGTCAGCGCGGTCCCCGCCAAGGTACGCGGCGAGGCGCCGGCCGGATTCAGCTCCACCCTGTTGTCCGCATTTCGATTAGCCTCTATCCTTATTTTGTGCAGCTGCTAAACAAAATACCGGTGCCGGTCACCGTGCGCAACGACATCGCCCGGGTGCGCGTCGCCATCACGGTGTTCTTCGCCGTCGACGGCTTCATCTTCGCCAGCTGGGCGGTGCGCATCCCCGCGGTCAAGGCGGCGGTCGGCGCATCGCCCGCGGCCCTCGGCATCGCGCTGCTCGGCGCGTCCGGCGGCGCGATCGCCACGATGATGCTCACCGGGGCGCTGTGCCGCCGGCTCGGCAGCGCGCGCGTCGTCGTGGCGGCCTGCACCTGGCTGTCGCTCGCACTGCTCGCACCCGCCCTGGCGCGGTCCGCGCCCGCGCTCGGCCTCGCGCTCGTCGTCTTCGGCATCGGCTACGGCGGCCTCAACGTCGCCATGAACAGCCTCGCCGTCGACCTGGTCGCGGCGGCGCGCCGCCCGATCATGCCGTCGTTCCACGCGGCCTGGTCGCTTGGCGGCCTGGCCGGCTCGGCCCTCGGCGGCCTGGCCGCGCTCACGCTCACCCCCCTCGCCCACTTCTCCCTGGTCGGCGTGCTCGGCCTGGTGGTCACCGTCACCTGCGGCCGGGTTATCCTCGCCAGGCCGCTGCCCCCAGCTCACGAGATCCCGGGCCACGAGGCGCCCGCCGCAGACACCCAGGTCCCCGGCGAGGCACATCCCGAGGTACAGAACGAGGGCATGCTCCGCCTTGCCCCGCCCGCCCCTCCTACCCTGCCCACCCCCTCTGCCCCGGCCGCCAGCCCTGCCTCGCCCGCCCGCCCCGCCGCCCAGCGCGGGCCCTCCGGGGTGTGGCGGACCGTGCTGCTGCTCGGCGTGATCGCGCTGTGCTCCACCTACGGCGAGGGCGCGATCAGCGACTGGGGCGCCCTGCACCTGCGCGAGGACCTGGGCGCCGCGGCGGGCCTGGCCGCCGCCGGCTACGCCTCCTTCGCGCTCGCCGAAGCCGCCGGCCGACTGGCCGGGAGCTGGCTGCTCGCCCGCCTCGGCCAGACCCGCGTCCTGGTCTACGGCGGCCTGGTCACCTGCGCCGGCATGCTGGCCGCCGCGCTCTCCCCGGTGCTGCCGCTCGCCCTCCTCGGCTTCGCGCTCGCCGGCCTCGGCGTCGCCAACGCGTTCCCCACCGCCATGTCCCGGGTTGGCATCCTCGCCGGCCCCAACGGCGTGGCCACCGCCTCCACCCTCGGCTACGCCGGCTTCCTGCTCGGCCCGCCGATCATCGGCTTCATCGCCACCGGCCTGAGCCTGCGCATCGCGCTCACCACGGTCTCCCTGCTCGCCGTCGTCGCGATCGTTCTCGCCCGCGCCGCCTCCGCGGCACCCAGCT
>CAZORE010000257.1:4022-5385 GCA_964581815.1 uncultured Streptosporangiaceae bacterium | reverse complement strand
GCTGATGACCGCAGCCGCCATCGCCGTGCTCCTCTCACTGACCGGAGCGTGACCCTCCGGGCAGGTGCCCCGGGGCCGGGGCACAGTGGCGCAGCCGCTGGCGCTGGTGGCGTTTCCGCAGGACGCAGGCGCAATACAACACAATCGCGTGTACCTGGCGACAGTAGTCTTACCGGCCCGTAGGGGGCCTTCGCTAACGCGGATTTTCACGCATCGAATCTGCCCCCGTGTGGCTAGTGCCGCGTCAGCCAGCCTTTGCCATCCTGGTATGCCTACTGAGGAAGGAAGAAGTCGCCTAGCGAGATAGCGAGTGCTTCGGGGACTTCCTCGGCCATGTGATGCCCGGAGTCGATGCTGTGGCCGCGGACATCGTCAGCCCAGGCGTGCCAGATCAGAAGCGGGTCACCGTAGAGGTCTTCGAGATCGTCTCGCTTCGACCACAGCACCAGCAGCGGTGACCGCACGCGGCGCCCGGCGGCCCGGTCCTCTTCCTCGTGCTGCCGGTCGACGCTCAGGCCGGCCCGGTAGTCCTCGAGCATTGCGCGGACCACCTGAGGGTTACGGACGGCTGCCCGCCACTCGTCGTAGTTCTCCTGGCCCATTGCCTCGGGATCGCCGCGGTACCAGCGGTCAGGGTCGGCGTTGATGACGCGCTCAGGGATCTCCGGCTGGGCGAAGAAAAACCAGTGCCACCATCGCGTGGCGAACTTCGCGGTGATCCGGGACAGGTGCTCGCTGATGGGAACGCAGTCGAGCAGCGCGAGCCGCGAGACTGCCTCGGGATGGTCGAGCGCGAGCCGGAGCGCCACGTAGCTGCCTCGGTCATGTCCGGCCAGCGCGAACCGGCGGTGGCCGAGTGCTCGCATGACCGCCGCGATGTCGCGCGCGGCGGCGCGCTTGGAATGCGCGGTGTGGTCCGCCGCAGGCGCTGGGGCTCGTGACTGGCCGTACCCCGGAAGATCCGGGCAGATGACGGTGAAGCCGCGCCCGACAAGACGCGGCGCGACCCGATGCCAGGTGGCCGAGGTGCGAGGGTGCCCGTGCAGCAGCACGACCGGCGGGCCGTCGCCGCCGTGGCGCACAAAGACCGACGCTTCGCCGAGGTCGATCCGGTCTTCCTGGAATCCTTCGAACACACTCGTAGTCTTCCATCAGCCCCGGCACCCGGTCATCAGCGAGCCCGCAGGGACGAAGCAAAGGTTCCTTCCTTGACGTGGACCCAAGGTGACGGTTGTGTAGTCCTTGGTCTCGGCGCGGGCGGGAAACGCGGCGTAGTCGATGACCGCCGTGCGGGGCAGGTGCGTGTCCCGGCCGGGGTGGCCGGGCAACGAACCGGTGAACACGCCCACCGGACCCCGAATGG
>CAZORE010000257.1:1283-3922 GCA_964581815.1 uncultured Streptosporangiaceae bacterium | reverse complement strand
GGCGAGCCGACCGTCGGCCCGTGGTTGCTCCCTCGGGCGGCGAATTCCCCGCCGCGCTCCCGGCTTGCTCCGCGGCTGACTGGTCATCCTCCCGCAGGGGCGGGGCTGGATTGCTCGTCTAGCGCGGCCTGCCGGGTCTCGCGGTGCGAGTCGCCGGCGGCGCGCAGTTCATCATCGGAAGCGTGTTCCAGCGCCATCAGCGCGTTATCGGCACCGGGCAGCGCCTGCAGGATCTCATCGAGCTTACGCTGGGTAGCTGCCTGCTGGCGTGCCTGCGTGTGCTGGATGACGAAGACCATGGCCAGGGTGAGGGCGGCGACCAGGGACTGGAAGACGTTCTCCCACCGCGAGGGGAACCCGGCGGCGGCGCTGAGGAGAACCCAGGCTGTATCCGCCGTGAGCACGACCAGCGCGGCCAGTGGACGCGACGCCAGCTGGTCCACCCCGGACAGCAGCCGGCTGCCCGGCGACCGCCCGCGATCGACGAGAGGGTCTGGTTCGGACATGCCGGCTCCTTGCAAGAACGTAGGCAACGGGGTGGTTCCACTGCGCTGGCGTGGCCGGCCGTCACGGTAGCGGGATGAACGGGCACTCACGGGAAACCCGGAAGTCCCTTCCGCGACCTCAGCAGTCACTCGATCAGACCATATAACCGGCAGGGCCGGCGGTCGTGGCCTGGTCTTGCCGGACCCGTCGCGCGGAGGGGACCGGCTGGCCGGGTATCAGGACGGGGCGTGACGCAGCCGGATCCCGGCCTGTTCCTCGAGACCAGAGAGGACGGCGTGCGTCACACGACCGGCTTGTGCCGGCCTTCCCGCGAACTAAGCGCCCGCCACCAGCAGCTCCCGCCGCCAGACCGGCATAATCGGCAGGCCGGCGTGATGCACGGTGCAGGTCTGCACGATCGCCTGCGACCAGACGCTGCCCACGACCTCGGGCAGCCCCTCCAGCCCGTCGCAGACCACGTAGAACACGTCCTTGATCCCTCTGTTCTTCAGGTCGGTCAGCACGCTCATCCAGAACTGGGAACCTTCCCCGCCCTGCCCGGCCCATAGCCCGAGGACGTCCTTCTCCCCGGTCAGGGTGACCCCGATCGCGGCGTAAACCGTCCGGCCGGCGACCCGCCCGTCTCGCACTTTCACCATGATCGCGTCGGTGAAGACCGCCGCGTAGACCTCGTCCAGGGGACGGGCCTGCCAGGACTGCATCTCCTCGATCACCTTGGCGGTGATCCGGCTGACGGTCTCGTCGGGGACAGACGCCCCGTAGATCCCGGCGAAGTACGAGGAGATTTCGCCCGTGGTCAGGCCCTTGGCATACAGCGACAGCACGATCTCATCGGCCCAGGTCAGCCACCGCTGCCGCTTCTTGACGATCTGCGGCTCGAACGTGCCGTCCCGGTCCCGCGGCACTTCCACGCTGACCTCGCCGGTGCTCTCGGTCAGCACCGTCTTCGGCCGGCTCCCGTTGCGCACGTTCCCGGTCCCGTTGCCCGCCGGGGCGTGCTTCCCGTGCCCCAGATGCCCGGCCAGCTCCTGGTCCAGGGCGGTCTCGATGACCGTCTTGGTCAGCCGCTTCAGCAGCCCGTCCGGGCCGGTCAGCGACAGGCCCTGCTCCCGGCGACGCCGCAGCAGCTCCTCCGCTGCCCGCCGCTCAGCGGACGGCTCCGGTCCTTTCTTCGTCACGTTCTCCAGTGCCGAGGTCAGCACGGCACCTGTCCCGCCAAACCCCGCAGGGCTCAGCCGCAGCAGACTGGCAGCCCTGGAACGGCACAGCCGGCCGGCGGCCCGGACATTCCCCGGTGCCGCGGCCGTGCCGACGGGACGGTTCACGCCGACGGCACGGGCGAGCGCGGTCACCGGTGCGCCCAGCTGGTCCGCCGGCCGCTGCCAGCGTGCGCCCGCATGGTGAACAGGTGGAAGACCAGCAGCAGGATCGCCGCGCCCGCGATGGCGGTCAGCCAGGTGGAGAGGTTGAAGAACCGGTGCAGGACCAGCATATTGGCTAGCAGGCCTGCTCCCAGGCCGGGACCTAAGTTAATCCATGCGATGATGCCCACACCCCCTCCTCAGTCAGTAACAAATTTGACGTACGGGGTAGCCGGTCCTGCGCGACATCGCGGTGGGAGAAAGAAAATCCCGCGGGCTCTTGCCCCTTTACCAGGCCGCAGCGCCTTAATGGCGCTGGCCCGAAGAAGAAAACTCCGGTCCTGCATTGCCCCCTGTTTTCGGGGTGCAGCCGCAAGAATCCGGAGCTACACTTTGAGAGTACGCTCTAGCGACCCTGATGTCCAACAGCGGAATCAGCCTGCGGCATGCAGGTGAAAGCCACCTGGGCTCAGGGAAAATGATTCCGAAGTATCGGCTGCCCTGATTAGGGGCCGGCGGAGCGTACGCTGAAGTTACTGCTCCGGACCCCGGCTGCTGCCCCCGCGAATATGAAATATGACAGGCAGCGCGCGGCCCGGAGTTTTTCGCGTTCGGGCCGGTACCCGAGGAGACAGTCGTGAGCGTCGCCGCATGGATCGTTCCAGTCCCGGCCTGCTGGGCCGCCGCTGATTGCCAGTCCGCCCGGGTGGACCAGTGAACATGGCCGCCGGGCCCCAGGCCGGCCCGCCGCCGGCCGCCGGGCGTCGGGCG
>CAZORE010000257.1:0-1183 GCA_964581815.1 uncultured Streptosporangiaceae bacterium | reverse complement strand
CGGGCGTCGGGCGATGAGTACCGGCGTCGCCATCACGCTGATTGCGGTCGGCGCGATCTTGCGGTTCGCCTTGGCGGGGGGTTCCCCGCACGGCCTGGACGTGCACGTCGTCGGCGTGGTCCTGTTCCTGGTCGGCATCCTGGGCCTGCTGCTGTCGCCGCTGATGCTTGCCGGTCCGGGAAGGCCGCACTCGCTCGTCCGCCAGGGCCGCGGCGGGTACTACAACCTGCCCGGCCCGAGGGCGCGGATAGCGAGGATGAAGCAGGCCGCAGCCGAGGACGTCGCAGAGGTCCGGAGAGACGACCGGTTCTTCGCCCCGGATGCGCCGGGACGCCAGGAGGACGATCTTTAAACCCAGCTCCGGCGTGACCCATGCGAAAGCCAGCAAGACGCGTAACGTAAAAGTGTTGCTCCGGACCCGCATCCGCGCCCGCGATATCAGGGGAGGACGGCGGCAGGGACCGGAGTTTTTATATGTGCACGCGGCTGGTGCGGCAAAACGTTACAGCTGAAGCACGATGAGAACTCCGAGGAACTTCCGCATAGATATATGCGACTCACATGGGGCGAGCCACAGTGCCCAGCGACACCCCGTGCTCGAGGTCATCGTTGCCCGCCTGGCGACCACAAGGCCGAAGTGGCACAAGCAACGGGCACCAGCCAGACGGCGCACACTGACTAAGGACGTCATGATGATCCGGTCGCCGGTCAGCGTCCGTACTGGTGCGGCCGTCGCTGAGCCGCCGCAGATTGGATCGGGCGGCGCGGGGTAACAGACGGGCCTAGCGAAAGGTGAAACCATGACTGACAACCAGGACCGGGAAAGCGCTGGAATGACCCCTAACCCTGTGCCTGTCACCCCGTCCGAGAAGACGGAGCGTCCGGAAGGCCTGGCGTTCGACGTCCAGGACGGCGTCCGGCTGCCCGGAGTGCCGACAGGCGACCAGCATCCCCGGAATGCCAGTACCGTGCCTGCTCATGAGAGCGGCACCGGCGTTGGGCTGGAAGTGCCCGGGGACGAGACAGTAGACAGCGACCGGGCGGAGAATTAGGTATCTAACTTATTCGGATCAAGCCGTCAGGCCCTAGCAGGCCGCGCCGAACGGCGGTTCACGAGCCGCGCCGAACGGCGGTTCACGAGTCGTGGGTCGTGTGCCAGGCTCAGCGGCACCAGTCGGGCGGA
>CAZORE010000256.1:0-5439 GCA_964581815.1 uncultured Streptosporangiaceae bacterium | reverse complement strand
GCGTGGCCTCGTAAAGTCACGCTCCACGTCGCCCAGTGAGCGCGTGTGGAAGGTATCCGCGCCCGCTTATATCCACCGGGCGCTCGCGCATTCGCGGCTTAGGCGGTTCGGCTCAGTACGACCTTGAGCGCGCCCGTCTCGGCCGGCCGGGCGAACACGTCGTAGGCCCGGTCGAATTCATCCAGTGTGAAATGGTGGGTGATGAACCGGCCCGCGTCGATCTGGTGGCTGGCCAGCAGGCGCAGCAGGGTCGGCGTGGAGTACGCGTCGACCAGGCCCGTGGTGATGGTGATGTTCCTGGTCCACTGGTCCTCAAGGTGCAGGGTGGCAGGCTTGCCGTGCACGCCGATGTTGGCGATCCGGCCGCCTGGGCGGGACAGCAGGACGGCCAGCTCGAAGGTGGCGGGCACGCCGACCGCCTCGATGGTCACGTCGGCGCCCAGCTCGTCAGTCAGCGAGCGGATCACTTCCAGCGGGTCCTGGCGGCTGTTGTTCACGGTGACGTCCGCGCCGAACCCCTTCGCCGCTTCGAGCCGGGTATCGGCCAGGTCGATCGCGACGATGTGGCTCGGGCTGAACAGGCGGGCGGCGGTGATCGCGGACAAGCCGATCGGGCCGGCCCCGACGACCGCGACCACGTCGCCCGGCCGCACGCCGCCGTTGAGCACGCCGACCTCATAGGCGGTGGGCAGGATGTCGGCCAGCATGAGGGTGTCATCGTCGCTGGCACCGTCCGGCACCGGGTAGGTGGAGTTGTCGGCGAACGGTACCCGGACATACTCGGCCTGGGTGCCGTCGATCAGGTAACCGAGGATCCAGCCGCCCCCGCCGAGGCACTGCCCGCTGTGACCCTCACGGCAGAACCGGCAGGCCCCGCACGCGGAGACGCACGACACGAGGACGCGGTCGCCGGCCTTGACCCGGTGCACGCCGCTGCCGACCGACTCAACGGTTCCGACCGCTTCGTGGCCGAGGATCCGCCCGGGTGGCACGAGCGGGAGGTCGCCCTTGAGGATGTGCAGGTCCGTGCCGCAGATCGTCGTTGCGTCGACCCGGACTATCGCGTCCGTGTCGGCGGTTATTTCCGGCATGGGCACGTCTTCCCATGCCTTTTTGCCTGGTCCGTGGTAAACGAGTGCTCGCATCGCAAACTCCGATTCTTTGAGATTTACCTACAAAATGCCTGCGGCGGAACTCGAACGTCAGAGGCGAAAGTCCCACTTCGGCCGGATAATTCCTGGCATTGTCGCTGATCGTTCGCCGTGCAGCTAAATCTGCGTCGTTCGGAAGATTCACCGCGCGGCAGTTTTATTCATTCCCTTTCCCGGCAATATCTGAGGCCACCTGTTCGGCCCGGTCCCTGATCCCGCGGAGCGTCTTCTGGCTCATCACGAAGCTGACCGCTTCGACGGGCTCGACCAGGAGCCGCGCCCATGGCCTGGTGTAGGCGTATCTTTCCCGCAGGAGCAGCCGTGTTGTCCCGTCTGGGTGGTCGCGGAGCAGCCAGGCCCAGGTGAAGTCGTAGGGAGGCGGGGTGGTCCCCAGCATGATCCCGCCGCGGAGAACCAGCGATCGCCCCGGCTCAACCGCGGCAACGTTCAGCGCTGCCGCAGGGGCGAGCTTGACCTCATCCCCGGTCTTGATGTCCTGCCATTCGGGGATGATGCGGTCTGCGCTGTGGATGTCACAGCCGACGAGGTTCTCGAGGAAGTCGTAGCTGTAGAACCCGCCCCGCCCCTGTCCCAACTGTGCGATCCAGGGCCAGATCTGGCTGGCTGGGGCGTGGACGGTGATGGCCCGGGTGGCGGTGAGGTCAGGGGTGACGATGAGGTCGTCGCCGGGCAGCGGCACTTCGCGCTCCTGGCTGCTCGCCCCCCACCGCAGCTGGCGTGGCCTGGCGAACAGGAGATAGGCAGCCACCACGCCGATCGCGGTTGCTCCCGCGGTGCAGGCCGCACAGGCGGCGTGGTCGATGCTAGGCATCGCGGCGGGTGAGGGCGAGGGCGGCGAGTACGAGTGCGGCGGCGGTGTAGGCGCACAGCACGATCAGTCCTCCCGCGGGAGACAGGAGGTTGGGGAACCGGCCGACGGCGGACATGGCCGCGCCTGCCGAGTTCGGGAGGTACCTGGTGATGTCGTTGTTCCAGGGCGCGGGCAGCAGGGTGACCAGGCCGGGTATGACGAGGAGCACGGCGAACAGGACGGCGACCGCGCCGGCGGTCCGGCGGATGAGGGCGCCGAGGGCCACCGCGATGGCGCCGACCAGGACGAGGTGGACCGCTCCGCCGATAACGGCCCGCAGGACGCCGGGGTCGGAGATCGACAGGCCCGCGTGCTTGGGCGCCAGGAGCGCCTGGCACACCCAGAAGGCCGCGAAGCAGGAGGCGAGGCCGATGGCGGCGACGACCGCGCTGAAGGTGGCTACCTTGGCGGCGAGGAGCACGGGCCGCTGGGGGGTGGCGCCGAGGGTCAGCTTGATGGTCCTGGTGGAGTACTCGGAGGTCATGACGAGCACGCCGAGTACGCCGATGGACAGTTGCGCCAGGTTGAGCCCGGCGAAGCTGTAGAGCAGCGGGTCGAAGCCGCTGACCTCGGTCGGTGTCCGGGTATCCCAGCGGCTGACCTCGATGGCGGTGAAGAGGGCGCCGAGGCCGATGGTGAAGGCGATGGTGAGCACGAGCGCCCAGATCGTGGAGCGCACGGTGCGGAGCTTGATCCATTCCGAGCGGGCCGCGGCGGCGAAGACCCGGCGCAGCTTTACTGGCGGGCGGGCCGTCCCGCGGGCCGGGGCGAGGGCCTGGCTCATGCCGGGGTTCCCGCCGGTGCCGGCGTGGCGGCACGGTACTCGCCGTGCTCGCGGGTGAGCTCCATGAAGGCGTCCTCGAGTGATGCGCGCTGAGTGCCCAGCTCGTAGAGAGTGAGGCCGGCCTGCGCGGCGAGGATGCCGACGTCGCGGCTTTCCATGCCGGTGACCGTCAGGCTTTCTGGCCCGTCGGCCGCGACGGTTGCGCCCTTCTGGCGGAGCAGGCCGGTCAGCGCGCCGGCGTCGGGGGACTGGGCGTGCACGTGGTGGCCCTCGCTGCGCTCGATGAACTCGGCGACGGTTCCGGCGGCGAGCAGGCGTCCGCGTCCGATGATGATGAGGTGGTCGGCGGTCAGGGCCATCTCGGACATGAGGTGGCTGGAGACCAGGACGGTGCGGCCTTCGGCGGCCAGCGACTGCAGGAGCTTGCGGACCCAGAGGATCCCCTCGGGGTCGAGCCCGTTAACCGGCTCGTCGAAGATCAGCACGGGGGGGTCGCCGAGGAGCGCGGCGGCGATGCCGAGTCGCTGACCCATGCCCAGGGACAGTTCCCCGGCGCGGCGGCGGGCCGCGCCGGCCAGGCCGACGATGCCGAGGACCTCATCGACGCGGCCGGACGGGATCTGGTTGGAGGCGGCTAGCCAGGCCAGGTGGTCGCGGGCGGTCCGGCCCGGGTGCACGGCGCCGGCGTCGAGGAGCGCGCCGACCTCGCGGAGCGGGAACCGGAGCTGGCCGTAGCTCCGGCCGTCGACGGTGACCTGCCCGGCGGTCGGGGCGTCGAGCCCGACGATCATCCGCATGGTGGTGGATTTTCCGCTCCCGTTCGGCCCCAGGAACCCGGTGACCTGGCCGGCCGCGACCGTGAAGCTGAGGTCGTCGACCGCCAGGACCGGCCCGTAGCGCTTGGTGAGATGCCGGACCACGATCACCGGGCGGGAGCCCCCGGGCCTGCCCGGCTGGCCGCCGGCGCCGCGGACGGTCACGAGGGTTGCGGGCTCAGCCGCGCCGGCTTCGGCTTCGGGGAGCGGCCGGGCCGCAGGCCGGCGAGGTCACGGAACCCGGCGGCGGCGGTGCCGAGCAGCAGGGCGCCGGCGGCCAGTTCGATGACGGTGGCGGCGGTCACCGACCGATCGATGGCCTTGGCCTGCGGGCTGGTGGGCCGGCGGCCGGTCCCGGCGGTGAACCGGATGGCGTAGGCCAGGACGGCGAGGACCAGGACGAGGGCGGCGACCGCTAGGGCGGTCCCGGTTGCGCCGCCGACGGTGAGGGCGCCGCGGATCAGCCAGAAGGCCGCGAAGGCGAGCTGGATGTAGCCTCCGACCTTGCGCACGCGTTGTGACCAGGCGGCGGCCGGGCTCAGCGCGCCGCCCTCGGGCGGCGGAATGCTCATTTTGCTCCTGCCTGGGTCCGGTACCAAGCGACCGTCTCGGCGACCGCGGTGGCGAGCGGGGTGACGGTCGTGCCGAAGGCGGACTCGAATTTGGCGGTGTCGAGGATGAAGGGCTCCTCGAACTCGTAGGACATCTCGGCCAGGCCGCGCATCAGCGGGCTGACCAGTCCCAGGGCGCGCAGGGCGAGCGGGGGAACGTCGCGGACCGCGACCGGGTGGCCGACCTCGGCGGCAATCAGGTCCAGCAGGGACCGGGTGGTCATGGTCTCGGGGCCGGGCAGGTGCCATACCTGGCCGGCGGCCCGCTCGTCGGTGCCGAGGGTGGCCAGCCCGGCGGCGATGTCGGGCACGTAGCTGTAGGTGTGCGGCAGGCCGGGGTTGCCGATGAAGTCGGCGCGCTTGCCCGCCACGGCGTTGCCGAAGACCCGCATCCCGAGGGTGGACTCGGTGGCACCCGCGCCGAAGAAGTCCGATGAGCGCCCGATGGCGATCCGGACCCGCCCGCCGTCCGCGGCGGACAGCAGTTCCTCGGTCATCGCGGCGCGGGTCCGGCCCTTGGATGTCGTGGCCGCCAGCGGGAGGTCCTCGGTCATCGGCTGGCCGCTGGTCGGCCCGTAGGCGTAGACGTTCTCCAGGGTGACCAGCAGGGCTCCGGCGTGCTCGGCCGCGGTCAGCGCCCCGCGCTGCAGCGGCGGGAAAAGGTCCGGCCACCGGGTGTAGGGGGCGTTGAGGCACTGGTAGACCACCGACGCGCCCTTGGCCGCATCGCTAGCCGCATCGAGATCGGTGGCGTCCGCGCCCCGCCAGTCGACACCGTCAGCCAGGGCTACGGGACGGCGGCGTGATACAGCCCGGACGTCCGCGCCCAGCCCGGCCAGCCGGCCCGCGAGCGCGAGCCCCACCTGCCCGGTGCCGAAAACGACGTGCAGGCCGCCCTCACTCACGGGATGCCTTCCGTGGCGGAGCAGATAGACAAGTGCGTGCTGTTCTCATTTTCCCGTCTTCCTGCTGAGTGACCTGACGTCCAGGCCGAAGACTCGGCGATGGCTAAGCGCCACGGCGGTGATAGGCCTTGCCGACGACAGTTGCCGCCTCGAACTCGCGGGCGGCCGGCCGCCGTGCGGCGCCGGTCAGGCCGGATCCGGGCCGCGGACCACGACCACGGGGCAAAGCGCGTGCTGTACGCAGTGCTGGCTTACCGAGCCGAGCAGCGCTTCGGTGAACCCGCCGTGCCCGCGGCTGCCGA
>CAZORE010000255.1:0-5442 GCA_964581815.1 uncultured Streptosporangiaceae bacterium | reverse complement strand
GGCAACGCGACCACGCTCAGGTGCCATCGATCAGTGACCGTGCCTCCGCGGGGCCGACGACGAGATCGTGCAGGTCGCCGCCCACCTCGAGGCGGCCCGACTGCTCGATCCCGCCGGCCTTCGCCGGCTCGAAGCCGGCCGCTGCGATCAGCCGCCCGACTTCCTCGCCGGCCCGGTCGTCGTCGGTCACGTAGAAGAGGACCGCCCGCTCCGGTGACCGGTGGCCGGCGGACTCGAAGAGGCTGGCCGACATGCTCCCGAACGCCATGGCGAAGTGCGCCCCGGCCGGCAGCCACCCGGCCACGACCTTGCCGGACGACTGCCCGTCCGGCAGGAGCCGCACGACGTTGCCTTGGGCGTCGAGGCCAACCGGGTTGCTCGGAACGACCACGACCTTGCCGGTCAGCGAGCCGGCGATCTCGCCGATGACGCCCTTCAGCACGGTGAACCGCAGCGCGAGGACGACGGCATCGGCACCCTGCAGCGCGTCGCGGTTGCCATCGGAGACAACCGCCCCCTGGCCGATCCGCGCGGCCAGCGTTCGGGCCGACGCGGTGTCGGCGCTCGAGAGCCGCAGGGTCTCGCCGCCGGAGGCGAGCTGGCGGGCGATGGCCGACCCGAGCCCGCCGGTGCCGATGATCGCGGTGGTCATGACGGCCAGTGGGCGGGCGCCCAGTCCCCTTCGAAGTCCGTGGTCTGCCCCACCTCGATCAGGTGGCCGTCGGGGTCGCGGATGTAGCAGCGGATCTCGTACTGGTGCTGTTTCGGCGGCGTCAGGAACTCGGCGCCCCGGGCGCTCCACTCGGCGTACACCGCGTGGATGTCCCTGACCCGGATGTTGAGGAAGCTGCTGACCCGGTCCGGGTCGCGCGGCGTCTCCAGGGTGACCGCCGGCTTGTCGTCGGTCGGGCCCCCGCCGACGTTGATGATGATCCAGGTGTTGGACAGCGCGACGTAGGTCAGCCCTCCGGGACCGGAGAAGGCCACCCGCCCGCCCAGTACCTCGGTGTAGAAGCGCACCGAGCGCTCGACATCGTCCGACACGATGAAGTGGGCAAGGACGATTCCCTCCGGGGGCGCCGGAAGCTCAGCCATTTGGTACCTCCACTGGTCAGCGCAGCGATCTGAACGAGGCGCGCATTTCCGAGGCGAACAGGTCCGGCTGTTCCCAGGCGGCGAAGTGCCCGCCTCGTTCGAGCCGGTTGTAGTGGACGAGGTTGTGCGGGTAGGCGCGTTCGGCCCAGCTGCGCGGGGCTTGGTAGAGCTCGTCGGGGAAGACGCTGATGGCGAACGGGATCGTGATGGGCTTGGCGTCGAAGAAGTCCGCCTTGTTCTCCCAGTACAGGCGGGCCGAGGACACCCCGGTGTTCGTCAGCCAGTACAGCGTGATGTTGTCCAGGATGTCATCCCGGGTCAGGGCGCTGTCCAGGGTTCCCTGCAGGGCCTGTTCCACCAGCCCAGGCTGGCCGGCGCCGTCGCCGTGGTCAAGGATGAACGAGGCCAGGTCGGCGGGTGAGTCCGCCAGCCCGTAGAGCGTTTGCGGGCGCGTGGTCATGATCAGGGCGTAGGCCACGTGCTTGGCGTAGAAGGTGCTCAGCTGCTCGTACGCGCGCAGCTCCTCGGCGGACAGGTCCGAGGGCGGCGGGTCGCCGCGCTTGACCGCCTCGTTGATGGCGGCCGGGGCAGTGCCTGGCATGTTGGAGTGGATGCCGGCCAGCTCCGGCGGAGCCTGGATGCCCATCGCCTGGGTGACGGCCGCACCCCAGTCGCCGCCCTGCGCGACGAACCGGCCGTACCCCAGGCGCTTCATCAGCACGGTCCACGCCCGGGCGGTACGGGCGGGATCCCACCCGGTGGTGGTCGGCTTGGCCGAGAACCCGTACCCCGGCAGCGAGGGAATCACCAGGTGGAACGCGTCCGCCGCGCTCGCGCCGTATGCGGTGGGATTGGTGAGCGGCTCGATGATCTTCAGCTGCTCGATGACCGAGCCAGGCCATCCGTGCGTGATGATCAGCGGCAGGGCGTCCTCGTGCGGGGAGCGGACGTGGATGAAGTGAATCCCGAGCCCGTCGATCTCGGTCGTGAAGTTCGGCAGGTCGTTCAGTTTCGCTTCGCACTTGTGCCAGTCGTAGCCGTTCGCCCAGTGGGCCGCGAGGTCCTGCATCAGCGCCAGCCGCACGCCCTGCGAGTCGTCGGTGACCGTCTCACGGTCGGGCCACCTGGTCGCGCTGACGCGCCGGCGCAGGTCGGTGAGCTCTGCTTCAGGGAAACCGACACGGAAGGGCCGGATTTCATCGTCGCTGGACATAAGACCTGCTCCTTTTCTCGGACGAGCTGGTACCCCCCACCATCGCCGAACCAGCGTGCGGATCGCGCCCGTCACATCCCTGGCCTTGCCGGGCTATGCCCGGGCCGGAGCCGATGCGGGGCGGCGCTGACGCCTGAGCACTGGACCGGATCCGTCGGCCGCTCACCAAGGCGAGCTTGCCCGGCAAGGACCCGGTCCGAAACACCCCGTCACTCGGGGGCAGTCTCCTCCTGGTCGCCGTGGCTCGCCGGGGAGCCAGGGAGCGCGTCGCTGGCCGCCTGCTCTTCCAGCCGGGCAACCTCGCGCTCGATGGCCGATTCGCGCTGCACGACCGTCTTCAGGACGTTGAGCCCGAGGAACAGCATGGGGAACACCGGCCAGAAGAAGCCGCCGCCAATCACGATCCAGATCACCACGCAGATCGCGCTGGGGAACAGGAAGGCCGCGAACGACTCCTCTACGTCCCTGCGCCACTTGCGCGCGCCTCGTGTCCTCAGGTCCGCCGGGTGCCGCGGAGCCGGCACCGCGGGCGGGCTACCGGGCACGATGAGGTCGGCGACGAGCGCAGGCAGCTCGCCGAGGGTCCGGCTGCCGTACAGGGCGTTCAGCCGTTCGTCATATTCCTCGCGGGTCAGGCGCCCGTCCCCGTAGGCATCGACCAGCACGGTGCGTACCAGCTCCCGGTCGGCGTCCGACGCACGCATCGACGCGTTGCCGTCCGGCCGCGGGTCAAGGCGGAACGACTCCCAGAAGGTCTCCACGAGCACCCCGTCCTGTCCGCTGCGAGCACCGAGACCGATCTCCGCCTATTATCCGGCAAACATCTCGTAGCGGGACGCGCCCAGCCCCGGCGTTGACGCGATGCCTGCACCGGCCCAGCGCTAATTCCGGAGCGGTTACGTTGCCGGTGCGGGCGGTCTGGTCAGTGAGGCGATGCACGTGGTGAGCAGGCGCCGCATCTGATCTTGTTCGCTGGCATCCAGGCTGGCCAGCATGTCTTGCTCGACGCGGCGGACCGCGGCGCTGGCCACCTGGAGCTGGCGGCGCCCGCGGGCGGTCAGCTCGGTGGGCAGGGCCCGGCCGACGGGTGCCCGGGCCGGGCGGGTGACGAGTCCCTGGCGTTCGAGGGCCTGCAGGAGCACGTTCATCGACTGCCGGGTGACGAACGCGCCGCGGGCAAGCTCGGAGTTCGACAGGCCCGGTCGCTGTGCGAGCAGTTCCAGGCAGGAGTAGTGGGTGATCGTCATGCCGAGCGGGCTCAGCACGGCCTCCAGGGCGGAGTGCAGGGCGCTCGCGGCCGCCTTCAGCATGTACCCCAGCGATGTGTCCAGCTCGATTCCAGGCTCGCCTTGACTCATGTCAGTAGTCTGACATACATTGTGTTATGTCAGAAGACTGACATACCAATGAGGAGGCAAGAACCGTGGCCGTCACCGGACCCGACTTCATTTCACTGCAGGTGCGCGACCTGGAGCGTTCCGCCGCTTTCTACGAGCGGTACCTGGGGCTGAAGCGCTCCGCCGCGGGACCGCCGCACGCCGTCGTGTTCGACACCAAGCCGATCGCGTTCGCCGTCCGCGACCTGGTCGCGGGCACCGACCCGGACGCGGTAGCGCGGCCGGGCCAGGGAATGGCGCTGTGGCTGCACGCCCCCGACGCGCAGGACATCCACGACGCCCTCGCCGCCGCCGGCACGACGATCGTCTCAGCGCCCGTCGACGGGCCGTTCGGCCGCACGTTCACGTTCGCGGACCCCGATGGCTACCAGGTGACCCTCCACGACCGCGGCTGAGCCTGGCAGGTGAGACGATCGGCACGGAACCAAACCAGCAAGGGCGGCAGACATGACAACACAGCCAGAGCTCACCGCCAGGCGCCAGGTCGCCGACGAGATGGCCGAAGCCGCGCGGGCGTGGCTGACCTGCCTCGATCCCGAGCAGCGGGCGGTGGCCGGCGGCTCAGTCCCGGTGGACGCCGACTCGGACGCCGAACGACGCCGCTGGTTCTACACCCCCACCGATCACGGCGGCCTCACCGTGAACCAGCAGCGGCCCGCTCAGCAGCGCGCCGCCATGCGCCTTGTCGCGTCAGGGCTGTCCACCGCCGGGTACAACACGGTTGCCCTGACCATGGGCCTGGAGAACGTCCTTGACCACACCGAGGGCTTCACCGCGAGTTTTGACCGGGACCGCGGCCGGGACCCGGGAATGTACTACCTGAGGGTCTTCGGTGAGCCGGGAGGATCGCGGCCGTGGGCCTGGCGGTTCGGCGGCCATCACGTCTCACTCAACTACCTTGTCGCCGACGGCCTGCTGGCCTCGGCCACGCCCTGCTTCATCGGCGCTGACCCGGCGTCCTCGCCCCTCCTCGGCGAGCTCGTGCACCGTCCGCTCGGCCGGGTGGAGGACCTGGCCCGAGAACTTGTCAGCTCGCTTCCCGGCCCACTGGCGGCGCGCGCCGTCCTCCTGCCGAAGGCACCGCCGGACCTCGTCACGGGCAACCGCGGCAGCATCGCCGAGGGCGACCGCTATATCCCGCTGACCGGGATCTGGCGCGGCCCGCGGTTCCTCGACCCGGCCGAGCAGGAACGTATCCAGGCCGCGAGCGACGCCATCGACAGGGCCGCCGGGTTCGACCAGAGCGACCACCAGGCCGTCGAATTCACCGCCAGCCCCAAGGGACTGGCCGCCAGCGAGCTCGACGACCGCCAGCGGGCCCTGCTGCGCGCGCTGCTCGGCACCTACTTCGGCCGCGTCCCGGACGGCGTCTCACCCCTTGAGCGCTACCACGGCACCGTCCTCGACGCGGTGCACGTCGCCTGGGCCGGGTCCCTCGATCCAGGCCGGCCCCACTACTACCGGATCCAGGGCCCGGACCTGCTGATCGAATGGGACAACACCCAGCGCGGCGCCAACCACGCGCACTCGGTCTGGCGCGACCCCTCCCGCGACTTCGGACTCGACGTCCTCACCCAGCACCACCGCCTCCACCACCACTGACACCGGGACTGCCCGCGGGCCACGTCCAAACTTTCCCTCCGAACGGAGGCGTGTTTCACCGGACTCCGGATGCGTAATGCTCGACGCGGCCTGTACGAAGCCTGGCGTGTCGTGACCAGACACCCTGGTGCTTAG
>CAZORE010000254.1:1517-5480 GCA_964581815.1 uncultured Streptosporangiaceae bacterium | reverse complement strand
TAGGCGGGGTCCACGGCGATCACCGCGAGCCTGGCGTTGTGGGTCATCTGGGTAAGCCGGTCCCGGAACCTGGCGGTGGGAATGCCGGACACCAGGGCCCGGAACCGCTTCCCGGGGCGGCCGCGCGCTGGGCGGTTCCCGGCGTGTTCCCGGCCCTCGGCCCGGGCCTGGGCGAAGTCGAGGTTCTCGATCACGACCGCACTTGCCCCGTGCTGCCGGGCGACGGCGATCAGGGCGGTGACGGCGGCCCGGACCCGGCCGTCCCGCGTGGAGGCGGGCAGCCCGGCCAGGACGAGAGGGATCGTGACCGGGGGCCCGGCTGGGTTCCCGTCCGGGGTGAGCGCCCAGGCGGCGAGGTGCCCGGCGTTCACGTCGACCGCGACCACCGGGTGCGCGCGGAGCTCGGCAAGGTCAGGGGCGGGGCCGGGGCTGGTCTTCCAGCTCGCGTCCAGGTACCAGCGGCCGGTGTCGGGGTCGAGTGAGATGTCGTAGCGGACCGCGCCGGTCGCGGCCTGCGCGGCGACCTCATCACCCCGGTAGGCGAAGCTGACCGGGCAGGACAGCCGGTACCGGCCGTGCGGCGCGTTGGCCAGGTGCGCGAGCGGGGCGGGCAGTTTCAGCTCCAGCCAGCCCTCGTCCGGGTTGAACCTGATGGTCTCGTTGCCCCACGCCTTGTCTTTCTCGCCATCGGCGGTGAGGAACAGGCGCCCGGCGTCCCACCGCTCCCGCCACTGCGCCTGGGTTAGTCCCGTGGCGATGAGGTTCGCGCGGGCGCGCAGCAGCCGCCGCCCGCCCCGCACCACGCTCACCCGCCCGGCCGCGGCCCGCTGCCCGGCGGCGGCGAGCCGCGCCTGCAGCGCCTGCAGCCGCCGCTGCTTGGCGAACCGCTCGGCCTGGCTCGCGTAACCGCGGACCCGGCCCGTCCTCGTCCCGGCCGGGACCGCGAGCCGGGACTCCATCGTCTTGACCCGCGCTCGCAGCGTGGCCGCCTCCGCGCCCAGGTTCCGCCAGCCGAGCTGCCATTGGTCCTCGCTGGCCCGCGTGACCGCCCCGGCCCACCTGGACGACGACCCGGCGGTCAGTTCCCGTTTCCGGTCCCGCCGCGAGCGCGCCCGCCCCCGCGCGTCCAGCGGCCCCTCGCGGCAGCGGGCCGCCAGGTCAGCCGAGGCGAGCGACGCCAGGTGCCGGCCCACGGCGCGCAGCACCGCCGCGTCAGCCGCCGGCACCCGCAGGCGGGTCCGCACCCGGGCACCCGACGGCGCGGCCACCACGAACGGGGCCGCGATCTCCCGGAGCCCGCCCACCCGGCACCCCCAAGCGACATCGTGTTCGATCATCAGGTAAGCACAGCTTACTTTCTAGAACCTTATTATGAGTACTGGCACACGCTGGACCAGCCAACATCTACAACCCCGCGTGGGACATCGTGTTCATGCCGGACCTGGCTGCCCTGGCTCTGTCCGTTCCTGGCCTGATGGTGGTGAACGAGAAGCTGCATGGGCGGCCCGCCGACGCCGGCGACCAGCAGAGCGCGATGGTCTGCGCGCATGAGGTGGCGCCGCGCGGGCTGGCGTCCACGGCGGACATCGACGCGCTGCCGCGGCTCGACCCGGTCACCGGCGAGGTGAACCGCGCGACCTGCCTGGCGATGCGGCCGGACCCGGCGGCGAAGGAAGCCGCCTGGGCCACGGCCCTCTCCAGCGGCGAGCCGGCCAGGATCGCGCAGGCGTGCGCCGCCGGACTCTGGGTGCCCGGGCAGGAGGAGCTGATGGCAGGCTACCGAGACCGGTACTTCGCCGAGGCCCTCCCCGCGCTCGCCACCAGGTCACCGTGGGCAAAGAGACGGCTGAGCCGCCTGCTGTTTCCGGTTACGCTCGTTTCCGAGGCAACCATCGAGGCGGCGAATGCCGCGGAGCCGCCGGATCATGTGCTGCGGCTCGCCGTGGCCGAGCAGGCCACGATCATGCGCCGCCGCCTCGCCGCCCGCCGCCGGCGCTAGCGTCCGGCTTCTGCCGGCGGCCCGGCCTGGCTATCGTTGGCTGGTGGAGGGCGTGATACCTGACCGGGTGGTGCACCGCAAGGCCCTGGCTGCGCTCGGGCCGGGCTTTGCCGCCGGCGGCTTCGAGCACCGCGGGGCGTCGGCCACCGCGGTCTGGCAGCGGCCAGCGGGCCGGGAGTTCGTCGTCGCCTGGGTCCAGCCGACGCGCAATCCTGACGCGTCCGGCTGGTACGGCTCCCGGTTCATCATCGAGCTCAGGCGCGGCACCCAGCCCAGGGCCGGCGTGCTCGGGCCGGGTTTCCGGTTCTGCCAGCTCCTGGATGCCGCCGGGCGGGAGCGGGTCCGGGCCGCGCAGAACGCGATGATCAGGCGGCTGCCGCCCGCGCCCGCGCGCGTGCTGCGTACCCTCGATCAGCCAGCGCGTGAGGCGTACCTGGCGCAGGGCCGGCAGGTAACCGCGGCCTACGGCCCTGATCAGGACATCTGGTTCCGCTATCGCGACGAGCGCGACCTTGACGCCTGGTTCCGGTTGCTTACCGTCCTGCTGCCCGGCGTCCTTGGCGCGGCCCGGCTGAGGCTCGGGTGAGCTATGGGGAGGTGCCTCGGTCGCAGGGAGATTCCGGGGTCATGACAGCGAGCAGGGCGGCGGCGGCAAGCACGCCGGCCGCCAGGCCGAACGCCGCCGGGTAGGAGGCGCTGTCCACCAGCAAGCCCGCGACGACCGGCCCGGTCACCGCGCCGGCGTCGCCCGCCATCTGGAAGAACGCGACCAGGATGCCGCCCTGGCGGCCCTGCGCGCTGAGCAGGTCGCCGAGCATCGCCGCCGGCGCGACGTCAAGCAGCCCGGATCCCGCGCCGGCCACCGCGAGCGCGCCCAGGTAGGCCCACAGGCCGGGCAGCACGGTGAGCAGCAGCAGGCCGGCCGCCGAGATCGCGCAGCCCGCGACCATGACCGGCCGCCGGCCGAGCGTGTCCGCGACCCGGCCGGCGGGCAGCAGCGCCGCCCCGTTCAGGGCCGCGAACACCAGGAACCCGATGCCTGTCCAGGTCGCCGAGCGGTGCAGCGAGTCACGGACGAACAGCGGGATGATCGCGCCGCGGACACCAAGCACGGCGAAGCCGTCGGCGAGGTTCACCGCCGCGACCGTCCGGTAGGCCCGGCTGCGCAGCGCGACCGCCAGCACGCCCAGGCTCTCCCGTTGGCTGGCGGTCGCCCGCCGGGCGGCGGGACGCGCCACCGGCCCGAGCGCGACCGCGGCGATCACCGCCGGCACGACAAGCAGCGCGCCGTACAGGAAGAACGGCGCGCGCAGCGACCATGCGGCAACGATCCCGCCGAGCGCCGGGCCGGTGATCCCGCCCAGCAGGAACCCGCCGGTGTACAGGCCGCTGGCCCGGCCGCGCTGGTCGCTGGGCACGCTGGCCAGCAGCAGCGCCTGGGCGCTCACCGAGAACATGGCCGAGCCAAGCCCGCCCACGCCGCGCAGCACAAGCAGCTGGGCGAACGACCGGGAGAACCCCGCCAGCACGCTGCTGGCCGCGACGACGACGATGCCGATCGTCATGACCTGCCGCGAGCCGAACCGGTCCACCAGCCGGCCGGCCGGCAGCGCGAACGCGACCCGCATCAGCGCGAACGCGCTGATCACGCTCGCCGCAGCGGCGATGCTGACGCCGAACTGGCGGGCGAAGGCGGGGATGGCCGGCGCCACGATCCCGTAGCCGAGCGCCACGGTGAAGGACACCGCGGACAGGATCGCCGCCTCGCGCGGCAGGCCGGCGAACGGGCCGCGCCCGGTTCTCGCGGACGCCGCGGCGGAGGTAGCCGTCACGCAGGCCACCGCCTGCCGGGCCGGTCCCGGTGCCGCCCGCCGGCCGGTTCCGCGCTTGCACCCGCCGTCCAGGTCATACCGCCACGCTACGGGACCGTCTAACCCCAGGAGCACCCTGCCGCGGTCAGCAAT
>CAZORE010000254.1:0-1417 GCA_964581815.1 uncultured Streptosporangiaceae bacterium | reverse complement strand
GGCCCGGCTTCAGGCGTTGAGGTAGGTCAGCACTGCGAGGACACGGCGGTTGGCATCCTCGGCGGGATACAGCCCCAGCTTGGTGAAGATGTTGCCGATGTGCTTGTTGACCGCTTTCTCGGTGACCACCAGCCGGGCGGCGATGCCGGCGTTACTCTGTCCCTCAGCCATCAGCGCGAGCACTTCGCGCTCCCGGGCGGTGAGCCGGCCCAGCTGCTCATCCCGGCCATGGCGGGCCAGCAACTGCGACACGACTTCGGGATCCATGGCGTTGCCGCCCGCGGCCACGGTCCGCACGGCCTCGATGAACCTCAGCACGTCGGAGACCCGGTCCTTCAGCAGGTAGCCGAGGCCGCCCGTCCCCGCGGACAGCAGCTCTCGCGCGTAGAGCTGCTCGACGTGCTGTGACAGGACGAGCACCGGCAAGCCGGGCAGCGCAGAGCGCGCCTGGATCGCTGCCCGCAGTCCCTCATCCGTGAAGGTAGGCGGCAGCCGCACGTCCACGACAGCCACGTCCGGGCGGTGGTGAACGAGCGCGCGCAGCAGTTCCGGCCCGCTGTCCACGGCCGCCACGACCTCCATGTCGTAGGCGGTGAGCAACCGGATCAGGCCGTCCCGCAGGAGGGTCAGGTCCTCGCCAAGGACAACTCGCACGGCAGCTCCATCGTCACCTGGGTCGGCCCGCCCGCCGGGCTCGTCACGGCGAACGTACCGTCAAACGCGTTCAGCCGTCGCTCGATGCCCTGTAGCCCGCCCCCGGCGCGCGGACGCGCACCGCCCGCGCCGTTATCCCCGACGATCGCGATCAGCCTGCCGTGGTCGTATTCCAGCTGGACCCAGGCGCGGTTGGCGCCGCTGTGCTTGACCACGTTGGCGAGCACCTCGGCGACGGCGAAGTAGGCGGCCGACTCGACGGGCGCGGCGGGCCGGCCAGGCAGTTCGATGTGCAGGTCAACGGGCAGCGGCAGGCTGAGGGCAAGCGCGCGCACCGCCCCGTCAAGTCCACGTTCCGCCAGCGCCGGAGGGTGGATGCCGCGGACCAGCGTGCGCAGTTCGGATAGTGCCTGGCCGCTGGACTCACGTGCCTCGGCCAGGAGCGTCAGCGCCAGGTCCGGGTTGTCCTTGACCACCTGCTCGGCGAAGCCGATGTTCATGCCGACGGCGACCAGCCGGGCCTGCGCCCCGTCGTGCAGGTCGCGTTCGATCCGCCGCAGTTCCGCCGCCGATGCGTCCACCGCCTCCCAGCGCGACTCGGTCAGCTGGCCCACTCTGGCGGCCATCTCCTTCCGGGTGGGCGCCAGCAGCGACGAGGCCGCAGCGGCGTGCAGTCGCAGCAGCCATGGCCCCGCGATGACGCACGCTGGCAGCATGCTCAGGAAGAGCACCTGGAGCAGGAAGTCGCTTGGCACAACGTTCG
>CAZORE010000253.1:0-5518 GCA_964581815.1 uncultured Streptosporangiaceae bacterium | reverse complement strand
TGCGTGATCGACGCCAACCAGGCCGGCAACGCCAGCTACACGGCCGCCCCGACGGTCACCCAGACCATCACCGTCACCCAGGGGCCCGTCTTCGTCACCGACAGCCCGCCGCTGACCGCGGCGCCCGGGCAGCCCTACGACTACACCTTCGCCGCGTCCGGTACCCCGGCACCCACGTACGCGCTAGCCTCCGGCGCCCCGTCATGGCTGTCAGTCGACGCCAGCACCGGCGAGGTGACCGGCACTCCGCCGTCGGGCACCACCTCGTTCAGCTACGCGGTAACCGCGGCCAACACGAACGGCACGGCCACCGCCGGGCCGTTCATCGTCGCCGTCACCGCGGCGTCAGCATCCGGCAAGGCCGACATCTCAGCGGCGTTGTCCTGCCCGGCCGACCTGACCGTCAGCGCCACCGGCACCTGCACCCTCGCGGTGGCCAACGCCGGGCCCGGCACCGCGAGCACGGTCGAGGCCGGCGTGCGGCTGCCGGCCGCGCTGTCGGAGGTGTCGTGTACCTCGGACTGCGGCGTCCACGCCAACGTGTTCACCTGGACCCTGACCGGGCTGGCCAGCGGCGACTCAGCGCAGTTCGCCGTCACCGTCAAGGCCAGCGCGGCGGGCCGGGCGCGGGTGCTGGCCGCGGCAATCTCGCAGAACTGCGACCCCAACCCGCGGAACAACATCTCCGTCCAGCAGGTCACCATCGAGGGCCAGCAAGGCGGGCAGGTGCCAGGACCCGGCCGCCACCCCGGTCGCGGGGACCGGGGCTGGCCCACCAGGCGACGTGGCCGTTAACGCGAGTGGCGCTCGCCCGCTAACCGGCTTTCCGCCGCCGCGAGCGCGGCGAGCCGGGACAACGACTTGCTGATGACGTCCTGCTGTGCGGCCAGCCGGTGCGCCTCCGCCTCGGGGATCTCGACGTGCACGGTGATGCTCGTGGCCGCGCCGCCGTCCAGCAGGGCCAGCCGCCACTCGAAGACCAGGTCCGAGACCAGGCAGGAGATCGTCACTCCCGACTCGGTGACGCGAAGCTGCTGCGCCATCGGGAAGTCGGGGTAGCCGTCCGGGTACATCGTGTACTCGCCGGCCCGGCCCGGTTCGACCGACCCGACGCCCGCCCACCAGTCGGGGAAGCGAGCCGGGTCGTAGAGCAGCTTCCACACCTCTTCCGGCGGTGCGTCACTGCGGGCGTGGTCCTCGAATTCAGGCATCAGGACCTCCCAAGTCAGTGGCGATGTCCGCGCGCAGCGCGGCCAGTTCCCGGCCCGGCTCGACGAGCGCCGCCACGGGCGGCCGGCCCAGGTCGATCAGCGCGGCGACGTAGCCCTGCCCGGACTCGCGGTCGCGTTCGCCGTGATCTCGCCGCGACCGGCGGAGCCAGCCAGCTTCCGCTTCGCGCAGCCGCCGAGCGGCGAGTGAGCGGTCTCCGCGATGCAGCGCGATCAGGCCCTGCACGTGCGACATCCGCGCCACGAGCGTGTCGGGCAAGTCGGCGGGGGAGACCGGCTCAAGCGCGACCCCGCGCAGCTCGTGCTCGGCGTCGTCCGGCCGTCCGTCCCTGGCCAGTGCCTCAGCGCGGAGCAGCCGGGTGAGCGGGCGGCTGACCGGGGCGCCGAGGTCGAGGGCGAGGCCAAGTTCGGCGGCGGCGGTCTTGTGATCGCCGGCCGCGGTCGCGAGCAGGCCGCGGTCGTGGTGCACGAGGCCCTCGAGTTCGGCCAGCCCGATGCGCTCGGCGGCCGCGGCCGCCGCGTCGCAGGCAA
Source organism: uncultured Streptosporangiaceae bacterium (assembly GCA_964581815.1). Lineage (GTDB taxonomy): Bacteria > Actinomycetota > Actinomycetes > Streptosporangiales > Streptosporangiaceae > Trebonia. Next base: position 3,758 of record CAZORE010000253.1, on the reverse strand, counting down.
CCCGTGCCTCGCCGAGTCGGCCAAGCAGCCGGAGCAGTGCCGTACGCGCCGAGTGCGTGTACACGCACGGCCGTAGCAGCCCGGTGGGCACCACAAGCGGAAGGCAGCGGTCCGCGAAGTCCAGCGCCCGCGGCAGGTCGCCCGCGCTCGCCGCGGCGCTCGCCGCGTTCGCCAGGCAGCTGTAGGCGAGATCCGGTCGCCCGGCGCGGCCCGCCGCGGCGGACGCCGCGAGGAGCGGGCCATAGCTCTCGGTGAACCGGCCCGCCCGGAGCAGGGCGTGCGCGCGGGCCGTGTCGATGTCGTGGCGCAGCCGGCTGACCCGCGCAGGCGTTGCCTCGGCAACCTCGCTCAGTAGCTCTTCCGCCTTGACGAGCAGGTCATCCGCCGAGCCCGCATCGCCCGCGGTCGCCTGCGCCCAGGCCATGCCCGCCAGCGACTCGATCAAGATCAGCGGGTCGGTACCGCCGCCGCCACGGTCGCAGCAGTCAAGCGCCGCGCGGTAGGAGCGCAGTGACTCACGCGGATGACAGATCCCGCCGCGCAGCCAGTGACCGCGGCGCAGCCATGCGGCGGCCAGCGCGTCGTGGTCCTCGCTGGCGATCAGCTCGAGCGCACGGCCGAACGCTTCGTCAGAATCCGGGAGCATGCCGCGCCACGCCTGGACATCGGCCAGCTCGACGAGCAGCTCAGGGTCGGGCGCGGCACCGGCCTGGCCGGCCAGCCACGCGGCCTCCGTCAGGTACGCCGCCGCCTCGGGCAGTGCCGCGACCATCCGGGCGGCGGCCGCCGCCCGGACGAGCTGATCGGCCGCCAGGTCAGCCTGGCCGGCCAGCCGGAAGTGCCGGGCGATCTCCGCGGCGTTCCGCGCCGGGCTCGGCCGGACGGCGCTGCCGCGCGGCTCCCGCTCACGCAGCCAGGTGGCCAGCGTCTCGTGCCTTCGCGCACGCACCGGGTCAGGCAGGTCCTGATAGACGGCCTCGGACAGCAGCTGGTGCCGGAAACCGGTTCGCTCCGCGCTGACGCGCAGCAGGCCGGAGCCGAGCGCCTCCGCGGCCGCGGCCGACGGGTGGTCAAGCAACGGTAGGGACGCGACCTCGGCCCGATCGAGGTCGCGCCCGGCGACCGCGGCGAGCTCGGTGAACAGCCGGGCCGCGGGACTCAGCCGGGCCATCGCCTGACGGGTGGCGCCGGCCAGCCCGGCCGCCGGGTCCCCGTTGTGCGCCGCGTACCTGGCGGTCTCCACGGCAAGTAGCGGGTTCCCCGCCGCCAGCGCGACGATGCGGTCACGGTGCGCCGCGGGAATCTGCACGGTGCGCCCGACCAGCTTGTCCAGTGCCGCGGCGGCCAGCGGCGCGAGGTCGAACTCGGCGCCCAGCGTGCCGCGGGCGCGCAGCGCAGCGAGTACGGCGTCCAGTTCGGGCCGGGGCGGCAGCCGCCGCCTGGTCAGCACGAGCAGCACCGGCTGCCGGGTGATCCGGCGCCCCGCGTAGGCCACGAGCTCAAGGCTTGACCGGTCCGCGGCGTGCAGGTCCTCCAGGGCCAGGGCGAGCGGCCGGTCGCGCGCGGCCCAGCTGAGCAGGGCCACGGTCGCCTCGAAGAAGCGGATCCGGTCCAGGCGGGGCTCGGTCGCCGGCGCCCGGGCCCCGGTCCTGATGGCCGCGAGCAGCGTGTCCAGGTCCCCGTCTCCGGGCGACGGTGGCTTCGGCAACGGGCCGGTCTGACTGATCAGGTCGTCGAGCAGTTCCGACCAGAGCGCGAACGGCGCGGTCGCGCCGGGACCGCCCGCCGCCGCGGTGGCGGTCAGGGCGCCGTCGGCCGCGGCCACGTCGAGGATTTCCCGCGCGAGCACGGTCTTCCCCATGCCGCCGTCCCCGGTGATCGCGACGGCGGTCCCGCGGCCGTCGCGGCTGGCCCGCCACTGTCGCAGCAGTGCGCGCACTTCCCCGTCCCGCCCGACAAGCCGCCCCGCGCCCGCGGCCGGCGTGGCGGGTTCCGGCGTGGCCGGACGCGCCGGCTCGGGCAGCTCGGCCCGCAGCGCCGAGACGAGCCGCGCGGTTTCCGCCGCCGGGCCGATGCCGAGCTCCGCGCCGAGCCGCGCGGCGAGCCGCTGGTAGGCGGCCACCGCGCCCGCCTGGTCGCCGACGGCGACCAGGAGCCTGATGAGCTCGCGGGCGGCCGGCTCATCGAGCGGCATGGCCGCCACGCGCTTGGCCGCCCAGTCGCGGGCGGCCGCGAGCTGACCCTCGTCTTCCGCCGCCCCGGCCAGCGCCGCGTAGGCGCCGCACAGCCGGGCCAGGTGCTCGTCGCGGGCGTCGAGCACCCAGTCCGCGTCGAACTGGGCGAGCAGGTCGCCGCGGCACAGCGCGACCGCCTCCTGGGCGCACCCGGCCGCAAGCAGCCGGCCGAGTTCGCGGACATCCACGACAAGCCCGTCGCCCGCGAGTTCCACGTGGTCCCGTCCGGCGTGCAGGTACTCGCTCGCCGTCGGCCCGAGCGCCGCGCGCAGCGCCCACAGCGCGCTGCGCAGGCTGGCCCGGGCGCTGGCGTCAAGCACGTCCGGCCACAGCAAGGCGGCGAGCCGGGAGCGGCTGTGCGGACCCGGCCGCAGCGCAAGCCAGGCCAGCAGCGCGCAGGCCCGGCGGCTTGCGGGCAGCGTGACGGCGGTGCCGTCGAACTCGGCCCCGAGTTCGCCGAGCAGGCGGACCTGCAGCGTGGCCATGGTCAATTATCCGCTGCGCACGCCGCCGGCCGCCAGGATGCCGGGCCCGGCTTTGACGGTGGATTGACGGTGCCTGGAGAACCTGAGGGCGATCGAACCGAACACAGGCCGAACCGAACACAGGCCGAACCGAACAGGCAAGGAGCATTCGATGAGCACCACGACCACCACGTTCGACACCGAGGCGCTGCGCCGCGGCATCGAGGAGCGCGACGCGGCCACGCTGCGCGCCCTCTACGCGGCGGACGCCGAGATGACCGTCGTCGACCGGAACGCCCCGCCGAGCCGGCCGCGCGTGCTGCGCGGCCGCACGGCGATCGGGGAGTACCTCGACGAGACCTGCGGGCGCGACATGACCCACCGCCTCGAGCGGGTCGTCGTCTCCGGCGACACGGCGGCCTTCACTCAGGCCTGCCGCTACCCGGACGGGACCCGGGTGCTGTGCCTGGCCATGCTGGACCTGCGCGACGGGCTCATCGTCAGCCAGACCGCCGTGCAGGAATGGGACGCGTGAGGAGCACCGCCATGACACAGGACACCACGCAGCACGTCGAGCACAGCGACTTCGCCGCCGCGAACGAGGTGCGCGAGTTCAGCCACGGCCGGCTTGAGCTGCTGCACGTCGGTGGCAGCGACATCGGGCGGCTCGTCCTCCAGCCTGGCTGGCGCTGGTCGGAGCACGTCAAGCCGATCGCCGGCACCGAGCTCTGCGAGGCGCCGCACTTTCAGTACCACGTGGCGGGCACGCTGCGCATCAGGACCGCGGACGGCGCCGAGTTCGACGCCAGGCCGGGTCAGGTCACCTCCCTGCCGGCCGGGCACGACGCCTGGGTGGTCGGCGACGACGAGGTCGTGATCGTCGACTGGTGGGGCGCGAGCAACTACGCGAAATGACGAGGCTGAGATCGGGCCCGGGGCGGGTCACCGCCCCGGGCCACCCGGATTCCGCAGGTTGGCAGTGGCTGGCGGTACTCAAGGGGTCTAATATTAGGGTTGCCTTACCTAACCGTTGCGTCCGCTGGAGACCCTGTGCTGGCCA
>CAZORE010000252.1:0-5630 GCA_964581815.1 uncultured Streptosporangiaceae bacterium | reverse complement strand
CTAAGCAGTTTTAATGCTGGCCAGGCGGCCTGGAGGCTCCACTTTCTATCAGTTCCTGTGAGTTTTCCCGACTCTGTATCAGTTTCGGTCATTTCTGCGCCCGTTATGCCCGGTATAGGACGCAGAAACTGATAGGAAGTCGTCCCCGAGAGCCGGCAATTGATGGCAAGCCCCGCCCGGTGCGGGCTGAGGACGTTGCCTTGAGAGGTTCCGGTGATTGCTGTTGCCGACGGGGAATGCGAGCACCTCAACGGCCAGCCTCGCGGGCGGCGGGAGTTCAGTACGCCGTCAACCGTAGGAGTTGTCTCGCGGGCTGCCCTTACCAGGCGCTGGCCAGGTGCACGGTGAGCGCCGCGATCACCAGGCCCGCGGCCAGGGAGGCGAGCAGCAGCGACAGGCGGACGCCGCGGCCGCCGATGACCTGCGCCGCCCGGGTGTCGGGCCGGCCGCTGGCCTCGGCGTACAGCAGCCGGGGGAGCCGGGGGACGTAGGCGAGGACATGGATGGCCATCGCGCCGAACCACAGGATGAAGGTGGCCTTGTGTATGAACACCCACGGGTGCCGTCCGGACGGCCCGACGAGGGCGAGCATGACCCCGGAGCCGAAGACGCCCGCGGTGAGCAGCATGAGGACCGGGCCGAGCAGTCGCAGCAACGGGGCGGGCGGCCCCTTGCGCACGTAGGGAGTGCTGCCGGTGTAGTAGCGGAAGAACCGGTACGTCACCGAGCCGGCCTTGAGCGCGACCGGGCCGAGTAGCAGCATGCCGAGGAAGAAGTGCAGCGTGAGCAGGCGGCCGAGGCGCAGGATCGTGACTCCCTCGGCGGCCAGCAGGATCAGCAGCACCGCTCCGGTCAGCACGGTCAGCCGCTCGTTGCCCTCGGCCCCGCCGTGCCGTTCCGGCTCACCGGCCGGCCGTCCGTCAGACACGTAGGGGTCCGACTGCCGCCCCTGGGGGTACGTGCTCCCCTGATACTCGCCCAGGGGGGCCGGCCGCGCCCCGCGATCCCCGTATTGCCCCGCATTTGTCACGGCGCGACGATAGCCAGTCAGGCTGTCCGGGCACTATGAGCAAGTTTTCAGTTTCTTCTGAAATCTCGTCCGGGGACGGTGATGGCGACCTGGCCGCGGGCGTGGTGGCCGAGCATGTGGGCGACGGCGGCGGCCGCGCAGTCAAGGGAGTACGCCTTGTCGATGACCACCCGGACGGCGCCGGACTCGAGCAGGCCGGCCAGCACGCCCAGGTTCTCGCGGGTCACGGTGAGGGTCACCGTCTTCACGGTGGTAGAGCCGAGGCCCATGACCATCGCCCGCACGACCCGCGGCAGGCCAGCGAACAGGCCTCCGGTGTTCCCGATGCTGTTCGGGATGAACACGCCCCGCGGGGCAAGCAGTCGCGCAGTCACCCTCGGCGGGCGGTTCAGCACGTTGTCGAGAATGACGTCGTACCGCTGCGGGTCGCGGGTGAAGTCCTCCGCCGTGTAGTCGATGACGCGGGCCGCGCCGAGCGAGCGAACCAGTTCGACGTTGCTGGTGCCGCACACCCCGGTGACCTCGGCGCCCATCGAGGCGGCGATCTGGACGGCCATGGTACCGACGCCGCCGGACGCCCCGTTGACCAGGACGCGGCTGCCGTCGCGCACCCGTCCGACGTCGCGCATGGCGATGAGCGCGGTCAGGCCGCTCATGACCGACGCGGCGGCGTCCGCGAAGCTCAGCGCGGCAGGTTTCCGCGCGACCTGGGCGCTCGGCGCGACCGCGTACTCGGCGAAGGAGCCTGCCGTGGGCCTCGCGCTGCCGTCCCAGAGCGACCCGAACACCTCGTCGCCTGACTGGAGGTCGGTGACCTGCGGGCCGGCGGCCGCCACGACCCCGGCGACGTCGCTGCCGCGCACCGGATGGCCGGGCCGCCGCAGCCCGGTGACCAGGCGCAGGATCGCGGGCACTCCCGCGACGGTGGCCCAGTCTGGGGTGTTGACGCTGGCGGCCCGTACCCGGATCAAGACGTCGCCGGGACCGGGCGACGGGCACGGGACCTGCCCGAGCCGGAGCACGTCCCGCGGATGGCCGTAGCCGTGCTGGAGGATGGCCTGCATCATGGGCTGCTCGGTTGTCATGTGCTATGCCTTCTGATAGGACGATGAGATCCTTACGCCGTAAGGATCGATCCTTACGGCGTAAGGCTAGGCCTTACACTGTAAGGAAGTCAAGACGCTGAGGAGGAATATCACGGAAGCCAAAACGGGCGCAGCACGCCGCGTTCCGTTGACGAGGCAGCACGTGGTGATGACCGCCGTCGAGCTCGCCGACCGGGACGGCATCGAATCCATCAGCATGCGCAAGCTCGCACAGGAGCTCGGGGTCGAGGCGATGTCCCTCTACACCCACGTGCGCAACAAGGATGACCTCCTTGACGGCATGGTCGACGCCGTGATCAGCCTGATCCCGGTTAATGCCGGCGCCGCCGAGTGGCGGGCCTCGCTCCGCCAGATGGCACTCGGCGCACGCGGCGTGATGCTCCGCCACCCGTGGGCGCCGCGCGTGATCGAAACCCGGGCCGCTCCCGGGCCGGCCGTCCTGGCGTACGTCAACGTGGTACTCGGCGTCCTGCGCGAAGGCGGCTTCTCGGTCGGGCAGGCGCACAGCGCCCTGCACATCCTCGGCAGCCGCATGTTCGGGTTCACCAGGGAGCTGTTCGCGGATTCCGCGGGCGCCGATCCGGAGGCCGCGCCCTTTTTTCCTGCCGGGTTCGCGGTCGCCTTTCCTTACGCGGCCGAGATGGCGCTCGCGGTGACCCACGGCGGCGCACTCGGGCCGTGCGACGACGACGTCGAGTTCGAGTCCGGACTCGACTTCATACTCGACGGCCTCGGCCGGCTGCGCCGGCCGCCCCAGGCAAGCCGGGCGTAGCCGGCAATATTCACCTGACCGCCAAGCACGTTATCTAGCCGGGCAGACCGTCTGGGTCTACCCTTACTGTCTTGTCTCCCCGGATTCCTGGTCATGCCGCGTAAGGCGAGGCAATGAAACGTATATCGCTGGCCGCCTTCATCGGGGTTGCCGGGTTGCTGTTGATCACGCTTGGCGTCGGCACCGCCGGATCGACGCCGGCCGGGAGCGCCACCCTGACGGGCACCAGCGCCACACCTAGCAATGGCCTGGACGCCGTCACGTCAGCACATTCCGGCGCCAGTGCCGGGCCGCCGACGCCTAGGCGCGTCGGACATGGACCGATGGTTCCGAGAGGTGCCAAGCGCATAGGGGCACTCGGGACTTCCACGCGGATCAACGTCGACGTGGCGCTCGCGCCGTCCAACCCGGCGGCACTCGAAGACTACGCGGCGAACATCTCGTCGCCGGGTAATTCGCTCTACCACCACTATCTGACCGTGGGCCAGTTTGCCTCGATGTTCGGGCCCACCGCCGCGGCGATTTCCACGGTCGAGGCGTCATTGCGGGCGGACGGCCTTACGCCGGGCCCGCTTTCTGCCAACCACCTCACATTGCCCGTGACCGCCACGGCGAACCAGTTCGCCAAGGCATTCTCGATTGGCTTCGACTCCTACCGGCTGTCCAGCGGCCGGACCGCCTTCGCGAACACCGCGGCCCCCCTGTTCCAGGGGGCCGCTGCCCAGTACATCTCGTCTGTCGTCGGTCTTGACACCCTCTCAACGCCGCAGCCGGTCGGCCCGCCTACGTCAGCCGAGCATCTTTCCGCGCAGGAGTCTCCCCAGGTCGTGACGGGCGGCCCGCAGCCCTGCCCGACCCTTATGGACGCCGCTTCTGGTACTGGCTCCTACACCGACGATCAGATCGCCTCGGCGTACAACTTCTCCGGCCTGTACGGGGCCGGAGACGAGGGCGCCGGGGTCACGGTCGCCCTTCTGGAACTTGAGCCCAACCTCGCCAGTGATATCGCCGGCTATCAGGCGTGCTACGGAACCAACGCCTCGGTCACCGATATCTCGGTCGACGGCGGGGTGGGCGCCGGCGGGGGAAGCGGTGAGGCCGCGCTCGACATCGAGACCGTCATCGGGCTGGCACCCAAGGCGGCCATCGACGTCTACCAGGCACCGCCGACGAACACCGCGTGGATCGATGACATCACGGCCATGGTGGACGCCAGTGCGGTCAACGTGATGTCCATATCGTATGGCGGGTGCGAGAGCGCGGTCGGGACCGCGCTGATTGACCAGGAATACCCGCTCTTCGAGCAGGCCGCCATCGAGGGGAAGAGCGTATTCGTCGCCTCGGGCGACGACGGGTCCGCCGCGTGCGGGCGGGGGACGTCCGCGCTCGACGTCGACGATCCGGCCGACCAGCCCTGGGTGACGAGCGTGGGCGGTACCTCTTTGACTTCTGTCAGCCCACTGACCCAGATCACGTGGAACAACAGCGCGCTGGGAGCTGTCCAGGGCGCCGGCGCTGGCGGGGGCGGAGTCTCGCCTTTTCCGATGCCCTTGTACCAGTCGTCCGCACCCGCCGCGCTGAACGTCATCAACCCCGAGTCGTCTGGCTCGCCGTGCGATGCGAGCAGCGGCTCCTACTGCCGCGAGGTCCCGGACGTCTCGGCGAGCGCAGACGGCCTTCACGGCTACGTCATCGCCATCGATGGCGTCTGGCTTCCCGAAGTCGGCGGCACCAGTGCGGCCGCACCCCTCTGGGCGGCTTTCGCCGCCCTGGCCGATGCCTCTAGCGCCTGCGCCGGCACCGCCATCGGGTTCGCCAACCCGCTGCTGTACCGGGCGGCGGCTACCCACTACGCCGCCGACTTTGCCGACATCACATCGGGCACCAACGACTTCACCCCCGACGGCTACACCGGCGGCCTCTACAACGCCGCAACCGGCTATGACATGGCGACCGGCCTCGGCACTCCGAACGGCGCCACCCTGGCCCAGGCCCTGTGCAGCAGCGCGGCCAACCCCGTGGCCGTCACCAATCCAGGCAGCCAGGCAATGACCGTTGGTACCGCGGTCAGCCTGCCGGTCACGGCGACGGACTCGCGCGAAGACTCGCTCACCTTCTCGGCCGCGGGCCTGCCACCCGGCCTGTCGATCAGCCCCTCGGGCCTCATCTCCGGAAGCCCCACGGCCGCTGGCAGCTACTCGGTCACGGTGACCGCCACCGACACCACGGGCGCCAGCGGCTCCGCAGCCTTTAGCGTCACCGTCGGCCAGGCCGCTCAGTCGATCACCTTCTCTCCGCCGACCAGCGGGACGGTGGGCGGTTCGGCGACGTTGTCGGCGACTGGCGGGGGTTCGGCTAACCCGGTGGTGTTCTCGGTGGACGCGTCGTCCGGGTCCGGGGTGTGCAGCGTGAGCGGGTCGACGGTGAGTTACCTGGCCGCGGGCAGCTGCGTGATCGACGCCAACCAGGCAGGGAATGCGGGCTACTCGGCCGCGCCGACCGTCACCAAGACCATCACCGTCGGCCAGGCCGCTCAGTCGATCACCTTCTCTCCGCCGACCAGCGGGACGGTGGGCGGTTCGGCGACGTTGTCGGCGACTGGCGGGGGTTCGGCTAACCCGGTGGTGTTCTCGGTGGACGCGTCGTCCGGGTCCGGGGTGTGCAGCCTGAGCGGGTCGACGGTGAGTTACCTGGCCGCGGGCAGCTGCGTGATCGACGCCAA
>CAZORE010000251.1:0-5679 GCA_964581815.1 uncultured Streptosporangiaceae bacterium | reverse complement strand
AGCGTGACGCAAACCCCGGTGGACGCCGCGGTGACCGACGCCGGCCGAGGGCCGGACCGGCTGACCCGGCGCCGAGGGAGCACCCGCAAACGGCACTCCGTCATCCTCAACGTCCTCATGACGGCCATGCTGGTCTACGCGCTGCTGCCGCTGTTCTGGCTGGTCGTCAACTCGACGAAGACGGAAGGCGCGCTGTTCAGCACCTTCGGCCTGTGGTTTGGCGGGAAGTTCGCGCTGTTCAGCAACATCCACCAGGTCTTCACCTACGACAACGGCATATTCGCCCGCTGGCTCGGCAACACGCTGCTGTACGTCGTGGCCGGCGCCGGCGGCGCCACCGTGCTCGCCACCCTCGCCGGCTACGGCATGGCCAAGTACGACTTTCCCGGCAAGCGCGCCGTCTTCGCGATCGTGCTCGGCGCGGTGGCGGTGCCGGGCACGGCCATCGCGGTGCCGACGTTCCTGCTGTTCAGCGACCTGCACCTGACCAACACGCCATGGGCGGTGATCCTGCCCTCGATGGTCAGCCCGCTCGGCTTCTACCTGATCTGGGTGTACGCATCCGAGGCCGTGCCGACCGAGATCCTCGAGGCGGCGCGGATCGACGGGGCGGGCGAGTTCCGCACGTTCTTCGTCATCTCCAGCCGGCTGCTCGCCCCCGGCATGGTGACCGTCTTGCTGTTCACGGTGGTGGCGACCTGGAACAACTACTTCCTGCCGCTGATCATGCTGAGCACCCCGAACTGGTACCCCCTGACCGTGGGCCTCAACGACTGGAACATGCAGGCGACCACAGCGGGCGGCCAGGCCGTCTACAACCTCGTCATCACCGGCTCGCTGCTCACCGTCATCCCGATCATGGCCGCGTTCCTCTACCTGCAGCGGTACTGGCGCTCCGGGCTCGCCGCCGGGTCGGTGAAGGCATGACCGCGAGGACGCAGCCAGCCACCGTTCCTCCTCTTCCTCCGTCCCCCGACCCTGACATCCGCAACAGCCCGGCAACAGAAGAACAGTAGAGAAAGGCGCATCGATGCTGAAAGCCCCTCGATCTCGTATCGCCAGAACCATGGCCGGCGCGGCCGTCGGCCTGGCCGCGGCCACCGCGCTCGCGGCGTGCTCAAGTTCCACGTCAAGCTCCGCTCCCGCCGCCAGCTCCGCCCCGGCCGGCGGCAGCGCCAGCGCGAGCTCGTCGTCGGCGCTGTCCCAGCCGGCCACGCTCACCTGGTGGGCCTGGGCGCCGCAGGACAAGCAGCTCGTCGCGGCGTTCGAGAAGGCCTACCCGAACATCAAGGTCAACCTGGTCAACGCCGGCACCGGCACGGCCGAGTACACCAAGCTGCAGAACGCCATCAAGGCCGGCTCCGGCGTGCCTGACATCGCGCAGATCGAGTACTACGCGCTGCCGCAGTTCGCGCTCGGCGGGTCGCTGGCCGACCTCGGCACCGCCGGCCTCAGCAGCGACCAGGGCCAGTTCAGCAGCGCCGTGTGGGACTCGGTCCAGGTCAGCGGCAAGCTGGTCGGGCTGCCGCAGGACACCGGCCCCATGGCGCTGTTCTACAACAAGACGGTCTTCGACAAGTACGGCCTGACGGTCCCCACCACCTGGGCGCAGTTCGCGGCGGACGCAACGAAGCTGCACGCCGCCAACCCGAAGGAGTACCTCACCAACGACACCGGCGACCCCGGCTTCACCACCTCGATGATCTGGTCGGCCGGCGGGCACCCTTACGTCGTCAGCGGGACCAGCGACGTCACCATCAACCTGTCCAGCTCCGACTCCGGGACGCAGAAGTTCGTCAACCTGTGGAGCCCGCTGGTCAGCGGCGGCGACCTCGCGCCGATCTCCTCGTGGAGCAACCAGTGGTACACCGGCCTGTCCAACGGGACGATCGCGAGCCTGGTCACCGGCGGCTGGATGGGCGTTGACCTGGAGAGCGGCGTGCCGACGGGCAAGGGCGACTGGCGGGTCGCCCCGATGCCGGAGTGGGCCGCGGGGACCGCGGCGAACTCGGAGAACGGCGGCAGCGCGGACTCGGTGCTCGCCGCGAGCAAGAACCAGGCCGCCGCGGCCGCGTTCCTCCAGTGGATCAGCACCGGCCAGGGCGCGCAGCTTTCGGCGTCGACCGGCGACTTCCCCGCTTCCACCACGATCCTGAACTCGTCGTCCTGGCAGAACCAGCCGCAGGCCTACTTCGGCGGGCAGGCGATCAACCAGGTCCTGTCGAAGGCGTCGGCCGACGTGCTCCCCGGCTGGAGCTACCTGCCCTTCCAGGTCTACGCGAACAGCATCTTCCCGAACACGGTGGGCCAGGCCTACACGGGCAAGAGCACGCTCAGCGCGGGCTTGTCGGCCTGGCAGCAGCAGTCGGCCTCCTACGGGTCGCAGCAAGGGTTCAGCATCACCAGCAAGTAGCGGCTCCCTCGCCGCTCGTTCACCGTGGCCGGCCGGGAACTTACCGGTTCCCGGCCGGCCACGCCACGCCACGGAAGGAAACAGCTCCGCGATGCAGTTCGCCATCGGCGACACCGACTTCCTGCTCGACGGCTCGCCGTTCCGGATCCTGTCCGGCGCGCTGCACTACTTCAGGGTCCACCCCGGGCAGTGGGCGGACCGCATCCGCAAGGCCCGCCAGCTGGGGCTGAACACCATCGAGACCTATGTGGCGTGGAACGCGCACGCTCCCGCGGAAGGCGAGTTCCGCCTCGACGACGGCCTGGACCTCGGCCGGTTCCTCGACCTCGTCGCCGCCGAGGGAATGTTCGCGATCGTCCGGCCAGGGCCCTACATCTGCGCGGAGTGGGCCAACGGCGGGCTGCCCACCTGGCTGACCGCGCAGGGATCCATCATCCGGAGCAACGACCCGCAGTACCTGGCCGCGGTCAACCGCTACCTGTCGCAGCTGGCCCCGGTACTGGTCCCCCGCCAGGTCGACCAGGGCGGCCCGGTCATCCTGGTCCAGGTTGAGAACGAGTACGGAGCATACGGGTCGGACAAGGACTACCTGCGGGCGCTGGCCAAGTCGCTGCGCGGAATCGGCGTCACCGTGCCGCTGACCACGGTGGACCAGCCGACCGGATCGATGCTGGCGGACGGGAGCCTGCCGGAACTGCACGCGACCGGGTCGTTCGGGTCGCACGTCGCCGAGCGGCTGGCCGAGCTGCGCCGGCACCAGCCGTCCGGGCCGCTGATGAACGCGGAGTTCTGGGACGGCTGGTTCGACGACTGGGGTGCTCATCATCACGTCACACCCGCCGCGGAGGCGGCGCGCCAGCTGGAGGAACTGCTGCGGCTCGGCGCGTCGGTGAACCTCTACATGTTTCACGGCGGCACCAACTTCGGCCTGTCGAACGGGGCCAACGACAAGGGCACCTACCGGCCCATCGTCACCAGCTACGACTACGACGCGCCGCTTGACGAGGCGGGCAACCCGACCGCGAAGTACTGGGCGTTCCGTGAGGTGCTGGCTCGGTACGGGGCGGTGCCGCCCGATCTCCCCGCGGCCGCGGCCCCGGCCCCGGCCTTCGACGTGCGCCTCTCCCAGGCACTGCCATTGTGGCGGGTGATGGAGCAACTAGGGGCGTGGCACCGGGTTGACGAGCCGGTCAGCGCCGACGACCTCGGTCAGGCCCAAGGGCTCACGCTGTACCGGGCCGCCATCGACGCGCCCCAGGAAGCCGTGCTCGAGGTCGGCGAGGTCCGGGACCGGGCCCAGGTGTTCCTGAACCAGCAGCCGGTCGGCGTGCTCGCCCGCGACCACCATGACCGCGCCCTGCCGCTGCCGCCCGGCGCGCGCGGAACGCTCGACCTGCTGATCGAGGATCAGGGCCGGGTCGATTACGGGCCGCGGATCGGCGAGCCGAAGGGACTGATCGGCCCGGTGACCGTCGGCGGGGAACCGGTCCGGGGCTGGCAGGTGCTGCCGCTGCCGCTCACCGACGTGACGCCCGCCGCCGCTGCGCTGCGGGCGCTGCCCGCTGCCGCGGTCACCTCGCTTGCCGGGCCTGTCTTCGCCCGCGGGACCTTCGACCTGCCGGGTGACGCGGCGGCCGGCTCGGCGGACCTGTTCCTCGCCGTGGCCGGGCTTGGCAAGGGCATCGCCTGGCTCAACGGGTTCTGCCTGGGACGATACTGGTCGCGCGGCCCGCAGCGAACGCTGTACGTGCCAGGGCCGGTCACCAGGAAAGAGGGCAATGAGCTCGTCCTCCTGGAGCTCGGCGCGGCAGCCGTGGGCCAGCTGCGGTTCGTGTCCGCGCCCGATCTCGGGCACACCGAGTCCTGAGCGCCGAAGTGCGACATACGCCGGGCATCCCCGGGGACGACCGGGAAGAAAGGCAGCACACCGATGCCTCCGATTACCAAGCGCGTCAGCCGGCTCAGCGACGGGCGCGAGCTGATCTACTTCGACGACGCGGACACCACCCTGCCGCCCAGCCGGCCGGCGGACACCCGCCCGCCGGCTCCCCGGCCCGCGCTGCCCGAGCTGCGGCAAGACCCGCTCACCGGGGAATGGGTCTCGATCGCGGCGGCCCGGCAGGACCGGGCCTTCCTGCCGCCCGCCGACCTGGATCCCCTCGCTCCGTCGACACCGGGCAACCTGACGGAGATCCCGGGCGATTACGATGTCGCGGTCTTCGCGAACAAGTCACCGTCATTCGGCCCAGGACTACCTGAACCGGGCGAGACCGCCTGTCTCGGCGGCATCGCCCTGGGCCGGTCCGCGCCCGGCTACGGGCGGTGCGAAGTGATCTGCTTCGGCCCGCAGCGAACCGGGTCATGGGCGGATTTCAGCGTCTCCCGCGCCCGCACGGTCGTTGAGGCGTGGGCCGACCGCACGGCCGAACTGTCGCGGCTGCCTGGTGTGCGGCAGGTCTACGTATTCGAGAACCGTGGGCCGGAGATCGGTGTCACCCTGCATCACCCGCATGGCCAGGTCTACGCCTACCCGTACGTCACCCCCCGGACGAAGAGCCTGCTTGACTCGGTTGCCTCCTACGGCCCGAACTTGATGGGCGACATCCTGGCGTACGAGGCCAAGTCCGAGCGGGTGCTGATCGAAGGCGAGCACTTCACCGTGTTTGTGCCGTTCGCGGCCCGCTGGCCGGTCGAGATCCACCTGCTGCCGCACCGGCCCGTCCCCGACCTGGCCGCGACCACTGACGGCGAGCGAGACGAGATCGCCCTCCTGTACCCCCGCATCCTGCGCGCGCTTGACCGGCTGTATGACACGCCGACCCCGTACATCGCCGCCTGGCACCAGGCACCAGTGCACGCCGGGCGGGACGAGATACGGCTCATGCTCCAGGTCACCTCGCCGCGGCGGGCCGCCGACAAGCTGAAATTCCTGGCCGGCTCGGAAACCGGGATGGGCGCCTTCATCGGCGATATCAAGCCGGAGGCGGCCGCGGCCCGGCTTCGTGACGCCCTCGACCGGGCGATAAGGGACGAGCGGTCATGAGGACGACGGAGTCGACTCCAACGTGCCCGCGGTGATCACGGCCGCGGCCTGCCTGGTGTAGCGGCCCCTTTGTTCCCTGCGGCTGGGGCATCGGGCCTCCCGCGACCGACGTTCCTGCGGTACCAGCGGGCCGCGCCGGGCGAGGCGCCGCCGACGACGCCTCGCCCGGCGGCGAACCGCACCGAGCCGCTTGCGCCGATTTAATGGAAATGATTACCATAAC
>CAZORE010000250.1:0-5739 GCA_964581815.1 uncultured Streptosporangiaceae bacterium | reverse complement strand
TAGGGTGCTTGAGGAGCCGGACGGTCATCCCGTCCGTCACACGAATACCCCACGTCACCGCCATCGGCTCGTCCGCACTATGACTGCCTGGAGTGGTCCCCCGGGACTCCCCGATGACCCGAGGAAAACCGGGAGGGGGCGGCTGGGGTGGGCTTCTGGTTGGGGTGAGGCGCTGGGGGTGGCGGCGGCGAGGTGCGGGGGGACGGTGGCTGGCCGGCCGTGGTGCCGGGGTCCCGGGGAAGGCGGGGGTGGAGCCGGGTCGGGGGAAGGCGGGTTTTGACTTCGACTTTGACCCCCCGACATCCCACGGACAGCCGAGCGTGGAAGGATCGGGAACGGCATACAACGTGAGACATCTGTGCCTGGGACGAGACGAGGGGAGACCAGCATGCCGGCTACCCCGCTACGGGAGCGGAAGGCGTGGCAGGCGCTTGAGCGCCATTACGCGGAAATCTCCGGTGCGCATCTGCGTGACCTGTTCGCGGCCGATCCAGGGCGGGGTGAGCGGCTGACGGCGCAGGCCTCGGGTATTTACCTGGACTACTCCAAGAACCGGGTTACCGACGAGACCATGGCACTGCTCGTGGAACTCGCCGAGGAGTCGGGGGTGCCCGCGCGGCGGGACGCGATGTTCCGCGGCGAGCACATCAACGTGTCGGAGAACCGGGCAGTGCTGCACACGGCGCTGCGCCTGCCGGCCACGGCCACGCTGGTCGTGGACGGGCAGGACGTCGTGGCGGACGTGCACGCCGTGCTGAGCCGCATGCGTGACTTCGCCAGCCGGGTACGTTCCGGTGAATTCAAGGGCTTTACCGGGAAGCCGATAAAGAACGTCATCAATATCGGCATCGGCGGGTCGGACCTCGGGCCCGTGATGGCGTACGAAGCGCTGCGGCATTACTGCACGCGTGACATCACCTTCCGTTTCGTGTCTAACGTGGATTCCACTGACTTCGCGGAGGCGGTCCGCGACCTGAGCGCCGACGAGACCCTTTTCATCATTTCCTCCAAGACGTTCGGCACGCTGGAGACCCTGACCAACGCCAAGTCGGCGCGGGACTGGACGGTGGCGGCGCTCGGCACCCAGGACGCGGTGGCGAACCACTTCGTGGCCGTGTCCACCAACGCGGAGCGGGTGTCGGAGTTCGGGATCGACACGGCCAACATGTTCGGGTTCTGGGACTGGGTGGGCGGCCGGTACTCGATGGACTCCGCGATCGGGCTGTCCAACATGATCGCGCTCGGCCCCGACCAGTTCGACGAGCTGCTGGCCGGGTTCCACGACATGGACGAGCACTTCAGGACCGCGCCGCTCGGCGCCAGCCTGCCGGTGCTGATGGGCCTGCTCGCGTTCTGGTACCGGGACTTCTTCGGCGCGCAGACGGTCGGCGTGATGCCGTACGAGCAGTACCTCAAGCGATTCCCCGCCTACCTGCAGCAGCTCACCATGGAGTCGAACGGCAAGCACGTCACGCGCAGCGGCCGGCACGTGGACTACGACACCGGGGCGATCTACTGGGGCGAGCCTGGCACCAACGGGCAGCACTCGTTCTACCAGCTCATCCACCAGGGGACGGTGCTGATCCCGGTCGACCTCATCGGCTTCGCCCGGACGCTTAACCCGCTCGGCGAGCACCACGACTTCCTCTCGTCGAACGTGTTCGCGCAGGCCGAGGCGCTCGCCTTCGGCAAGACCGAGGAGCAGGTGCGCGCCGAGGGCACCGCCGAGGCCGTGGTGCCGCACCGGGTCATGGAAGGCAACCGGCCAACCAACACCCTGCTGTGCGACATCCTCACGCCGCGGCTGCTCGGCACGCTCGTCGCGCTGTACGAGCACTCGGTGTTCGTGCAGGGCGTCATCTGGGACATCGACTCGTTCGACCAGTGGGGCGTCGAGCTCGGCAAGCAGCTCGCGCAGCGGATCATCCCCGAGCTGACGTCGGCGGCGGAGCCTGAGCTGAACCATGACTCGTCTACAAACGCGCTGATCCGGCGTTACCGGTCCATGAAATCGGGGAGCTGACCTTCCATGACAACTGACACACCGATGCAGCTCGGCATGATCGGGCTCGGCCGGATGGGCGCCAACCTGGTCCGCCGGCTGATGCGCGACGGGCACCACTGCGTCGCCTACGACGTGAACGCGGACGCGGTCAAGGCCCTGGAGGCCGAGGGCGCTACCGGCACGCATACCCTCGCCGACTTCGTGGCCGCCCTCGACAAGCCGCGCAATATCTGGATCATGGTCCCGGCCGGGATCGTGGACACCACGCTTGAGCAGCTGGTTCCGCTGCTCGACGCCGACGACGCGGTCATCGACGGCGGCAACTCCTACTATCGCGACGACATCACCAGGTCCAAGGCGCTCGCCCCCAGGAAGCTGCACTACCTCGACGTCGGCACCTCCGGCGGCGTGTGGGGCCTGGAGCGCGGCTACTGCCTCATGATCGGCGGGGACTCCGCCGCGGTGCTGCGGCTCGACCCGATCTTCAAGACGATCGCGCCCGGCGAGGGCAGTGCCGAGGCGACGCCGGGCCGCGCCCCTGGCGCCCAGGCGTCGCAGGGCTACCTGCACTGCGGGCCGTCCGGCGCCGGTCACTTCGTCAAGATGGTGCACAACGGGATCGAGTACGGCATGATGGCCGCGATCGCCGAGGGGCTGTCGATCATCAAGGGGGCCGGCATCGGCCTGCAGGAGAACGCCACCCACGACGCGGAGAACACGCCGCTGCGTGACCCCGAGGCCTACCAGTACGACATCAACGTCAGTGACGTCGCCGAGGTGTGGCGTCGCGGTTCCGTGATCTCGTCCTGGCTCATCGACCTGGCCGCGGCGGCGCTCGCGAAGTCGCCGAATCTCGACGACTTCGGCGGCCGGGTGTCCGACTCCGGCGAGGGCCGGTGGACGGTGGAGGCCGCGATCGACGAGGGCGTGCCCGCCCCGGTCATCACCGCCGCGCTGTACCAGCGGTTCGAGTCGCGCGACCTCGGCGTGTTCACCGGCAAGATGCTCTCCGCGCTGCGGTCGGAATTCGGCGGCCACGCGGAGCAGAAGGCGGCACAGCAGTGAGCACGCGGTCCGAGCAGTCGCAGCCCCGCCCCGCCGCGCACACGGTGCGGCACGGGCACGCCAAGCCCGACCCGCACATCATCGTGCTGTTCGGCGCGACCGGGGACCTGGCCAAGCGGAAGCTGCTGCCGGGCCTGCACCACCTGTTCCGCGCCGGGCTGCTGCCCGAGGAGTTCCGCATCATCGGGTCCGCGCCGCCGGACTTCGCGGTGTCCGACGAAGAGTTCCGCACCACCGCGCACGCGGCGTGCCAGCAGTTCGGCAACTGCAAGCCCGACGAGTCGTGGGACGCGTTCGCCGCCCGGCTCACCTTCGGCGCGGCCTCGCCTGAGGATCCTTCTGCGCTGGTGTCCGCGGTCGCGGCGGCGGAGAAGGCGATCAACGGCGCGTCCGGCCAACGGCGGAACGGTAGGGCCGGGCACATCGCGCGGCTGTTCCACCTGGCGGTGCCGCCGGTGGCGTTCGGCTCGGTGGTGCAGATGCTCGGCGACTCCGGGCTGGCCACCGAGAACTCGCGGGTGATCATCGAGAAGCCGTTCGGCACCGACCTCGCGTCGGCGGTGAAGCTGAACGAGACGGTGCACTCGGTGTTCGATGAGTCCCGGGTGTTCCGCATCGACCACTTCCTCGGCAAGGAGTCGGTCGACAACGTGCTCGCCTTCCGGTTCGCCAACGGCCTGTTCGAGCCGATCTGGAACCGCAACCACATCAAGTACGTGCAGATCGACGTGCCGGAGACGCTGACCGTCGAGCAGCGGGCCGGGTTCTACGACGCGACCGGGGCGTACCGGGACATGGTGGTGACCCACCTGTTCCAGGTGCTCGGCTTCGTCGCGATGGAGCCGCCCACCTCGCTCAACGCCAAGCCGCTGCGCGATGAGAAGAGCAAGGTGTACGACGCGCTGCGCCCCATCGACACGCGGCACGTGGTGCGCGGGCAGTACGAGGGGTACCGGGACATCAGCGGCGTGCCCAAGGACTCCGATACCGAGACGATGATCGCGCTGCGGGTCGAGGTGGAGAACTGGCGCTGGCACGGCGTGCCGTTCTACCTGCGGTCAGGCAAGGCGCTCGCGGAATCCCGGCAGGTCATCACGCTGGGGTTCCACACGCCGCCGGTGCGGATGTTCCGCACCCGCCGGCACGACGCGCCGGAAGGCCAGATGAACGAGATCGTCATCGACTTCGCCGATCCCGGGTCGATCAGCATCGAGTTCATGGCCAAGATGCCCGGGCCGGAGATGACGCTCGGCGCGTCGAAGCTGACCTTCCGGTACGAGGACTCGTTCGCCGCGGCCAACGCGCTCGAGGGTTACGAGCGGCTGATCCTGCTCGCCATGCTCGGCGACCAGTCCCTGTTCACCCGGGCCGACGGCATCGAGCGGGTCTGGGAGATCTCCCAGCCGCTGCTCGACTCGCCGCCGCCCGTCCAGCCGTACGCGCGCGGCTCCTGGGGGCCGGCCGCGCTGGACAAGCTGATCGCCCCCTACAACTGGTCACTCAGGTAATTTCCGGTAACGGTTCGAATCCCCACGTGTTTTTTGACGCGAAGGTAGCGGCGCGTTGCCGGACGGGCGCGGCCCGCGGCACCCAGCGGGGTTTCCCGTGGCCGGTACGGGTAGTCTCGCTGGCGTATGCCTGGTGTCGCGTTTGTGATCAACGGCTCGCTGGTGCGCAGCAGCGGGCACCTTGTCACGCTGTGTCGCCAAGAGGCGAAGCGGCACGGCTGGGACGCCGAGCTGCGGGTGACCGAGAAGGCCGAGGCCGGGGTGTCGGCGGCCTCGGGGGCGGCGCTTGACGGCGCGGACCTTGTGGTCGCCGTCGGCGGCGACGGCACCGTGCGCGGCTGCGCCGAGGGCCTGGCTGGAACCGGGGTACCGCTCGGGATCGTGGCGCATGGCACCGCCAACCTGCTGGCCAGGACGCTGCGCCTGCCGGGGCACCCGAAGGCGGCGCTCGCCGGCGCGCTCGCCGGCGACGGCACCGACCGGGTGATCGACCTGGCGGTGGCCGACGGCGAGCCGTTCACCGCGATGGCGGGGATGGGCCTCGATGCCGCCGTCGTCGCGGGAACCAAGCTCAAGCACCAGTTCGGCTGGCTCGCCTACGCCATGTCCGGGGCCAGGCACCTCGCCCTGCCGCCCGCCCAGGTATCAATCTCGCTCGATGGCGCGGAGCCCCATGAGCGCGAGGCCCGGTCCGTCGTGGTGGGCAACTCCGGGCTGCTGCCCGGCGGCTTCAGCCTGCTGCCCGACGCACGAGTCGACGACGGACTGCTCGACGTCGGTATCCTCGCGCCGCACGGGCCGCTCGGCTGGCCACGGCTCGCCACCCGGGTGCTGACGAACAGCGCGTACCAGGACCGGATGCTCGAGCGGTTCCAGGCCCGCAGGATCGAGATCAGCACCACCACGCTGCTCCCCCGCGAGGTGGACGGCGAGCTCATCACACCGGGCCATACCCTCAGCGTCACCATCCGGCCCGGTGCCTTGACGGTGCGAGCGCCTCGCCTTTAACCAGCCTTTAGGATGCTTTATCTAGCTTTTAGGAACGGCCTTGATTGGCATTACTTATGCCATTACGCCGTAAAGACGTTAAATAACGGCGGGGTCCCTGCGAGCGCCTCTCAGAGCGGTGATATACCGATATAGGCGCATAGGTGAAAGCCG
>CAZORE010000249.1:0-5786 GCA_964581815.1 uncultured Streptosporangiaceae bacterium | reverse complement strand
CAGTCCCGCCCTACGGCGTCGCTAAATTTGGACAACCTGATAATACGAGCCGTCACCGGGCGCCGCCGTCAAGCACGGCTCCCGCGGTCCGCTGTCGCCGGGGCCGTCAGCGCGGCGGCGGCTTGGGCAGGCTGATCAGCACGTCCAGGCCCAGGTGCTCCTTGCACAGGTACTTCACGTGCTCGCCTTCCATGATCTCGATGCGCCCGTGCCTGGCCGCGAACGCGTGCCCGTCCTTGGTGACCCAGGACGTGGTGACGAGTATCCCCTTGGTGGCGTGCTCGTCTTCCATGGCGCCGGCCAGCGCCCGGACCGCCTCGAGGCCGACCGCGCTGCGCCAGCGCTTGGCCTGGATGACGCACATGCCGCCGAACACCGCGTTCGGGTTGACCGCGACGGCGTCGACGCCGTCGTCCTTGATCGCCTGCGTGTTCCAGGCCTGCATGCCCCTGTCCTCGAAGATCTGGCGCACCAGGTGCTCGAACTCGTACGGGGCCATCGTGAGGAGGTCACGGCGGCGGTCAAGCCCGGCGAGCGCGTCCATCCCGGCCACGAACTTGAACTGGCTCAGCAGGGAGTCGAAGTCCACGGTCGGCTTTACCGGCTCCAGGTCGTACGGGTGCGGTGAGAACAAGGCGTTGAGGCGCCTGAGGCCGGCCACCGGGTCGAGCTCGGAGAGCACGTAGGTGCCGAAAACCCTTCGGTCCGCGCTCACCTGGAGCAGCAGCGGCCGGACCGGCCGGCCGGTCGCGGGGTCGGTGGCGGAGACCTTGCCGTAGAAGGTCACTACCTCGATCACGCGGCCGGGCGTGGAGATGAGGATCTCGTGGATGGTGCGCAGCGCCACCTGCGCGATCACCGCCCGGTACAGCTCGGTGACCTCCTTCTCCGCCCGCGGCAGCGCGTCGATGGCGTCCCGGCCGGCCACGTAGCGGTAGTCCCGGTCGAGCGGGATCACCGATCGCGGGGGCAGCTCCCACTCAACGACGACTTCCATCGGATCTGGCCGGTACACGGTGCGCGTCTGGTACGGGAACCCCTCCGGATACACCGACGAGTCCAGGACGAGGGTGCAGAACCGTGCGACCGCGTCCGGGTCCCCCGCCCGGCACTCCCGCTCGAAGAGATTGACACCGAAATTGTGCTCGGCGACGGCGGCGGCGAACGCGACGGCGCCCGCGTCGTAGGCGGCGCGCTGCCCGGCCAGTTGCTGGCGCCGTTCGGCCTCCGCGGCCGAGTACCGCTCGACGGCCACCGCATAGTCCGCGCGGGCGCTGTCGACCTGCCGCTGAAGGCGGCCCGCGCCGCCGAACACCTTGCCCAGCCCGGACGGCTCCGGCGGGGCGAAGTCCTCCCACCGCGGCGGCGGAACCGGCCGGCCAAGCGGGCCCGCGTCGAACGCCGGGTAAGTGGCCGTCTGCCTGAGATCAGCGAAAGTGACGACGGGCCGGTCACGGAGGCCGGCCCTGAGCAGTCCGTTGAGCTCGGCGAGCCGGGCCCGGACGTCTTCTCCTATGGCCGCCGCCTCAGCCTTGCGGTCTTCGACGTAAAGCTTCTTCCGTTCCTGCTCATCGCCCACCGCCTGGCGATGCCGGTCGCGCTCGGCCTTGGCGGCCTCGCGGGCCGCTCGCGCCTCGGCCCGCTGGAATTCGCGCAACTGCTGCTGGCGGACCCGGGCCTGCCGCGCGCGCTCCCGCTGTATGTCGGCCCATATCGTCGGCCGCTTGGCCACCCCGACCCCTGACACGGCAATGCCCGCACCTGCCGCACGAGCTCTAATACGTACTGTGACGAGATAAGGCCGGATTGTGAAGTCATATTCGGCGGGAATTGCAGCCATTTGGTGTCACGGTTCACACGCGCCACGAAAGGTTTCAGAAAAGGGATTTCTTATTGCATCCAGCCGTGGGGGACGCCTGCGCCCGGTGTGTCACCTCGGCTGGTGCCATAGTCCTTCCTGGTAATCACCGATGGCCTGCTCGGCCAGGCGGATGTACTCGTCCGAGAGCCGGCCGTCCGTCTGGTGCGCCTCGCCGCTGAAGAAGGCCGCGCCGAACTCCAGCCCGAGCCGGACAAGCGTGATAGCCAGGCAGCCCGGGCAGTCTGTGCCGGCGGCAACCGCGTCGACCCCTTCCGCGTCACCCCTGAGCACCGCCAGGAAGACGGCGGCCGCATCCGCGTGCATGTCGAGAAGCGGATGATTGTGGTTCGCCTTGCTCTCGTCATCGACGGGGTAAGCGGCCGAGTCGTCGGTCATGGCTTGCTCCTGTGGTGGCGACGGCCAGCGCTGTTCCGACCGCCTGGGTAGCCTGCTACCCGCCCGGCGCGGCCATATGCTGCCTCGTCACGACCGAGGTGTGGCTAGCGGCCGGCGCAGCTCAGGCCGGCTCGCCCATATCGCGGGCAATCCACCCGGGCGTGTCGAGGCGCACCGGCTGCGCGCCCGCCAGCGCCGCGAGGTGATCCTCGATGCCCGCCAGTTCGGCGGCGCCGATTCGCTCCGCCCACTGGTCACGAAGCTCATCAAAGATCGCCTCGCCCTGGCGGAGCACCTCGAAGCCGAGCTCGGTCACCTGAAGGCGCTTGCGGCGGGCGTCGCGCGGGTCGGTGTCGCGGGCGACGTACCCGCGCTCCTGCAGGACCGCGATGGTCTTCGCGGCCGACTGCTTGGTGATCGACAGGCGGCGGCCCAGCTCTGAGGCGCTGTCGGCTCCGGCGGCGATGGCCCGGATCGCGAAATCATGAACAGGACGCACGTCTTCGAAGCCGCGGTCGGCCAGCTCAGCGGTCGCGGCATCCACGAGCGCGCGGAAGCCCCCGAGCAGCAGCAGCGCGAGATCAGCGCCAGAGCGAGACATGCGAGAAGGATACGACGCTCGACAAAAGACAGCTTGGCTGTCTATTATTAGACAGCCAAGCTGTCGAAATATTGGAGTGACATGACTGCCGCACCAGCGAGCCCCGCCGTCCCGGGGATCACCCACCACCGCGCCCAGGTCAACGGAACGACCCTGCACTACGCCGCCGCCGGGACCACCGGGTCCCCCGTCCTGCTGGTCCACGGGTTCCCCGAGACCTGGCGCGCCTTCCGCAAGCTCCTCCCCCTGCTCGCCGCCAGCCACCGGGTCTTCGCCGTGGACCTGCGCGGCTTCGGCGACTCGGACACTGCGCCAGTCGACTACGACAGCAAGGCCGCGGCGCAGGACCTGCACCAGCTGATCGCGCGCCTCGGCCTCGGCCCGGTCCACCTGACCGGGCAGGACATCAGCGGGGCGACGGTCTTCCGGCTGGCCGCCACCCACCCGGACGACGTGCGCAGCCTCACCGCCATCGAGACGAGCCTGCCCGGCTTCGGCTGGGAGAGGCTGGCCGACCTCGCCCGCGGCGGCGCCTGGCACATCGGGGTCCTCGCCGCGCCCGGCATTCCCGAGATGCTCCTGGCCGGCCGCGAGCGCGAGTTCCTCGGGCAGTACGCGTTCCCATCCATGACCGCCGTCGCGGGCGCGGTCACCGACGCCGACATCGACGACTTCGCCCGCACCTACGCGCGCCCGGACGGCTGGCGCGGCGCGGCGGGCCTGTACCGGTCGCTGCTGCGGGAAGGGCCCGAGCTCACGGCCCTCGCCGAGTCTCCCGGGCTGACCGTGCCCGTGCTGGCGGTCGGGGCCGGCGGCGGCACGTTCACGGCCAGCACCATGTCCAGGGCCGTGCCGGCCGGGATCAGCTCCGTCCAGCTCAGCGGCGTCGGCCACTACGCCGCGATGGAGGCCCCCGAGGAGCTGGCCAAGGCCATCCTCGGCTTCGCCGACGGCATCGACGCCGCCGAGGGCGGTCAGCGAAGCAGGTAGATACGCGAGGCGTGAGAGTAACGTGAGGTCAAGGCGAAGTCACGCTCTCGTTCTGGATCCCGATTCGAATCGCGACAGAACACCCGGTCATCTAGCAGGATGCTGGCATGCGCCCCTTCCGCTTCCTCGCGACCGTCGACGGGAACCCCGGCTTCGCCGAGCTGGCCTCCGTGGCCCGCAAGGCTGAGGCCGTCGGCTGCTCCGCGTTCGTGCTGCCCGACCATCTCATCGGGCAGCACGCCGCGGTGCCGCTGCTGGCCATGGTCGCGGCGGTGACCGAGCGGCTACGGGTGGGGACCTTCGTGCTCAATGTCTGCCTACGCCATCCGGCCGTGCTGGCCCAGGACCTCGCCACCCTCGACGCGCTGTCGGGCGGCCGTTTGGAGATCGGCCTGGGCGCGGGCTGGAACAAGCCCGAGCACGACGCCATCGGCATCCCCTTCGAACCGGTCGGTGACCGGATCAAGCGACTCACCGAGGCGATCGCGATCCTGAAGGGCTGCTTCGCCGAGGGGCCGTTCTCTTTTTCCGGCGAGCACTACGCCATCACCGGCCACGACGGCGCGCCCAAGCCAGTGCAGCGCCCGTACCCGCCGATCTTCCTGGGCGGCGGCGGCAAGCGCCTGCTGACCCTGGCCGCGCGCGAAGCCCAGATCATCGGCCTGGCGCCGCGGCTGGTTCAGGGCGACCCGCCCCGCGTCGACGCCCGGAGCCTGACCGCCGCGGCAACCGAGGAGAAGATCGGCTGGATCCGCGAGGCGGCCGGCGACCGCTTCGGCGAGCTGGAGCTCAACACCTACCCCGCCGGCGGGCCGATGGTCGTCACCGGCGATCCCCTGGCCGAGGCGCGCCGCCGCGCCGACCGCCTGCGTGAACATGCCGGGATCGAGCTGACGGCCGAGGAGATACTGGACTCGCCGCATGTGTTCATCGGCAGCATCAAGGACCTGACGCGCAAGTTCGTGGAGCTGCGCGAGCGCTTCGGCATCAGCTCGTTCCTCATCGACGACCTGGACGCGCTGGCACCGGTGGTGGAGGAACTCGCCGGGCGGTGAAACCGGCACGGCGATGAAGATTCGACTGCAACGTCGGGTTCAGGAACCGTTCAGGCCCAGCGCCGTCGTGATGTCCGCGATCGCTTGTTCCTCCGCCGGGCTTACCTGCTTCCCTCCTTCCCGGTGGGCGGCGGCGACCTTGTTGGCCACGGTGAGCACGAAGCGCCGGTAGTCATCGCGCTCCCCGGCGGTCGCCTTGTGTTCAAGCAACGTCGTCACGTCGGTCAGGCAGTCGAGCGCCTGGTCCCTGAGTTCCTCGGGATTGTGCACCTTACCGCCGCGCTCCATGCGCGGCTTCTCCGCCACGATGTCATCGAGAAGCTCGCTCTCGCCGTGCTGGGCACGAGCCTCGGTGTATGCCTTCGACATCGCTACCGTCTCGCGGAACATCCCCCCGTGCGAGGCGGTGATGACGAGCAGGCCCGCGGTCGGCGGCCCCTCGAGCAGCAGCTGCCATTCGCTGGGTGAAAACGCGGCCTTGGTAGTCACGGCGCTCTCCTACGCGGGTTGAGGATGCTGATCACGTAAGAGCATCCCGCGGGCCGAGGCCGCGTACCTCACCCTCAACGGGTCATCCGTCCGAGTCCGCCTGGTCGAGCGCCACTTCACCGCGTATTCACCGGCCGACACGGGAAACTTTACTTAGAAAATTCTTAATTAATAGTTAATATTACATCGGTTCAATTTCGCTATCTTATTGGTGGCCATTTCTCGATATGTCGGGCAAACTTGCTACCGAGGCTAGGAGGAGCCTGGCCGCACCTAAAGGGACGGGCAAGACATCATGCTTACACCGCAAGGTAGGGACGTCAGCCGGGTCGTCGCCCGGGCGCTCACCAGCAACCACAGCCGGGTCGTCGCCCGGGCGCTCACCAGCAACCAC
>CAZORE010000248.1:3153-5944 GCA_964581815.1 uncultured Streptosporangiaceae bacterium | reverse complement strand
GCGGAACGACAGCAGCTGCTCACTCAGTGACGGCGGACGACGGTCATGGCAGCCGCTCGTCGCCCCGGCTGCGAAACTGGGCGGGTGGATGTCACCGACCTTGACGCCGACCCGCTTCGTCAGCTCTCCGTGTGGCTGGACGCGGCCCGCGCGGCCGGCCAGCCGATGCCAGAGGCCATGACCATCGCCAGCGCGACCGGCGACGGCGTCCCGTCTGCCCGCCTGGTGGTGCTGCGCGGCCTGGAGCGCGGGCTGGTCTTCTTCACCGACTGCGACAGTGACAAGGGTGCCGAGCTGGCAGCGAACCCGCGGGCGGCGGCCGTGCTGCACTGGCTTGCCCCGGTGCACCGCCAGGTACGCGTCGCCGGGCCGGCCGAGCGGGTGAGCGAAGACGAAGCCGACGAGTACTGGGGCACGCGCGCTCCCGCCGCCCGTGTCGCCGCGGCCGCCTCGCGGCAAAGCCGCGTCGTCGCCAGCCGGGCGGCCCTGGAAACGCAGGTCAGGGACAGCCTGGCCCGTCATCCCGACGGAGCCGAGGTTCCCCGGCCGCGACGCTGGGGCGGCTTTCGGGTACTGCCATCGAGCGTCGAGTTCTGGCAGGAGTCGCCAGACGGGCTGCACGACCGGATCCGCTACCGCTCTGCAGGCGGCGGCTGGACAACGGAGCGGCTGTCACCGTAACAACCAAGAGGCATCGCGCGGCTTAACTGATACCGCGTGTGGTGCCCAAGTACTCGGCCGGTTCCTCGAAGACCACACCCCGCACGAGGTCACCAGCGCGTTGTGCCGCGGTAAACGAGGTGCGCGCCGGCCTGCTGGTCTGGTAGCACAGCAGGATGGCCAGCACCGCAGCGGATGCCCGCACCGTGGATCAGCTACTCAGTGCCATCCGCGATGGCGGGCGGCCGAAGTACCTGCTGTTCTGGGGGCACCAGCCGCCGCCAGGGGGCGAGGTGGGGAAGGGCTGCCTGAGCCAGTGGTGGCCCGTGGCTTTCACCGTGGACGGCGTGCACTACGCCTCTGCGGAGCATTACATGATGGCGGCAAAGGCACGGCTGTCGGGCGACACCGGGGCGGTCGAGGAGATCCTGGCCGCGCCGCATCCGGGCGCGGCCAAGGCGCTGGGGCGGCAGGTGCGCGGGTTCGATGAGCAGCGCTGGGCGGAGCACCGGTTCGATGTGGTGGTCGCGGGGAACATGGCCAAGTTCGGCCAGCACCGGGAATTGCGGGACTATCTCGGCGGTACTGGCGGCCGGGTTCTCGTCGAGGCTTCACCGCGGGACCGGGTCTGGGGCATCGGGCTGGCCGCCGACGACGAGCGGGCCGGGTCGCCTGAACGCTGGCAAGGGCTGAACCTGCTCGGCTTCGCGCTCATGGAAGTGCGCCACCAGCTCCGCGCCGAGCGGGCCGCGTGACCGCCAAGCTCGAACATGCGCGCCGTCCTGCACCGGAAACGACGGCTACCTTGGGCATGTGGACGAACTGGCAGATTCCAGCGGCGTGCTCGGTGATTCCGCTGCCCTACGGCAGCGGCTAACCGAGGCCGGCTACCTGTTCTTTCGCGGCCTGCTGCCGGCGGGCACGGTGCGGGCCGCCAGCGCGGCAGTGCTCGCGCGGCTCCGCGACGGCGGCTGGGTCAGCGCGGACGGCGTGCCGTTGGGACCGCCGCGCGCGCTCAACTCCGTCGACGGCCTGTCAGATCCCGCCTTCCGGGCGGCGCTGACGTGCGCGGAGTTCAATCAGATGCCCTATCTCGCGCCGTTGCGGGCGACGGTGCGAAAGATACTTGGCGCGGCGGCGTTCTCCTACCCGGTCAAGGTGCTGCGCGCCGTCTACCCCGAGCGTCCGGGTCCCCGCGCCCGCGGCCGCTACATTCACTACGACTACGGGGTCGGCGGCGGTCAGGACATGCTGACCAGCTGGCTGCCGCTGATGGAGATACCGGTCCGGCTGGGCGGGCTGGCCGTGCTGCCGGGCGGTCACCACTGGCCGCCTCAGCCGCCGCGCCCGCTCGGCGGGTCTGAACCAGGCTGGGCCACGACCAGCTACCAGCCCGGTGACGTCCTCATCTTCCACTGCCTCACCCCGCATGCGGCGCTACCGAACGCCGGCTCCGTGCTGCGGATCTCCGGCGATTTCCGCTGGCAGACGCCCGATTATCCGGCTCCGTCCGAGCTCGTCCGCGGCCCGGCAGACCATGGCAGGGAAGTGTTCAGCAGGCTGTTCCGTGGCGAGTCGTGGTGGGAGCCAGTCCCGGCCGGCCTTGACCTGCGCCCCAGGTCAGAGCTGGCCGCCGGGCCGCCGGGACCTTCTCGCTTCTTCACCGTCCACCCCGGCTGGCAGGCGTGGCGCCCGCCGCCCTCAGCCGTCCACTAGTGCGGCACGTCAGTCGGGCTCGGCCGGCGGCCTGCTGCTAGCGTCGGCTCATGAGATCGCTGCCCGACAGCGCCCGGACCCTGCTGGAGTCCGCGGCCCTGGCGCACCTGGTGACCCTGAACCCGGACGGCAGTCCCCAGGTGAGCGTGGTATGGGTGGGCCTGGACGGGGACGAGATCGTCGCAGGCCATCTGCCCGAGCACCGCAAGGTGCGCAACATCCGCAACGACAGCCGGGTCGCGCTGTCCATCGAGACCAGCACGCGCAATGCCATGGGCTTGACCGAGTACCTGGTTATCTACGGGACGGCCCACATCACCGAGGGAGGCGCCGCCGCTCTCCTGCAGCGGCTCGCCCGCACGTACCTCGGTCCTGATGTCCGCTTCCCGCCCATGGACAGCCCGCCGCCCGGGTA
>CAZORE010000248.1:0-3053 GCA_964581815.1 uncultured Streptosporangiaceae bacterium | reverse complement strand
GGTATCGCTAACTGCCTGATAGGAACACTATGTCTACCCCCTTCCAGCTCGTCATCGACGCCAAGGACCCCGAGCTGCTCGCCCGCTTCTGGGCCGCCGCCCTTGGGTACGTGCTCGAGCCGCCCCCGGAAGGGTTCGCCACCTGGGACGACTGGCGGCGTAGCACCGGGCTTTCCGATGGCTACCTGGGCACCCCCGTGGACAGCATCATCGATCCAGGCGGTGCGGGCCCCCGCATCTGGTTCCGCGGGGAGGAGGACGCCAAGGCGGTCAAGAACCGCCTCCACATCGACATCCACGTCAGCGGCGGCCGTACCGTGCTCGAGAGCCGTTCGGTCCCGCTCGCCACCCGCAGGGAACGAGTGGACGCCGAGGCCAGGCGGCTGGTGGACCTCGGGGCCACGCTCACCGTGGTCATGAGCCAGGACGGCGTGGATGCCTACGCGGTGGGGATGAAAGACCCCGAGGGCAACGAGTTCGACATTAACTGACGCCGGGCAGGCAGAAAGCAGCGAAAGCCACGGCCGGCTACTGGGCACCGCAACCTGGAACAGGTACGCTCTGATCACCGTCCCCGGTCAGGCGGGCAGCGGGGGGTGGGAATTATCGGTGCTCGTCTGCGTTAAGGTTTGGAGAAGCGGGAACCGGGCCGATCGCGCGATGCCGACGTTCCATGTCGTTGCCATCAGAACCCCGTCGGCGGCTCCGGCCCCTGTGTGAAGCCTTCCGTGGCCTGCTGCGTTGATCTTCAGAGATCCGCAAGCCCGGTCGGCTTCGGAAGGAACGGGCCTTGTGCCCGGGGGCGTTCCCAGTCCCGCTGGCGGGACTGAACGGCATTTGCCGTGCCCGGTGTTTCAGAGGAGGAGTTTGTGGCTCGATCAGGCCAGCGCCAGACGGGCGCTCGCCCTGCCGCCCCGCGGAATCAGCGGCGGGTCAGCCGCCGCGGCGACGTTACCTCAGAGCTGTCCCGAATCGTCGGCGAGCTCGAGGCGGCCGTCCGGCGGGGCCCGGTGACGCCTGCCGTCCGGACGAAGTTCCAGGCGGTCGCGTTGCTGCTGCGGGACGAGCGTGCCCGCATCCGGTCGGCGACCGTAAGCGACAGTCGCCGGGCTGAGCAACTCAAGCGCCTGGACGGCATTGCGGCCGTACTCGCGGCGACCGCCGTCCGGGACGTCGGGCTGCTCGCGCTGCTCGCTGAGGATGCGAGCGTCTCCGACGCGGCGCGGGCGCTCAAGCGGGAGATGGAGCGGTCCCTCGGCATCGCGGCGGCGCCTCAGGAGAGTGCGCCGGCGGAGCCCCGGACCCCTGCTGCTTCCGCCGGGACGGAGACGCGAGTCGTGCCGCAGTCGGTGGTCTCCCGGCAGCTCGCGAACCCCTTCCTCGCCCCCGACTTCTCGGCTGCTCCGCAGCACGCCGCCCACACCCGTCGCCTGGACGGCTGGGAACTGCTCGGACCGCTCTTTAGTTCATTCGAGCGCGCGGCCGGGGGAGCCCCGGCGTGCATGGCGCTCCCGGCGCCGACGGCGCGGTTCACCCCGGCGGGCCTGCAGCTGATGCCGCACCAGGGACAGGTGGTCGCCGCGGCGGCGGCCGGTCACCGGTCGTTCCTCCTCGCCGACGAGCCGGGCCTGGGCAAAACGGCCGAGGCGCTGCTCGCCGCGGAAGCGGCCAACGCCTACCCGCTGCTTGCCGTCGTGCCGAGCGTCGTCAAGGTCAACTGGGCCCGCGAGGCGGCCCTCTGGACGCCGCACCGCCCGGTCACCGTGGTGCAGGGCGACGGCGAGACGGTCGACGGCTTCGCGAACATCGTGGTGGTCAACTACGAGGTACTCGACCGTCACATCGGATGGCTTGGCGATTTCGGCTTCCGCGGCATGGTCGTGGACGAGGCTCACTTCATCAAGAACAAGGGCTCCCAGCGGTCGCAGCACGTCCTGTCGCTCTCCGCCCGCATCCGGTCCCGCACCGCGCGGCCCCTGCTGATGGCGCTGACCGGCACCCCGCTGATCAACGACATCGAGGACTTCCGGGCGATCTGGCAGTTCCTTGGCTGGATCGACGACAGCAGGCCACTCGGAGAACTGGCGGACGCGCTTGAGGACACCGGCCTGACGCCCGCCGACCGGAGCTTCTACGCCGCGGCGCGCCAGAGCGTGATTGACCTCGGCATCGTCCGTCGGCAAAAGGTCGACGTGGCCGCCGACATTCCCGCCCGCCGCATCGCTGACCTGCCCGTCGAGCTGGACGGGCCGGCCGGCCGGTCGATCCGGTCCGCCGAGCGGGACCTGATCCGCCGGATGGTGGCACGGTACGAGACCGCGCTCGCGAACCGGTCCGCCGGCGCCGGCGTGCAGGGTATCGACGACAACCTGGTCCGGCGGGTGGCCCGGACGGAGCTGAAGGACGCGCAGGCCAAGTCCGGCGAGAACGTGTTCACCATGATGCGGCGCATCGGCCAGGCGAAGGCCGAGCTGGCCGCCGACTACACCGCCCAGCTGGCCCGCAGCACCGGCAAGGTGGTCTTCTTCGCCAAGCACATCGACGTCATGGACGCCGCGGAAGAATTCTTCGCCCAGCGGGGCGTGCGCTTCTCGTCGATCCGCGGCGACCAGACACCTTCGGTGCGCCAGGCGAACGTCGACGCCTTCGTCAACGACCCCGACGTCGCGGTCGCGGTCTGCTCGCTGACCGCGGCCGGAGTGGGCCTGAACCTGCAGGTCGCATCCAACGTGGTGCTGGCCGAGCTATCGTGGACCAACGCGGAGCAGACTCAGGCCATCGACCGCAGCCACCGCATCGGGCAGAGCCAGCCGGTCACCGCGTGGCGCATCATCGCCGCGCAGACCATCGACACCCGGATCGCGGAACTGATCGACGGCAAGGCAGGGCTCGCGGCCCGGGCGCTTGACGGGTCCGACGAGGAGGTCTCCTCGTCGGCCGACGTGCAGCTCGAAGCGCTGGCCGCCATGCTGACCGATGCCCTGAGGTCCGCCGGACACGTCGACGCTCCGGACTCCCACGAAGACCTGCCAGTCGCGCAGCTCCACTGACCA
>CAZORE010000247.1:0-5968 GCA_964581815.1 uncultured Streptosporangiaceae bacterium | reverse complement strand
GGGGTCAGCACAGCGGGCGCCGCCGGCGGCCCGCCCCGGCAGATGCGCCCCACCGATGTGAAGCGGCTGAACCGGGAGTGGCGGCGGCGCACCGAGGGGCGGCTTGCGCTGCTGCTCGACTCGGTCAGCCAGCCCTTCAACGTGGGGTCGATCGTCCGCACGGCCGCCGCGTTCGGCGTCGAGTCGGTGTGGCTGTGCGGCAACACGCCCGACCTTGACGTGCCTGCCGTCGGCAAGACCGCGCTGGGTACCCACCGGTTCCTGTCCGCCTGCCGTGAGCCCTCCCCCGCCGCGGCGGCGAAGTCCGCGGCCGCCGACGGGTTCCGGGTGATCGCCGTGGAACTCGCCGCGGGCGCGCTGCCGCTGTTCGAGGCCCCACTGGACGGCGACGTGTGCCTGGCGATCGGCAACGAGGACCATGGCTGCTCCCCCGCCCTGCTCGCCGCGGTCGCCTCGGTGGCCTACATCCCCCAGGTCGGCCGGGTTGGCTCGCTGAACGTGGCGGTCGCGGCCGCGATCGCCCTCGCCGAGGCCCGCCGGCGCGAGTGGACCTCCTCGGTTTCCTGAGAGCTCGCGCCCGCCCGCACGGGGCTCCACGCTTCTTGCTGTTATCTGCGGAAGGCAGACGGGCCGGGGTGGCCGAGTGCGGGAGGTGGCCGGGGGCGGAGAGGCGAGACTTTGTTCACGCTCCGTTCCGGGCTGAGCCGAGATTGGGCTTACCGGGGCGGACGTGCCTGTTCGATGGGCGTCTCTTTTTCTTGACGAAACGCGTCAGATGATCGCCGTTCACCGGATGTGCCTGGCCAGTGGGCATAATCATGCCCGTGGCAGCTCCTTACCTGGATCATCCCAGGCCGCTCGCCTTCGCCCACCGGGGCGGGGCGGCGCACAAGCCGGAGAACTCCTGGCTGG
This sequence comes from uncultured Streptosporangiaceae bacterium, assembly GCA_964581815.1. GTDB lineage: Bacteria > Actinomycetota > Actinomycetes > Streptosporangiales > Streptosporangiaceae > Trebonia. The sequence goes on along the minus strand of CAZORE010000247.1, from coordinate 5,056 downwards.
CCTTCGAATACGCCGCCCGGCTCGGGTACACCTACCTGGAGACCGACGCGAGGTCGACCGCCGACGGCAAGCTGATCGCCTTTCACGACGCCGACCTAGGCCGGGTGACCGACCGGGCCGGCCAGGTGCGGCAGCTCACGTGGAAAGAAGTCTCGGCCGCGCGGATCGGCGGCTCCGAGGAGATCCCGCTGCTCGAGGACCTGATCGGTGCCTTCCCCGGCCTTCGGTTCAACATCGACCTCAAGGACGAGGGGACCATCGCGCCGCTGGCCGCCGTGCTCGAGCGCACCGCCGCCTGGGACCGGGTGTGTGTGTCGTCGTTCTCGGGCGCGCGACTACTCGCCGCCCAGCGCTCACTGGACCGCCCGGTCTGCCTGGCGGTCACGCCCGCGGCCATCGCGGCCGTGCGCTACCTCGGGTTCTGCGGCAAGGGCATGGCCCGCGGCCTGTCGCGGGCCGGCGCGCTGTGCGCGCAGGTGCCCCGCCAGATCGCGACGCGCGGGTTCATCAGGCGGGCGCACGCGCTCGGCCTCGACGTGCACGTGTGGACGCTGAACACGCGCGAGGAGATTGAGCGGGCCCTCGACCTCGGCGCGGACGGCGTGATGACCGATGACGTGGTGCTGCTGCGCGACATCCTCGCGGAGCGCGGTCAGTGGCACCCGAGGGTCCCCGCGTAACCAGGCGAAACCAGGGCTCAGGGCGCCGACCTCGCCGCAGGCAGCAAGGAAACACGGCTGAAATGGGGTTGGACTTTCGCGCGCGGGGGAATCTTGTCCGGGTATCCAGTGTTGCCGATAGAGATCGCCAACCGCCTGGGAGGCAGCAAGTAATGGCCGAACGCGCACTTCGCGGAACCCGGCTCGGCGCTACGAGCTACGAAAACGACCGGAATACCGACCTGGCACCCCGCCAGGACGTCCCGTTTGACTGCCCCAACGGACACCATTTTAGCGTGCCGTTCGCCGCTGAGGCGGAACTCCCCCCTATGTGGGAGTGTCGTGTCTGCGGGGCCATGGCAACGGCAAGCACCGGTGATTCCCCGTCACCCAAGAAGGTCAAGCCACCACGCAGCCACTGGGACATGCTGATGGAACGCCGGACCGTCGAGGACCTTGAGGCAGTGCTCGCCGAGCGCCTTGAGGTCGTCAGGGAACGGCGCGCACATGAGGCCCGCGCGATCGCCGACGTCGCCAGCCGCCGCAGCGCGTAGGTTTCCGTGGGGGGACGACCCGGACCTCAGTAGAACCTTCACCCGCGCCTGCCACGCTAGCCGTGGCAGGCGCTGTTTAACGTCGGACTGACGCGGCAGAGTGGCCGTGCAGGCGGGCGCCGATGCCCCAGCGGGCTACCCGGACGAACGATTCGAGGATGACCGTCCTGGACATCTTCGACGTGCCGCGCTCGCGTTCGATGAACGTGATTGGCACCTCCGTGATCGTCAGGCCCGCCTGGAGCACCCGGAGGGTCATGTCGATCTGGAAACAGTAGCCAGCCGACTGGATGCCGTTCAGGTCGATCCCGCGCAAGGTGGCGGCGCGGTACACGCGGAACCCCCCGGTCGCGTCCTTGACCCGGACGCCGAGCATCGCCCGGGTGTAGATGTTCGCGCCCGCGGAGAGGACCCTCCTGGATGCCGGCCAGTTGACCACGGTGCCGCCAGGCACGTAGCGCGAGCCGATCACCGCGTCCGCGGCCGCGGAGGTAGCGAGCAGCCTTGGCAGGTCCTCCGGCCGGTGCGAGCCGTCGGCGTCCATCTCGACGATCAGGTCGTATCCACGGTCAAGTGCCCAGGTGAAGCCGGCCACGTACGCCCGGCCAAGGCCGGCCTTCTCCGTCCGGTGCAGCACCTGCACGCGCGAGTCAGCCTCGGCAAGCTTGTCGGCCAGGTCCCCGGTTCCGTCAGGGCTGTTATCGTCAACGACGAGCACGTCAGCGTCCGGCACCGCCTCGCGGATCCGGCCCGCGATGATTTCCAGGTTCTGCCGCTCGTTGTACGTGGGCATCACAATGACAACGCGGCCCGTGGCCGCGTCTCGCTCACCCATCGCCCGCCTTCACCTTCTTCATCGGCTTGTCCGGCCTTGTTCAGTGGAAAGGGCTCGGGCGAACGCCTTCGGTCCGTAGACCGGCTCATCTGCGAGCGCGGTCTCCGTTGTCTACTGAGCCGCCCGGGCCCTTTCCAGGCCCAACCCTGACAGCCGGACACGCACTGGCCCTGCTGCCGCGGACGGAGGATCCGCAGACTGGCCGCTGCCGTTCCCCGCCGTGGTCCACTCATCCTACGCCAGCCGCTCTCCCCCCTGAGCCTCACGCTGAACAGCAGGTAAAAAGTTACCGGTCGGCCGGCCCCGGGCCGGTCAGGCATGACTGACGACTACAGAGGGAATAAGGTTAGTCACACTGAGTAGTTGTCACCGGCAGGGCAGCGCACGGCGACATTGCACAAGCAATGGGGGGATCACCGTGATTAGCGTTTCGCGAAAGACTGTGGCCTGGGCCTCGGCCGCGGTGCTCGCGGTCGGCGGCGGCACCGCCGTCATCGTGCTCGCCGCACAGGGCAGCGGCCAGGCTGGCCGCCACAGTGCCGCGGCCCACCCGGCCGCCCTGCCCCCGCTGCGCGTCGTATCCATCAGCCCGGCCGGCGGCGGCCGGGACGTCGACGGTGTGGGCAACGTCACCGTGACCTACAATCAGCCACTGCCGGCCAGTGCGCCGCTGCCGGCGCTGTCACCAGCGATCGCCGGTACCTGGCAGCGTTCAGGCGACACGGCGGTCTTCACGCCGGCCACCGGGTTCCCGGAACACACGCGCGTTACCGTGACGGCGACCGTCGCCGTCGCCACCGCCGCTAAGGACAGCCGCGGCACCCCGGTGCCCGGTGCCACCTTCACCACCGCCCGCTACCGCACGCTGCGGCTGCAGGAGATCCTCGCACAGCTCGGCTACCTGCCGCTGACCTGGACCCCGGCCGTGGGCGCCGCCGTGCCCACGGAGGACGCCGCGGCGCAGCTCGCGGCCGCGTACGCGCCGCCGCCCGGGACCTTCCGCTGGACGCGGCGCGGGTACCCGTCGTCGCTCTACTCGTTCTGGTCGCCGGGCAAGGCCAACACGCTGGACGTCGGGGCGGTCACCGGGTTCGAGGCGGACCACGGGCTGACGCCGGACGGGGTGGCCAGCCAAGCCGTCTGGGCGGCACTGCTGACGGCCGCCGCCAAGGACCAGGTGAACACCCACGGGTACAGCTACGCGATCGCCAGCGAGTCGCTGCCGGAGACGCTGACCATCTGGCGGGGCGGGCGGAAAGTGTTCTCCTCGCTGGCGAACACCGGGATCAGCGTGCGGCCGACGGGCCTTGGCACCTTCCCGGTGTACCTGAAGATGCCGTTCCAGGTCATGACGGGCACCAACCCGGACGGATCGCACTACGCGGACCCGGTGTACTGGGTGTCATACTTCGAGGGCGGCGACGCCGTGCATTACTTCGACCGCGGCTCGTACGGCTGGCCGCAGTCCCTGGGCTGCGTGGAGCTGCCGTACGGCGCCGCGAAGACGGCCTACCCGTACCTGCCCTACGGCACGCTCGTCACCGTCGAAGGCTAGCCTGCGTGCGGCCTGGTCAGGTCGGTCACGTGAACCTCGCCGCCTTCGCCGGCCGCCATGGCCGGGCGCGCCGGCGCGTAGCTGGCGAAACGGTCGCGGACCGCCGGGTCGTGCCCGGCGACCAGGTGGGTGCCGGGCTGGCTGGCCAGCTGGGCCAGGGTGTCGTACGCCCGGTACATGGCCGGGAGGTCGGCGATGATCGCGAACGGGCGGTCGCGTTCGACCTCCTCGTAGAAGTGCAGCGCGTCGGAGGCGAGCACGGCCGTCCCGCCGCCCGGTCCCGCCACGGTGACGATGAGCTGGCCGGGGGTATGCCCGCCGACCTCGATGAGCTCGATACCCGGCGCTAGCGCGGACTGGCCGGTGAACACCGACAGCGTGCCGTCGCCGCGCCGCCGCTCCAGGAGCGCGATCTCCTCCGGCTCGCTGTGCGCGGCGAAGTGGCGGCGCGCGGCCAGCGCCGAGGTCCAGAAGGCGTACTCGGCCTCGGTCATCACGACGTGCGCGTGCGGGAACTGCCGGACGTTGCCTGTGTGATCCCAGTGCGCGTGGGTGATCACGATGGCGGTGACGTCCGCCGGGTCGATCCCGAGCAGCGGCAGTGCCTGCGCGGGGGTGCCGTAGTGCGCGCGGCGGCGCCGGTCGCCGGCCTCCGGGGCGAACCCGGTGTCGACCAGGATCACGTCCGCGCCGTCCCTGATCACCCAGAAGAAGTAATCGATGTCCAGGTCGGCGTCCGGCTCGCCGTACAGGTGGAAGTTGAGGTAGCTCTCGGCCCTGGTGGTGACGCGGTGCCCGTACTTGACGGCGAGCACCTCCCGCGCCTGGCCGCCGGCGGTCGCCGCCGTCATCGTGCGTGCCCCACGGTCAGGCGTGCCCGTCGCGGAACGCGCCACGGTAGTGGCCCTCGTCCACTTCCTCTTCCCAGCTGGTCAGGCCGAGGGAGACGGCGGTGTGGCTGAGGAACGCGTCGGGCGCCGCGCCGTGCCAGTGCACCTCACCGGGCGGCGCCCAGACCACGTCGCCGGCGCGCACCACGCGCTTGTCGCCGTCCCGCGTCTGGACCATGCCCTGGCCGCTGTTGACGAGCAGCGTCTGCCCGGCGGCGTGGGAGTGCCAGTAGGTCCGCGCGCCGGGCTCGAAGATCACGCTGTACACCCGGACCTGGCCCTTGTCACCGTCGTCGAGCAGCGAGTCCTGCATCGCGTTCCCGGTGAACGTGGGCTTGGGCCCGACGTTGGACGCGACGCCATCTTTGCGGCCCCGCTCGTACTCCATCCTGCACCGTCCTTCCCCGCGCGACGCCCGCGCGCAACTCCTGCCACGCTAGACGCGGGGTGCCGGCTTGGCCATAGGGGGTGACACCAAATCGGCAGCTCTGGCTCAGACCGCGGTGACGGTCACGGCAGGCAAGCCCGATGGTTGCGGCAACGATACGGCTGTCGGCGGATGG
>CAZORE010000246.1:0-5987 GCA_964581815.1 uncultured Streptosporangiaceae bacterium | reverse complement strand
CAGTGACGACGAGGGGACACCTCCATGGAAAAGCGCATCCTGGGCTCCGGCGGGCTTGAGGTTTCCGCCCTCGGGTTCGGCTGCATGGGCATGAGCCAGAGCTTCGGCCCGAACCCGGGCGACCGCGGCCAGATGATCGGCCTGCTGCGGACCGCGGTCGACCTGGGGGTCACGTTCTTCGACACCGCCGAGGTCTACGGGCCGTACGTCAACGAGGAGCTGGTCGGCGAGGCGCTCGCGCCCGTCCGCGACCAGGTGGTCATCGCCACCAAGTTCGGCTTCGCGTTTGACGCTGACGGCCGCCAGGCCGGGCTGAACAGCCGCCCGGATCACATCCGGCAGGTGGTAGAGGAGTCGCTGCGGCGGCTGCGCACCGACCGAATCGACCTGCTGTACCAGCACCGCGTGGACCCGCAGGTGCCGATCGAGGACGTCGCGGGCGCGGTCGGGGAGCTCGTCGCGGCGGGCAAGGTGCGGCACTTCGGCCTGTCCGAGGCCGGCGTGCGGACCATCCGCCGCGCGCACGCGGTGCACCCGGTGACGGCGCTGCAGAGCGAGTACTCGCTGTTCTGGCGCGACCTCGAGGCGGAGATCATCCCCGTCCTCGATGAACTCGGCATCGGGCTCGTGCCGTTCAGCCCGCTCGGCCGTGGCTTCCTCACCGGGCGCATCGACCAGTCCACCGAGTTCGGTGCGGGCGACGTCCGTGCCATCATGCCCCGGTTCACCGCCGAGGCACGCGCGGCCAACCAGGCGGTGGTCGACCTCCTCGGCCGCGTCGCCGAGGACAAGGGCGTAACGCGAGCGCAGGTCGCGCTGGCCTGGCTGCTTGCCCAGCGGCCGTGGATCGCTCCTATTCCCGGTACCCGGCGCCTTGAGCGGCTGCAGGAAAACCTGGGTGCGGTGGACGTCAAGCTGACTCCCGGCGAGCTGGCCGCGATCGGCGCCGCGGCCGACGAGATCACCGTCGTCGGCGACCGGTACCCGGAGGCCATGCAGCGGATGGTCGACCGCTGACCACGCGGCGGCGAGCTACTCCAGGAGCTCGACGTAGCCGTCGGTGCCGTGGACGCGGATGCGCTGGCCGTCGCGGATCAGCCGGGTGGCGTGCTCGACCCCCACGACGGCCGGCAGGCCGTACTCCCTGGCGATCACGGCGCCGTGGGTCATCAGGCCGCCCACCTCGGTGACCAGGCCGTCGATCGCGACGAACGCGGGGGTCCAGCTCGGGTCGGTGTAGGCGGTGACCAGGATGTCGCCTGCCTCGAGGTCGGCGTCGGCCATGTCCAGGATGACGCGGGCGCGTCCTTCGACGGTGCCGGCGGAGACGGCCAGGCCGGTCAGCGCGCCGGCCGGGACGTCGGCCCGCCGGTACGAGCCGGCGATGGCCTCGCCGTCTGAGGTAAGCACCCGGGGCGGCGTGAGCGCCGCGTACGACCTGAACTCTTCCGCCCGCTGACGGATGAGCTGGTCGTCCACCTGGTTTGTCCGCACGGCGTCGGCCAGCTCGGCGAGCCTGAGGTAGAAGATGTCTTCAGGGTCGCGGAGCACGCCGGCTTTCACCAGGCGCTCGGCCTCCGCGAGCAGCGCCTGCTTGTAGATGAAGTAGCGGCTGATCATGAAGTACTTCGGGTACTCGCGGTACCCGGCGAAGGTACGGATCCGGTCGATCAGCCGCTTGGCCTCCTCGGCCTTCTCGGCCCCGCCGGGCAATTCGCGGAGACGAGTCAGCACCTCCCGTTCCTTCGCCAAGGCGTTCCGCTGGCCTTCCGCGAACCGTCTCATCCCCGCGCCAGGCTCGAAGTTCTTCACATTGCTGAGGATCATGGGCGCCAGCGTGGCGGGGCGCTCGCTCCACCGCGGCCGCGTGATGTCGATCTCGCCGATGCAGCGCATGCCGTACTTGCCCAGGTAGGCCTCGATGGCGGCCCTGCCCGCGGGCCCGCCCGGGAGCGCGGGCAGCTGGTCGAGGAAGTTCTCGTCGTCCCCCGCGCGCTCGAGGCCAATTCGCTCGAGGAAGGCCACCACGTCCGGGTGCGGGCGGATCACGTCCGCGACGTCGAGGAGCGCGAGCCCCATTTCTGACGTGACGTTGCCCGGGGCGGACTGGGTGAGGGTGTCGACCGCGTTCCTCTCGCCCAGCGATTCCCCGAGCAGCTCGCCCAGCCGCGAGGCGGACTGCATCCCCGCCATGATCGCCTGGGTGCTTCGCGGGTGGAACAGGATCCGCTGCAGCTCCGTGAAGTCCGCGAGGATGAAGTCGAGGAGCGCGGGGCCTGACTTCGCCGCGATGCCGCGCTTCAGTGCCTCGTTGGATGCCTGGCCGGCCGCGGTCAACTCGGCGGGGATGGCGGGATCGGTCTCGATCGGGCCACGTGCGTCGCCGGCCAGCACCCGGGGCAGGCTCGCGCCCGGGTGGTCGTCCGGGAGAACCGGGACGAAGTCGCCGCGATCGAGCACGGTCTGCAGCGCGTCGCCCATCAGCGGATCGGAGTTCTTCATGGCCTGCAGCAGGCCCGCGCGGGTCGCGGGCGAGCCCACCATCGTGGTGACGTCGACGAAGAGCCGGCCGCCGGCATCGGTCATCGGCGCCCGGGTCGTCAGCAGCCAGACCGACAGGCCCAGGGGCTTCATCGCGTCGGTCATCATCTGCTGATGACCGACGGAGAGGTAGACGTGGTTACCCTGATCGGGGGCTTCCGGGACCGGGAACAGGGTGGTGACCGGACGGCTCTGCACGATCTGGAACTCGCCGTCGGCCAGGCACCACTCAATGTCCTGTGGCCGGCCGAAGTGCGCCTCGATCCGGCGGCCGAGCTGCGCGAGCTTGAGTACCTGCGCGTCGGTGAGGGCCGGCGGCCCCGGACGCGTTTCCTGGCCGGCGATCGCGCCGTCCCGCACCCGGTAGATGTCCGGGTTCACCAGGCCGGACACCAGGGCCTCGCCAAGGCCGTGTACGGCCTCGATGGAGGTGACCTTCCGGTTGCCTGAGACTGGGTCAGCCGTGAACAGAACGCCCGCCGCCTGCGGGAAGACCATCCGCTGCACGACCACGGCCATCTGCACTCTCCGGTGACCGAAGCCGTTCCGCTGGCGGTAGGTCACTGCCCGCTCGGTGAACAGGGATGCCCAGCACCGGCTGACGTGCTCGAGGACCGAGGCCGGCCCCACGATGTTCAGGTAGGAATCCTGCTGGCCCGCGAAGGAGGCCGTCGGCAGGTCCTCCGCCGTCGCGCTTGACCGGACGGCGCAGGCGACGGGCTGCCCGAGCCGGCTGACCGCCGCGGTGATCGCCGCTGCCAGGTCGTCCGGGATGGGGGTTTCCTCGATGGCCTGGCGGATCTCCGCGCTGAGCGCGCGGATCGCCTGCCGGTCGTCGGGGTCAAGGCCAGGCAGCCGGCCGAGCAGGTCGTCGATCCGGGGCACCGTCGCCATGACCCGGCGGAAGGCGCCCGTCGTCACGCAGAAGCCGGGCGGCACGCTAATCCCGTCGATCCTGGAGAGCTCCCCGAGGTTCGCGCCCTTGCCGCCGACCAGCGCGACCTGCGTCTTGTCGGTCTCTTCGAGATCCAGCAGAGCTTTCTCGATCATCCCCGTTATCCCTTATTCCGACGGCCGCTGTTCCCACATGGTAATCGCCCCGGCCGGCCAGGGAAACGAAACGCAAAATAAATGACGATAGCCAACGAACAGCGGCAGTCGGGCAAAGACCGCTTAAAGTAATAAAGTCATGGCTTTCAATGCCAAACTTATGGCCCGCCTAAGGAAACTCATAGGCTTCTAAGCAAGCTCACAGCTCCACAGCCTTGGAGATCCATGTTTCGGTTGCTATCTATAGGCCATGGTTAACAGACCAGCTACGTGACGGCACCAGTCACCCAATGGTCTTTTCAATCAATTCAGAATTCTCGACCACGGAGCTGCGAGGAAGGTCATCATGACAGCACGGCCCGATGATAACTGGGGCGCGACTGAATTCTCCGCGATGGCCGCGGACGGGCTATTCGCGATCTACTCCGGAGCTACGGCGACTACCGCGCGGACCTTGTGGACGGTCCTCGAGAGCATGACGGAGGCGTTTCCCGGCGCCATCGCCATCGACGACGGCCAGTTCGTGCTCAGTTACCGCGACCTGCTCACGGCGGCGCGGCAAGCCGGTGACCGGCTCACCTCGCTTGGCATAGGCGCGGGCGACCGGATCGGTATCCGCATTACGCCCGCCAGCGCCGAGCTTTACGTGTTCATACTCGCCGTCTGGTCGGTGGGGGCGGCCTACGTGCCGGTCGACATCGATGACCCGGATCACCGCGCCGAGCTTGTCTGGTCCGCGGCAGGCGTCCGCGCCGTCATCGACGACCGCGGCGAACTGACCTGGCGGACCGGGCGGCACCGGCGGAGTCCGGCCCGCCGTCCGGTGCCAGAAGACGACGCGTGGATCATCTTCACCTGCGGTACGACCGGCATGCCCGAGGGCGTGGCCGTCACCCACGGCGACGCGGCGGCATTCGTCGACGCGACGGCGAGCCTCTTCCTGCCCGCGCGCTAATCCACCGGGGGAACGAAACGTAACATTAATGACGACACTCACCAAACAGGGCCAGTATGACAAAAAGCGCAAAAAGCTAAACTCATAGCTTTCAATGCCAAAATTACGGCCCAGCTGAGCAAACTCCCAGCTCTTAGAGCAATCTCATAGCCCCGCGGCCTTGGAACGTCGTTATTTCGGTGATACAAATTAATCATGATTAGGTGCAGCCACGGGGCGGCAACCGCCACGCAATGGCCTTTCCAATCAGTTCCGAATTCTCGGTCCCGGACTTGTGAGGAAGGTCATCATGACGACATGCCCCAATGATCGCCTCGGTGCGACCGAATTGCCCGCGATGGCCGCGAGCGGGGCATTCGCGGTGCACTCCGGAGCACCGGCGGCGGCCACGCGGACCTTGTGGCAGGTCCTCGAGGCCAGCACGGCAGCATTTCCCAAGGCGATCGCCATTGACGACGGCCAGTCCGTGGTCAGTTACCGAGATCTGCTCGGCCGGGCACGACGAGCCGGTGAGCGGCTCGCCGCCCTTGGCATGGGCGCGGGCGACCGGATCGGTATCCGCATCACGTCCGGCAGCGCCGAGCTTTACCTGTTCATCCTCGCCGTCTTGTCGATCGGGGCGGCCTACGTGCGGGTCGACCCGGACGACCCGGATGACCGTGCGGAGCTTGCCTGGTCCGCGGCCGGCGTCCGCGCCGTCCTCAGCGACCACGGCAAACTGACCTGGCGGACCTTGCCGCCCGCGCGGACTGCCGCTCGTCCCCCGGCGCTGGAAGACGACGCATGCATCGTCGTCACGTCCGGTACGGCAAGCCCGCCCACGGGCGTGGCGGTCACCCACGGCGACGCGGCCGCAGTCGCCGACACGGAGGCGAACCTCGTCCCGCCTCATGACCCGCCGGGGCCCGCGGACAGGATGCCGGCCGACCTGCCGGTGGCCCTCGATGCCGCCTATAAGGACATGTGGCTGGCCTGGCGGCACGGCGCCTGCCTGGTACTAGCCCCGTCGCTCGGTCGTCCGGACGACGCTGAGCGCCTCGCTGACTAGCGCGGCCGCGAGTATCCGGGCCTGCCCGCCTCAGGACCCGGCCGGGGCCGCGGCCGTAGCCCGCCTCCGCTGCCGAATAATCAGAGGAGAACGACCGGGCTCGGGACTTTTGTTATCTGTTATAACAGAAGTCCTAGTGAAAGTGGGTGTGACGATGACTGCCCCGCTAAGTCATTCCGAGCGCGCTGGCCAGGCGGACCTCGCCGTGCTTAAGGCCGTCGAGGACCGCGTGCTCTGGCTGTCGACCGCGATCATCGATCACGCCAACCGGGTCCGCCCGACCCGACCGGACTTAAGGTCGGCGGGCATCAGGCCTCGAGCGCGTCGATGGTCTCCATCAGTCCTACCCGAGCCGCACCAAGGACCCCGATCCGGTGGACTACTCCACCGGCT
>CAZORE010000245.1:0-6030 GCA_964581815.1 uncultured Streptosporangiaceae bacterium | reverse complement strand
GTGGTGGACCGCCTGGGGGCTGTCCGATTCCCCGAAGCAACAGGAGTCAGATCTGCCGGCCAACGGGACCGTGGTCTGGCATACAGCGGGCTTTGGCCTCGGCGACGGCTGGGGCATTAACCTCGCCGGCGACGGGGCGCGCATCCAGATCGTTCCCGGGACCAGTACCGACGTCGAGGTCGCCGACGGGTACCTCGCATCGGCCGGGCACATCGCCGTGCTGCCGCACGGCGAAGCCCTCACCTACCAGCACTGCGTAAGCGCCGTACGGCAGGCAACCGGCCAGTCCGAGCCGCTCAGCGAGATCGGGCCGGCCTCCCGCAGCGGCCTGTGCGTGGTCGGGAGCGGGGGAGACCTCGCTTCCATCCAGGTCACCCGCGATGACGGGTCCAGCCTCACCGCCAACATCACGGTATGGGAGTACGTTTAGCGACTCCTAGCGGGCGCGTTTGACCCGGGACTCATCCCAGACCGGCTCAAGTGTCTCGCGGACGATGCCGTCGGAGCCGAAGATGAGGAAGCGGTCGAAGGTGCGGGCGAACCAGCGGTCGTGGGTGACGGCGAGGACGGTGCCCTCGTAGGACTCCAGTCCCTCCTGAAGGGCCTCGGCGGATTCCAGGTCCAGGTTGTCGGTGGGCTCGTCGAGGAGCAGCGCCGTCGAGCCCTGGAGCTCAAGCAGCAGGATCTGGAAGCGGGCCTGCTGGCCACCGGAGAGGTGGCCGAACCGCTGGTCGCCCTGGTGCTCCAGCTCGTAGCGGCGAAGTACGCTCATTGCGGCGCCGCGGTCGCGGGCATGGAGGTCCCACAGGATGGCGACCAGCGTCCGCCCCTCGAGCTCCGGGTGGGCGTGGGTCTGAGCGAAGAACCCGGGGAGGACCCGCGCGCCGAGCTTCCAGCCGCCCGCGTGCGGGACATCCTGTCCCGCGAGCAGGCGCAGGAAATGCGACTTGCCCGAGCCGTTAGAACCGAGCACCGCCACCCGCTCGCCGTAGAAGACCTCGAGGCTGAACGGCTTCATCAGCCCGGTAAGTTCCAGGCCCGCGCAGGTGATCGCGCGCTTGCCGGTGCGGCCGCCGCGCAGCCGCATCTTGATGTCTTGCTTGCGGGGGGGCTCGGGCGGCGGCCCCGCCTCCTCGAACATGCGCAGCCGGGTCTGCGCGGCGGCATAGCGGGAGGCCATGGCATCGCTGCGGGCGGCGTACTGGCGCATGTCGGCGACGAGTTTCTTGAGCTGAGCGTGCTTTTCATCCCAACGGCGGCGCAGCTCCTCGAACCGTTCGAAGCGGTGCTCGCGCGCCTCGCGGAACGAGGCCCAGCCGTCGCCGTGGACCCACACGTCCGACCCGCCAGGAGCCGGCTCGACGCTGACGATCACCGACGCCGCCTGGGCGAGCAGTTCCCGGTCGTGGGAGACGAACAGGACGGTCTTGGCCGTGTCGCGCAGCTGGCCCTCGAGCCACAGCTTGCCGGGGACGTCCAGGTAGTTGTCCGGCTCGTCGAGCAGCAGCACCTCATCGGGGCCGCGCAGCAGTGCCTCGAGGACGAGGCGCTTCTGCTCGCCGCCGGACAGGGTGCGAACCTGGCGCCACTGGGCCTTCTCGTACGGCACGCCGAGCGCGGCCATCGTGCACATGTCCCAGATGGTCTCGGCCGCGTACCCGCCCGCGTCGCCCCAGTCGGACAGCGCCTGCGCGTAGGCCAACTGCGCGGCCTCGTCGTCGCGCTCCATGATGGTAAGCTCGGCCGCGTCCACGGCCAGCGCCGCGGCCCGGACCGTCGGCTGCGCCACGGCCACCAGCAGGTCCCGGATGGTCCGCTCATCCCGCACGGACCCGACGAACTGTGGCATCACGCCAAGACCGCCGCTGGTCGCCACCGTTCCCGAATCCGGTTTCAGCTCACCGGAGGCGAGCTTGAGCAGCGTGCTCTTGCCCGCACCGTTCGGGCCCACGAGCGCCACGACGTCGCCCTGCCCGACCCGGAAGCTGGTGTCGCTGAGCAGCAGCCGCCCGTCCGGCAGGTAGTAGTCGACGTGCGCGACCTCAAGGTGCCCCATGCGCGCCATGATGGCCGACACCCGTGAGGCCGGGCAAATCAGTTACGGGTCCCGTCACCGCGTGACGTCCTGGGCGAGCGGGCGGTAGTTGACCTGACGCTCAACGACGCGGGACGCGAGGAACTATCCCTAGGCGGCTTGGTGCTGACGGCCCGGCAGTGGGTCAGGCCGTCCGCGTGATGGCATGATATGTCTGGTTGGGAGACGTGGCCCGGCCCGGTCCGCGTCCGGCACGACGACGACGGGGAACGGATCATGCGGGACGGTCCGATGCCTTCCGGTGAGGGACCGGCCGGGGAGCCGGCCTCGGCGGGCGGGGCCGTGACCGACCGCCTGCCTCAACCGCTCGTTGACTGCCTTCTCGACAGCGCCCTCGAGCCGGTGCTTGACGCCGCGGCCCAACGCGGCGCACAGGCCGCGAAGCGGAAGAAGAACACCGGCGAAGAGGTCGCGCAGGCCCTGCTGGCGGTGACCGTCTGCGACCCGGCCTGTGGCGCGGGGAGCCTCCTCGTCGCGGCCGCCCGCAGGATCGCGCGACGGGTGGCGGAGGCCCGCGAGGCGAACCCGTCACCGGACGCGCTGCGGCGCGCGATGCGCGAGGTGGTGGGCAATTGCGTCTACGGCGTGGACGTAAGCGGCGAGGCGGTGGAGCAGGCAAAGGACCGCCTGCGGCTGGCGGCCGACGTCCCGGGAATGGCGCTGCCCTTCCTGGACGGTCGGGTCAGGCAAGGCAATGCCCTGATCGGTGCGAGCCCGGAGCTGATCGAGAGCGGCGTCCCTGACGAGGCGTTCCGGCCGGCCGACGGTGATGACCGCGGATATGCCCGCTCCCTGCGCCGCGCCAACGCCAAGCCGGACCCGGGGCAGGCCACCCTGTTCAGCGAGCAGGGCGACTACGCCCACTCCAACGAGGCACTGGCGAGGTCCCTGGCGAGGATCGGGCAGTTCCCTGCCGGGGCGCCGGCCGATGCCCGCGCTGCGGCGGCCGAGTACCAGAAGTGGCGCGACTCGGCTGCCTTCCGCGCGAGACGCCTGGTCGCCGACGCCTGGTGCGCGGCCTTCGCCTGGGCCAAGACGCCGGGCGCACCACCCGCGATCGTCAACCGGGTCCTACGGGACCTGCGAGAACGGGAGGCCGAGGGAATCCTCCCCGAAACTCATCGGGAGATTGAACGGCTGCGCGGCGAGTACAAGTTCTTCCACTGGCACCTGGAGTTCCCCGGCGTCTTCCGGGTTCGCGAGGGCGAGACACGCTGGCACGGCGGGTTCAGCTGCGTGCTGTCCGCCCCGCCACGCAAGAAGATCGACCGCCGCGAGGGCAGCACGGTCTTCATGTTCGCCACCCGTTCAGGCGCGTACCCTGAATGTGCGGCCGGCCTGGCTGAGCCCGGCGTGTCGGCGCTGCGCGCGGACCTGCTTTTCACGGAGCGCGCCGCGGCGATCCTCACGCCAGAGGGCCGCGCGGGCTGCGCCGTCGCCCCAGGGACCGCGGCCGCCCCTGGCGCCCGGCACTTGCTCGGCGGCCTGATGCGGCGCGGCGCGCTGGCGTCCCTGTATGACTTCACAGGTCCCGACGCGGAGCGCTGCCTGCTCACCATCGTCGGCGGCGCGGCGCCCGCGGCCCACGGCGGGGCCGCGAGATTCGCGTTCTGGCTGGACGACCCGGCCGGACTAGGCGACGACGGCCGGACGTTCACGCTGACGGCGGGCGAGGTCGCCCTCATCAACCCGAATACCGGCGGGCTCCCGGCCTTCCGCGGCGCCCGGGACGCGGCGCTCACGGCGGCGATCTACCGTCGCGTGCCGGCCCTGTGGGACGAGACACAGGTGGGCGGGAACCCGTGGAAGATGAGGCTGGCAACGGCGTTCCCGCGCGCCGCCGCCGACACCGGGCTGCTGCGCGTTGAGCGGGAACTGCGAGAGGAGGGCTGGGAGTCGGCGGGGAGCACCTTTACCCGCGACGGCCGGCGCATGCTCCCGGTCTTTGAGCCCCCGATGATCGACCTGTTCGACCACGAAGTCGCGAAACCGAGGTACTGGATCGCCGAGCACGGCCCGGTCGCTGTCCAGCGTAAAGGCGTGGACGTGGAGCGGCCGGGCGTCGCGGACCGCTTCGCGGAACTCGGCTGGAAGTGGCAATGGCTGTGCGTCTGGCGCGCGCCCGTGCATGAGCGGCCCGTGCTTGATCGAACAGCCGTCGCGGTGGTCTTGCCGCGCGCGGCCACGGCCGGCTCCCTGCCCGTGATGCTGCCGCGTGTCGTCCCGCCGTTCGCCGCGGCCCTGATCGCCGCGCAGAGCTCGCTGGTGTTCGAGTACGTCGCCCGGCAGAAGCTCGACGGCCCTGTCATGCGGGCCACTCACTGGAAGCAGCTTCCCGTGCCGGTCCCCGACGTGCTTGAGCCGCACCTGCCGTTCATCGTCCCCCGGGTGCTCGAGCTCGTGTACACCGCGCCCGACATGCGCCCGTTCGCCCGCGACCTGGACGACACTGGGGACCCGTTCGACTGGGACCCCGAGCGCCGGGCCAGCCTGCGAGCGGAACTGGACGCGTTCTTCTTCCGCATGTACGGGATCGGCCGCCGCGACGACGTGGAGTACATCATCGGCACGCTCCTAGGCGGGGCGCCCAATGAGGGGGGTGCCGGCGGCACCGAACGAGAGATGAGCCGGGGTGACGACAGCCGGCGCGACAGGCAGCTGGTCCTGGCCGCCTATGACCGCATGGCCGACGCGGACGCTGACGGGGCCGAGTACGAGACCCGGATCTTCCCGCCTCCCGGCGACGGGTCCCGCCGCCAGCTTTCCTTACTCAGCTGAACCGCTCACGCGCGAGCGCCGCGCCTTGGGCGAGCGCGGCGAGCTTGCCGTAGGCAATGTCCCGGCGCATCGGCGCCATTCCGCAATTGCTGCTAGCGATGATCCTCTCGCGTGGCACGTATTTCATCGCTTCGCCGATCACGGCCGCCACCTGCTCGGGCGTTTCCACCTCATCGGTCGCGACATCGATCACGCCGACTTGAACGTCCTTTCCGTCGAGGAGCCGCAGCAGGCTCATCGGCACGCGCGAATTGCGGCACTCGACCGAGACCTGGCCGATGCGGCTTTGCGCAAGCGCGGGAAATATCTCCGCGTACTGGCGCCATTCCCCGCCGAGCGTGGCTTTCCAGTCGATATTGGCCGTGATGCCGTAGCCGTAGCAGATGTGAACCGCGGTGGTGCAGCCGACCCCCTCGATCGCGCGGTGCAGCGCCTCGATGCCCCAGTCCTTAACCGCCGCCATGTAGACGTTGAAGGCCGGCTCATCAAACTGGATCACGTCGACGCCGTCGGCGGCGAGCGCGCGCGCCTCGGCGTTCAGCAGGCCGGCGAACGCCATCGCCATCGTCGCCCGGTCGCCGTAATGGGCGTCCGCTACGGTGTCGGCGATGGTCATCGGGCCGGGCAGGGTGATCTTCAGTTGGCGCGTCGTGTGGGCGCGCGCGAGCCGTGCCTCGGCCGCATGCACGCGGCCCTTGAGCCGAAGCTCGCCAGTGACCTGCGGCACCTCCGCCTTGTACCGGTCGGCGCGGATGCCCATCTCGACCTTGTGCGCGAAGTCGATGCCGTCGACGAATTCGGCGAAGCCGTGCACGAAGTGCTGCCGGGACTGCTCGCCGTCGGTCACGACGTCGATGCCGCAGTCCTCCTGCAGCTTGAGGGCGAGCAGGGTGGCGTCGCGCTTGGCGTCGTCGAGCTCGGCGCCGGCGAGCCGCCAGGGCGCCCACAGGCGGTTCGGCTCAGCGAGCCAGGTCGGCTTCGGCAGGCTGCCGGCGATGGTGGTGTCGAACATCGCTTCCTCCGCCCGGGTTCTTGCGCATCACGATACGCGCCGGGCCGGCCTTTCGCTGGCTCAGCAGGCCACGCGGTATTTCACACGGCAAGCACCTCTTTTAGCGCGCTGACCGAAGGGCTGAAGAAGTAGCCGCCGCCGGTGG
>CAZORE010000244.1:0-6040 GCA_964581815.1 uncultured Streptosporangiaceae bacterium | reverse complement strand
TGGAGTTGCTCCACGCCGCGCTGCGCGCGGATTCCCCCGCCGCCGCCCTGGCCGACATCCTCACTGAACGCTAGGAGAACCGGGAGGTGGTGTACTGGCGAGGCACGAGCAAGGGGTCGCGGGAGATTATCCGCCGGCCTTCCGAAGGAGTGCCGGCGGTAATCTTCCGTGGCCACTGGCCCCACGCGTGCTTTTGACTTTTGGGCTTGACTCCGATTTGGGAGCCGCTGCTAAGCCGAGGGTCCCGAGCCGTTGCTCAGCGGCCTCGGCCCGCCGTCGACCGGCGGCACGCCTACGCCCTTGCGGACCGCCTCCAGGATGGTCAGCCCCTGGCTGACCAGGCCGGCGGCGATCTCGCCGAGCCCGTCCGCGCCGTTGAGCACGGTGACGTTGGCGCCGTTCAGCCCGGCGGCCGCCTCCTTGACGATCTGCGGGAGCTGGGCGATCAGCAGCTGGTCGAGCGCCACCCGGTTGTTGGACGCGGCGGCTTCGGCCGCGATCCTGGTCCGCTCCGCGTCGGCGATGGCGAGGATCTTCACCTTCTGCGCCTCGGCCTCGGCGGGCCTGATCACCTCGGAGACCAGCTGCTGCTGGCGGAGCGCGGCCTGATGCTGCGCCAGTTCCGCCTGGGCGGAGATGACCGCGCGCTGCGCCGAGGCCTGGGCGAGGGGACCTGCCTGTGCCGCCTCGGCCTGCGCCTTGTCGATCTCGGCCTTGTACTGGGCCTGGACGACCGCGGTCTGGCGCGCGAACTCGGCCTGCTTGCGGGCCGATGCCTGCTGCGCCTCGGCCGACGCCTGGTCGGCCGCCGCCTGGGCGATCTTGGCCTGCCGCTGGATCGCCGCGTTGTTCGGCGCGGCCATCGCCGCGATGTACCCGGCGCCCATGTCGTCGATGGACTGGATCTGCAGCGAGTCGACGGTCAGGCCGATGGTGGCCATCTCCGCCTTGGACCCGTCGAGCACCTCGGAGGCCAGCTTCTGCCGCTCGGTGACGATCTCCTCGACGGTCATCGAGCCGATGATCGAGCGCAGGTGGCCGGCGAAGATCCGGCCGGTCAGCACGGACATCTGGTCCTGGTCGGACAGGAACCGCTGCCCGGCGTTGACGATGGACTCGGGGTCGTAGCCGACCTTGAAGGCGATCACCGCCCGGACGTTCAGCGAGATGCCCTGCTTGGTCACGCAGGTCTCCGCGACCTCGGCCTCCTGCATGGAAAGCGTCAGGTACCTGACCTTGCGGAAGAACGGCGCGACGAACGCGCCGTGCCCGGTGACTACCCGGAACGGCGCGCCAGTAGCCCCGCGACCACCAGAAATAAGCATTGCCTCATCGGGGGCGGGAACACGGTAACCAAACATGTTTTCACTCTCCTGAGCGGGGAACTTCGTTAGATCCGGGGGCGCCGGGGGCCTCGCCGAGCGGATCGTCCCATGCCATGACGTTAACCGTTCGGGGGCCAGGGCAGTCGATGATGAGGACCGTGGCCCCTTTCGGGAGCGGTGTCGCGGACCACGCCAGGAAGCTCTCGGATCCGCCACGGACCCTGACCCAGACCTCGCCGGGACCAGCCTGGCCTCGCGTGGCAATGAGGAGCACGCCAACCGTGCCGATCACGGATTCGTCGCGAGCCACAACCAGCCGCCCCTCAACTGCGAACGCCGAATAGACAGCCTAGCGATGGCTGGCGGAAAAGCTACCTTTCGTTAGGCTAATTAAATGATGTTCCCCAGAACCGCGCGCGATACCCCAGCTCAGTTGCCTTCCGGGGAGACCACCAAAACCGGTCTAGCGCTGATGGTGATCATGGCCGGGGTGCTGATGACGGCGGTGGACACGACGATCGTGGTGCTCGCGCTGCCGGAGATCCAGCGGAGCCTGCACGTGGCGCTGACCAACGTGGTCTGGGTGATCACCAGCTTCCTGCTCGTCATCACGCTGCTGTCCACCCAGGTCGGCCGGCTGGGGGACATGTTCGGGCGGGTGCGGATGTACGAGACGGGCTTCGCCGTCTTCGTCCTGGGCTCGCTGCTGTGCGCGCTGGCCTGGGACGAGGTGTCGATCATCGTGTTCCGGGTGGTGCAGGGCATCGGCGGCGCGCTGATCATGGCCAACAGCGGCGCGGTCATCGCCGACCTGTACCCGCGGGAGCAGCGCGGCCGGGCCTACGGGTTCACCTCGCTCGGCTGGACGATCGGCGCCGTTCTCGGCGTGGTGCTCGGCGGGCTGATCGTGACCTACCTGTCGTGGCGCTGGATCTTCTGGATCAACGTGCCGACCGGGATCGTCGCGATCGGCGTCGCGCTGCGGGTGCTGCGCGACAAGGGGGAGCGGGTCAGGCAGCGGCTCGACCCGCTCGGCATGGTCACGCTTGGCCTGGGCCTGTTCGGCGTGCTGTGGGCGATCACCAAGCTGGCCAACGGGCCGTTCGACGCCGAGACGGCCGGCTACCTGATCGGCGGCCTGGCGCTCATCGGGGTGTTCGCCTTCGTCGAGTCGCGGGTAGCCGCGCCGATGCTGCCGCTGCGGATCTTCAAAGTCCCGACGATGGCCGCCTCGCTGTGCGCGTCCCTGTTCCAGGGCCTGGCCAGCTTCGCGGTGCTGTTCCTCGTGCTGATGTACCTGCAGGGCCCGCGCGGCCTGTCGCCGATCCACGCGTCGCTGCTGCTGCTGCCCGGCTACCTGATCTCCGCGGGCGTCAGCCTGTACGCGGGCCGGCTGTCGGACAAGTACGGCGCCGTGCTGCCCGCGACGGCGGGGCTCGCCCTCCAGGTCGTCGCGCTCGTGCTGTACGCGCAGCTCAGCAACTCGACACCGCTCTGGTGGATCGTCTGCATCGGCACGATAAGCGCCGTCGGCGCGTGCTTCTTCTTCCCCGCCAACAGCTCGGCCATCATGAAGGCGGCGCCGCCGGACATGTTCGGCATCGCGTCGGGCATGCTCCGGACGTTCTCGAACATCGGCATGGTGTTCTCGTTCGCGGTGGCGATCCTGGTCGCGTCCCGGTCGATCTCCCGGCAGCTCGCCTTCGCGATCTTCGTGGGCACCACGTCGCTCCACGGTCAGGCCGCCGCGGCCTTCACCACCGGCCTGCACGCCGCGTTCTACGAGTCGGTCGGCTTCATGGTGCTCGCCGCGATCCTCTCCGCGCTCCGCGGCGGCAGGAAGCGGTTATCCCCCGGGGGGACGACCCCGTTGTCCGCTACAACCAGCCGTTCCGGATGAGGCGCGCCGGGGCGCCCTGCGGCGCCCGGCCGAGCTCGCCGGCCCGGACCTTGTCCAGCATCATGCTGGCCACGCTCACGATCGCGGGCGCCATCTCCTTGAGGCTGGCCGCGTCAGACGGGTCGGCGACATCCTGCGGCACCTCCGCGCGGTCGAGGATGCCCGGCAGGTCGGCGAGCTGGCCGCCGAGCCAGCCGAGCGGGTCCTGTGACAGCTCGCGCTCGAAGTGGCGCTCTACCGGGTCCCACTTGCGGGTGAACCTGGGGTGGTGGTGGGTGCGGTTGAAGCTGCCCGGCTCGCCGTCCACCGCCTCGAGCAGGTCCACCCGCCAGATCGGCTTGCCCGCGGCGATCGGGATCGCCGCGTAGATGGAGCCCTTGGGCTTACCCCGGTCGAAGGCGCGCAGCTCGAGCCGGACACCGTGCTCAGGGCCCTCCTGGCCGGGGTCCGGGTATGGATCAAGGAAGTAGAGGTCGCCGACCACGACGCCGACTTTCTCGAAGACAAAGGCCTGTAGCATGCGTGCATACTACTCGGGGCCTTCTCAAGAAGGCTATGGACAGCTTCTCAGTAGACTATGACTGCCACTGCGCCTTGCCGTAAACGTGCACCTGGGTGCCCGGCGCCTTGACCATCTTGTGGAAGAACGCCGCGACGTTCATGGGGATCCGGACGCAGCCGTGCGACGCCGGTCCCTGCGGCACGTAGGTGTCGCCGTGGATGGCGAACACCGTGCTGATGAAGAACACCGGGTTGTACATCTCGCCGAGCGGCACCTGCACCCAGCCGGGCATGTAGACCGTTGTGTAGTACGTGCCGTTGGGGGTGACCGCCTGCGCGCAGCCTCCGCTGCCGCAGTTGTAGAGGTAGCCGCCGCCGCTTGAGACGTGGCTGATCAGCATGATCCGGTTGTTCTCGAACAGCACGAGGACCTCGAGCGCCTGGCTCACCTCGACGCGGGTGGCGCGCTTGCCCGCGTAGGACGGGGACCGGTACGCCTTCGGGTTCACCAGGGCCCGCTTGGTCGCCGCGTCGACCACGCCGCTCACGTGGATGCCGTTGATCTCCTGGAACGCCCACAGCGCCGCCTGCGTGTCACCGCCGAACTTGCCGTCAATCACCCCCGGGTAGTACTTCAGCGCGGACAGTCGCTGCTGCAACGCCTTGACGTCAGCGCCCGACATGCCCGGGGCCAGGTTGCGCGTGGGCGGCGTGTAAGCGGCGGGCGCCATCACGCTGGTGGTCTCAATCCTCGCGGCAGCCCCCGCGGTGGCGCCTGCGGCCCCCCCGGTGGCCGCCGTGGCGGCGCTTGCCGTCGGCGCAGTCGCAGCTACGGGGGCGCCGGGCGCGGTTCCTGCCGCGCACCCAGTCACCGCGAGGGCGGTGGCCGCCATCGCGAGCGCACTCTTCGCCGCCCAAATCCTCTTTTTCTGTACCATGACCGTCACGTCCCTCATAACCGGATCATCCAGTAATGAGGACGACTCAGCCAGAGGTGAGGTTGCAGCTGTGACACTAAAGTGACAGTGACCTCTACTGGAGGCCAGCCCGGACCGACGTGATGCGCTCGGTGTTGAAGCCGAGCCAGTGCATCCGGCCCACGTAGCGGGCGTGCTCCACCTTGATACAGCGGTCCATGATCACCGTCAGGCCGCCTTCTTCGGCGATCTTCGCGCCCTCGGCGTTGATCACCCCGAACTGGCACCACAGCGCGCCGGCGCCGACCGCGACGGCGTCCTGCGCGATCGCCGGGAGCGCGGCGGGCGCGCGGAAGACATTCACCACGTCGACCGGCACGGGCACGTCGCGCAGGCTCGGGTACGACTTCTCGCCGAGGATCTCCGTCTCCCGCGGGTTCACCGGGATCACCTGGTAGCCGTGCCGCTTGAGGTAGTAGCCGACGAAGTAGCTGGCCCGCAGCTGGTTATTCGACAGGCCCACGATCGCGATCGTCCGCGCGGTGTGCAGCACGCGCTGGATCGTCAGCGGATCCTGGTACCGCCCGAGGTCGAAGTCGGTCATGCCGTCGTTACCTTCCTTCCCGCCGGCCCCGCCCTGTTCGCCGTCGCGGCAACCAGTGCGAAGCCCTGCTCCAGGTCCCAGATCAGGTCCGCGACGGACTCGGTGCCCACCGAGAGCCGGACCGTACCCGGCCCGACGCCCGCCGCGCGCAGCTCTTCGTCGCTCAGCTGGCGGTGCGTCGTGCTCGCGGGGTGGATGATCAGGCTCTTCGCGTCCCCGACGTTGGCCAGGTGGGACCACAGGGACACGCCGCGGATGAGGTCCTGCCCGCCGGCCCGGCCGCCCGCGCAGTCGAACGAGAACACCGCGCCGGCGCCGCGCGGCAGGTACTTCGCCACCAGCGGCTGGTACTTGCTCGAGGGCAGGCCGGAGTAGCTCACCTGCGACGCGAGCTCGTGCGACTCGAGGAACGCCGCGACCGCGAGCGCGTTCTCCACGTGGCGCTCCATCCGCAGCGACAGCGTCTCGAGCCCCTGCAGGAACAAGAAGGCGTTGAACGGGGAGAGGGCCGCGCCGAGGTCCCGCAGGGTCTCCGCGCGCAGCTTCATCAGGTACCCGTAGGTGCCGAACGTCTCGTGGAACTGCAGCCCGTGGTAGGCGGGCGACGGGTCGGCGATCACGGGGAACCGCCCGTTGGACCAGTTGAACGTGCCGGCCTCGACGACCACGCCGCCGATGCTCGTGCCATGCCCGCCGATGAACTTGGTGGCCGAGTGGATCACGATGTCGGCGCCCCACTCGATCGGGCGGCACAGGTACGGCGTCGCGAACGTGTTGTCCACGATCAGCGGCA
>CAZORE010000243.1:2368-6154 GCA_964581815.1 uncultured Streptosporangiaceae bacterium | reverse complement strand
GGCGCGGCGGGATGCAGAACGTAGCGGGGTACCACCGCCCGGGCCGCCGCGGCCGCGGCCGCGCGGTCGTCGGACAGGCAGCAGTGCACCACGCAGGCGACCTCGACCGACGCCGGGTCCCTTCCCGCGGCCCGCGCGGCCGCGCGGACGACCCGCGCGGCCGCGCCCGCCTGGTCCGGCGTCATCAGGTTGAGTATCACGCCGTCGGCGACCCGCCCCGCCAGCTCAAGCATCCGCGGGCCGAGCGCGGCCAGGTAGACCGGCAGCGCGGCGCGCACCGGCGGGCTGTCAAGCGGCACCATCCCCGTGCGGAACACCTGGCCGTCGTACCC
Source organism: uncultured Streptosporangiaceae bacterium (assembly GCA_964581815.1). Lineage (GTDB taxonomy): Bacteria > Actinomycetota > Actinomycetes > Streptosporangiales > Streptosporangiaceae > Trebonia. The sequence goes on along the minus strand of CAZORE010000243.1, from coordinate 5,822 downwards.
GTCCTCGCTCCCGCCGAGCACAGCGCGCACCACCGCCGTGTACTCCTCGATCATCGTCAGCGGCGGGAACGGCGCGATGCCGAAGCGCGTGTTCATGACGGTGTTGGCGACGCCGAGGCCGAGGATGAAGCGCCCGCCGCTCGCGAGATCGAGCTGCGCGGCGGTCTTGGCGGCGAGCACCGGCGAGCGCAGCGCGGCGTTGGTGATGGCGGTGCCGATCCGGGCCTGCCGGGTCGCGGCGGCCACCGGGTGACACAAGGCGAGCGCGTCGCCGTGCCCCTCCGCGACGAACACCGCCCCGAAGCCGGCCAGCTCGGCGGCCTGCGCCACCGCGCCGACGGCGGCGGGCGGCAGCCCGCTGTGCGAGGCGATGGACAGGGCCAGGGGCATGCTCATGAACGCGGCTCCTCCCCCTAGTCCTGCTCAGCAAGCTGGGCCCGTAGTTCCCGCTTGAGCACCTTGCCCGTGGTGGTCCGCGGGAACGAGGTGGTGAACTCAACGCTCTTGGGGCACTTGAAGTGCGCGAGCCGCTCCCGGCACCAGCCGATGACCTCCTGCGCGGACACGGCGCCCGCCTGGCCCGCCTCCGGGATGATCACCGCGTGCACGGCCTCGCCCCACGTGGCATCCGGGCGGCCGATCACCGCCACGTCGGCGACCGCCGGGTGCCCGGCAAGCACGGCCTCGACCTCGGCGGGGTAGATGTTCTCCCCGCCGCTGATGATCATGTCCTTGGCCCGGTCGAGGATGTAGAGGTAGCCGTCGGCGGTCAGCCTGGCGATGTCGCCGGTCCGGTACCAGCCGCCTTCGGCGAACGCCGCGGCGGTCGCGTCGGGGTCGCGCCAGTAGCCGGAGAACAGGGTCTCGCCGCGGATGAGGAGCTCGCCCGGCGTGTCAGGCGGCAGCACGCGCCCGTTCGGGCTAACGATCCGTACCTCCCAGCCGAACGAGACCTTCCCGGCGCTGTCCAGCCGCGGGTGGCCCGGCTGGTGGTCCTGCGGCGGCAGCAGGCTGATCATGGACTGGCTCTCGGTGTTGCCGTAGATCTGCCGGAACCGGCAGCCGAACGTCCGGGTCGCCGCCGTCAGCGAGGACGGGGTGATCGGCGCCGTGCCGTAGGCGATCTCGCGCAGGCTCGACAGGTCGACGCTGGACAACTCGGCTGGGCCGCGGCGGCGGACCTCAGCGACAAGCATGTCGATGAGCGACGGCCCGGCGGTGAAGAACTCGATCCTCATCCCCTCGATGGCGTCGATGACCGCCGCGGGATTGAAGGCCGTGTGGATGTAGACCGTCCCCGCGGTGAGCAGCGCCTGCATGCACTGACCGAAGCCGCCGAGGTGGAACAGCGGCAGGATCTGCAGGTGACGCGACCCGGCGACCTGGTCGCCGACCTCGATGGCGAAGTCGGCGACGCTCATCATCAGCGCGCCGTGCCGCAGCGGAATCGCCTTGGCCCGGCCGGTGGTCCCGCTGGTGTGCACGAGCGCCAGCACGGTGTCGCCGGTCAGGGCGGGCCGCGGCGGCACCAGCCCGGCCAGCGTCGCGCCGTCACGCCACCCGGGCGGTACGGTGCCGCCAACCACGGGCCCCCCTCCGATGACGGCCCGGTCCGGCGCTTCACCGGAGGACCTGGCGCCTGGCAGTGTTGAATCGAGCAGGGCCGCGTCGGCGAGGCCGGTGAACTCGGCGTCGGCGGCGATGGCGACCGGCTGGACCAGGGCGAGCACCTCCTTCAGTTCGCGGGCCGACAGCCGCCAGTTGACGAACGCCGGCGTCGCGCCCGCCCGCATCACCGCGAAGGCGTGCACCAGGAAGTCCGCGCTGTTCTTGGCCAGGATCGCGACGACGTCCCCGGGTCGCACGCCGAGCCCGGCCCATCCCCCGGCCCGGCGTTCCACCTCGGCGCGCAGCTCCGCGTAGCTGTACGCCACCCCGCGGTCGTCGGCCAGCGCGGTCACCTGCGGGTGCACGTTCGCGCGCCAGTCGAGGACGTGGATGAAGCTCTGCATAAGGACGTATCGTTGCAGAAACGACTTCTGTAGGACAGACTTCCGGCTATGAATTTTGCGGACCAGCTGGCCGGGGTCCTCGCGGACGTGCGCCGCGGCATGATCCCGGCCTACGTGTACAGCGACCCGGAGATCTTCGCCGCCGAACGAGACCGGCTGTTCGCACGGTCGTGGGTGTTCCTCGCGCACGAGTCGGAGATACCCGACCGGGGCGACTACGTGGTCCGCCGGGTGCTGGCCGACTCGTTCATCGTGGCCCGGGACGAGTCGGGTGAGGTCCGGGTCATGTTCAACATGTGCCTGCACCGCGGCATGCAGGTGTGCCGGGCCGAGATGGGCAACGCCTCGCACTTCCGCTGCCCCTACCACGCCTGGACATACCGCAACGACGGCCGGCTGGCCGGCCTGCCGTTCCACGGCGAGGCCTACGGCGGCGAGGACGGCTTCCCCCGGCAGAACCAGTCCCTGCTGCCCGCCCCGTCCCTGGCCGTCCACAACGGACTGATCTTCATCAGCCTCGACCCCGGCGCGCCGCCGCTGCTCGACTACCTCGGCGACTTCGCGTTCTACCTGGACTTCTACACCCGGCAGAGCCCAGCGGGGATCGAGCTGCGCGGCCCGCAGCGGTGGCGGGTCAAGGCGAACTGGAAGATCGGCGCGGAGAACTTCGCCGGCGACAGCTACCACACGCCGCACACCCACGCCAGCGTGGTGGACATCGGCCTGTTCCGCGAGCCCAAGGCGAGTAAGCGCAAGGAGGGCGCGCTGTACATGGCCGGCCCGGGCGCGGGCACCACCTACAAGCTGCCGCCCGGCGGTGACTTCGCCGCCCAGCTGCGCTACGTCGGCTACCCGGACGTGATGATCCAGGCGATGGCGGAAACGTGGTCGGCCGAGCAGCGGGCGCTGGTGGAAGAGAGCGGCTTCATGGTGTCGGCGGCGACGCTGTTCCCCAACCTGAGCCTGGTGCACAACTGGCCGCAGATCGACGAGCGCGGCACCGTCGCCCCGTTCATCTCGCTGCGCCAGTGGCAGCCGGTCACCGCGACCGAGACCGAGGTGCTCTCCTGGTTCGCGGTCGACGCCGCGGCGCCGGAGGAGTTCAAGCGGAACTCCTACAAGGCGTACCTGATGTGCTTCGGCAGCTCCGGCATGTTCGAGCAGGACGACGTGGAGAACTGGGTGTCCATCACCGAGATGGCGGGCGGGTCGATGGCGCGGCGGCTCAACCTGAACAGCCGGATGGGGCTGGATTCCGCCGGCCAGCCGATCAAGCCGCCGCTCGCCGCGTTCGCGGGCCCGGGCGTCGCTTACCAGGGGTTCGGCGAGTTCAACCAGCGGCACTGGCTGCGCCAGTGGACCGACCACCTGGAACGCGAGCCGTCCGCCGCGGCCCCCGTGGTTGATGAGCGAGCGGTTGATGAGCGAGCGGTTGATGAGCG
>CAZORE010000243.1:0-2268 GCA_964581815.1 uncultured Streptosporangiaceae bacterium | reverse complement strand
GGTTGATGAGCGAGCGGTTGATGAGCGAGCGGTTGATGAGCGCGTCGACCTGGGCGGTGCCCGGTGACCGCCGGTCACGGAAACCCTGGCCGGCCGCTCCCCTACTCCGACCCGGCGCACCAGGCCGCGCACCAGTTCCTCGTCGAGGAGGCCGCGCTGCTCGACGCGGCCGACTACGCCGGCTGGCTCGGCCTGCTGTGCGACGACATCCGCTACCTGATGCCGGTCCGGGTGACGACCGCCCGCGGCGCGGGCTTCGACACGCTGGCCGACATGGCCCACTTCGACGAGGACCTCTACGCGCTGCGCAAGCGGGTGCAACGGCTGGCCACCGACCACGCCTGGACGGAGGACCCGCCGTCGCGGACCAGGCATTTCGTCACCAACGTGCGGACTTTCCGCAGCAGTGCCTTCCGCAGCGATGGCGCGGAGTTCCTCGTCGAGTCGGCCGTCCTGTTGTTCCGCAGCCGGGGCGACACCCGCGAGGCCGACCTGGTCTCCGCGGGCCGCACCGACGTGCTGCGGGAGACCGCGGCGGGGCTGCGGCTCGCCAGGCGGGAGATCCTGGTGGACGAGGCGGTGCTGCGCACCCAGAACCTGGCGGTGTTTTTGTGACCGATGTTCCTGTGACCGATGTTCCTGTGACCGGGGTTCCTTTGACCCGGGTTCCCGAGGGCGGCGCTCCCGCGGCAGAGGAGCCCGTTATCCGGCTGGCCAACGAGTTCACCGAGGTCGTGGTGGAACGAGTGCGGACCCGCAACGGGGCGCGGCTGCGCATTTCCGTGCCGAGCTCTGGCCGGCAGATCATGCTCTGCCCGCTGGAGCTCGAGGCCCTCGCCTGGCAGGACCACGAGCTCTTCTCCGCCCTGCTCAAGACGCCGCACGGGCCGGAGGACTGATGGGCTGGCTTGACGGCAAGCGGGCGCTCGTGGTGGGCGCCGGCTCGGGAATCGGCCGCGCGGTGGTGAGCGAGTTCTGCCGGGAGGGCGCCCAGGTCGCAGGCCTCGAACTGTCGCCGGACAAGGCGGGCATACTGGCGGCGGAGCTGCCGGACTGCCTGGTCAGCTGCGGTGACGCCACGCGGATGACCGATGCCAGGGCCGCCGTGGCGGCCGCCGCCGGCGCGTTCGGCGGGCTTGACGTGCTGGTGAACTGCGTCGGCATCTTCGACTTCTACCGCGGCCTGGCCGACATCGACGACGACCAGCTCGACGCGGCGTTCGATGAGATCTTCGCGGTCAACGTCAAGAGCCAGCTGGTGAGCGTCCGCGCGGCGCTGCCCGAGCTGCGCGCCTCGGGCGGGTCCGTCGTGCTCACCGTCTCGACGTCCGGCTTCTACCCGGGCCGCGGCGGGATCCTCTACGTGGCGTCCAAGTTCGCGGTCCGCGGCTGCGTGATCGCGCTCGCGCACGAGCTCGCGCCGCAGGTGCGGGTCAACGGCGTGGCGCCAGGCGGCACGCTCGGTACCGAGCTGACCGGCCCGCGGAGCCTGGGCCTGTCCTCATCGGTGCTCGGCTCGGCGCCCGGCCGCGAGCAGGACCTGCGCGACCGCACGCCGCTGCGGGTGGCGCTCACCGGCGAGGACCACGCGGGCAGCTACGTGTTCCTCGCCTCGACACGTGCCCGCGGCATCACCGGCACGATCGTGCACTCCGACGGCGGCATCGGCGTCCGGTAATTTCCGCATTGCTCTGCCACCGACGGCCCGCCACTAAAAGCACTCTGTCGATTACCTATAGTAATTGACTGGCGCGCGAGGCCCGGCCGGGTACCGGCCGATTCGGGTTCTGCGCCGCGCCGGGGTGGCCGAAGGGGCCGTTCAGGAAGGGGCTCTGCTCATGCCTTTCATCGGCACTGGCGGGCGGGCTGCGGGCCGGCCGCGTGGCCGGCTGGGCGCGCTGCTCGCGGCCGTGGCGGTGGCCGTCGCGGCCGGGGTAGCCGCCGCCGGGGTAGCCTCGCCGGCGGCGACGGGGACGCCGGGAACGCCGTACGTGTACGTGGCCAACTCGGGCAGCAATACGGTGACCGCGTACGACGCCGCTGCCGGCACCGTCAGCGCCACCATCCCGGTCGGCAGCGATCCGATCGCCGTGGCGGTCAGCCCGGACGGCAGCACCGCCTACATCGTCAACATGGGCAGCGATGACGTCTCGGTGATCAGCACCGCCAGCAACATCGTCACCGCCACCGTCCCCGTCGGCGCCCGGCCATTCGGCGTGGCGGTCAGCCCGGACGGCCGGACCGCCTACGTCACTGATTTTCTCAGCG
>CAZORE010000242.1:0-6304 GCA_964581815.1 uncultured Streptosporangiaceae bacterium | reverse complement strand
GCCCGGCCGCGACCAGCGTCTTCTCCGCGAACGCGCCGATGCCGAGCGCGGGCGACAGCGGGGTGCCGTCGGCCAGCGTCATCTTCTGCGTTGCGTTGTGCGTGTTGAAGCAGTACCAGGGGCGCCCCCGCTTGCAGGCCCGGCACTGGCCGCAGACCGCGCGCCAGTTGAGGATGACGAAGTCCCCGGGCGCCACCTCGGTCACGTTGTCACCGACCGCCTCGACGACCCCGGCGGCTTCGTGGCCAAGCAGGTAGGGGTAGTCGTCGCCGATGCCGCCCATCTTGTAGTGCAGGTCGGTGTGACAGACGCCACACGCCTGGACGCGGACGAGCGCCTCCCCCGGCCCGGGCTCCGGCACGAGCACCTCGGTGACCTGGACTGGCTCGCCCTTGCCGTGCGACACCACACCCTGCACGCTGATCGCCATCCGTGGCTCCTGTTCTCTTTACGAACCCCAAGACATCATCCCGAACGAGCGCGTGCTCCGCCTCACCCGCCTACCGCATTCTGCGCCCGGCGATCCAGGCCCGTACAGCGTCAGCCGCCCGCCCGCTGCCGCACCTCGAGCCCTCGCGCACGGAATGGTTGTGGCAACCATCCGCCTATTGCCGTATCGCTGCCGCAACCATACGGCCGGAAGGACGCGTCAGACGCGGTCGGCGGCGCGGCCGCGCCAGGAGACGGCGCGGCCGCAGTAGTGGCGGCGCGCGGAGTCGGCGGTCATCGCGGCGTACAGCGCGGCGATGACCGGCAGCCCGGGCGCGCGCAGCGGTGACAGCCGGTACAGCCGGAGCATGGGCACGTAGCTGGCGGTCATCAGCGCCCAGCCGGCCAGGCCGGCCAGCCCGGCCAGCGTTCCGGCCGGGCCGGCGCCGCCGGCCGCCGCAGCCACCAGGGCGGCGATCACCCCGGCCGGCGGCGCGACGTAGAGCAGCAGCAGGCCGACGATGGTGCCCGCGAGCAGCAGTGGGTTGTACCTGAGTTGCACGTAGGCGGACCGGGCGATCATGTGCCACAGGCTGGCCAGGCTGGGGTAGGGTCGCGCGCTCCTGATGTCGGTGGTCAGGCCGAGCCAGGTGCGGTTGCCGTTCCGCTTCAGCAGGGTGCCGAGGGCCACGTCGTCGATCAGCGCTCCCCTGATCGGTTCGAGGCCGCCGGCCGCCTCAAGCGCGGCCCGGCTGACCAGCATGCACCCGCCCGCCGCCGCGGCGGTCTTGCTCCGCGGCGCGTTGACCTTGCGGAACGGGTACAACTGGGCGAAGAAGTAGACGAAGGCGGGCACGATCACCCGCTCCCACCGTGTCTCCGCGCGGAGCAGGGCCATCTGCGACACCAGCGCGCGGTCGTCCGCTTGCGCGCCCCGCACCAGGTCGCGCAGCGCGTGCGGAGTCCAGGCGATGTCCGCGTCGGTGAAGAGCACGTAGTCAGGCGCGGTGCCGGCCGGGGCCGCGTCTCGCCGCGTTGCTTCGGCCCAGCCCTGCCCCATCGCCCAGACCTTGCCCGCCCACCCCTCGGGCCGCGGCCGGCCCTGGATGACGGCCAGCGGCGCGCCGCCCTCGCGGGCCGCCTTCTCACCGAGCTCCGCCGCGATCTCACCGGTGCCGTCATCGCTGTTGTCGTCGACGAGGAAGACGCGGAACTCTCCCGGATAGTCCTGGGCGAGCAGCGCGGGCAGCGTGACCGGCAGTGAATCCGCCTCGTTCCGCGCGGGAACCACGGCGGCCACCGGCGGCCAGGTCCCGGGCACGGCGCCGGCGGCGGGCAGCCGCTGACTGGTCAGCCAGAAACCTCCGTGACCAGCCACGAGGTAGACCCATGCGGCGGCACTGACGACACAGGCGATGGCAAGTACAAGCACAACCGAAGCTTGGCATAACCTCCGCCGGTCACCGCGCCCCGCCGGCTGCCCTCTTGGGTCGCCTGGGGGGCTTCGTCGCCCAGGTCCGCGCTGGTAATACCTGGTATTGCGCTGGATAAACGCGAACCGCGCCACCGTGAGCGCGAAGGGAATTGTCGTCGCGAAGAGCCTTTAGGCTATCGCGCTAACAAATTATCGCGGTCACGGGACGCGGTCCACGTCGGTGCAGTTAATAGCTGGTATCAGCTCACGACCACCTGGCTGAATCAGCTGTTGGCGCCGCCGGCCGCCGGGCGCATCGGGCGACGGCCCGCGTACCCGGCGGAGTTGGGAATCCGCACCATGGCGGCCCGGACCGGCGCGGCGCGGCGCGCCAGGTACGCCGGCACAGCCCGGCCTTCGGGCTTGTGGTGCCAGTCCGTACGGCGGATGACCAGCCACAGCGGAATGCCGGCCATAAGGCCGAACGCGAGCACCATCAGCGGGACATTCATCCACAGGACGGCGGACATGATTACCTCCCTCGGCCCGCTTTGCTTTTCCGCAGGCCTTTCGTTGTCATGTCCTAGACTGCCCCGCAGATATCAGGCTATCCGAGGATTGCGCTATGCCAAAGTTCTGTATCTGTGGGGATCCTATGCATCGCCTATGCATGGGCAAGAAATCCGGGAATCGGGAATATCAGGCCGCCGTGAGGTAACCGGCGAGGTGCCCCGTCACCGCGCGGGCGTCGTCCTCGATGCCGCAGATGAACGTTGACCTGCGGCGGCGCAGCACGGGCAGGCCGAGCGCGTACAGCCCGGGTGCGTCGACCACGCCGCCCTCGTGCCGCAACTGGCCACGGTCAACAACCGGCACGTCCAGCCACCCGTAGTCGGGCCGGAAGCCGGTCGCCCACACCACCGCGCCGATCTCGCCGCTCACCAGGTTGGCTTCGAGCCGGGGTGACGCTGGCGCGCCCGTCGGCGCGGGACGCTCCGGAGCACCGAACTCGCCGTCACGCCCGCTCGTGAGCGCCCACTCGTCAAACGTGTCGAGCAGGCGGTTCAGCTTGAGGTCCGCGAGCGAGAACACGTTGCGCAGGCCGCCGGAGAACAGCGCGCGGCCGTCCCTGACCATCGCAAGCCGCCCCACCAGCTCGACGCCGAGTGCGGAGAGCGCGTTGAGGTCGAGGGTTATCCGCTCGGTAGTCCCGACCAGCTGGGGCGAGGGCAGCCGCCTGGCCCGGGCCAGGTCGTCGACCTCGTCGTAGCGCTGGTCCCACACGCCCGCCACGTCCATCCACCACAGCACGTCCTTGCCGCGGTACAGCCGCGGCAGCCGCACGTGCTCGCCCACGGACAGAGTCACCGGCCGGCCCGACCGCGCGATCTCGGCCGCCAGCTGGACGCCGGTCGCTGACGCGCCCACCACGAGCACGCCGCCGCCGTCCGGGAGCTGGCCAGGGCCGCGGTAGTCGAACGGCGTCAGCTGTTCGACTACCGCGGGCACCGCCTGGGACAGCGCGGGTACCGACGGCCGGTTGCAGGCGCCGCTCGCGAGCACCACGGCGCGGCAGGCGAACTCCCCGTCACTCGTCGTCACCCGGTACCCGTCGCCGTCCTGGCGCACCGACGTGACGTTCACGCCAGTGCGCACCGGGGCGCGGGACACCTTGGCGAACAGCTCGACGAACTCGGCGACCTCGGCGGCGCTCATGTAGCCGTCCGGGTCCGGGCCCTCGTAGCGAAGGCCCGGCAGCCGGCTCTGCCAGTTGGGCGTGAGCAGGCGCAGCGACTCCCAGCGCTCACGGCGCCAGGAGTTCGCCACCTCCCCGCGTTCAAGCACGACGTGGTCAATCTCCCGGCCGCTGAGAAAATGACTCGCGGCGAGGCCCGCGTGGCCCGCGCCGATAACGACCGTGGTGATGCGCTCGATGGCTTGACCCCTCAGGCTACGTCGACAGTGCTACGTGGACCGGGGCCCTCAGGCGACTTCGACGGTGATGTTCGTCGGGTTAGAGAGCGCATCGAAGACGGCCGAGCGCTTCTGCGACTGGGCGACAAGCGCCTCGATGTCCTCCTTCGACGCGTCCGCGTCGATGTTGAAGGTCACCTTGACGTCGTTGAAGCCGTTGCGGACGTCGCTGTCGGCGCCGAGGATGCCGCGGATGTCGTGGTGGCCTTCGACGACCGCCTCGACGGAGCGGAGCTGGATGCCGCGGTTCTGCGCGACGGACGCCACGCCCGCGCTCAGGCAGCTCGCCAGGCCGACGAGCAGGAACTCGATCGGCGTGATGCCGTTGTCCGTCGCGGCGAAGACCTCCGGGTGATCGGCCGTGAAGGCCGACTCGGTCTTGTGGCTCTGCTCCTGCCCGAGGCCGAAGAAGTCCTGGACGGTGACGTCGGTGTGCACGCCGCCCTGCCACTTCGACGAAGCACGCCAGGTGAACTGGGCGGCCTCGGGCGCGCCCTTGAGCACCTCGCGCGCGTCGAGCAGCGCTTGTACGTTGACCCCGTTGTCGGCGACCGCTGTCATATTCTGATGCCCCTCTCGGCCACAGCCGTTATTTCCCATGGAGTTGCTTGACAATACCACCCGACATGGGGAGTTAACATATCCCTCATGGCAGAGCCAGCCCCGACGCTTGCGGCCGGCTCGGTCGGCGTAGTCGAGACAAAGTATCTCGACCTTCCGCGACCGGTGTCACTAGATTGCGGGCGGGACCTGCACCCGGTCCGGGTGGCGTACGAGACCTACGGCACCCTGTCGCCGGAGCGGGACAACGTCATCCTGGTGTGTCACGCGCTCAGCGGCGACGCCCATGCGGCGGGCATCGCGAAGACGCCGCCCGCGGAGAGCACGCGGGACGGGTTCGGCGCCACGGACCGCGACGGCACGGCCGGCAAGGGGCTCGGCTGGTGGGACGGGATGATCGGGCCGGGCAAGGCGTTCGACACCGACCGCTTCTACGTCGTCGCCACCAACCTGCTCGGCGGCTGCAGCGGCACGACGGGCCCGTCGTCGCTCAACCCGGCGACCGGAGCGCCGTACGGCGCCGACTTCCCGGTAATCACCGTCGCCGACATGGTGCGGACCGAGCGCGAGTTCCTTGGCCAGCTCGGCATCGAGCGGCTCGCGGCCGTAGCGGGGGGCTCGCTCGGCGGCATGCAGGCGTTCGAGTGGGCGATCTTGTTCCCCGGTCAGGTCGACGCCGTCGTGGCCATCGCGAGCACGCACGCCCTGCACCCGCAGGGCGTGGCGTGGAACGCCATCGCCCGCGAGTCGATCATGCGCGACGCGGCCTGGCAGGCGGGCCAGTACTACGGCACGGGCCGCGCGCCAGACGCGGGCATGGGCGTGGCGCGCATGGTCGGCCACATCACCTACCTGTCGGCGGCCGCGCTCGACGACAAGTTCGGCCGCCGGCTGCAGCGAGCCCCGGGTGAGACACCGCGGGACATCCGCTACACGCTCACCGAGCCGGAGTTCGAGGTCGAGAGCTACCTGCGCCACCAGGCGGACTCGTTCGTCAGGCGCTTCGACGCCAACACCTACCTGTACCTGTCGCGCGCGCTGACGTACTTCGACCTGGCCAGGCAGCACGGCGACGGGTCACTCACCCAGGCGCTCAAGGACCTGTCCGCGCGGACGCTGCTGATAGCGTTCAGTTCCGACTGGCTCTATCCGCCGTCCGCGTCCAGGGACGTCGAGCAGGCGCTGCGTGAACTCGGCAAGTCCGTCGAGTGCCACGTCATCGAGGCACCCTACGGGCACGACTGCTTCCTGCTCGAAGAGGCGCGGCAGACGCCGATCATCCGCCGGTTCCTCGGCCAAGAAAGGGGTCCTGGTGACCGATAACGCCTCGCGGATCGAGGAAGACCGCGCGTTCGGATTCGAGACCCGGCAGCTGCACGCCGGGCAGCGGCCCGACCCCAACACGGGCGCGCGCGCGGTGCCGATCTTCCAGACGACCAGCTACGTGTTCGAGGACCCGGAGTCGGCGGCCGCGTACTTCAACCTGCAGGAGTACGGGAACACCTACTCGCGCATCATGAACCCGACGGTCGCCGTGTTCGAGGAGCGGGTGGCGAACCTCGAGGGCGGCGCCGGCGCGGTGGCGTTCGCCAGCGGGATCGCGGCGCAAGCGGCCGCGCTCTTCACGCTGCTCCAGCCGGGTGACCACGTGGTCTCCTCGTCGGCGCTCTACGGCGGGACGGTCAACCAGCTCAAGCACCTGCTGCGCAAGATGAGCGTGGAGCTGACCTGGGTCGATCCCGACGACCCGGACGCGTGGCGGGCCGCGGTGCGGCCGAGCACGAAGGCGTTCTTCGGCGAGACGATCGGCAACCCGGCGGGCAACGTGCTCGACATCGAGACGGTGGCGGCCATCGCGCACGAGCATGAGCTGCCGCTGATCGTGGACAACACGTTCGCGACGCCGTACCTGTGCCGCCCGATCGA
>CAZORE010000241.1:0-6319 GCA_964581815.1 uncultured Streptosporangiaceae bacterium | reverse complement strand
AGAAGCCGGGGGACGGTCGGCGTAACCGCTCCCAATGCCGGCGCCGGCGGGGCCTCCTGCGGGATCAGTACACCTAGGTATGTGGTGGGGAACCCGGCCGGGGTGTGCGGAATCAGTTGCTAGCCAGTCACTCAGCGTCGAGGAATCGCACGAGCACCTGCCGGGCCGCACCGTCCCACAAGGGAGCCGCAGAAGGCGGCCCGCCGGCGGGCACCGGCAGGCCACTTAGCTCAGTCTCGCGGGCAGCCACGGGCCACATGAGGTGGGATACTGGTGACCTCGCGGATTCGACCGTCACGTATAGCGGCCCAAACCCCAGTCCTCGGTTAGCGGGGCATTGGTAAGAACTCTGTCTCCACTCGGGGACGAGTCAGCGAGCTTCTGCAGGGTCTCAGCGCACTGGTGGCGGCTGTGCCGACAGGCCTGCGAGATCGCCGATCACGGTGGTGGAGCCGATGCCGTCAGGCACTGGCCGGTTGCGGCGGTTAACCCAGACCGTGGCGATCCCGGCTGCCTGAGCGCCCGCCACGTCCGCGGTCAGCGAGTCTCCGACATGCACGACCTCCTCGGCCCGCAGCCCGAGCATCGCCAGGCCCTGCCGGAAAATCCGCGGCGACGGCTTGTACGCGCCGGCATCCTCGCTGGTGACTACGGCAGTGAATGACAGCCCGTGATAAGCGAGCGCTGCCTCCAGGTCCGCACGGTCGATGTTGGACACGATGCAGATAGGCATGTCAGCGCTGTCCAGGAAGGCGCGCGTACCGGGCCGCAGCGGAGCCGTCCGCCAGAACCGGACCTGATCTTCGCACAGTACGGCCGCATCCGCAGTACATCCGGCTGCGCTCAGCGCCGCAGCCAGGCTGGCGACGGCAATCTCGCGCTGCGGCCGGAACGGGGAGGCCCCATGGCGGCCTGGAACGCCCGCCACCACGTGGCACCGACCTGCTCCGCCGTGACCGCCCCGAACCCGCTGTCAGCCGCGCGAGCACAGATCGACGCGATAACCTCGTCATCCTCCTCGACCACCGTGCCGTAAAAGTCCAGCAGCAATCCCCTGATCACGATTGCAGTGTCTCGCGCAGAAGGCCCCACGTCGACGGGATTGCGGGTCAGTAGCTGCGTGGTGACCGTCAGCCCATATGGCCACTGGTGACGATTCCTTGCCAACGCCTTTTAGCGAGGGAACTCGCGGCGTCCGGCGGCGTGACGGATCGCCCTGAGCAAGAGATCAACATTGCGGTCATCGATGCCGGTGACGGCCTCGCCCAGGCTGACCGGTGCCCGGTCGGCTAGGCCGGCCGCGAGGTTGAGCATCCTGCGTTCCCCGGCCGAACATGGGAGTCTGTCGGCCTGCAGGGCGTCGATGGCGGCTTCCCAGTCGATTGCCGCTGTGCCGAAACCGCGGTGGATGAAGCGGCCGAAGTCGCCGGTGCGAGCGAGCCATGTTGCCGTGTGCGATGATCAAGCCCGGTCGCAGCCTCGAGCGCGTAGAGTCCTTCGGCTCCGGCCCGGAGCGCGGCCGGGAGCGGCGAGGCGGTCATGAGCTTCCCTTCGCTGTTCGTGGCCGGGCGTGGTCGCCGGGGGCGTATCGGCTCCCCGGGCTGCCGACCTCGGCGGCGACCTGCGCGGTCCCGTCGTGGCTGTAGCCGAGCATGGTGGCGATGACTGGTGCCGGGGCCCTGGAGGACGAGCTGGCGCAGGGCGGCGGTGCGCCCGCGGAGGGGCGGGGATCCCGGCCCGGCGCAGTCGCCTTTCGATGGTGTCCGACGTCATGGGCTGGCCAGCGCGGCGGCCGGGGAACAGCCAGCGGGCGTCGGCGTTGGTGGCGGTGGTTAGGTTGAGCCGCTGGCCGACGTGGCGGAGCAGCAGGCTGGCGAACGGCCCAGGAACTGGCCCGGGCGGGTCGCCAAGCTGGATCGCGACCTCGCCGTCGTCGTGGAAGACGTCGTCGAGGGTCAGGCGCAGGATGCGCGTCAGCGGCTGGGCGTAGAGCAGCATCAGGATGGCGGCGACGCGGGTGAGTAGGTCGGCCTCCTCGCCGTCAAGGAGCCGCTGGAGCAGGTCCAGGCGCTGCCGCTGGCTGATCGGTGCCGGGTTGCGGGTGTCCTGGTGGGGGCGGCGAGCCGGGGCAGAGCTTGCTGCTCATCGCCCAGCGCAGGAAGGCGGGGGTCAGCTTGCGGGCGGTGTAGGCGCCGGCCTACCAGGCGTCGACATCGGCCTGCCTGCAGTCCGCGAGCGCGCGGCCCCGGCCGTGCAGCCAGGCGAGGAACGCGATCGCCTGGCTGACCTCGCCGCGGGCCTGCTGGGTCTGCTTGCCGGTGACCGGGCCGGGGTCGGCGAAGCCGCGCAGCCGCCTCCGGACGTGCCAGGAGGCGAACCGCCCGACGACCTGGCGGTGGCCGGGCTCGCTGATCCGGTCCAGGGCCTCGTCCAGCCAGCGGTCGAACAGCGCCAGGTTGCGGTCGGCGGGCGGCAGGACGCCGTGCAGCATCAGCAGGTCGCGCAGGTAGGCCGCCGACCGCCGCGGCGACATGCCGCTGAGCGTCTCGTCCGTGACCGGCGTGCCCGGGTCGGCGACGGTGCGCAGCATCTTCTGGACATGCGGGCGGCGGGTCCAGGTTATCCCGCCCCGAGGCCGCTTCATCTGGCAGAACGCTGCGGCGAACGGCGCCAGCTCGGGCCGGTGAAGTCGCCCAGCCCGCCGGCGCAGCCGGTGCACAGCCGCCCGCCATCCGGCGCGGTGCCGGGGGTCAGCCGGCTGGCGCCGCATCCTGCGCACGGCCCGTAGGCTTCCAGCGCGTGCGTGCGGCACGTCGCGAAGAGGTAGCCCTCGGGCCAGTGCGCCCAGCTCCTGCCGATGGCGCGGCCGCAGCGGGCGCAGGGCGGCTTCGCGGGCCGGGCGGCGCTCACCCCTCCGGCCGCAGGCGCGCTCGCTTCGGCCGGCGCGTTCAGGTTGACCACCCCGTCGCCGGTGGCAGCCTTCCGCACGGGCGCGTCCTGGCCCCTGGTGGCGATCAGCTCGGCCGGGGTGCAGGCGAAGACCTGAGTTGGCTCACGATTGCGGGTTCTTGAGGAGCACGCCGTGCTGAACTGCTGGTTTGCGGTTCGTGGGGGCTGAACTTGTGCAGTAGCGCGGTCCGTAGCCGATAGGCTACGGTCGCTTTCCATGCATCGCAGTCGGGTATTGGGAATCCTCATCGACACGCCTGCCGCGCAGGTCGACGCCGCGGTGGACTTCTGGTCCGCGGCACTGGGCGTCACAGCCCGGCCCGGCGCCCATGAGCAGTTCACCGGCCTGAGCGGTGCCATCCCCGGTCTTCACACCGTCATTCAGGCGGTCGACGACGCGCCGCGCTACCACCTCGACATCGAGACTGACGACCTAGCGGCAGAAGTTGCCCGCCTGACAGCGCTGGGCGCGGAGCCTGTGTCCCGCTGGGAGGACGCCTGCGTGTTGCGCGCACCAGGCGGCCACCTGCTCTGCGTGGTGCCCTTGCAAGACGAGCCCGAGGCATTCGCCAGCTCAGCCCGAACCTGGCGGTGACGCCACGCGCGTCTTACCGGGCCCGGTGCCTCGGGGGGCGTCACGATCGTGTTCGCCGCGCTCGCCGCCAGCAGGTGGACTGAGGCCAGACAGCAGATCATCACCGCCGACGACCTCCGCCGGACCCGACCCACACCCGCAGCAGCCGAGGTGTGCACTAGTTTGAGCCAACTCGGGCTCACCCCTCCGGCCGCAGGCGCGCTCGCTTCGGCCGGCGCGCGTTCAGGTTGACCACCCCGTCGCCGGTGGCAGCCTTCCGCACGGGCGCGTCCTGGCCCCTGGTGGCGATCAGCTCGGCCGGGGTGCAGGCGAAGATGTCGCACAGCGCCGCCAGCACCGCCAGCGACAGCCGTTCCGGCATGCCGGAGGCCAGCCGGGGGACCTGGGAGGCCGAAAGGCCGATGCCCCGCTCATGCAGCAGCGGCACCAGCTCGGTGACGGTGAACATGCCATGGGCGGCCATGACCTCGCGCAGCCGCCACTGGTAGCTGACCTCGCGCTTCACCGGCCCCTCCCCGCAGCCTGCCCCGCGGCGGCGGCCAGGGTCTCGTCCAGCGCCCGCCGCACCGTCCGGGTCCGGAAGTCCGACGACACGCAAAACGGCACAGTCAGATATCAGAACTGTCCGAATGCCTCCCTAACTCATCACCCTCGGGTGTGTGCTGGTGGCTGGCCGTGGGCACGGCGATGCATACGAGGCGATCGTTGGTGGCGCGGCCGATACCGGGGCGGATGCTTGTGATGGTGAGTCCGGCGCGGCCGAGCCGGGTGTGCAGCTCGCCGGTGCTCCAGGGCCGCATGGTCAGCTCGTAGCTGGCAGTGTCCACTGTGCCGTGGTGGTGGTGCTCGTGCTGCTCACGGACGTGGAGCAGGCCGTCCGTGTAGGTTCCGGTGGCGTGGAAGGTCAGGTGGCCGTCGTCCAGGCCGGCGGTGCGCTGGCTGGTGAGGGTGCCGGCGTAGCGCTGACGGGTGCCGTCGGTTTCGCGGACGTCGAGGAACAGCACGCTGGTGCGCTTAAGGTGGCGGGCGAGCGCGACGGCGGCGGCGTCCCGGTCGGCGTCGTCGAGCAGGTCGTTGAGCACGCCGCGGCAGGTGATCGCGTCGTATCGGGTTCCCAGGTCCAGTGTGCACAGGTCGGCGTGGTACGCGGGGGCCTGGGGGAGGCGGGCGCGGGCCACGGCGAGCAGGCTGGCTGAGGCGTCGAGCAGTTCGGTGCGGTATCCGCGGCGGGCGAGGCCGGCGGCGTGGCGCCCTGTTCCGCAGCCGGCGTCGAGGACCCGTGCGGGGGCCGTGATCCCGGCGGCATCCAGGGTGGCGCTGACCATGTCGGTCCACGGTTGCACGGGATCGGTGACCAGCAGGTCGTAGGCCCAGCTGTAGGAAGCGTAGAACGGGCGGTCGCTGGCTTGCCGGGCTGATTGTGATGGCATGGGTGATCTCCTGGAATGCGCGGCCCGGGACCGCTGGTCATTGCCCGCCCGCACGGCCTTTGCTTAAGGTCCGGCGGCTGACGTCAGCAGCGTAGGTCATCCAGTCGCCGACGGAGACGCGCTGTCGGCGACGACCTCCGCCACGCCATCGAAGCCATCAACCACCCCAGCTGACTTGCGCACTAAAGACTGACGGACTTGCGTGATGTCAGCTGAGGGAAGCTTGATGCACCGGGCAACGAGGAAGACCGGCTGACGGTCGGCATCATGGGCCGGATCCCAGCCCGGGTGCGGGAGCGGCTCGGCGAGCCCGTCCAGCCACAGGCCGTGGCGGCGCAGCGCAGTGAGGTAGGTCGACAGCGTCCGGTGGCTGGCGCCCACGAGCCGGCGCAGGCCGGAACAGGCGCCCTGGGCCGTCCAGTGCCCTTAGCTCGCGGACGGAACGGTCCAGGGTGCCAGGCGGTGACTGGTTCAGGTGCGCGACGATGCGTTTTGCGATCGCCGCGGAGAACAGGGCGTCGCCGGAGGCCACGGCCTGGATTGCACGGAGTATCTCCTGCTGGCTAGCGCCCGTGAGCAGATAGCCGCTCGCTCCCGCCCGGATGGCTGCCATCACGAATTGGTCGTCCTCGTACATGGTGAGCACGAGAACCCGGATGTCAGGCAGCTCCGCGGAAATCTGGCGGGTGGCCTCGGGGCAAGCACCTCTGGCAGGGCGTCAAAGACACCGTCCACAACGCAGATATCCAGGTGAGAGGCAAGTTCCGCCCCTTCGCATCCGCATAAGGCGCTGGGTTACAAATGGGTCCGCACAACGGTCGCCGCCGCGAGCCGCGGGTGATGGCCGTACGCGACGCTGACGGCCAGGACCCACAGGAGTCACTGGAGGCGGCAGGTCCGCGTCCCATGTTCTCCGAGCTCGCCAGCCACCTCGCGAGCCGACTGTTCTCGGTCGGGCAGCAACTCGACAGCGCACGCAGCATCGTCGGAGACGGCCCCGCCGGTGACCGGATAGCGACCGCGGCCGACGAGGTTGACCAGCTCATCAGCGACATCCGGGCGAGTGTGGTCAGTTCCCCCGCAGATCCCGTGGCGTCGTTCAGGAAGCGCATGGCTCGCACGGCCCGCGAATTGCAGCAAAGAGCCTTGGAGTCCGCCGCCCGGCTGGAGCGGCAGGCTTACATCGTCAGGCAGCCTTCGCGGCTGGACTACCGGGCGGAGGTCAAGCGCTGGCAGGCCTTTGCCGACCAGGCAGACAAGATGGCCACGCAGTGGGAGCTGCCGCCGTCACCCAACGTCGGGCCAGGTCACGCAGCAAAGTCCGCAGAGGGCTGACCGCCAGAGT
>CAZORE010000240.1:0-6397 GCA_964581815.1 uncultured Streptosporangiaceae bacterium | reverse complement strand
GGCCGTTGCGTTCCAGGATGAGGATCGCCTGGTTCACCAGCTGATGGCTCGCCGGATCAGACTCGTACAGGTTGTCAAGGAACGACTCGACCTCAGCGGACAACAGGATCTCCCACCTCCTCTCCTGCGTGCGCCATGCCGCCGCACCTCCTTAAGAATATTCTTAACCTTCTGGATAGGGCAACCGCGAGTCGGGCCGCTGAAGGTGACGCCAGCGTACGGACAGGCACTGACGTTCGAGCGGCTCGCAGTGGCCTCACGGCGGGCAGTGAAGTCACGGGCTACTCGACCGACGACGGCCAGCCGCCTGATTCAGCGCATGGCTCTGCAGGGGGCAAATCCACGACGCAAAACTGAAGCCAGCCCTGCGCGCCGCAGCCCACATGCCTAGTTGCCCCAGCCGCATTTTGTGATCTGACTGGTGCTGGCGCTGGTAGCGGGGGCGGCATGCGGGGTTCTGGTGCCGGTATCTGGCGAGCGATGGCGCGCCTGGAGGGCGGGAGACGTGGCCGGCGCGCCCTGGACGGGCGCGGTCCCCCGTGAAGGCGGCGGCCGGCCGGAAAGACCGGGACGGGTGGTTGCGGCAGGACGTCGGCGCCGGGCAGGAGCTGAGCTTGCCGCTGGGGTGCGGGCCCGCCGCGGCGGGCCGCCGTGGTGACGGCCAGAGCAGGGATGTCAGCGGCAGGCTACCGGGAGCGCGGCACGGGAAGTGTAGGCCGGGCTGCGCGATCTCTGGCCTGCGGTACCACGGCGGGCAGCCCCGGCGGCCTGCAGCCGCACACCGCGACTCGCCGCGTGCGCCCGCCCGGTGACTGCCGCAACCACCAGTTCCGGTTTTCTCCCGGCCATGCCGGGCTTTCACGGGGGACCGCGCCCGTCCAGGGCGCGGCGGCCACGCCTCCTGCCCTCCAGAAGCGACGTCACTTACCCGCGAGCCGCGGCCCATCCACCCGCGCCGCGCGAGGAACGGCCGCGGCGAGACGGACGATGTGCATCCAGACGCGATCATGGCTTTGGACGAGCGGTCCTGCACGACACCGGACACAAGAAAACCCGGCCCACAAGGAGCCGGGTGGTATATACGCAAACTATAACGCTGTTCCTGTGCGAAGTCTTCCAGTGGACCGGATTATGGCTACCAGCCAGCTGGACACCTGTACTGGCCGACTGGGTCTGGCAATTGATGCGCCTTCAAGTCGCCAGATGTCAGCCCCACCCACCAGTGCCGTCCCGCGCCGCTGCTCGGAGTCCCGCGCAAGTCGCCGGCGAGGTAGTTGCGCGAGGGGTTGACGACACCGATGGGCACATGCTGGCGAGCCTGCTCCACGGGGAACCGAAGGTCGCTGTCATTTGAGATGACTAGCGCGCCGCGACGTGAGACTGCGGTGGCGCACGGTGCCCCTGGGCGGGGTGCTGCACCGAGCCGCCCCGGCCGTCGGCCGGACCCAGCCGTCCCGATGAAGCTAGACGCCTTCGGCGACCGTGAACAAGGTGAGCTTGGGCGCTGCGGCGAGGATCGAGCCGAGCCGGGAGGCGCCCTCAGGGGTAGCCCGCCACGCGCGGTAGGCGCGGTCATGGTCGACCGACTCCCAGGTCTCGTAGAGGATCACGTGCGCGGGGTCGTCGCTGTCGACGAGCACCGCGACGTGGTAGCAGCCGGGGAACGCGCGGGTGGCGGCGAGCGTCTCGTGGATGACCTCGGACGCGGTTTCCACCGCCTCGGGCTTGAGCTGCAGGTCAAGAATCGCGGTTATCGCCATGGTTGCTCCTTAGGGACACGGTGGTCAGCAGGTACTACCTTCCCGCGGCGCCGCGTCGGGGTTAATGTGCCGTGTCTCAGCAATTGTCCGCCGCGGTCGTCGCCTGACGACAGCCGTAGCCCCTTAGGTCCGGCGCAGGCGACGCGAAAGCGGACCACTCCTGCTACGCCCGGCTAGGCTCGGTGCTCGTCCGCTGACTGGCCTGCTGGTGGGTCGTGGTCACCACTCACGCTTGACCTCGCCTGCGGAGCCCGGTCCCGTGGTGCCCGTCCCGCCGCCCGCCTTGGGGCTGACCGCGCTGAGCGCGTCGTCCAGCAGCGGCGGGAACGTATCCGGGTGCTTGGCGAGCAGGTAGGTCACCACCGCGACGAGGTCGTGGTTGCTGAGCGCACTGACCCGGGTAATCCGCAGCTCGGCCGCGGACTCACGGGCGCTGGTTTCTGAATCAGCCATGCTCCCCCGCTACCCTCCGCCACGCTCTTCATCCCGGATCGCTTCTCGCAGGTCAGACGGCGGGCACGGTTACCGCGGTCAGGATGAGCCCGCCCTCGGCCAGCCAGCGGCCGGCGAACCCGGCCAGCGGGAAACCGCGGTCATCCGCGGCGGCCGCGAGCAGCCGCACCTCGAAGGTGCCGCCGGCCGCGTCGATGGTGATGTCCGCGTCGTGGAAGCCGAGCCAGCGCCCGGTCAGCGGGAACCACGCCTTGTACACCGACTCCTTGGCGCTGAACAGCAGCCGGTCCCAGCAGGTGCCGGGCGCCGCGGCCGTCAGGCCGCGCAGCCGCTCGCGCTCGCCGGGCAGCGCGACCAGATCGAGCACGCCGGCCGGCAGGTCCTCGTCCGGCTCGGCGTCCACCCCGGTGGTCAGCACGTCGCTGGCGCGCGCGACCGCGGCGGCCCGGTACCCGGCACAGTGCGTGATGCTGCCGACGACGCCAGCCGGCCACCGGGGCGCGCCCATCTCACCGCGCAGTACGGGCGCCGGCGCGACGCCGAGTTCCGCCAGGGCCATGCGCGCGCAGTGCCTGCCCGTCGTGAACTCGCGGCGCCGCTTGGCCGCCGCCCCGGCCACCAGCGCCTCCTCCGCGGGGAACAGCGCGGCGCCAGGCGGGTCGGCGAACGCCTCCGCGCACGCCACCGCCGCCGGCACGATCTTCTCGATCACGCCGGGGCCCGCGGCGCCAGTCCGCTCATCGCCGGCTGGGCAGTCACCGGGCCGGGATAGCCGAGCCGCCTGCGCTTCGCCTCCGGCAGCTTCCACGGCGTGTGGATCAGCGGCGCTTGCAGTGACTCCAGCTCCGGGACGTAGCGGCGCACGTAGCCGCCGTCGCGGTCGAACCGCTCCGCCTGGCGGAGCGGGTTGAGCACCCGGCCGGGCCGCGGGTTGTTGCCCGTCCCTGCGACCCACTGCCAGTTGCCCGCGTTGTTCGCCACGTCGCCGTCGGCGAGCAGCCCGGCGAAGTGCCGGTACCCGTGCCGCCAGTCGATGCCCAGGGTCTTCGTGAGGAACGAGGCGGTGATCATCCGCGCCCGGTTATGCATGAACCCCTCGGCGGCGAGCTGCCGCAGGCCGGCGTCGACGATGGGGATGCCGGTGCGTCCCTCCCGCCAGGCGTCGAGCGCGTCCGCGTCCTGCGTCCACGCGCGCGGGCCGGCGGCGCCCGGCCGGTAGTCGGCGCCTCCCATGGCCGGGAACGCGGCGGTGACCTGGTGGAAGAAGTCACGCCAGGCCAGCTGCCGGCCGAACTCCGCTCCGCCGGGCAGCGCAAGCGCGGACCGCGCGAGCTCGAGCGGTGACACGCAGCCGAAGCGCAGGTAGGCGCTCAGCCGCGACGTGCCGTCGGCGGCCAGGTCGTCCCGCCGGCTGTCGTAGGCCTCGGCCGGCCCGTCGAGCCAGGCGCGGACCCGGTCCAGGCCGGCCTGCTCGCCGCCGGGCGCGAGGGCCGGCGAGCAGCCCTGGCCGGCGGCCGGTAGCTCACCGGGCTCGATGCCGGCCGGGACGCGGACGGACGGCGGCACCTCGTGCGGCTGCCGCCAGGCGGCCGCCTGCCAGGCCCGCCAGTACGGCGTGAAGACCCGGTAGTGATCGCCGCCCGCCGGGCGGAGCTCCCCCGCGGGCACGACCGCGTGGCCCGGGGTCACCTCGAGCGCCATCCGGTGCCTGGCGCACTCCCGCGCGAGCCGCTCCGTGCGCCGGGCCGCGTACCTGGACACGTCGCCGGCGACGAAAACGGCCTCCGCCTTCACGCGCGTCGCCAGCCTGACCGCCTCCGCGACCGGGTCGCCCCGCCGGATCACCAGGTCGCCGCCGAGCCCGCGCAGCTCTTCCCGCAGGACCGCGACCGACTCGGCGAGGAACCGCGCCCGGTTCGGCGGCACGGCGAGCGCCGGGTCGACCACGAACAGCGGCAGCACCGTGCGAGCCCGCGCGCACGCCCGCGCGAGCGCCGGGTTGTCCCGCACCCGCAGGTCACGGGTGAATAGCACGAGAGCGGTGTCCATCGCTCTATGGTGCCGCGCGGCGGTCGGGTAGATACACGCCTCCGTTCGGAATGATCAAGGACATCAGCCGCGGCGATGGCGGGGCTGCCCTCCCGCGGCGGTTACTCGAAGCGCGCGATGAGTTCCGGTGGCAGCGTCCTGGCCAGGACCGCGCAGTACGTCCGCAGCGCCTGGCCGTGCTTATCTTGCCCCGCGGGCGTGAGGACAAGGTTGATCCCCCGGCGGTCGTCAACGCAGTTGCTCCGCTGGACGAGACCGTGCCTTTCCAGCCGGTCGGCGAGCCGGGACAGCGCGCTCTGGCTGAGGTGCACCGCGTCGGCCAGGCTCTGGGAACGGCAGCCGTCGGGCTTGGCGGCCAGGTAGTCGAGCACCTCGAAGTCGCTCACGCCAAGTCCGTGCGACTCACCGAGTTCGCGTTCAAGCGCGTTCCAGGACGCGACCTTAGCGGAGATGAGCGCGTGCCACGCGTCCTTCACCGCCGCGTCGCGCTCCCCGAGCCCGGACTCCCCCGCGCCGCCCGAGGGCGGCTCAAGGCCGGGCACTGCACCCACTGCCATGCGCGCACCCTACCTCGTTCCCTTGATATTTGCAAGTACATTAATTGCACTTGCAATCATTGCACGTACATACATAGAGTTCGTCTCATGGCTTCGTCCTCAGGCCAGCGGGCACCGCTGGCCACCTCAACAGAAACCACCTGGACCCCCCAGCTGTGGGGAATCCTCATCGTTCTCAGCGGCGCGCTGCTGCTCGACGGCCTCGACGTGTCGATGGTCGGAGTCGCGCTGCCATCGATCCGGAGCGCGCTCAACATGAGCACCTCGTCGCTGCAGTGGATCGTCAGCGGGTACACGCTCGGCTACGGGGGCCTGCTGCTACTCGGCGGGCGGGCCGCCGACCTGCTTGGCCGCCGTCGCGTGTTCGTCGCCGCGGTCGCGGTGTTCGCCGTCGTGTCCCTGCTCGGCGGGCTCGTGTCAAGCCCGGGCCTGCTGATCGCGGCCCGCATCGTCAAGGGCATGGCGGCCGCCTTCAGCGCCCCGGCGAGCATGTCGCTGCTGACCACCACATTCCCTGAGGGCCCGCTGCGCAACCGGGCGTTCAGCATCTACTCGGTGTTCGGCGCCAGCGGGTTCTCACTCGGCCTCGTGCTGTCCGGCCTGCTCACCCAGGTCAGCTGGCGCCTGACCCTGCTGGTGTCCGCGCCGGCGGCGGCGCTCGTGCTGCTTGGCGCCCTGACGCTGATCCCGCGCGGCGAGCCGGGCGACCGCGCGAGCCGGGCCTGGCACCGGTTCGACCTGCCCGGGGCGGCCGTCATCACCGCGGCCATGCTGCTGCTGGTCTACACGGTGACGGACGCCCAGCAGGCCGGCTGGGGATCGGCGCGGACGATCGGCTCGTTCGCCGCGGTCCTCGCGCTCGGCGCGGCGTTCGCGGTGATCGAGACGCGGAGCACCCATCCGCTCGTCCCGTTCGGCATCTTCCGGTCGGCCCCGCTGCGCCGGGCCCAACTCGGGGCGATCACGCTGTTCGGCAGCTATGTGTCGTACCAGTTCCTGCTGACTCAGTACCTGCAGTCGCTGGCGCACTGGTCGGCGATCTCGACCGCGCTGGCGTTCCTCCCGGCCGGCGTCATCGTGCTCGTGCTGTCGGTGCGCGTCGCCGGGCTGCTCAACCGGTTCGGCGCGGGGGCACTGGTCGTCGCCGCCTTCACCGCGCTCGTGGCCGGCTACGCCGTGTTCCTGAGGGCTGGCGTGACGCCGGATTACCCGGCGGTGATGCTGCCGTCCGTGATCCTGCTCGGCGCGGCGTTCGGCTTCGGCTTCTCCGCGCTCACCGTCGCCGCCACCTCCGGCGTGCGGAACGAGCAGCAGGGACTGGCCGCGAGCCTGTTCCAGACCTCGTTCCAGGTCGGCGGCGCGGTGGTGCTCGCGGTGGTCACCGCGGTCATCGACGCGGCCGGCGCGAACACGCTCACGTCGCCCGCCGCGGTCCTGTCGGCGTACCGGCCGGCGCTCTACCTCATCACCGGGGTCGCGGCGCTCGGCCTGGTCGCCGCGCTTCCTGGCCTGCGGCGCCGCACCACCCGGGTCCCCGACGAGGTGACCGAGTTTCCGTCGGCGGACGTGCCAGCGGCG
>CAZORE010000239.1:0-6456 GCA_964581815.1 uncultured Streptosporangiaceae bacterium | reverse complement strand
GCCCCGCCCGCCCTGCCCCGCCCCGGCGGTCCTCGACAGCAGCGCGGTGAGGTGCAGCACGTGACGGCGCCCGGTGCCAGGCGGCAGCGTGCGCACCGCGCCGTTGTCGTACAGGACCGCGCCCACCTGGTTCCCGCTCTTGGTGAACAGCCGGGCGAGCACCACGGCGAGTTCCGCGGCCACCCTGTCCTTGGAGCGCCCGGGTGGGCCCGCCGTCATGGAGGCCGACCGGTCGAGGACCAGCCACGCCGTCAGCTCGCGGTCCTCCGTGAAGACGCGCAGCTGCGGCTCGTTCAGCCGGGCGGTGACGTTCCAGTCGATGTGCCGGGCGTCGTCGCCCTCCAGGTAGTCGCGCAGGCCGGCCAGGTCGGTTCCGGTTCCGCGGTGCGCGGTGCGGAAACCGCCGGCCAGGTGACCCTCAAGGCGGCGCAGCACCTTCCATTCGAGGCGGAGCAGCAGCCGTTCCGGGGCGGCGTGCCCGGGCGGCGACGTGGACGATGACGCGGGCACTGGCTCAGCGACCGCTCAGGACGACCTCGGGCGCGGGCACCACGTCGAGTACCCGCGTGATGATCGTGTCGGCGTTGACGTCGTCGGCGAGTGCCTCGTACGACAGCACGATCCGGTGCCGCAGCACGTCGAGGGCGAGCTCGCTCACGTCGTCCGGCAGTGCGTACTCCCGGCCGCGGGTGAACGCCAGCGCCCGCGCGCCGGTCACGAGCGCGATCGAGGCCCGCGGGCTGGCGCCGTAGCTGACGTACCGCTTGAGGTCGCTGAGCCCGGCCGCGAAGGTCCGCCTGGTCGCGGTCACCAACTGGACGGCATAGTCGACGACGGCGGGATCGACGTAAATCTCGCGCACACGTTCCTGCATGGAGATCAGGTCGGCCGGCGTGAGCATCTCGCGAAGCGGCTCGGCGGGACGCAGTGCCCGGTCGACGATCGCGTGCTCCTGCGTGGTGGTCGGATAGCCGACGACGACCTTCATCATGAACCGGTCCACCTGGGCCTCGGGCAGCGGGTAGGTGCCCTCGGACTCGATCGGGTTCTGCGTGGCCATGACAAGGAACGGCTCGGGCACATGGTGGGTCTCACGGCCAATGGTGACCTGGTGCTCTTGCATGACCTCAAGCAGGGCGCTCTGCACCTTGGCAGGCGCGCGGTTGATCTCGTCCGCGAGCAGCAGGTTCGTGAAGACCGGGCCGAGCTGGGTCTGGAACTCACCGGAGTGCTGGTGGTAGACCCGCGTCCCGGTAAGGTCGGCCGGGACCAGGTCGGGCGTGAACTGGATGCGCTGGAAGCGCCCGCCGATCGCCGCCGCGAGCGACTTGACGGAGAGCGTCTTGGCCAGGCCGGGAACGCCCTCCACGAGCAGGTGGCCGCCGCAGAGCAGGGCGATCGCCATCCGCTCAAGCAGCAGGTCCTGCCCGACGATGGTGCGCTTCACCTCGAACAGCACCGGCTGGAGTGGATTAGCGTGATGATCGGGTGACGAGTCGCGGCCGCCGGCCGGTACCGAGGTCATCGGGCTCCTTCCTTCGTCAACGGGGTCATATCTGCGGCCCCGCCCCCGGCGAGTTGCCCGCGGTGCCGCCGAGGGCCGCGCCGATGGGCACCGCGAACCCGATGCCGGCGAACGCGTCCTGGCCGTCAGGGTCGGCCAGCGCCACCACGATGCCGATGACCATGCCGCGGCCGTCAAGCAGCGGGCCGCCGGAGCTGCCCGGGTTGACGGCCGCGTCGAACTGGATCAGCCCGCTGCGCTTGCCGGTGTCGGTGTCCGCACTGCGGTCAAGCCCGGAGACGACGCCAGCGGACACGCTGTCCGTCAGGCCGAGCGGGTTACCGATCGCGACCACTGGCGCCCCGATGTCGGCGGCCCCGCCAAGGGTCGCGGGAACGACGATCTGCGGCAACCTGGCCGGGGCGAGCAGGGCGATGTCCATCTGCTTGTTGGCCGACACGATGGAGGCTCGCGTCAGCGTGCCGTCGGCGTAGGTGACCACGATGGCCGACGCGTCCGCGATGACGTGGTCCGCGGTGACGATCGTGCCGTCGTCGGCGACGATGACGCCGGTGCCGAAGCCACGGCCGGCCTGGATGGACACCACGGAGGGCGCGACCCGCTGGTAGATGGCGGGCACGGTCAGGCTGGCGGTGGCCGACGGGCTCGGCGCCGGCGCCGGCGCACTCGGGCTTGCCGCGGGCGGGGTGCTGAGGAGCCGGGTCGCGAGCACCGCGACCGTCACCAGCAGGACCACGATGACCGTGAGGCCGGCGGCGGCCAGGCGGCGCCCTGAGCGGGCCCCGGACGTGCCTGACCCGGCGAGGTTAACACCGGCAGGCTCGCGATCCATGGCCTCACGTCAAATGCGTAGTTAAGGTCAGGATAAGCCAATTCCCTTTCATTCAGCCTTTACGCGGCATCCGGGCTTCCGGCTCACGGATGCTGGACCGCACGGGTGAAGCGGGCGCCCCAGTCCGCGACCCGCTCGGCCAGCTCAGGCGGGGACAGCACCCGGAAGTCGGCGCCGGCCGCACCGAGCGCGATGACCGCCCAGTCAAGGTTTTCCGCGTTCGTGATCGTGACCAGGCAGCGCGCCGGGCCGGACTCCGTGACCGTGGCCCAGCGGCCGAGCCGCTCCCTGACGGCCGCGGCCGGAGCCTCAACCACGGCCTGCGCCTGGCCCGCGCCAGGCGCGGCGCTGACGTTCCTGCGGACGAACTCGGCGGCATCGGCGGCAGGCAGCGCCCGCGGGCGGAACCTGGCCCCGGTCTGCTGCGGTACCCCGAGTACCCGGTCAAGCCGGAAGCTGCGCCAGTCATTCCTGGTCAGGTCGTAGGCGACCAGGTACCAGCGGCGGTCGAGCGCGACCAGCCGGTGCGGCTCGACATGCCGTTCGGTCCTCATCCCGCTGGCCGCGCCGTAGTCGAAACGGATGCGCTCGGAATCCCGGCAGGCGAGCGCCGCGGTCGCGAGTACGTCCGGGTTGATCGCCGCCGCCTGACCCGCCCGCGCGGTATCCCAGCTGGCGGACTCGGTCATGGCGGCCACCGCCCCGGCCCGGCGGCGCAGCCGGGCCGGCATGACCTGGGTGACCTTCGCCAGCGCGCGGGCCGCGGCCTCCGCGATGGTGCCAGTCAGGTCGCCGCCGCCGTCGTGGCCACCGGACGCGTCGTCTGTGGCCGCGCCCTGGATCGCGCCCTGGGTCGCGAGCCGCAGCCCGACCGCCAGGGCCACCGCCTCCTCGTCGTCGAGCACCAGCGGCGGCAGCGCCGCGCCCGGGGCCAGCTGGTACCCGCCGTCCACGCCCGGGTGCGCCGTGACCGGGTAGCCGAGCTCGCGCAGCCGGTCAATGTCCCTGCGCAGCGTACGGGGTGACACGCCAAGCCGCTCCGCGAGCTCCGCGCCCGGCCAGAAGCGGTGGTTCTGCAACAGGGAGAGCAGGCGGAGGGCCCGTGAGCTGGTGTTCGCCATGAGTCCCATTATGCTCGCCATTGCGGACAGAAACTGACCGCAATGGCTCGTAGCCTGGTTCTTGTCAGGCAGTTCTCACCGAGCAGTGCGAACAGAATCAGGGAAAGGCGGACGGTCATGACCTCCGGTACTTCTGGCGACACCACGACCCTCACCGGCGAGCGGGCGGACCTGCTGGCCACGCTGGCGCACGCCAGGCACTTCCTGCGCTACACCGCCCGCGACCTCACCGATGAGCAGGCGCGGCAGCGCACGACCGCGAGCGAGCTGACGATCGGCGGCCTGATCAAGCACGTCGCGGCGGCCGAGCGGACCTGGGCGCGCTTTATCGTGCACGGTCCCGCGGCGTCGCGGGACTTCTCCGCCATGACCGAGGCCGACTTCGCGGCCTGGGCCGAGGGCTTCCGGCTGCTTCCCGGGGAAACGCTCGCGGGCGCGCTCGACGATTACGCCGAGGCGGCCAGGCAGACCGACGAGCTCCTCGCCACGGTGCCGGACCTCGACGCCAGCCACCCGCTGCCGCCCGCCCCGTGGAACCCGCCGAACGCGCGCTGGACCGCGCGGCGCACGCTGCTCCACATCGCCGAGGAGACCGCGCAGCACGCTGGGCACGCCGACATCATCCGTGAGTCCCTGGACGGCGCCAAGTCCATGGGCTGACGACCGCGTCGCCGGGTGCCTGCCGCGGGCTTGTGGCCCGCGGCAGGCAACTCCGCGGCGTTACGCCCACGGCGAGGCGACGGCCCAGGTGGTGTCCTCGTACCAGAGGCTGGACGCGTCCCAGGCGTTGGATCCGCCGTCACTGGCGACGTAGCCGATGAAGTTGAAGTGCCTGATGTACTTGTAGCTGTAGTTGTACGACATGAACGAGTAGTTCGAGCCGCTGTTGCCTGCTCGCGGGCAGAAGGTAGCGTCGTTGGCGAACAGGGTGCTGCCGTCGTTCGCTTGCAGGTGGAGCTGGAAGCCGGAATGCCTGATGTAGTCGCCTGACCCGTTCGCCGTCTCGAAGGAGACGCAGTTGCTGTTGGCGAGACCGGGCTCGACGAGCCAGGTCGCGTCCTGCTTGACGGTCGTCGAGCTGCTCGAGGTCACTGCGACAAGGCCAACCTCGTCGCCGCTTGGGTTGTCGCCAGTGAGGTAGTCAGTCGTGCAGCACGGCGTCGTGGCCCGCAGCGAGATGCGCGCGCCCGAGGTGAACGGGTTGCTCGGCAGCGTGTAGTTCGCGTAGCCGACGGACACGATGTTGGCCTGCACGGACGCCTCGGTCGCGGCGGACGGCTCACCGGACGTCATCACGCCCTCGTAGAAGGTGCCGGCGGAGCTGTCGCTGTTGTCGCCGCCGATGCCGAGGATGATCGCGCCCTGCTTCTTCATCGGGTTGTAGCCCGAGGGCCGCACTCCGTTGAAGTCGGTGGACAGCGAGCCCGAGTCGGCATTGCCGCCGAGGATCTCCCACTGGTTCGATCCGCCCTCGATCATCGCGGTGGTGAACCGGAAGTTGGTGGTCGGGTCACCCGAGTTAAGGCCGGTGCTCGACCCGGAGAACAGGCCGTTCTCCATGTCGGCCATGATCCACGGGCCGTTGCCCGAGCCGCGGCCCCAGGTCGTTTCCGTCCCGAAGTAGATCGCCTCCATGGTGCCGGCGCCGTCGTCGTCGTTGTTGGTCTCGGCATTGCCGTAGTCGAAGCAGCAGCCGTTGTTCGTGTGCGAGCCGTCAAAGATGGCGTACTCGCCCTCCGACGCGTTGCCGGTGGCGATGTTCTTGGTGCTGTCGTCGCGGTAGCCCATGCCGGGTGAGATGAAGACCCCGTACACCTTGTGACCGCCGGCCATGGTCGGCGCCGCCGCCGCGTTGGCGAGGATGTCAGGGCCGCCGGCCGCGCCGCCCGCGGGCGCGTCGGTGAGGTTGTTGCCGTTGCCCGACTGGTCGTAGATCTCGGTGATCGAGCAGTAGGTGTTCGCGCAGAACGAGTCCTGCGTCGCCGAGTTCGCGTACCCGCCCGCGCTCAGCGGTGAGACGTTCGTCGTCGCGCCGTCGGACGCGCGCTTGACCTGGTAGAGCGGGCCGTTGTAGGCGGCGTACAGCGCCCGGACGGTGCTGTGCGCGGCCACGCACGGGGTGCTGGCGGCGTAGATGTCGCAGGGCTCCTGCGTCGCCGCCCGCGACGGCGTGGCGCCGCTGGCGAGCAGCCCGCCGAGGGCCAAGGTCACCGTGGCGGCGAGGACGAGCAGCCCCCTTCTCGTGCGCCGCAGGCGTGGTCTGTCAGTCATCGTTGAATCGGACCTTCCCTTCTGAAGCTCGTGGTCGTCCCGAGGCTGAAGAGGTTTGCGGAGGAGGCTTAAGGCCGTGCACAGGCAAGACAAGAACCGGGCGCAAGCATGCGACAGCACGGCGCCAGCCAGATTGTTAGCGATCACATCCTCTCGTTAATCTGCTGTAAAACCCATGCCTCGTTGGTCTTCTGCGATTGTGAGCGCTAACAAGTTGGCTGTCAACGAAAAGTTTCAAGCTGCTCGTCGGTCCTGGTCGGGCGGCCCGGAAGCCCGCGCGGCCGGCGATTGAAGATCACCTTTGGTTGAGGTGATCCAGCTATGTTCATTCCCTTTTGCCGGATTTGAGATGGTGGCCATCGCGCGGCGGGCATGCGAGGCTGGTCTCGACATCGGAACCGCAGCGCCGAGGGAGGCGGTTATGGAAGCGACAATCGGGGACAAGATCTGCATTCACGGAGGCACCGTCGGCCATCCGGACAAGCACGGCGAAATCATCGAGGTGCACGGGAACGCAGGCGAGCCGCCCTACCTGGTCCGATTCCCTGACGGCCGTACCCGGCTGCTGTTCCCCGGCCCGGACGCGATCATCCTCCCGCGGCAGCGGCCAAGCTCCGAGAGCTGACGAGCACCGCCGAGCGGCCGTCGCCCCCGGTTAATCGTGGATCTCCCGTCTCAAGAGCTGTGACCGCCCGGGGCCCTGGGCG
>CAZORE010000238.1:0-6544 GCA_964581815.1 uncultured Streptosporangiaceae bacterium | reverse complement strand
CCAATGGAGGCATTGGGCCGCGAGATCAGGCGCATTTCCATGCCGCTCGATCTCATCAGGGAACGTTATGACGTAATCGTCGTGGGGTCGGGATACGGCGGGGCCATCGCGGCCTCCCGGATGGCCAGAGCCGGGCGCTCGGTATGCCTGCTTGAACGGGGAAGAGAGTTCCAGCCCGGCGAATACCCGAATACCCAGGCGGAGGCGGCCGGGCAATTCCAGATTGACCTTCCCGACGGGCACGTCGGCTCGCGAACGGGCCTCTACGACCTGCGGGCGCACCCGGACATCAACGTGTTCGTGGGCTGCGGGCTCGGCGGCACGTCGCTGGTCAACGCGAACGTCGCGGTCGAGGCGGATCCCCGGGTGTTCGCCGACCCGGCCTGGCCGGATGAGATCCGGGCGGACATGGCCACCAGGCTGGCCGAGGGCTATCAGCGCGCCAGGGAAATGCTCAAGCCGAGCCCGCTGCCGGACGACGTCACGCTGCCCAAGCTCGACGCGCTGCAGGCGTCGAGCCGCGAGCTTCCCGACGGGGTGTTCTACCGGCTGCCCATCAATGTCACGTTCACCGACCCGCCCGGCGGCCGCAATCACGTGGGGGTATTCCAGCAGGCCTGCCAGATGTGCGGCGACTGCTGCTCCGGCTGCAACCATTCGGCCAAGAACACCGTGCTGATGAACTACCTGCCGGACGCGGCTAATCACGGGGCCGAGATTTTCACGCTGGCCGGCGTCCGGTGGGTCGAGCCGTCGGCGGCCGGCGGATGGCGCGTGCATTTCCAGATGCTGGAAACCGGGCAGGAGGCGTTCGACGCTCCCACCGAGTTCGTCGAGGCCGGCATCGTGATCCTGAGCGCGGGCACGCTCGGGTCAACGGAGATCCTGCTTCGCTCGGCGGAAAAAGGGCTGCGCCTTTCCTCCCGCCTCGGCAGGCACTTCACCGGCAACGGTGACGTGCTCGCGTTCAGCTACAACGGCGAGGCCCGGGTGGACGGGGTCGGCTGGGGGGCGGCGCGGCCCGGCAGCCTGCCGGGGACCGGGCCGACCATCACCGGGGTCATCGACCTGCGCGGCACCCCCGACGTCAAGGAGGGGATGGTCATCGAGGAGGGTGCGGTCCCCGGCGCCCTCGGCGGGATCTTGCCGCAGGCCTGGGCCGATGCCTCCGCCATGCTCGGCACGCACACCGAGCGCAGTATCTCCGACCGGGTCAGGGAGCGGGAACGCGAGATCGACAGCCTGCTGCGCGGGCCGCACGCGGGCGCCGACAGGAACACGCAGACCTACCTGGTCATGACCCACGACCGGGGCGACGGCCGGCTCCGGCTGGTGAACGACAAGCTCCTTGTCGACTGGCCGCGCGTCGGCAGCGAGCCGATCTTCCAGCGCGTGCAGCGGAACCTGGTCGCCGCGACCCGGCCGCTCGGCGGCACGTACCTGCCCAACCCGATCTGGGCCAAGATGATGGGCCACTCGCTGGTCACCGTGCACCCGCTCGGCGGCTGCCCGATGGGGGCCGACGTCCGCCACGGCGTGGTGAACCATGAAGGGAAGGTCCTCGACGCCGACGGCGGGGCGCCGCATGCGGGCCTGTACGTCACCGACGGGTCGGTGATCCCCGTTCCGCTCGGCGTGAACCCGCTGCTCACCATCTCCGCCCTGACCGAGCGGTGCTGTGCCCTCATCGCCCAGGAGCGGCAGTGGACCATCGACTACACCCTCCCCTCGGAACCGGCGGGGCCCGCCGCAAACCGGACGGTCGGTATTGAGTTCACCGAACGGATGCAGGGATTCGTATCCACGAACGTGACCGAGGTATCGGCGGAGGGATACGCCCGCGGCGAGCAGGCCGGCCAGCGGGAGAACTCTACGTTCAGCTTCGTGCTGACGGTCGCGACGCAGGACGCAAACCAGCTCGTCCACGACCCCGCCCACGAGGCGCGGATGCTCGGCGTGGTCCAGGCGCCCGCGCTGTCTGCGGACCCCCTCGTCGTCACCGAGGGCCGGTTCAGCCTGTTCATCCGGGATGAGCTGCACGTCGCCACCCGCGACATGCGCTACCGGATGCGGCTGACCGCCACCGACGGCCGGGAGTACTTCTTCACCGGCTACAAGTACGTGCACGATGGCCCGGTGACCGGTGCGTGGCATGACACGACCACGCTGTTCGTCTCGATCACCGACGGCCCGGACGAGAGCGGGCCGGTGCTCGCCACCGGGATCCTCCGCATCGAGCCCGCGGACTTCCTGCGGCAGCTGCGGACCATGCGGGTGCTGAACGCGCCATCGGAGCTGCACCGGCTGCAGAAGCTGACCGAGTTCGGCGGCTACTTCGGCGGGGCACTGTACCGGACCTACGGCGGGGTCTTCTCCAAGCCGTCGCGGTTCGACCCGGCGGCGCCGCCACGGAAGACAAGACAGCTCCGGCTGCCCGCGCCCGAGCTTCACCCCTTCCGTGCCGATGACGGCGTGGACCTGCTGCTGACCAGGTTCCGTGGCGGTGACAAGGGGCCCGTCCTGGTCGCCCACGGCCTCGGCGTGTCCAGCAAGATCTTCACCATCGACACGGTCGAGACCACGCTGGCCGAGTACCTGGTCGCCGCGGGGTTCGACGTCTGGCTACTTGACTTCCGGGCCAGCATCGACCTGCCGGCGTCGGCGACGCAGTTCACCGCCGACGACGTGGCCCGGCGCGATTACCCGGCGGCCGTGGCCGTCATCCGCGACCGCGCCGGCGCCGACTCGGTCCAGGCGATGGTGCACTGCTTCGGGTCGACGACGTTCACCATGGCCATGCTGTCCGGGCTGCAGGGAGTCCGCTCCGCGGTGTGCTCGCAGGTCTCCGCGCACATGGTCGCGCCCGGTCTTACCCGGCTGAAGTCGGGGCTGCACGTGCCCGGCCTGCTTGAGCTGCTCGGCGTCACCTCCATGACCGCGCTCGCCCGCACCGACGAGGGCTGGCTGGACAAGCTGTATGACCGTGCCCTCCAGCTCTTCCCTGGGCAGGCAGGCCAGGACTGCGACAGCGCCGTCTGTCACCGGATCTCGTTCATCTACTCGCTGCTGTACCAGCACCAGCAGCTCAACACCGCCACTCACGACGCGCTGCACGAGATGTTCGGCATCGCGAACATGGCCTCGCTCGACCACCTGGCGCACATGGTCCGGTCCGGCCACGTGGTCACCGCGACCGGGGAGGACGCCTACCTGCCGCACCTGGACCGGATGGCCATCCCCATCACGTTCCTGCACGGCGCGGAGAACGACTGCTTCCTCCCCGCGAGCACGGCGGAAACCTACGACGCGCTGCGCACGGCTAACCCCGGGGTCCCGTACACGCGGCACGTCCTGCCGGGCTACGGCCACATCGACTGCATCTTCGGCGCGAGCGCGAGCCGCGACGTGTACCCGCTGATCCGCAGGCACCTCGAGTCCACCGCCTGACCCGATAAAAGCAGCGCGCTGAACCGCCGGGCGAACAGGTAGGCATCGCCGGGCCAGCGCGCGGACACGTAATTGCCGTCGGTCACCGTGAAGGCCGGCCCGTCGTCTGACTCGGTGCCCCGCGCGGCGAGCGCCCGCGGGCCGCGCTCGAACTGGCTGGCCGGGTTGTCGAGCGCCGCCTTGACCTCATCCTCGACATAGGCGGGATACGTGCGGTAGTAGCGGCCAAGCCGCCAGGCGGTCGCCAGGAAGGCCGAGCGCTCCATGTACTTGGGCAGGCACGTCGTGCGCCGCCCGGCCAGCACGCTGCGCCCGGTGGCCGGGTCAAGCGTGCGCGCCAGCACAAGGACGCCGTGGCAGATGGCGCCGACCGGCCGGCCAAGCGCCCAGAACCTGGCCACCTGGCCGCGCAGCTCCGCCGAACCGAGGTACTGCCGCATCCCCGGTGCGTGCCCGCCCGGCAGCAGCAGCCCGTCGAACGCGGCCGGGTCAAGTGACCCCCACGCCTGGGTGCTGGTGAACTCCGCCGCCCCGGTCAGCTCGCCGTAGACGCGCTTGGCCGCGGGCTCGGCACCCAGCTGCCCGAAGATCACCCCGGTCAGCAGCCGCGGGTCGGCGGCCGGGAGCGTCCCGCCCCGTTCGGTGGCGAACACCACCTCATGCCCCGCATCCCGCAGCACCCGCCACGGCACCGCGACCTCGGTCACGTCGAAGTCGCGGTCGGGCAACGGGATCAGCACGCGCACGCGCTCATTATCCCTGACGAAACCGCTCGCTTTACTACGCCAGCCGGGAGTGCAAGCCTAGACGGGTGCTGCCGAGGATCCGGTACTGTGCCACGCCCGCGGGCCGCGTCGCCTACACGACGACCGGCACGGGCCCGGCGCTGTTGTGCGAACCGGGCTGGATCACCCACCTGCGGGCGCAACTGGAGCTGCTGTCCTTCGGCAGCTTCGTCGAACGGCTGGCGGAGCGGTTCACCGTGATCCGCTACGACAAGCTCGGCTGCGGCCTGTCCGACCGGGACGGGGCCGACCTGTCGCTCAACGGGCAGGTGGCCGCGGCGCTCGCCGTGGCCGACGCGGTGGGCGCCGGCCGGCTGCGCCTGTTCGGTGCCTCGCAGGGCGGTCAGGTCGCGGCCGCGATCGCGGCCAGGTACCCGGAGCGGGTCGAGGCCCTCGTCGTGTACGGGACGTGCGCGAACGGCGCTGACCTGGCCCCTGCCGAGATCAGGGACTCGCTGGTGGCGCTGGTGCGCGCCCACTGGGGCCTGGGCTTCAAGGCACTGGCCGGGGCTTTCCTCACCGATCCCACGGCGCAGGACGTGGCGGCGCTGGACCGGTTCCAGCGGGCGAGCGCCTCGGCCGCCGTGGCCAGCGGGCTGCTGCAGGAGTACTACGACACCGACATCAGGGACCTGCTGCCGGCGATCCGGGTACCGACGGCGGTCCTGCACCGCGAGGAGGACCGGGGCACCAGGTTCGCCCTGGGGCGGGAGGTCGCCGCGCTGATCCCGGGGGCGACGCTGATACCGCTCCATGGTTCGAGCCACCTGTACTACCACGGAGACTGGCCCGCGGTGCTCGACGCGATGACCGGCTTCCTGTCCGAGTCCGTCAGCCCAGGCCCCCGGTTGACCGGCCGTGAGCTGGAAGTGGCCGGGCTCATCGCGGAGGGGCTGACCAATCAGGCCATCGCCAGGCGCCTGTCCGTGGCGCCGCGAACCGCCGAGGCGCACGTGGAAAACATCCGGCGCAAGCTGGACGTGCGCTCCCGCGCCCAGATCGCGGCCTGGGTGACCGAGCGGCGCCTCGGTAGTTCAGCCGGCTAAGCGGCCGGAGCGGGCCGCTTCAGCGGGGGAGTGCCCCGGAATCGCCGGCAGTTCACCCGATGGCCGATCCTGGGCGAGCGGTCGTAGCGTCGAGGCATGTCAGTAACAACCCAGGCGCCCGTCCGGGTCGGCATGTTCCCGCCGAACGGCCTGCTCGAGCTCGGCCCGGAGACGGCCGGCGCGTTCCTGGCGCGGGCCGGGCAGGCGGGCATCGACCACGTCTGCTGCGGCGACCACGTCAGCTTCTTCGTCGGCATCGGGTTCGACGGGCTCGTGCAGGCCGCCGCGCTGGCGATGCTGCACCCCACGCTGCCGGTCTACACCGGCGTGTACCTGCTGCCGCTGCGCCATCCCGTCCTGGTCGCCCGCCAGCTGGCCGACATCGCCCGGCTCGCACCCGGGCGGCTCATCTTCGGGGTCGGGATCGGCGGCGAGGACCGCCGCGAAGTCGAGATGTGCGGAGTGGACCCGGCAACCCGGGGCCTGCGGATGGACGAGTGCCTGGCCATCGTGCGCCAGCTGCTGACCGGCGAGCCAGTCACCTGGCACGGCAGGTTCTTCGACCTCGATGAGGCGGTGATCGCCCCCGCCCCGGCCGAGCCCGTTCCAATGATCGTCGGGGGACGCTCGGACGCGGCCGTCAGGCGCGCGGGCCGGCTTGGCGACGGCTGGCTCGGCATCTGGAACTCACCGCGCCGGTTCGCCGCCGCCGTCGAGCTGGCGGCGGACGAGGCCGTCCTGGCTGGCCGGCCCGGCCCGCCGCGACGGCACGCGATGCAGGTCTGGTGCGGGCTCGCGGACTCCAGGGAAGCCGCGCGCGCGTGCCTGGCACCGGCCATGGAGGCCTTCTACCAGGTTCCGTTCGAGCGCTTCGAGCGCTACTGCCCGTACGGCACCCCCGAGGACGTCGCCGAGTTCCTCGCCCCCTACGCCGCCGCTGGCTGCGCCGAGTTCAACCTCATCCCGCAGGTCCCCGGCGGCGACGACGCCATCGCCGCCGTGGCCATGGTGAAGAAGCTCCTCGCGTCGGAGTTCTCACCGGCCCGGCCTGAGCCTCGGTAGAGGCAGCCGCCCCAGGTTGTCGTGGTACCACCCGCGTACCCGGGCGGCTGGAGCGGGAGAATCGCCGCAGAAGTTCCGGGCGGACGGGGACGGCAGTTCAGTGAAACCAGTGTGGTTGTGCGTTCGGGCGAGGCTCCGGCAGGACTGGCGCGGCCTCGCCGTGCTGACGCTGATCACGGCGCTGATGGGGTCGGTGGCGCTGGC
>CAZORE010000237.1:1396-6710 GCA_964581815.1 uncultured Streptosporangiaceae bacterium | reverse complement strand
CGGCCGCCCCAAGAGGGAAACTCAGCCGCCGGGAACGGCCGTACCCGCGTGCGTGGCGGGCCACTCGCCGACCCGTGCGCCGAGGTAACCGCGCGCCACCGTCGTCACGAAGGAGTACACCGCGTCCTCGTCCGGCGACAGCGGCCCCGGGGCGGCGAACGGCGACCCGAGCCCGCGCTGCACCGCCTCGCACGCCGACCAGTCCTGCTTGTTGGTGATGTCCCAGAAATCCACGGCGTAGGCGGGGTCGAAGCCGGGAGCGGAGACCGCCTCGGGCGCGAACGCCCACGAGCACTCGATCACCGTCCGGTCGGCGGCCGTCGGCACGAGGACGTGCGTCATCACGTAGTCGGGGTGCAGGCTGAGCAGCACGTTGGGGAAGATGCCCACGTAGATCACGGTCCGCAGGCCCTCGTCCGACAGCCCGCGCAGGGGCACGCCGCCGCCGTGCCCGTCGAGCGACATCGTGACGGCCCCGGCGCGCAGCTCCATCCAGCCGCCGATCCAGGCGCCGGAGGACTCGTAGTTCGCCCCGCTGTGCGGCGGCGACACGCTGCACAGCTCCGGGTGGATGGTGGGGCAGTGATAGCACTCGTGGTAGTTCTCGGTGAGGATCTTCCAGTTGGCCGCCGCGTCATAGGTGTGCGTGGCCGCCGTCACCAGCCGCGACGGCTCGTACGGCGCGACGAGCTCGTCTAGGCCGGCCAGCGGCAGCGGCCCCGCCGTGCCACCGGACCCGTCGACGAAGATCAGCCCGTGCCATTCGGCGGCCGGCAGCTCGCGCAGCGACCAGTCGGCGGCGGCCAGGCCGCGGTACCCCGGGGCGCCGCGCAGTTCTCCCCGCAGCGAGTACGCCCACGAGTGGTACGGGCAGACGATCGCCTTCGCGTTCACCGTGTTGCGGGCCTTTGCATCACTGGCGCACGGCAGCAGCTCGTGCCCCCGGTGCCTGCAGGTGTTGGCGAACGCCCGGATGGTCCCGTCCTCGCCGCGCACGATGACGGCGCCGCCGGCCCCGGTCTCGACGGCTAGCTGGTCCCCGGGCGCGGGCAGCCGCGAGGCATGCCCCGCGCACGTCCACCCGCCGCCGAAGAAGTGCCGCCGCTCCCAGGCGAACACCTCGGCGGACGTGTACGCGGCGGGCGGCAGCATCCGGCTCTCCCCGAACGGCCGCAAGGCGGTCGCGAGCGCCCCGCGGTCCACCGGTGCGGGCGGGAAGGCGGGAGAACCATGGGGATGCGCAGCGGAAGCGGGCACACCAAACTCCTGACTGACCATACAGTCAAGGCTAGGCATTCATTCCACGCCTGTCTATATCAATCCTGGCATGACCCGCGCGGCCTTGTCATCGCGGCCGGCGCCGTGGACACTCTCCTCATCATGCGAACCGCGACGCTGGTCAGCTGGCTCATCACCGCAAGCCTTGGCGCCTTCATGCTGCGCACCTGGCTCGCGCGCGGCGGCCTGCGCACGGAACGCGCCAAGCAAGGAGGGCTCCCGCCGCAGCTGATCTTCGGCCACGCCACGGCGGCCGTCGGTGGCCTGCTGATCTGGGCCGCCTTCCTCGGCTCCGGCATCCGGCCGCTGGCCTGGACGGCGGTCGGCCTGCTGATGGCGGCGATCGGCCTCGGCCTGTGCACCGTGACGCTGTGGACCCCCTACCCGGCGCGCAAGCCGGGCCAGCCGACCAGCCTTCACCCGGCCGGCGCGCACTCCAGCCCGGATCAGGCGGCCGATCAGGAGGAAGGCATCGCCGGGTACTGGCGGCCGGCCATGGCCGGGGCGGCGCGGGAATCAGACGACCTCGTGGCCGTCGAGGTCACCGACGAGATGATCGCCCGGCTGCTCGCCGAGCCCGCCCGCGCGACGCGGCCCCGTCCGGTCCGGCTAGACCCGGCCGTGCTCGTCCCGGTCGCCCACGGATTCCTGGCGATCGGCACGTTCGTACTCGCGGTGACGAGCGCGATTATGTGACTCCGGGCCGCATTGTTGACGATGTTCGCCCGCTGAGGGTTGCGGACGCGGGCCGACGCTATAGATACTGCATGGATGGGTGAACGGAACGTTCTCGGCGGAGAGCTGGAGCCTTGCGGCAGTGACCCGCTCACCGGCTTCTACCGGGACGGCACCTGCACCACGGGGCCTGAGGACCTGGGCAGCCACACCATCTGCGCGGTGGTGACGAGCGAGTTCCTCGAGCACCAGCGGAGCATCGGCAACGACCTGGTCACCCCGATGCCGCAGTTCCGCTTCCCCGGCCTGGTACCGGGGGACCGGTGGTGCGTCACCGCGGCGAACTGGCTGCGCGCCTTCCAGGACGGCCTCGCCGCCCCTGTCGTGCTCGCCTCCACCCACGAGCGCGTGCTTGAGATCGTCCCGCTCGCCGCGCTCAAGCAGCACTCGGTCGACGTTCCCGCCGACGCGAGCGCGCTTGAGGACACGGACACGGACCACTGACTTCCGGCGGTGCGCGTTATCGCGCGCCGGTCGGCGTGTGAATCTCCCAGACGTTGTGGCGGGAAAAATCCGCGGTGGCCGGGCTAGCGTAGGCGCTATGGCGATCATGACACGGCCCCTCGGGCGCACCGGCGCGGACGTTACCATCCTCGGCTACGGTGCCATGGAGCTGAGAGGGCTGCCCCGCGGCCCGCAGGTATCGGACGAGGACGCGGGCCGGCTGCTTAACGCCGTCCTCGACGGCGGCATCAACCTGATTGACACCAGCCCCGACTACGGCCGCAGCGAGGAGCTCATCGGCAGCCACGTCGGCCACCGCAGGGACGAGTTCTTCCTCGCCTCCAAGTGCGGCTGCCCGATCGAGGCCCCCGCCGACCTGCCGCCGCCGTACCCGCACGACTACCGCCCGGCCAACGTCCGCGCCGACGTCGAGCAGTCGCTGCGTCGGCTGCGCACCGACCGCCTGGACCTGGTCCAGGTGCACATGTCGCCGAGCAGGCAGACCCTGGAGGATAACCACACGGTCGAGACGCTGCGCGAGCTGCAGGGGGAGGGCAAGGTCCGGTTCATCGGGATGTCCGGCATCCTGCCGCACCTGGCCGACCACCTCGCGATGGACGTCTTCGACGCCTTCCAGATCCCCTACTCGGCCGTGCAGCGCGACCACGAGAGCCTTATCGACCAGGCGGCCGGGCAGGGAGCGGGCACGCTGATCCGCGGCGGGGCGGCGCGCGGCGCGGCCTCGGCGGAGAAGAACTGGCGGACCGGGCCGCTCACCCAGCAGCCCGGACTCGGCCAGCGGAACTGGGAGACCTCGGGGATCGCGGACCTGCTCGACGAGGCGGGCATCCCGCCCATGGAGTTCATCCTGCGCTTCACCCTCAGCCACCCGGGCCTGTCCACCACGATCGTCGGGACCGCGAACCCGGCCCACCTGGCCGGCAACATCGCCGTCGCGGACAAGGGCCCGCTGCCCGCCGACGTGTACGAGGAGGCCAAGAAGCGGCTACCGCTGCCGTAACGGCAGCTGCCGGGGCGCGGCGCCGTTACCGCACCGCCGCGCTCCGGCTCGTACCGCACCGCCGTCCTCCGGCCTGCTAGCGCGGCGGACCGGCCCGATCCGGCTCCGCCAGCCGATCAGACGACCAGCCGTTGACTTGTCTTGCGTGACAAGACATCATGTGTGACATGGGCAGTGATCCCGGCCTGACTGAACTGCGCCGCGGCGTGCTCGGGCCGTGCGTGCTCGCGCTGCTCGACGAGCGGCCCCGGTTTGGCCTTGAGCTCGTCCGCGACCTGGCCGCCGCCGGCGGCCTGCTGACCAGCGAGGGCACCGTCTACCCGCTGCTCAACCGGCTGCGCGACGCGCGGCTCGTGACCAGCGAGTGGCATGACCCGGCGGGAGAGCGGGCCCGCCGCTACTACTCCATCACCGGCGAGGGCCGTGAGCAGCTCAAGGCGTTCCGCGCCGACTGGGCCGAGTTCGCGAAGACCGTCGAGTTGGTCCTGTACCCGGCTCCGGCCCCGCTGGCCGTCGAGAGCCGAGCGGATAACAGCGAGAAACCCGGTGACTCGGGTCCCTCCGTACGGGACACCCTCGGGGAAGGAGCGCACGATGAATGACACGGGGCTCAAGCATCTCCTGATCCGTGATTACCTGCGCGAACTCAGCGCCGCCTGCGTTACCCTGCCGGCCGCGCAGGCGCGGGAGCTGCGCGAGCAGATCACTGCCCACCTTGACGAGGCGGTGCCGCCCGACGCCACCGCGCAAGAGGTGGAAGCCGAACTCGACCGGCTCGGCCGCCCTTGGTCACTCGCCGCGGAGGCGGCAGGCCCTGGGCGGCAGCCGGTCGCCAGGCGGCTGCGCAACTGGCTCGGCCACGTCCGCTGGTGGATCTGGGTCGCGCTTGTCCTGGTCGTCGGCCTGGTCGCCACCGGAGCGGGCCTTCTCATCTCCATGCGAACCGCCGCGCCGCTGCGGCAGGCCTCGACCTTCGGCTGGTACTTCCCGCAAGACCGGGGACGCGACGTCCAGACGCAGGCCGGCGACACCACGCAGGACACCATCCCGCAGCGGTACCGCCAGGAGCAGGGATTCCTCATCAACATCTACAACGACAGCGACTGGACCCAGACCGTCCTCGGCGCCTACCAGCGCTTCCCCGGCTTTTACCCGTTCAGCAACCGGCCCGCCCAGATCGCCATCGGCTCCGACAAGGAGGTCGATCTCGGCGGCATGGACGAGCAGGTTCACTGGACCGCCACCGGCAGCATCCCGCCGCATTCGTTCAGGGCACTGCGCGTGATCTGGGACTCGAACATCTGCTGGATACCAAAATCGCCGCCCGCTTGGATCCAGGACGTTGAGCTGACCGTCCGCGTTGGCCCCGTCACCCGGACGGAGGACATCCGGCTGTTCTGGGTGGTGGCCCTGGCCGGCAACAAGGGGGCCCAGTGTGCGTGACCAGGGCTAGGAAACGAGCCCGCCAGGGGCCGTTGACCGCTGAGGGGAAGGAGCACCGCGATGAGTGACACGGTGCTTGAGCATCCCCTGGTCCGCCAGTACCTGCGTGAGCTCGATAAGGCCAGCCTGACGCTGCCCGCGACGCAGGCGCGGGAACTGCGCGAGCAGATCGCCGCGCACCTGGACGAGGCACTGCCGCCCGGGGCCACGCCAGAGCAGGTCCGCGATGAAATCGACAGGCTCGGCAGTCCCCGCTCCCTCGCCGCCGCGGCCGCCGGGCCGGCCCCCCGTCCGCTGGCCGCCCGGCTGCGAGTACGGCTCGCTCGCATCCGCTGGTGGACCTGGGTGTCGGTCGCCGCGGCCATCGCGGTGACCGGATCCGCGCTGAGCTAC
>CAZORE010000237.1:0-1296 GCA_964581815.1 uncultured Streptosporangiaceae bacterium | reverse complement strand
CTTCGGCCAGGAGCAGGGCATCCTGGTCAGCATCATCAACAACAGCGACTGGACCCAGACCGTCCTCGGCGTCGGCCCGCGCTGGTCGCCGTTCACCTGGCAACCCATCCAGGTCGCCGTCGGCAGCGGCAAGTGGGCGGACTTCGGCAGCTCCGCGGGCACCGTCAGCTGGTCATCGCCCGGCAGCATCCCGCCGCACTCGGCGCGGCTGCTGCGCGTGCTGTGGAACTCCGACGTCTGCATGGGGACCGGCGGGTGGACATCCATCCAGGACGTGGTGCTGACCGTCCGCGTCGGCGTCTTCACCCGGACACAGGACGTACCGCTCTTGGCTTCGTTCGCCTTGTCCGGCACCAAGGCATCATCCGAGTGCCGTTAGCCGGCGAGCCAGGGTACAACTGTTGCCGTGACCTCCTGGGTGCTGCACCTGGACATGGACCAGTTCCTCGCCGCCGTCGAGCAGGCGCGCCGTCCTGAGCTGCGCGGCAAGCCGGTCGTCGTGGGCGGTGACGGCGACCCGGCCAAGCGCGGCGTCGTGTCCACCGCCTCCTACGAGGCGCGGGAGTTCGGCGTGCACTCCGGACAGCCGCTGCGTACCGCCGCCAAGCGCTGCCCGGACTGCGTGTTCCTGCCGGTGGACGCCAACGCGTACAACGAGGTGTCCGCGGTGGTGATGAACGTGCTGCGGGAAACCGGCTGCCCGGTCGAGGTCCTCGGCTGGGACGAGGCGTTCATCGGCGTCAGCACCGATGACCCGGAGGGCTTCGCCCGCGGCCTCGTGGCCGACGTCAAGGCGGCCACCGGCCTCGACTGCTCGGTCGGCATCGGCGACAACAAGCTGCAGGCAAAGATCGCGACGAGCTTCGGCAAGCCGGCGGGCGTTGGCCGGCTGACCACGGAAACCTGGTTCGACGTGCTCGGCGACCGCCCGCCTGACGCGATCTGGGGCATCGGCGCGAAGACGCTGGCCAAGCTCGCCACGCTCGGCATCACCACCGTGCGGCAGCTGGCCGCGGCCGACATGGCCGCGCTCGCGAAGGTGTTTGGCCCGACGACGGGGCCCTGGCTGGTCCTGCTCGGCAACGGCCGCGGCGAGTCCGAGGTGGACCCGACCCCGTACGTCCCCCGCTCGCACGGCCGTGAGGTCACCTTCCAGCGCAACCTGGCCGACTGGACGGACGTCGCACAGGAGATCTCGCGGCTGGCTCGCCAGGTGGCCGGCGAGGTCACCGAGCGTCCCGTGGCCCGCGTCGTGGTCAAGGTCCGCTACGCCCCGTTCGTCACCGTCACCCACGG
>CAZORE010000236.1:0-6790 GCA_964581815.1 uncultured Streptosporangiaceae bacterium | reverse complement strand
TCGGCCCGCTGAAGGCTGGTGTGCCCGCGCGGGCGGGTCTACGATCCAAAGATCTCAGAACCGCCCGAGGAGGATCTCGATGGCGCTCTACATGTACCAGGCGTCCTATACCGCGAAGTCGATGGCGGCTCAGATCCAAGAGCCGCAAGACCCTGTGGAAACGATCAGCGCGGCGCTTGAGGACGTGGGGGCCAAGATCGTGGTGGCCGCCTTCCCCTTCGGCGAGTACGACCTGCTCATCGTGTACGAGGCACCCGACGACATGACCGCCGCCAGCGTCGCGATGGCGGTCGCCGCCGCGGGCGAGGTCAAGTCGGGCAAGACCACGCGACTGCTAAGCG
The DNA here is from genome assembly GCA_964581815.1 of uncultured Streptosporangiaceae bacterium. Classification (GTDB taxonomy): domain Bacteria; phylum Actinomycetota; class Actinomycetes; order Streptosporangiales; family Streptosporangiaceae; genus Trebonia. Next base: position 6,449 of record CAZORE010000236.1, on the reverse strand, counting down.
GGCACGAGTGGCTGGAGTCGTTGCGCAAGCGACGGGTCGTCACCATGCGGAAAGTTCGCTAGCGGCACGGCCGGCGGCCGCTGATGACCGACCGGGCGACGGTGCTGCGCTGGCTCGCGGGTTATGAGGCCGCCTGGCGGGCGCCGGGTACCGGGGCGCTCGCGAGCCTGTTCACCGCCGATGCCAGCTACCTGCAATCTCCCTACGCGCAGCCCGTCACCGGGCTGGACGCGATCGGGTGGATGTGGGAAGCGGAGCGACAAGGGCCGGACGAGGCCTTCAGCCTGGCCACCGACATCCTCGCGGTCGACGGCCCGGTCGCGGTGATCCGGGCCGAGGTGCGCTACGGCGAGCCGTCCTGCCAGGAGTACCGGGACTTGTGGGTCATCCGCCTCGAGGAGGACGGCCGGTGCGCCTGGTTCGAGGAATGGCCTTTCTGGCCCGAGCGACCGCATGCCGTGCCTGAAGGGCTGGCTTAGCAAGCCAATTCCGTGTGATTGGATCTAGGATCGCGGTTCCGGCCGGGAGACCATGGTCGTCATGGACGAGCAGAACGAGTCGATGGAAACCACGGTGGTCCACGGCGGCGAACGGCGCCCGGGACCCGAGGGCTCGGTGGTCTACCCGATCTACCAGGGAACGGTGTACTCGGTCGAGCCGGGAACGGGCTACCACGACCTCCCGTACCTCCGGCTGAGCTCCACGCCGTCGCAGCGGTACCTGCACGACAAGCTGGCCACGCTTGAGGGCGCGCAGGCAGCGGTCGCGACCGCGTCCGGCATGGCTGCCGTGACGACCACGCTGCTGAGCGTGCTGCGCGCCGGGGATCACCTGCTGGCCAGCGACTGCCTCTACGGCGGAACCCACGACTTCCTCACCCGCCACGCCGAGGACCTTGGCTGGCGGTACAGCTTCATCGACGTGCACCGCCCGCAGACCTGGGCCGCCGCGCAAACCCCGCAAACCAAGGTGTTCCTGGTCGAGACCATCACCAACCCGCTGATGCGGGTCGGGCTGCTGCGCGAGATCGCCGACTTCGCCCGCCGGGAGGGGCTGCTCTCGGTGATCGACAACACGTTCGCGACCCCGGTGAACTTCCGCCCGCTGCAGGCCGGGTTCGACCTGTGCTTGCACAGCGCCACCAAGTACCTGGGCGGGCATTCCGACCTGGTGGCCGGGGCCGTCATGGGCAACGCGGAACTGGTCGACCAGGTACGCAAGACACTCAACCACTACGGCGGCAGCCTGGACCCGCACACCGGCTTCCTGCTCGCCCGCGGCATCAAGACACTCGCCCTGCGCGTCCGCGCCCAGAATGAGAACGCAACGGCGCTGGCCAGCTTCCTCGCCGGCCACCCGCAGGTCGCCGCGGTCAACTACCCCGGGCTCGCCTCCCACCCGGACCACAAGCACGCCGCGGACCTCATGTCCGGGTTCGGCGGCATGCTGAGCCTGCGGCTACGCGACGGCGAGGCCGCCGCGCAGGCCCTCCTTGAGGCGGTGAGGCTCCCGTTCGTCGCGCCGAGCCTGGGCGGGGTGGAGACGCTGATCACCCGGCCCGCCACCACCTCGCACGCCGGGATGAGCCGTGAGGACCGGGAGCGGCTCGGCATCACCGCCGACCTGATCCGGGTCAGCTGCGGCATCGAGGGAACGCAGGACCTGGTCGCCGACTTCGACCAGGCCCTGGCCAAGACCGCGGCCTGACGCCTGCGCGGCGTCAGGCCAGGGCGGCCTCGTCGTAGCCAGCCTGGGCGACGGCCCCGTCGAAGAGCTGATGCGACTCGATCCACTGCCGGGTCTCGGTGAAGACTTCCCTGGTGTAGGGCAGGAACACAATGCGCTCGCCGGTGCCGAACGCCCGCACGTCGACCCGCTCCCGGTATTTCTCGGGGACGGACCTCAGGTGGTAGTGCTTGAACTGTTCCGGGTGCATGTCGATGTCCATCTGCGCCCGGCGCAGGGCGGCCAGGTACTTGTCCACGTCGGCCCTGGTCGCGTCGCTCCCGGTCACCAGGAACCCGATCATGAACGTGGCGTCGAGCACCTTACGGAACCCGAAGGCCTCGGCGATGTACAGCGGCACCCCCCAGGCCACGGCCGCGGGAACCTGGCGTTCGAGCAGGGCGTCAAGGCGCTCGTTCGGCGGGCCCTGGAAGGTGAGCCTCAGCTCACCGGGGGGAAGCACGGGCTCGAGTGCCTGCACGGCGGCGAAGTGGCTACCGGAGTGGTAGCCGACCCCGACCGGCACTCCGGCCAGGTCCTCAGGACGGCGGACCGGCGACTCGGGCGGTACCACGACCGCGCACGGCGCCACCGAGTAGGCCGTGGTCACCAGCTGCCCGCTGCGCTCGCTGGCGGCGGTGCTCGTGGCCCAGTGGCAGGCGCAGCTCACGTCGGCGCCGTCGCGGCCCGCGCCGAACGTCTCGAACGCGCCGCTCCTGATCTCTCCGCCACCGTCGCGCCGGATGGAGGCGGCGCCGACGCCGTAGTCACCAGTGATCACGAAGCTGTACTCGAGCCCCTCGGCCGCGAAATAGCCCTTTTCCTCGGCGACCCATTCTTGCAGCCTGCCGTGCGGCATGATCTTCAGCGCCATCAGCAGCCTCCCTCAGCTGGCCAGACCTGGTCAACGTAGCTCGGGCCGCGAACAGGGTCAAGGTGGCCTCAGCGCGCCTTCGGGTAGCCGAGCAGGGCGGCGAGCACCAGGGCGCTGCGGGGCGCGTAGGCGATACGCCACAGGCCGCCGTGCGCCGCGGCGTGTGCCTCGTCCTGCCAGGGGTGCGCTTGCGCGGGCCGGCCGGCCTGCAGGTCATGCACGAGCAGCGCCGCCATGAGCGTCCTGGTGGTGGCGGGCTCGAACATCTCGGCGCCGAACCAGTGGGCGCCGACGTAGGCGGCGGCCAGTATGCGGTTCTTCGTGACCGACCGGGTCCTGGTGGGCGGGGCGACGTTGAGCGACACGGGTGTCCCGGCCTCGCGGGCGACGGTGGCCCGCCACCGCTGCAGCCGCTTCGCCAGGGCATAGTTCGGGCCCTGCTGGGCGACCAGGGTGTCGCTGATGCCGGGGTCCGCGCCGGGCTGGTAGGCCCGGCGAAGCAGCCGGCCGCCGGACGCGGCGTGCAGCGGCCAGCCGGCCAGCTTCGCGGCCCGCGACCGTCTTGCGTACGCGCGGACGGAGCAGGCGACCGCGTCGGCGGGGACGGCGTACACGTCGGTCGGCGTGGCGAGGAACGCCAGCGCCACGTCGTCGCGGGCCGCCTGCAGGCGCACGGTGAGCGCGTCCGCCGCGGTGCACACGGCCACGTTTGCCGCGCCGTCGGCGTAGACGTAGTTACCGAGCACGAGCGGGCCGTCAAGGCCAGCCAGCCAGTCCGCGGCGTCCGGGACCTGGCGGGCCAGGTTGAGGCCCGCGGATCGCGCGATCGCCTCATCAGGCGCGTCCGGCGGCGGCGCGGCCACCTCCCGGTTCACCGGCACGAGCAGCTCGCCTGCGCCCTGCCTGGCCATGCGCAGCACCCGCTCCCACAGCGGCGGGCTTGGCAGGTCAACGGCGGCCACCCGGACGCCCCAGCGCAGCAGCACCTCCGCCGGGCCCACCTCCGCGCCTGCCCCGAGCGCGACCACCGTCTGGCCCGGCAGCCGCAGCCACTCCGGGTGCGCCGCGACCTCACTGACGGCCACCGCGCACGACGGCTCGATGATCCCGCGGCCGACCCAGGTGTCGAGCTGGCGGGCCAGGGCGTCGCCGCGCAGCTGCTCGCCGCGATAGGGCAGGGCAAGCTCGGTTTCCCGCTGCCCGGCGCCCGGCACGGTGAGCGTGGTGAAAGAGGCCGTGGCGGGCGCGGAGAGCACGGCGTCAAGTCCGGTCTCGGCGTCTCCCGGCCAGCTCACCCGCATCCGGGCGTGCAGTGAGTCCAGCCCGTCGCGGGCCACCGACAGCGCGGCGGCCTTCGACGTCAGCCCGGCCTCGACAAGACGATGGAAATGATGGAGGTAGCCGGCGCGCCAGTTCGTCTCCTGCTCGGCCTCACGGGCGGCCGCCTTGTCGACCTGGCGCAGCGCGTCGGCGACCACCGCCTTGCCAAGCGCGGACGTGCTCCGCCGACCGTCCGCGGACTGCGGGAAGACAATTCCCTCGGTCCCGTCACGCTCCATCAGGCTCCCTGTCATCGCCGTGGTGCACTGCGCGCCCGCGTGCGCTGAGCCCGCCAAAGCCGGGCACCGGGCGCAGCGCACGGCAAAAACCTCCTTACCAATAGTGTGCGCGTGCGCGTGCCGTCAAGCCCCGGCAGGCGGGGAGTCGCGGCTGGTTACCGGGCCAGGGCGCCCATCGGGTCCCACGCGGGCAGCACGATCGGCTCGGTGTCCAGGGCGCGCCGCAGGTCCGCGGGGAGCGCGCTCTTGCGGGCGGCGATCTCGAAGACGTACTGGCCGAACCAGGAGTCGTTCATGGTGTAGAAGCCGTCCTTGCCGCGGTCGGGGCCCCAGCTGTTCTCCACGCGCCAGCGCCGCGGCGCCCCGTCAAGCACGTCGACCCCGGTGAAGAGCATCGCGTGCGTCATCGCGCTCTCGTGATACTCGAGGCGGGCGGCCTTGTCGAGGTCGAACGCGGTGTCGTAGACCGACGGCAGGTCATAGAGTCCGGCGTCCCAGAACGCGTAGTCGCTGCTCATCATCTTGCCGACGTCGCAGCCGAACCAGACCGGCTCCCCGCCCTGGATGGTGGCCGCGGCGATGTCCTTGATGACCTGAACATCGACGTTGAGGTAGGTGACCGGCGGGCCGCCGATGACGTTGCCGAGGTACTCGACGGTGAAGGTCCGGCCGACCGGGCTGGACGGCCGGGGGTCGCTGACCAGGCAGACGTAGTCGCTGACCGGCAGGTCAACGTACTTGGCGGCGAACTCCTGCGGGGTGAGAACGCCGTCCCGGTGGAACTTCTTGTCCTTGTCCGTCCACTGCCAGTCGAAGCGCTCCGGCGGCGTCCCCAGGTGGATGCACAAGATCCGGTAGATCACCTGCATGATCTCCGCCTTGGCCGCCCGGGCGGCCTCGGCGCCGTCGGCCGCGGCCGCGCGGACCGTCCGCGCGCCCTGGCGCAGCTGGTAGCGGAGGACCGCGTTCATCCGGCCCGTGTCCGACGAGCTCTGCGTCTCCGGCATGTAGCCCTTGGGCACCAGGCCGTGCTTGGCCACGAGGGCGGCGAACATGTTCCACTGGCCGCCGTCGCCCGCCGCCGACTCGAGCAGGAACGCCACCGTGCGGTCGTCGAGGTCGCGGTCCGCGGTCTCGATGATCGCCTCGAGGAGGTAGTTGGCTCGCTCAAGCTTGTCCCAGAACATCATGTAGTTCTGCGAGAACTCGAAGTCCTTGAGCCCGGTCTCGCGCATCACGCCGACGCGCAGCAGGTTCAGCCCGGCGAACAGCCAGCAGCGGCCGCTCCGCTCCTGGTTGGTGACCTTCCAGTCGTCAAGCGTCGTCGACATGGAGTGGTCGATGCTGCCGACGATCTCCCGGTTGACCGTAACGTCATCGATGGTCACCCGGGTCACGGCATTCTGGGCAAGCCGGTAGACCGGGTTGGCCGAGAAATCCTTGCGCAGTCGTTCCAGGTCAGCGGCAGCGAGTGTTCCGTCCATCAGAGCATCCTCTCACGGCATTCATCCCGGTCTCTTTTAGGCTAGATGCCGCGGCTGCGACGAGCCAGTTCGCCGCGTGGCCGAGGTAGCTGGCCGCGTGGAAACCCGTGGCGGCCGGCGCGGCCGCCGTGGTCAGATAGCGCCACGGCAGGAGACACCCGTGACGGCTGAGGGAGTAGGCGATGACGACGATCGCAGCGGCGCTGCCGCTGCTCGGGCTGCGGATCACGGCGGGTCCCGTCGAGCTGCGGGGCATCACCGACGACCTGCTCGGGCCGCTCGCCGAGCTAGCGACCGACATCCACGACCCGGACTTCATGCCGTTCGGTTTCCCGTGGTCGCTGACGCCCGCGCCGGACATGACGCGGAACGTGGCGCAGTACCACTGGGGCAAGCGCGCTAGTTTCTCTCCCGCCCAGTGGACCGCCGACTTCGCCGTCACCTACCACGGCGAGCTCGTTGGCTGCCAGGGGTTCTCGACCAAGGACTACCTCATTGTCCGGGGCGGCGAGACGGGGTCATGGCTCGGCCGCCGCTTCCAGGGCAAGGGCATCGGCACCGCGATGCGGCAGGTGATCTGCGCGTTCGTCTTCGATCACCTGGACGCGGAGTACATCACCTCAAGCGCGTTCGAAGACAACCCGGCGTCGCTCGGCGTCAGCAGGAAGGCCGGCTACACCGAGAACGGCGTGGACCGGGTCGACCGGCTTGGCAAGCGCGCGATCATGCGGCGCATCATCCTGGAACCCGCGAGCCTGGTCCGCTACTCCCGCGAGCTGACCGTCGACGGCCTGCCCGAGTTCCGCA
>CAZORE010000235.1:0-6940 GCA_964581815.1 uncultured Streptosporangiaceae bacterium | reverse complement strand
GTGCGCAGCGCGGTGGCGGTGCGGGAGCGGGCCGCCCAGGAGGCGGGCGCGAGGGCTCCGGCGACCGCGATCAACAGGCCGGCCAGGGCCAGGCCGATCATCTCCGGCAGGGAGAACACCGAGATCACCGACGCCGGCAGGTCCGAGTTGGCCGCGTGGGCCATCGCCGGGAGCACGTTGTGGTGCAGCAGGATGCCGGCCGGGACCGCGATGACGCCCGCGACGAGGCCGACGACGGCGACCGAGCAGACGACCATGGTGAGGGTCTGCCGCGGCGTCATGCCGAGGGCCTTGAATATGCCGATGTCGTGGGCGCGCTCGCGGATCTGCAGCGCCACCGTGTTCAGCACGCCGAGGCCGGCCACCGCGATGATCAGCAGGGTGAGCATGGCGACCAGGGTGGTGATCGCGACCAGTGCCTTGTCGCCGCCGCGCGCCCCGACGAGGTACCCGTTGCCGAGCGCCGCGGTCAGGGCGCTGGCGTAGCTGTCGGCGTTGACGCCCGGCTTGAGCGAGACCGCGTACTGGCCGGTCCCGGTGACCGTCGGGTCGATCGCGGAGAGCGTGGCCGGCGACATGAAGATGCTCACGTCGTTGCCCGGCGCGAACACCTCGCCGACGATCTTCGCGGTGACCTTATGGCTGCCGTTGACCATCGTGTAGCTGTCGCCGACGGCCAGCGAGGTGTCGGTGAGGAACAGCGTGTTGACGTCAATCTGCGGCCCGGATGAGGACTGCGAGTACCACGAGCCGGAGATGAGCTGGTAATTGGACCACGCCGGGTTGCCGCCGTACGCGGTGACCTGCACGCCGCCGCCCGCGTTGGTCAGGCCGGGTAGCTCCAGGTTGTCCTCGAGCTCGGTCACGTAGTGCACCGTGCCCGGCTGCGCGTCGATCGCCGTGACGATGGCGTGCTGCTGCGCCGCGGTGAACGGCTGCGCGCCGGGACCGCCGATGACGGTGATCTTCTTCCCTGGCGGTGGCTTGCGGCCGCGCGGCCCGGCCGGGCCGTCCGCGGTGCCGCCCGCCGGGACCGCGTTGACCTGCACCGGCAGCCGCGCCCCGTCCGAGATGTCGCTGTAGACGCGGTTCAGCGACGTCGCCAGGCCCACGCCGAACGTCACCGCCGCCGCGCCGAACAGCACCGCGACCACGGTGACGAGGGTGCGGCCAGGCCGGGCGGCGGGCGTCGCCAGGCCCAGGGTGACCGGGCGTGGCACTCCGGTGAGCCGGGCGAGCGCGCGCTGGGCGAAGAAGCCGTGCCGAGGCCGCGGCGCGCGGCCGGTCGCGATCGCCTGCACCGCCGACATCGCGCCCGCCCGGGACGCCGGGCCGACCGCGGCGGCGACGGTGAGCAGCAGGACGGTGAGCGGCACCGCGACGTCGACCCAGAACGGGACGCCGAGCACGCCGACCTGGTACACCCGCGCGTTCTGCGCGTAGATGGGCGCGGCGAGCAGGTTGCCGCACAGCACGCCGGCGACCGCGCCGATGAGGGCGGGCACCGTGACGAGCAGCACGTAGCAGCCGACGACCTGGCCCGGCGTGAAGCCGACGGACTTGAGCACGCCGATCCTGGTAGTGCCCGCCACCACCGCGCCACCGACCACGTTGACGACGATCAGCACCGAGATGACCAGCGCGATCACGCCGAACGCGATGATGAACGGCACCCACGGCGCCACGCTTGACTGCTCGGACTGGCGGACGGAGAGATAGGAGACCGTGCCGAGCACCGCGTTCTTCGGCAGCGCGGCCTGGACGGCGCCGATGTCGGCGGACATGTCGCCTGTCGTCGCGCTTGACGCGAACCGGTACAGCAGTTGCGCCTGGCCCGTGCCCCCGCCGCCCGCGATCGCGGCCAGCTCGGCGGGCAGCACCCAGGCGTCGGCGGTGTTGGTGACCGAGTTCGCGATGCCGGTGACGGTCAGCACCTGCTTGCCGATGGTGAGGGTGGAGCCGACCTGGCCGGGCCCGCTGGCGTTCACCGAGAGCACGACCTGGTTATCGCTGACTGGCCAATGGCCCTGCTGGAGGGTGAGGTCGTCGACCGGGCCGCCCGGCGAGGACCGGCCGACGAGCGTGAACGGGACGCCGATCGTGCCGTTGACCCCGGGCAGGCTGACCTGCGCGGTGACGCCCTCGCTGTAATAAGGTCCGGCGGCGGCGGTGACGCCGCCAACCTTGGCCGCCGCCGCGAGCTGCGCGGCGGACACGGCGGAGGTGTCCACGGTGACAGCGACGTCCGCGCCGTGCTGCGCCGCGAACGCGTGGTCGAACGGGCTGTGCGCGTCGGCGAGCATGCCGAGGGCGAGCGTGGAGGCGGCGGTGGCGACGAGGACGACCAGGCCGATGATGATCGCCTGGAGTCTTCGGCCGCCGAGGCCGCCGCGCGCGGCGCGGAACACGGCGCTCATGACCCCGTGCTCCTGACCGTGACCGCCGTGTCCGAGGCGACCCGCCCGTCCGCGATGTGGATGACCCGCCTGGCGTACCGCCTGGCCAGCTCGGGGCTGTGCGTCACGACGACCAGGGTCTGCCCGGCCGCGTTCAGCTCGAGCAGCAGGGCGCCGATCTCGTCCCCGGTGGCGGAGTCCACCGCGCCGGTCGGCTCGTCGGCGAGCAGCAGCGACGGCTGGTTGATCAGCGCCCGGGCGATCGCCACCCGCTGCCGCTCGCCGCCGGACAGCCGGGCCGGGTAGGCGTCACGGCGGTGCGCGATCCGCAGCGTGTCGAGCAGCTCGCCGGCGCGCAACCGGGCATCCTTGGCTCGTGCGCCGGCCAGCTGGGCGGGCAGCAGCACGTTGTCGATCACCGTCATGTCGTCGAGCAGGTTGAAGAACTGGAAGATCATCCCGACCTGCTTGCGGCGGAACCGGGCGGCGCCGGCCTCACTGAGCATGTCGACTCGTTCGTCGCCGACCCGGACCGCCCCGCTGGTGGGCCGGTCCATCCCGGCGATCAGGTTGAGCAGTGTCGACTTGCCGCTGCCGGACGGTCCCATGATGGCGACCGCCTCGCCGGCGTCGATCCGCATGCTCACGTCGTTGACGGCGGCGGCGGCCGCTCCGTCGTAGCGCTTGGTGACGTTCTCTAGCTGAACCAGCGTGTCCATGACGGCGAAGGTAGCCCCGCGGCCGTCAGGCCCGCGTCGGCCGCGCTATTGACTTGGCCTAACGGAATCGGGTGACCCCGGGACGCGCGTCATCCTTGCGATGTAGCCGCTTTAGGCGTTCGGGAGGATGCCGCGGGCTCCGCGACCGGCCACAATGATGGGGTGGCAGGACGTACGGGCCAGGTGCTGGCCTTGTTCACGCGGGCCGAGCCGCGCGGCGCGCCGCCGTCGGGCTGGGCGCTCGCGCTCGACGCCGCCGTCGCCGTGGGCGCGGCGATCGGCGCGGTGTACGAGATGGCGCGGCGCGACCTGACGCAGGAGGTCTTCGTGCCCGGCGGCGGCCCCGCCGCCATCAGCGCGGACATCAAGGCGGCCATCGCGGCCCACGCCGTGCGGCCGGTGGCGGGCCGCCTGATCCTCGTCGGGCCGCCGCACGCGTCGCTCCTGCTGCTCACCGCCGCGGCGCTGACCGCGCTGCCGCTCGCCTGGCGGCGGCTGTGCCCGGTGTGGGCCTGGCTGGTCATCACCGCGGCGATCGTCGCGGTGCACGGCTACTACGTGCCGCCGGTCGCGCTTGGCACCGCCGTGTACGCCGCCTACAGCGCGATGACCCACTCCAGGTACCGGAACCTGGCGATCGCCGTGGTGTCGGTGACCTCCGTCGCCGCCGCCTCGGCGCTCGGCAACCAGCTGCCCAGGTTCCCCGGCCGGCTCACCGCCGTCTTCGCCATCTTCCCGGCCGTCGCCGCGGGGCTCGGCATCCGCGAGCTGCGCCGGCGGCTTGCCGACTCCACCGCCCGGCTGCGCCGCGCCGCCGACGAGGCCGCCGCCGCGACGGCGCGGGCCCTGGCGGCCGAGCGGGCGCGGATCGCCGCGGAGCTGCACGACGTGGTCACGCACAACGTGGCGGTGATGATCGTCCAGGCCGGCGCCGCGCGGAAGATTATGGCGTCGTCGCCTGCTGACGCGCAGGACGCGCTGCTCGCCGTGGAGGCAACCGGGCGGTACGCGATGACGGAGCTGCGCAACCTGCTCGGCCTGCTCAGCCCGGCGGCGGACGGCCGCGACTGGGGCGGCTCAGCCGCGCCCGCCGCCGGCCCAGCCCCGGCCTCGCTGCGCCCGCAGAACGGGCTCGGTGAGCTTGACACGCTGATCAGCCGGGTTGCCGACGCCGGCCTGCCGGTCGACCTCCAGGTCAACGGCGCGCCGCGGCCGCTGCCGCAGGGCGCGGACGTGGCCGCGTACCGGGTCGTGCAGGAAGGGCTGACCAACGTGCTGCGGCACGCGAGCGGCGCGACGGCGTCGGTGCGCGTGTGCTGGGACGGCCTGCTGGAGATCACCGTGAGCGACGACGGCCGCGGCGCCGGGCCGGCCGGCCTGGGCGGCGCGAGCGGCCTGGGCGGCGCGACCGCGGCCGCCTCCGGGCGCGGGCTGCTCGGCCTGCGCGAGCGGCTCGCGCTCTACGGCGGTGAGCTGGCGGCCGGGCCGCGGCCTGAGGGCGGCTGGCGGCTCCGCGCCGTCCTGCCGCTGACCGAGGCGGAGCAGGTCACGGCCGGGAGCCGGACATGACGGCGGAGGACGGCACGCCGGACGGACGTCCCGGTGAACCAGAGCGCCCGCTGAGCGTGGTCATCGCCGACGACCAGGCCCTGGTGCGCGGCGGGTTCCGGCTGATACTCAAGGCGGCGGGCATCGATGTGGCCGCGGAGGCGGCCGACGGCGCCCGGGCCGTCGCCGCGGCCCGCGCGCACCGGCCGGACGTGGTGCTGATGGACATCCGGATGCCGGTCATGGACGGCATCGAGGCGACGCGGCAGATCCTGGCGGACGCCCCGCCCGGCGGCCAGGAAGGCTGCGGCCCGCCGACCCGCGTCATCATCCTGACCACCTTCGACCTGGACGCCTACGTGTACGCGGCGCTCACCGCGGGAGCGAGCGGCTTCCTGCTCAAAGACGTGACCCCGGAGCACCTGGTCGCGGCGGTCCAGCTGGTCCGCACCGGCGACGCCCTGCTGGCCCCCTCGATCACCCGCCGCCTCGTCGAGCGCTTCGCGGGCACCGCAGGCGCGCCGGGCACGGTGCCCGGCCCGGGGCACCGGCCCGGCCCGGCGCTCCCCGCCGACCCGGGCCGCCGCTCGGGCGCACCCGGCGGCGACACCTCGGTGCTGACCCGGCGCGAGCTCGAGGTCCTCGGCCTGGTCGCCCGCGGCATGTCCAATGCCGAGATCGCCGCTTCCCTGACCCTGTCCGAGGCCACGGTCAAGACCCACGTGGCCCGCATCCTCACCAAGCTCAGCCTCCGCGACCGCGTCCAGGCCGTCGTCCTCGCCTACGAAACCGGACTCATCTCCCCGGCCTCCGGCGCCGCGGGCGCCGACGGTCACCACGATGGCCGTGACTCTCCAGGGGCCAGGTAAAGCAGGCGCTAGGAGGGAAGCGGGTGGCGATTCACCCTATTTAGGCATTGCCGTTTCGCCGAAGATCCAGCACTCTCGGTGACATGAACACGTCGGCGACGGGAACGCCCGCGCCTTCGCAGGAAATGCTGGCACCGCTGCCGGGCGGGCTAGCCGCGCTGATCGGACTCGGCGCGCTCGTCGTGGTCATGGTCCCGTTCCTGTGGCCGATCGCACGGCACGTCAATGTAATGGCCCACGAGGGCGCGCACGCCCTCGCCGCCATCCTGCTCGGCTTCGCGCTTGAGACCGTGATACTCAAGCGGGAGACCGGCGAGACGACCTACCAGGCCGCAAAGGGCGCCATCCTCCGGCTGATCACCGTCGGCTTCGTCGGTTACCTGGGGCCGAGCCTGTTCGGGCTCGCCGCCGCCAAGCTCATCGAGACCGGCCGGGTAGTCACCGTGCTGTGGCTGCTGATCATGCTGCTCGTGCTGCTGTTCTTCTTCATCGGCCGGTCCCTGGGCATGATCTCCGTCCCGGTCGCCATCGTCTTGCTCGTCCTGGTCACCCGCAACGCGCACGCGTGGCTTGAGGAGATCGTCGTCTACGGCCTGACCTGGCTTCTCCTACTCGACGGCGTGCGCGTCGCCGTCGCCCACGGCGCCAAGGCCGGCGACGCCATCAGCCTCCGCGGCCGGACGCACATCCACCCGCGGTTCTGGTCGCTGCTCTGGATCGCGGGAACGGTACTTGCCCTCTTGATCGGCGGGAAATGGCTGGTCCTGCGGTCATGACGGGAGCGATCCTGGCCGCGCGGCGGCAGCCTTAGGCGCGGTGCCCGCTCTGGGCCTCCGTGATCCTGGGTAGCAGCGGGGCCGGGCGCGGCAGCACCCCGGCCGCATCCGGGGTGCACTGCCCGGTGATCCGGGCCGCGGCATCCGGGAGGAACGGCGCCAGGTGCGTGCCGATAGCCTGGCAGGCGCGCAGCAGCGAAGACAGCACCACGGCCAGCTCCGCGGTGCGGCCGGCCTTGGCGAGCTCCCACGGGCGGGCGTGGTTGACGTAGCGGTTCGCCTCGTCCGCGATCCGCCAGACCGCGTCGGTGGCGCGGCGGAAGTCGAAGTCGTCAAGCGCCCCGGCGATCAGCCCGGGAGCGTTACTTACCGCCCCGTCCAGTGCGGCCGCGTCCGGGGTGCTCGCCGTCACGGCCGGCCCGTGCCCGCCGCGGTAACGGTGGATCAGGGCGACCACCCGGTTGACGAGGTTGCCGAACCCGTTGGCGAGCTCGTCGTTGGCCCGGCCGACGAGGCGCTCGACGGTGAAGTCGGCGTCACCGACCCTGGGCACCTCGCGCAGTAGCCACCAGCGCACCGCGTCGGTGCCGTAGGCGGCGGCGAGGTCGTAGGGATCCACGGTGGCGCCGCCG
>CAZORE010000234.1:3046-7031 GCA_964581815.1 uncultured Streptosporangiaceae bacterium | reverse complement strand
AGGCCCCGCCGGCGCCGGCATTGGGAGCGGTTACGCCGACCGTCCCCCGGCTTCTTGGCACTGACCTGGCAGGCCGCGCTGGCTGGTCAGCTGTGCAGGCTTCGGCTCGGCAGGACGCCGTAGGCCTTACGGTAGTCAGCCGCGAAGCGGCTAGGGCTGGAAAAGCCCCACCGGTAGGCCACGGAGGTGACTGACTCGCGTTCCGGGCTCGCGTCGACCAGCTGACGGTGGGCATGGTCGAGCCGGACCCGGCGGAGATACTCCATCGGCGTCGAATCAAGGTGGCGGCGGAAAGCCAGCTGCACCGACCGGATGGTCACGCCGGCCGCGGCGGCGATGTCGGCGGCGGCGATGTCCTGGTGGGCGTGCTCGTCGATGAACGCGACGGCGCGGCGCAGCCCGGCGGGAGAACCGCCGTCGTCCTTGTCTTCCCGCACCGGGCTCGTCAGCGTGTCATTGGGGAAGACGGTCAGCGCAGTGGCCGCGATCAGCCGGGCGACGTTGCCCGCAAGCAGCGGGCAGTCGGCCGTAGCCAGGCCGGCGAGCACCGTGTGGCGCACGTAATCGAATGTGGCCTTCCACATGTCGGCGGCTTGCGGAGATACCGGCTCGTAGCCAGTGAACCGGACGAGACGGGCTTCGGAGCCCGGCGCCCGGTCGGTCACCTGGCTGATGAAATCCGTGTCGATAACCACCTGCTCATGCTCGCCGCCGCGGGCCATGACGGTGCGGCGCTGCCAGGGCTGGCCGGCCAGGTATACGTCCCCCGGCGCGTACCAGCGCTCGGCGCGGCCGGAGCGGAAGCCGAGGGAGCCGGCGTCCACCCGTCCGAACACCAGCGTGCCCATTGGGCGGACCTCTGCGTCGAAGTCCGCGCGCAAGCTCAAGTGATCCATGCTGAGCGGGCCGACGGCATGCCGCACAAGCCGTATGCCGACCTGTTCGCCCTGCTGGCTGAGCCGGGTCACGCCATGCAGCCCGGACAGCAGCGCGAACGTCGAGTCGAAGTCCTCGGTATCGATGATCATGCTCACCGCGACCCCAGCGCGTGGGCGGTCCAGGCCGGGACGGCAGGCAGGGGGGCACTCAGTTCCGGGAAACACCGAGGGATTGACCCGGATTCGGTCTTCCAGGACAGTCACCCCCGACAACCAGAACCCGCTGCTCAAGGAGAAGGATGGTTAGCTTGCCCAGCAACCCAAGATCATGGTAGGCCGGGCATTCGGGCTTGTCGAGCAAGCCTCGGCAGGTAGAGGCGCAGAGGCGATGGCTCAAGGAGACACTGTGCCGGCTGTACGTGGTGATCGAGACGGCGGAGTCCCGCGGCCTCAGGCCGTCGACGCCGAAGACGTCGCCGACGCGTTCGAGTGCATGCCCTCACTCATGGCGGCCATGGAAGGGCCTGAGCACACCGTGGTCGCCGCCAATGCCGCTTTCCGTGCCTTCACCCGCCAGCCGGACCTCATCGGCCGGCCGGGCCGGTACCTGTTCCCCGCCCTGGCGGCCAGGCAGGTCACCGAACTGCTCGACATGGTCTATGCCGGGGGCGTGCCGTTCACCGCGCGGGAATGGCCGGCCGGCGACAATCAGTACCTCGACTTCACCCTCACTCCGTGGCTCAGCGCGGACGGCGGTGTGCGCGGCGTCCTGGTGACCCAGTCCGACGGGACCGAGGTGATCCGGGATCGGCCAGCGGCCCCGTCCCGGGCGCGGCGTGAGGCGCTGGCTGTGCAGGAGATAATGCTGCGGCCCGGGCTGCCGGTGCTGCCCCATGCCCGCGTCGCGGCACGCTACCTGCCCGCCGCCGGGCCGGACGCCGCGGGCGGCGACTGCTTCGACGCTGTGGTGCTGCCGGACGGCCGGGTCGCGTTGATGGTGGCGGATGCGCCGGGCCGCGGGCTGGCGGCCGTCTGGCGGCTCCGTGTGGTGCTGGGCGAAGCCCTGTCTCAGGAGGCGAGCCTGGCGGCGGTGCTGGCCCGGCTGGGCCTGTTCGCGGCGGGCGACGCCGACTTGCGGGCAGTGACCTTGTGCGTCGCCGTGCTCGAGCCCACGGGCGGGCAGTTCCGCTATGCCACCTGCGGGCACCCGCCTCCCTTGGTGGCCGCACCGGACGGGACCGCGCGCTACCTGCCCGGCACCGGCGGCAGACCCCTGGGGATCGGCCCGGCTGCGGACGCTGGCACCCGCGGCCAGGCCGAGATCGGCACGGCGGTGCTTGGACCGGGGGAAGTTCTCCTGCTGTACACCAACGGGCTGGTCGAGCGGCCGGCCAGGACGCTGGACGACGGCCTGGCCGACCTGGAGATCGTGGCCGGGGACGCGGCAGGCAACCCGGCGCTCGCCGCTCGCGGGGCGGACACCCCGGCCGAGCGGGTCAGCTACCTGACCGTCGAGCTGCTGATGCGCGGCGGGTTCACCGACGACGTGACCACCCTGGCCGTATGGCGCCAGAACGTGCCTCATCCTCCGCTCGACCTGGAGCTGACGGCCAGTCCGGACGCCGTACCCGAACTCCGCCACGCACTGGACGACTGGCTGGACGACCTCGGCGTCGCCTTCGGAGACCGCCAGATCGCGGAGCTGTCCGCCAACGAAGCGGTGACCAACGCGGTCGAGCACGCCTACCCGGCTGGCCGGCCAGGAACCGTTCGCCTGCAGGCGGCGGTCGGCGCCGACGGGTACCTGGAAATCCGGGTCAGCGACCACGGACGCTGGCGCGTTCCCGACGTGACCGGCTCAGACCGCGGCCAGGGACTGTCCGTGGCGTTCCAGTTCGCCGAAGAGCTGCGGGTCAGCCATCCGCCGCAGAGCGCGGGCGACCCGCCCGGAGCCCGGGGAACGGTCGTGACGACGCGTCACCGGCTGCACCGTCGGCCCATGCTGGCCCCCCTGGGCGCCAGTGTCACGGCCGCACGGGCGGCGCGTCCCCCGTTCGCCGTCGAGCTGACGGCAGGCGGGTCCGCGCCGCGGGTCCAGGTATCCGGGCCGGTGGACGTCACCACCGCCGACCGGCTGGCCAACTGGCTGCTCCAGGCTTGCCGGGCCGGGGTGCTGCCGCTCACGGTCGACCTGTCCGCCGTCACCATCCTGGCTAGCGCCGGGGTGCAGGTGCTGTACCGGGTGGCAGCGCAGCTGGCCGTCCACGGACAGGAGCTGACGCTGATCAGCGAGGCGGAGAGCCCCGCCGCGGCGGTCCTTGACCTTGCCCGGCTGCCGCGACAGGGCTGACGAGCACGTGCGTTACCCGCGTTCTGCGGCCTGGCCCATGTACCGCCGGGACAGGCGTCAACGGCCGTCCGTGGCGCCTGTGGGAGGTCGAACGCGAGTGCCGCCACCATGCCTGCCGCCATGAAAAGCCGTCCACCAGGCACGCAGACGCCGCCTTCACCCCAGCCGACCTGATAGCAGCCTGGTAGCCGGGTAAGACGGCCGCCTGGCGGCCGAGTATGAGGTCGGCGGCCCGCTCGGCGAGCGCGAGCACGGTGGCGTTCGGGTGGGCGTTGGGGATGACCGGGGTCACCGACGCGTCGGCGACCCGCAGCCCGTCGACGCCGTGGACGCGCAGTTGCGGGTCGGTGACCGCGCCGTCCTCCGGGCGCACGCCGATCCGGCAGGTGCCGGCCGGGTGGTAGTAGCTGCCGACCGTTCGCCTGATCCACTCCCGCAGCCCGCTGCGGGCGGTAGACGGCCCGGGCCAGGTCTCGGTCACGCCGAGCGCGGCGAAGTCGGGGCCCGCCGCGGCCTCGCGGACCATCGCGAGCCCGGCTTCCAGCCGGGCCGGGTCGGCGGGCTCGCGCAGGAAGGCGGGGTCGATCAGCGGCGGCGCGGCCGGGTGGGCGGAGGCGAGCCGGACGGTGCCCCGGCTGGCGGGCGCCATGAGCCCGGCGACCAGGGCGAAGCCGCCGGGCGGCCCGGCCGGGTAGCCGGGCGGGACGACCGGCAGCAAGATCGGGAACAGGTGCAGGTCGGGCCAGGCGCCCGGCAG
>CAZORE010000234.1:0-2946 GCA_964581815.1 uncultured Streptosporangiaceae bacterium | reverse complement strand
GGCCGGGTGGGCTGGGCGGGCCGGGTGGGCTAAACAGAGCGGAGTAGGTCTCCCCGTGGTTGTACCGGCTGGCGGGCAGCGGGGCCGCGGCGGCGTAGCAGGCCATGGCGATCGGATGATCCTGCAGGTTCGCGCCGGTCCCCGGCAGGTCGACGCGCGGCCGGATGCCGTGGTCGCGCAGGTGGCCGGCCGGGCCGATGCCGGACAGCATGAGCAGCTGCGGTGATCCGACCGCGCCGGCGCACACGATCACCTCCACCGCCGCGTCCGCCCGTTCCGCCGTGCCGTCGCGCAGGTACTCCGCTCCTGTGCACCGGCCGTCGCGGATGACCAGCCGGGTGACCAGGCACCCGGTCGCCACGGTCAGGTTCGGCCGGCCAAGCGCGGGCCGCAGGTAGGCGTCGGCCGGGCCGGCCCGGCGCCCGGCCGCGATCGCCAGGTCGGGCCAGGCCACGCCCTCCTGCCGCTGGCCGCTCAGGTCGTCCGTCACCGGGTGGCCGAGCGCGCGCAGCGCGTCGGCGAGCGCGCGGGCCACCGGGTGCCTGCCGGCCTGCGGCACCGGGGCGACGCTGACCGGGCCGCCGGTGCCGCGCAGCGCCGGGTCGCCGTGGCCGGCTCGCTCACTGCGCTTGAAGTACGGCAGCAGGTCCGCGAATCCCCACCCGTCCGCTCCGTCGGCCGCCCAGGCGTCGTAGACGGCGCGGTGCCCGCGCACGTGGGCCATCGCGTTGATCGCGCCGGACCCGCCAAGCCCGCGGCCGCGGGGATAGGGCAGCTCGCCGGTGTCGGCCTGGGCCGTGGTGCGGCCGGCCCAGTCGGCCGCCGAGCCGATCAGTTCCGGCCACGCGGCCGGCTCCGCCATGGCGGGCAGCGGCCCGGCGGCGCCCGCCTCGAGCAGCAGCACCCGGAGGGCGGGGTCCTCGGTGAGCCGGGCGGCGAGCACGCAGCCGGCCGTTCCGCCGCCGATGACGATGTAGTCGTGCTCCGCCACGGGGATTCCTCCTGGGATAACCGGGCTCAGGGCGGGTAGCTTCTGCCAGCGAAGGACAAGATAGCCTGGTGCGGCCAACGCGGCGCAGCGCTGGCTAGCCGGAACGTACGAGGCGTCGGGGCTAATCATGGCCGGTCCCATCGGCGCCGCGCACTGGAAAAAGGGGACCAGATGCGGCATAAGGCAGTTTTCATTACCGGCTTCGCCGTCGGGTTCATGGTCGGCGCGCGGTCAGGCCGGGGCACTTACGACAAGATCATCGGCTACGGGCAGCAGGTCGCGGCCCATCCTAAGGTCCAGCAGGCCGCCGGGGCCGCGCAGGCCAAGGCCACGGAGCTGGCCAAGACGGCGGCGGCGAAGGCACCCGGCTACGCGAAGAACGCCGCGAGCAGCGCGGGCAGCATGGCGTCGACCGCGGCGAAGACCGCGCAGCAGCAGGCGTCACAGGTGCCCGGGTACGTAGCGAACGTCAAGCAGGCGGCGTCGAGCAAGATCCCGGCGCGCTTCAGCGGCGGGAAGACCGACGCCGCCGAAGGGACGGACGCCACGCGCACGGAGAACCTGGACGACGTCGATCAGGACGGCAACCTAGTCTTCCCGGCCGAAGGCTCGCCGTCGGTGAACGGCATCCACCGTCACTACACCCCGGGCAACCCGGACACCTCCGCCTGACATCCTCCCGAGAACACGGAAGCCGGCGTCGACGACCTCGTCGACGCCGGCTTCCGGGCTAGGCGGCCGCCGCGCTGGCGCGGCGGCCCGGTCCTAATCCAGGTACTCGCGCAGCAGCAGGGCGCGCGACGGGTGACGCAGCTTGGCCAGGGTCTTCGACTCGATCTGCCTGATCCGTTCCCGCGTCACCCCGAACTCCCGGCCGACTTCTTCAAGGGTCCGCGGGTGCCCGTCGGACAGGCCGAAGCGCAGCTGGATGATCCGCTGCTCCCGGTCGGAGAGCTCGCAAAGCACCCGGTCGAGCTGGTCTTGCAGCATGATGAAGGCCGCCGCCTCGATCGGCACCACGGCGTCCGCGTCCTCGATGAAGTCGCCGAGGTCGGACTCCTCCTCGCCGATCGGTGACTGGAGCGAGACGGGCTCCTGGGCGATCCGCTGGATCTCCGCCACGCGGTCCGGCTCGACGCCGAGCTCCGCGGCGAGCTCCTCCGCCGTCGCCTCGCGGCCAAGCTCCTGGTGCAGCTGACGCTGCACCCTGGCGAGCTTGTTGATCGTCTCCACCATGTGCACCGGCACCCGGATGGTCCGGGCCTGGTCGGCGATCGCCCGGGTGATCGCCTGGCGGATCCACCAGGTCGCGTAGGTGGAGAACTTGTACCCGCGGGTGTAGTCGAACTTCTCCACCGCGCGGATCAGCCCCAGGTTCCCCTCCTGGATCAGGTCAAGGAAGACCAGGCCCCGGCCGATGTACCGCTTGGCGATCGACACCACCAGGCGCAGGTTCGCCTCGATGAGCCGCTGCTTGCCGCGCACGCCGTCGGCCGCCAGCCATTCCAGGTCGGCCCGGTCGCCGCCGGACAGCGTGTACCCGCTGTTCAGCTTCTCCTCGGCGTACAGGCCCGCCTCGATCGACTTGGCCAGCTCGACCTCGTCCTCGGCGGTTAGCAGGGGCACCCGGCCGATCTCCCGCAGGTAGATCCGCACCAGGTCGCTTGTCCCGGCCCGGCGCGCGCTCTCGGCGTCGAGGTCGGGCAGCTTGGTATCGGTATCCTCTTCGACCGTTGCGTCGACGACGTCGATTCCCTCGTCGGCGAGCACCCGCACTACCCCGTCTAGTGCGTCCCCGGTTAGCTCGGCCCGGTCGATTGCCGTGGTGACGTCCCCCATCGTCACGAATCCCCGTGAACGCCCGAGGGCCACGAGGTCCGTCAACTGCGCTGTAAGCGATGGTCCGCTCGTTACTACGGTGAGGCTCACCCGACCAGTGTGCCCCCCGTCACCCC
>CAZORE010000233.1:5899-7175 GCA_964581815.1 uncultured Streptosporangiaceae bacterium | reverse complement strand
GGAACGTGCCATTATGCGATTACCGGTAAAAATCGGGTAGCGGTGGGACATGCGGTCAAGTGGAGAGGTCTCTGTGACGAGCGATGAGCCCGGCACTGGCCGCGACGACGCCGACGGCCGCGGCGCGGGCGGCTGGCGGCGCTGGCTGCCCCGGCTGGTCAAGCCCGCGCGGCGCGGCGCGATCCTGCTGATCCTCGTGCTCGTCGTCGAGTACCTGGTGGTCCCCGAACTGGTGGGCGCGAGCAAGGACCTGTACCTGCTCGGCACGATCAACGCCGGCTGGGTCGTCGCGGGCACCGTGCTCGAGGCGGTGTCCCTGTTCTGCTACGCGGTGCTGACTCGGGTCCTGCTGCCGCGGGGCGGCGTCAGGCCGAGCCTGTCCACGCTGTTCAAGATCGACCTGTCCGCCGCCGCGGTCGCGCACGTCATCCCGGCCGGGACGCTGGGCACGGCGGCGCTCGGCTTCAAGCTGTTCACCAGCGAGGGCATCTCGGGCAACGACGCCACGGTGATGATGGCGGCCAAGGGGATCGGCTCCACCGTGGTGCTGAACGTGCTGCTGTGGATTTCCCTGATCATCTCCATCCCGCTAGCGGGATTCCAGCCCATCTACGCGACGGTCGCCATCATCGGGTCGATCGTGCTGGCGCTGGCCGGCCTGCTGGTGTACGGCGTCCTGCACGGGGCCGGGCTGGCCTCCCGGGTGCTGCGGGCTGTCGGCGACAAGATCCCCGGCCTCAGCGGGGAGAAGATCGAGGCGGGCGTCCTCGCGGGAGCGCGGTCGTTCTCGCTGCTGGCCCGCGACAAGCGCGTCATGGCCTGGGCGCTGCTGTGGGCCTCGCTGAACTGGCTGCTCGACGCCGCTTCGCTGTGGTGCTTCGTGGCCGCGTTCGGGCACCGGGCCAACCCGGTCGAGTTGTTCGCCGCTTACGGCATCGCCAACGTGGCGGGCGCCCTCCCGGTGTCGCCTGGCGGGCTCGGCGTGGTCGACTCGATCGCGCCGCTGCTGCTCGTCGGGTTCGGCGTCACCAGGAGCGTGGCGACCCTGGGGGTGCTCGGCTGGCGGCTGGTGAACTTCTGGCTGCCCATCCCCACCGGCGCCGCCGCCTTCGTCTCGCTCCGGATAAAGCCGGGCAACGGCGGCATCAGAGGGGCCTTCTCCGGCTTGCTGGCGTTCGGGAAGCCGACGCCGGATGAGCCTGGGCCGGAGGATGAGCCTAAGCCGGAGGATGAGCCTAAGCCGGAGGATGAGCCTAAGCCGGAGGATGAGCCTAAG
>CAZORE010000233.1:0-5799 GCA_964581815.1 uncultured Streptosporangiaceae bacterium | reverse complement strand
ATGAGCCTAAGCCGGAGGATGAGCCTAAGCCGGAGGATGAGCCTAAGCCGGAGGAGCCGAGGCCGGAGGAGCCTGAGCGGAGCGAGCCCGGCTAGCGAGCCAGGGGGCCACCGGGTAGACGGTCACGCCGCCGGCTGAGGTGCCGTGCATGCCGAGCAGGGTGGCGAAGTTGCGCATCCACGGCTCCTCCCACGCCTGCTCGACGATGATCGCGCCCACCCCGGCCGAGCGGACGTAGTCCGCGAACTCCTTGTCTACCTGCCTGGACGGGTGGTCCATCGCCTCGACCTGCGGCGGAAGGGCGCTCTGCGGTGACACCGACGCGTTGATGAAGCCGCCCGCGATCCGGAAGTAGAAGCCGGCGTCGGCCTGGAACAGCATCCCGGCATTGCCCCGGTAGGTGACGATGACGACGATCTCACCGGGACGCAGGTACTGCCGGTACATGCCGTCGGTGATGAACGCCGGGAGCTGGTTCGCCGGCCGCATGGTCGCGGGCGGCTTGAAGCCAAGCGGTACGGGATTGACCGCGCTGTAGACCGTGGGGCTGTCCCACAGGATCGCGGCGACCGCGAGCAGCCCGAGACCCCACCGGGCCGCGAGCAGCAGCCTGCTGCCGCTCGGCATCGCCAGCCACAGGGCCAGGGCGACGGCGAGCACGAGCACGGCGAAGACGATGAACCGGGACGGCTCGGCGCTGCGCGCGAGCGGCAGGCTCCACAGCCCGGCCCACGGCAACGAGACGGGCTGACTGGTACCGATGACCAGCTCGGGGCCGACGGCGAGCGCGATCACGAACGCGAACCCGATGACGAGCAGCCGGGTGACCGGGCGCCGCCAGGTGAGGACGGCGATGCCGAGCAGGACGAGGAGGATCGGCACGCCCACGTAGTCATCGACGCCCGGCCGGCCGACGTGAGCGGAGTAGCTAGCCAGCGAATTCAGCCCGAAGACCTTGTCCGACCAGGGCAGGACCGTGCGGACCAGGTTGAGGAAGAACGCCGGGCGCTGCCTGCTGAACGTGCCCTGGTTATGCCGGAACGCGTAGTACAGGTACGGCGCCGCGACCACCACGGCGCCCGCGTAGGCGACGCCGGTCAGCCAGGCGAGCCGGGCCACCTGGTGCCGGGACGCCCGCCCGGCGACCGCCCAGCCGATCGCCAGGCCGCCCGCCAGCACGGCGGTCATCTCGAAGAAGGCCTCGTTGAACGTATAGAACTCAAGGGCCATCGCGGCGGCCGCCCAGATGACGAACCAGCGGCCGCGCAACGTCCCGTCCCACCAGCGCAGCACCAGGTAGGCCAGGAGCGGGAACACCGCGATCGCCGTCAGGTTCGGCTGGCCCTGCCACTCGTGCAGCACCCCGTACGGGCAGAAGCCGTAGACGCTGCCGGCCAGCAGCGACGGCCAGAACCGGCCGGTCAGCCGCCGCGCCAGCAGGAAGGCCGCGAAGGCGGAAACCGGCGGGATGAGCAGCAGCATGACGTTGTATGACACCAGCACACCGAACGCGGCGGTGACCGGCCACATCAGCAGGTCCACCGCGGGGGTGGTGGACGCCCAGGCCAGGTCGTAGCCGTGCGGCGCGCCGATCTGGCTGGAGTACAGCGGGTTGATGCCGTGCGACACGGCATAGGGCCACCAGCGCATGGACCAGGTATAGAAGTTCGGGTCCGTCCAGTACTGCCGCAGGTTCGGCGTGTTCAGGTGGCGGAGCAGCGGCCACCCGTACCCGGCGGTGAAGGCGGCCAGGTAGGCGGCGAACGCCGCGAGCCCTTCCCACACCGGGCGCCGGACACGGGCGACGGCCAGCCGGAATGTGCGCCCGATGGCGCTGCTGGCCGGCTGGGCCGGTGCCGCCGTGACGCTTGGCGCCTCACCCGCGTGCCGTGTCCCGGAGCCGGTGGCATCCACAAGTCCCCCACAGGTCGCGGCATTCGTGTTGAGCTAGCGTCCAGCTATCCCTTGGCGGACTCTAACCACCCCCTCGGCTTTCATCCCGACTTAGGCCATAAATTAGTAATTGCCTAAGTGGAAATTAGTAATTGCCCGGATGACCGTATTGGCCGGGCGGCCGGCCGGCTCAGGGCCACGCGCGCCGCGGGCAGGAGCATTCGAGGCGACGGTAGCCTCGGCCCGTCGGCCCGATCCTCACCCCAGGCGGGTGATCGGCGCCGCCCCGCGACAGGCTGTGACACAACCCGCACACCCGCCACTTCCGTCGCTTACGGAGGGGGTTACAGTTACCAGTGCTGTACGTAAAGTGAAGAGCAGCCGGCGCGGCACAGTCGCGTCTGGCGCGGGGGGACATCACGCCCAATGGCCACTACTTTCAGTGACTCTTTGATTACAGTTCCGCTCCTACCGCCCCGGCATGTGTCACGCCCACGCCTGCTCGCCGATCTCGACCAGGCCGCGGACCTGCCCTTCACACTGCTCTGCGCCGGCCCCGGGGCCGGCAAGACCGTGCTGCTCACCGAGTGGGCCCAGAATGCCAAGGCCCAGGTCGCGTGGATCACCCCGGGGACAGCGGACGTAGCGCCCCGCCGCTTCTGGAACCTGCTCGAGTCGGCGCTGCCCGAGCTGGACGGCAAGGACCGCGGCGGCCCGGGCGCCGGGCCGGAGGCCGGGCCGGAGGCGGTGCTTGACCCGGTGCAGCTGTTGCTCAGCCAAGCACCCGATCCGGCGACTCCGCTTGTCGTCATCATCGACGACGCGCACCTGCTCACCCATCCCGACATCCTGGACGGCCTGGACCGGCTGGCCCGCGGCCGGCACCAGGGGCTGCGGCTGATCCTCGCGGCGCGCAGCGACCCGCTGCTGCCGCTGCACAAGTACCGGCTGGCCGGGCAGATGGCCGAGCTGCGCGCGACCGACCTGGCCATGACGCCGGCCGAGATCAGGGAGGTGCTCGCCGTGCACGGGGTCAGCCTGCCCAAGCGGGAGGTTGACGTGCTCGTCGCGCGCACCGAGGGCTGGGCGGCGGGCGTCCGGCTGTCCGCCATGCGGATGGAGGGCACGGAACGCCCGGGCGACTTCGTCTCGCAGCTCGCGCTCGACGCTGGCAGCATCGGCGAGTACCTGGTCGATGAGGTACTGCAGCGGCTGCCTGACGATCACCGCCGCCTGCTTGTCGAGACGAGCTTCCTTGCCGAGGTGACCGGGCCGCTCGCCGGCGCGGTCACCGGGATGACCGGCTGCGAGGACATGCTCGCGAGCCTCACCAGGGATAACTCCTTCGTCATACCGCTCGACCCGATGCGCACCAGGTACCGCTACCACCAGCTGTTCGGTGAGATCCTCCGCTACCTGTTGCAGCGGCGCGAGGGGCAGGCGGTATGCCAGCTCAAGACACGTGCGGCCGCCTGGTTCGAGCGCGAGGGCGACCTGGGCAGCGCCATGTACTGGGCGGTACAGGCGGACGACGGGCCGCGGGTGGCCAGCCTGCTCGCCAGGGGCGGGCTGGCGCACGCGCTCGTGCACCGGCAGGACCTGTCCGGGCTGCGGCTGCGCGAGCTGGTGCCGGCGCATCCGGCGGAGCCGGCCGAGTCGGCCGAGTCGGCCGAGTCGGCGGTGGCCGCCTTCGCGGTCGAGGCCGCCGTGGCGGCCCCCGAGGCGGCGGCGGCCGAGCTTGACCGCCTGCGGGCGTGGCAGTCCGGCCAGCCGCTGACCGACCGGGACCTGCTGGTCACCTGCGACGTGGCGGAGCTGCTGCTCGGCCAGAAGGCCTGCGACGACCGCGCGGTCGATGGCGCGGCCGCTCACCTGCTCGGCGCACCGGGCGACACGAAGCCGGCCGTCACTCCGGGATTGCGCGCCGCCGTTCTGCTGACCCAGGCCAGCGTCCACCTGTGGCACGGCAGGCACGAGGATGTCGGTGCGCTGCTCGAGGAGGCGATGGCCGAGGCGGCAAGCGACGGCCAGGACGGTCTCGAGCTTGAGGCGCTCAGCATGATGGCCTGCCTGGACAGCCTGTGGTCGCGGGCGAACCGGGCGGACAAGGCGATCCAGCGGGCGCAGGCGATGCGGAAGGCGAAGGGGCTTGGCGCGCCGCCGGCCCTCGAGCTCGCGACCGCGGTGAGCGCCTTGTTCTCCGGCAACCTTGGCGGTCACGCCCGGGCTGTACAGCGGATCGTGCTGAGCGGCGCGGCCGGCGCGGACCCGGCGCTAGAAACGGCCGCCGCGCTAGTGCTCGCCGCCGGCCTGCTTGCCCACGACCAGCGGGCGGAGCCGCGGGCGATCCTGCAGGAGCAAGCCGACCGCGACCTTCCGCCGGCGCTCGGCGCCTACTGCGACGTCATGCTCGCCGACCTGGAGACCTCGTACGGCAGGCCGCGGTCCGCGCTGGCCCGGCTTGAACGCAGCCGCAAGACCAAGTTCGCCCCGGTCGCCGCGCCAGCCGCGGCCCGCGCCCACCTGGCGCTCAGCGACCTGCGCAGCGCCCGGGACTGCGTGCGCGACGTGCTCGCCTCGCCGAGCTCCCAGATCAGCCGGTTCACCTTCGTCGAGGCGCTGCTGTGCGACGCGCGGATCGCGGCGGCGGGCGGGGACGAGGGGCAGGCCCTGGAGATCCTGGCGCATGCCTTCGACGCGGCGCGGGGAGAGGTAGTCCTGCCCTTCCACTGCGCGAGCGCCAGCTTCGCCGGCCTGCTCGCCCGGCATCCCGGCATGGCGGGCCAGTGGCCAGCCGGCGCGGTCGCCGAGGCCCGGGTGACGCAGGTCCTGGTCCCCGCGCAGCGCACCGCCCGCGAGCTGCCCGACCCGCTTACCCCTCGGGAGCTGACCATCTTGCGCCTGCTCGCGACAACCCTGTCAACCGGGGAAATCGCTGACGAGCTGTGCCTGTCGGTGAACACGGTCAAGACCCACCTGGCGGCCATCTACCGCAAGCTGCCGGCCAGCCGCCGCCGGGAGGCCGTGCTGCGGGCACGGGACCTTGAGCTGATCTGACCCCGGCCGCGCCGTGCGCGGCCTCGTTTACCTGCCCTTCACCCGTCGCGAGTGACGACTCCGGGCTGTCCGGCTCGCAGGATTGAAGTCGCCGCACTGAAGAATTGAAGTGCCCGCACTGAAGAACGGTAGAGAATGCGGAGGATGATCTTGTGCCCGCGCCCTATGAGATCCGCGTCGCGGGTCGGCTCGACGAGACGGCGGCCGGGACGCTCGCCGGACTCGACATCTCGACTCGCGGCACGGTCACGGTCATCACTGGCGAGTTCGATCAGGCGGCACTGCACGGCCTGCTTGAACGGATCAGAACACTCGGCCTAGACCTGGTCGAGGCCCGTCGGCTCCACAAGCTGCGAGGCCCGGGTTGACCCCGGAAGGAGTCCTGGTGACCACGCGTAACTATGAGATCAGGGTGGTTGGCTCCATCGGCCCGGCGGCCCGGCAGGCCTTCTCGAGCCTGGGCGTGGACGTGGAGCCGACAAGCACGGTCCTGTCCGGCACCCTCGATCAGGGCAGCCTGCACCAGATGCTGGACCGGGTCCGCGCGCTCGGCCTTGAGCTCGTCGAGGTCCGGCCGGTGCCGCAGGACGCGGACCACGGGAACTACCTGGAGTGATTCACCCGAGACAGGTGATGATGACGGCGGCCCCGCTGGCCCATCGTGCAGTCAGGACTGGATGTCCGGCAGGTCGGCCGGGCGCGAGGAGCGGAGACGACATGGCGTCACTGACTGTCTGGAAGTTCGGCACGCCCTTCGGGGCCGACGCGGCGCTTGAGAAGATGAAACTCCTGCAGGAGCAGCAGCTGATCGTGGTGCGGGACGCGGCGGTGGTCAGCTGGGAGGCGGGC
>CAZORE010000232.1:0-7182 GCA_964581815.1 uncultured Streptosporangiaceae bacterium | reverse complement strand
TGCGCGCCCGATGGCTCCGCCATCGTATCGGGCGCGCTGTCCGGGTTGACCACCCATCGTTCGTTACCGCCTTACGCCGGCTGGCCCGCAATGTCGGTGCGGTCTGCTGGAATGGAGACGTGGAGAGCTACACGCCGGGGCAGCTGGCGCGGCTGCTGCGGCTGCCCGAGCCGACGGCGGAGCAGGCGGCGGTCATCGGCGCGCCGCTCGGGCCGCTCGCCATCGTCGCCGGGGCGGGGTCAGGCAAGAGCGAGACCATGGCCGCGCGGCTGGTCTGGCTGGTCGCCAACGGCATGGTCCGCCCGGACCGGGTGCTCGGCCTGACCTTTACAAGGAAGGCGGCGGCGGAGCTGGCCGAGCGGGTGCGCACCCGGCTGGACGCGCTGCGCCGGGCCAGGCTTGCGGGCGGTCCCGCCGACGAGGACCTTGGCCCCTGGGCGGGTGACCCGGTGATCAGCACCTATCACGCCTATGCGGGCCGCCTGGTCAGCGACCACGCGCTGCGGGAGGGGCTCGAGCCGTCGATGCGGCTGATCACGGCCGCCCTGTCCTGGCAGCTCGCCTCTTCGATCGTGGCCGCGTACGACGGGCCGATGGACGAGGTGCAGTGGACGCCGCAGACGGTCACCGCGGCGGTGCTCGACCTGGCCGGCGACTTGTCGGAGCACCTCAGGTCGCCCGCGGACGTGCGCGGCGTGGGGAAGTGGCTGGACACCGAGGCGGCCAGGTGGCCGGGCCGGGTCCTCGCCCAGGTGCGCGAGGCCATCGAGACGCAGCGGACCAGGGAGCAGCTGCTGCCGCTTGTCGACCGCTACGCCGCCGCGAAGCGGGCGCGCGAGGTGCTCGACCATGGGGACCAGGTCGCGATCGCCGCGCGGATCGCGGACCGGCACCCCGAGGTGGGCGCGGCCGAACGGACCCGCTACCAGGCGGTCCTGCTCGATGAGTACCAGGACACCAGCCATGCGCAGCTCGTGCTGCTGCGCTCCCTGTTCGGTGGCGGCCACCCGGTCACCGCAGTGGGCGACCCGTGCCAGTCCATCTACGGCTGGCGCGGTGCGAGCGCTGGCAACCTGCGCAGGTTCGCCCAGGACTTCCGCGACCGGCTTGGCGAGCCGGCCCCGGTCCGCCAGCTCTCCACCAGCTTCCGGAACGCCGGGCGGGTACTCGAGACCGCCGCCGTGCTCCAGGCGGAGCTGCGGGCGCAGGCGCCGGACGTTCCGCTACTGCAGCCGGCGCCCGATCGCGTCGGTCGCGGCGGCGTGTGCGCCGCGCTGCTGCCGACGGTGACCGGGGAGGCGGACTGGGTGGCCACCCAGGCGGCCGCCCTGCTCGCGCTGCCTGCGGGGACGGCGCCGGACGGGCAGCCGTGGCCGGACGGCCGGGCCGCCGGGGTGCGCCCGTCGGACATCGCGGTGCTGTGCAGGAAGCGGTCCCAGTTCGTGCCGCTGCGCCGGGCGCTCGAGACCCGCGGCATCCCGTGTGAGGTGGTGGGGCTCGGCGGGCTGCTGTCCGTCCCCGAAGTGCAGGACGTGGTGGCGACGCTGCGCGTGCTGCACGACGCCTCCTCCTCGGACGCGCTCGCCCGGCTGCTCACCGGGCCGCGGTGGCGGATCGGCCCCCGCGACCTGGTGGCCCTTGGCCGGCGCGCGCGTAACCTGGCGGCCCCGGCCCGGGAGGAGACACCGCAGGAGCAGGCCGAGACTCCCGGCCCACCGGACGACCCGCTGTCCGGCGCGGTCACCGACCTGACCACCCCGGACAACGCCGCGTCGCTGGTGGAGGCGCTTGACGACCTCGGTGACCAGGCGGAGTACTCGGAGGCTGGGTACGCCAGGCTCTCGGCGCTCGCCGCGGAGACCCGCCGTCTGCGCGAGCACGTGACCCGGCCGCTGGCCGACCTCGTGGCCGAGGTGGAGCGCGCGCTCAGCCTCGACATCGAGGTCGCCGCGCGGCCCGGTGGCGACCTGGCCGCCGCGCGGGCCGACCTTGACGCCTTCACCGACGTCGCCGTCACGTTCGCGGGCGACCAGCCGGAGCCGACGCTCGGCGCGTTCCTCGCTTACCTGGCGGCGGCGCAGCAGGAGGAGTTCGGCCTGGAGACCGGCCGGGTCGGTGAGTCGGACACGGTGAAGCTGCTCACCGTGCACGCCGCCAAGGGCCTGCAGTGGCCGGCGGTGTTCGTACCGGGGCTCGCCGCGGGGGAGAAGTCGCGCGTCTTCCCCGCCCGGCCCAAGGCACCGACCCGGTGGACCCGCAACCCGCGGCTCATCCCGTTCCCGCTGCGCGGCGACGCCGCCGACCTGCCCGCGCTGACCGCGCTCGACGCGGACTCCGTCGCGGAGTTCAACGAGGCCTGCACGGCCCGCGACCTTGCGGAGGAGCGTCGGCTCGCCTACGTCGCGGCGACGCGGGCCGCGTTCTGGCTCGGGTGCTCCGGATACTGGTGGGGAGAGGCGACCGCGCCACTCGGCCCGTCGGTGTTCCTGGCCGAGGTTCGCGCCGCGTGTGAGGCCGGCGCCGGCACCGTGGCGCGATGGGCGGACCAGCCGGCCGAGGACGCGGACAACCCGCTGCTCGCTGAGGTCGACGAGGCGGACTGGCCGCTGACCCCGGCTGGCCGGAAGTACGCCGCGGTCGCCAGGGCGGCGGCCCTGGTCAACGAGGCCCGGGGCGGCGCCGAGGCCCAGGAGGACCGGGAGGACCAGGAGGAGCTGAACGACCAGGAGGAGCTGAACGACCAGGAGCGGGAGCTCGTCGCGGCGTGGGAACTCGACACGGGCCTGCTGCTCGCCGAGCGGGAGCAGCGCCGCGTGCGCGGCGACGGCCCCGTCGAGGTCATGCTGCCTGCCCGCCTGTCGGTGTCCGCCCTGGTCGCCCTGGCCAAGGACCCGGATGAGCTGGCCCGTCAGGTGCGCCGCCCGATGCCGCAGCCGCCCGCGCGGCAGGCGCGTCGCGGGACCGCGTTCCACCAGTGGCTCGAGGAGCGGTTCGGCCAGCAACGGCTGATCGACGACGACGACCTGTTCGCCGTGGACGACGAGGCCGAACCGGACGAGAACCTGATGGAGCTGCGGGCCCGCTTCGAGGCCGGCGAATGGGGCGGCCGCTGGCCCCGCGAGGTCGAGGTCCCGTTCGAGACCCGGATCGGCGACCGTCAGGTCCGCGGCCGCATCGACGCCGTCTTCGCGGACCCGAAGGGCGGTTACGACGTGGTCGACTGGAAGACCGGCAAGCTCCCGCGCACGAAGGCGGAACGGGACGCGGTGGCGGTCCAGCTAGCCGCCTACCGCCTCGCCTGGGCCGCCCTGGCGGACGTACCGCTGCACACGGTCCGCGCCGCCTTCTACTACGTCCGGCAGGACCGCACCGTCCGGCCCGCCGACCTGCTCGACGCGGACGGGCTCAGGGACCTGATCAACCGGGTCCCGGAGGCCAGCTAGGCAGGGCGGGGTTTGCCGAGTCCAGCGCCAAGCTACGTGTCCGCAGCCCGCGCCCGGCCTGCGGCCGACCAGGGGTAGGCCGCCGACGCGGGGGCAGCGGCCCGCAGGGGCAGCTCCACTTTCGCGTCGTGGGTTTCAGCGGCGGGCGTCCCGGGATCGCGGCCGTCGCCGAGGCCGGGCCTGCGTCCGCGTCATGCTCCGCGCCTCGCGTGACCCGGCGGCCCGGCGCGGCCGGGCAGTGCGCATCCGCCTCACCCGCCTCACCCGCCCCGGCGGGAAGGGCCGCGCTGCCCGGGACCGGCCCGCTGCGTCAAGGTTCCCCGGTTAACACGTAAATTCCGCTCATCACGTAAATGGGGCCCTCCTATATGGCAGCGCCGGCAGAGGCGAGAGGGACAGTTCACGCGGCTGCCTCCAACTCGAGACCACGTAGACGCGGGGCAGTGACGCACAGGGGTGGTTTTACTTTTGCGTCTTGAATTGTGCTAGCACCCGGGCGGCCCGTTCCCGCCAAGCCCGCCCGTCACAGCCGTCACGGCCGGAATTTACTGGGGGTACTTAGCACCCATATTTGGGTCTTAAGTACCCCCGGTAATTCCATGCCGAGGCTGGCGGGGCTGTTGCGGCGGATGAGGTGGCGCGGGGCGCACGAGGGGCGGCTGGTGCGGCACGCGGGCAGCTCAGGGACATGGGCGTGGGCAGCGGCGCGCAGGCCTGCCGTAGGCGCGGCGCGGAACCGCTGGGCCACGGGCTCCTGTCGTCCTCTGGCTCGTGTGGCTTGCCGAGGCCTCGAGGGTGCCGGTGAGCGCGACGGCACTCGGGGGTCAGATCCCCTGTCCTGATCATGTGCGAACCGCACCGGGTGGTGATGGGGCGCTTGGCCGGGAACCCGCGAGACTCCTGCGGACGTAGCATGAAAGCGTGTCCGGGCCAGGCGTTTCCGTTCCAGCGGTGGTGCGGCTGCTGGCCGATCCGGTCCGGTGGCGGCTGATGCGGGAACTGGCCTCCAGTGACCGGCGGGTTCGTGAGCTGGCGGCCGCCGTCGGCCAGCCGCAGAACCTGGTCTCCTACCATCTTCGCCAGCTTCGCCTGGGCGGTCTGGCGACGGCGCGGCGCAGCAGCTTCGACGGGCGTGACACCTATTACAGCCTGGACCTGGAGGGCTGTGCGAAGGCGCTGGCCGGCGCCGCCGGTGCGCTGCACCCTGGCCTGGCTCCGGCGTCGCCCGCGCCGGTTGGGCCGCCCGTGCCGCCGTCGGCAATGCCGGAGTTCGTCATGCCGGGGTCGCTGGTTGCGCCCGGCGCCGCCCGGCGGATCCTGTTCGTATGCACGGGGAACAGCGGTCGCTCGCCGATGGCGGAAGGGCTGCTGCGGTACCGGGCCGGAGCACGGGTCACGGCGGCGAGCGCGGGGATCCGGCCCAAGCCGGTGCACCCGCACGCGGTGGCCGTGATGCGCGACGGCTACGGCGTCGACATCGCAGGCCACCGGCCCGTACCAGTGGACACCGTCGCGCGGGAGCGGTTCGACTACGTGATCAGCCTGTGCGACAAGGCCCGCGAGGCCTGCCCTGAGTTCGCTGGCCGCCCGGGCCTCATCCACTGGAGCCTGCCCGACCCGGCCGCGGGCGAGGGCGGCCTGGCCGGTTACGCGGCCTTCGAGCGCACCGCGGCCGAGCTTGACGCGCGCATCGGGTTCCTGCTGCCAGTGCTGGACCGGGCCGCCACCGCCGCGGGGTAGCACGAGGACCGTGCCGAGGGCCGCCGGACGGCGCTTGCCGGCCGGGTCGCGCTTGCTCAGCCGGGCCGTGCTTGCTCAGCCGGGCCCGGGTCAGGGCACGCCGGCTGCGCAAAGTCCATCAAATCAGGTTGATGTATCATCGCCTGGTGCATGGGTCGACGGAAGCCGGGGGGCTTCCTGACGTGCAGCAGGTGCCGCTCACCACGGTGCTGCGGGAATGGGGCCGGATCGGCTGCATCGGGTTCGGCGGGCCGCCGTCCCACATCAGGCTGCTGCGGCAGCTGGTCGTGGAGCGGCGGGGCTGGCTGGACGCGCGCGAGTTCGAGGACGCGATCGCGGTCTGCAACATGATGCCGGGGCCCGCCTCCACCCAGCTGGCCATCTTCTGCGCCTGGCGGCTGCGCGGGCGGGCGGGCGCGCTGGTCGGGGGGGCCGGGTTCATCCTTCCCGGCCTTGTTGTCATACTCGCCCTTTCCGTGCTGTTCCTGGCCGGCACGCCGCCACTGTGGGTGCTCGGGGCCGGGGCCGGCGCGGGCGCGGCGGTGCCCGCGGTGGCGGTGCAGGCCGGGTGGTCGCTGCTTGGGCCGAGCTGGCAGAAGAAGCCGGCCACCATCCGCTGGATCTGCTATTTCGCCGCCGGGCTGGCGGCCGCGCCGACGATCGGCCCCTGGCTGGTGCTCGTGCTGCTCGGCTGCGGAACGACGGAGCTCCTCGTCCGGGTACGTGGCGGAACCGGTGGAACCCGCGCACGTTCCGACGACTCAAGCGGCTCCGGCCCCCAGGGACGGCTGCACGGACTCGTCGCGGCCCCTGCCCTCGTCCTCGCCGTCGGCGGCGGGGTACTCGCGTCGGTGGCGTGGGAGGCGTTCAAGATCGGCGGCCTGTCGTTCGGCGGCGGGTTCGTCATCATCCCGCTGATGCAGGCCGACGTGGTGGGGCACTACCACTGGATGAGCGGCGCGCAGTTCCTCAACGCGGTCGCGCTCGGGCAGATTACGCCGGGGCCCGTCGTGCAGACGGTGGCCGTGGTTGGCTACGCCGCCGCCGGGATCGCTGGCGGGCTGCTTGCCTCCGCGGTCGCGTTCGCCCCGTCGTTCCTGCTCGTGCTGTTCGGCGGGCCGCGCTTCCAGCAGATCCGCGGCGATGCCCGCGCCCGGGCCTACCTCGACGGCGCAGGGCCCGCCGCGATCGGCGCGATCTTCGGCTCGGCCGTCGCGCTCACCCGCGCGCTCAGTCATCCGTGGCAGTACGCAGTACTGGCCGGCGCGCTTGTGCTGCTGCTGCCGCTGCGCCGCGGCGTCGTGCTCATCTTGCTGAGCGCCGCCGCCATCGGCGTCGCTATCGCCTTGGCCGCCGGCACGGTGGCCCCCTGACGCAGGGCGGCGCGGACCCGTTGCGCATCGCGTCGCATGCGGAAAACGGCCTCGATGCTATCGCCGGTCTTCTGGAATCGGAGGAGCCCGACGTTATCACGCTTCAGGAGACACAGCGGAAAGAAGGGTACGACCAGGCTGAGCTCATAGCCAGTTCTTTGGGCTACGAGCACTACTTCCACGATTCCACGTCAGAATCACATATCGATACCGATTGCCGGCTCGGCCACTGCGTGATTTCGAAATACCCGATCGCGCAGCACCGCTTCGGGCTTTTCGAGAATCCGAACGCTCAGGTAACCCGGGAAGACGGCAGCACCGCGACGACCCACGACAAAGGATTCAGCAGCTGCGTGGTATCGATCGGCGACACGCAGATCGAAGTGACCACGCTGCACCTCATCCCGTTCAGGATGTTTAAAATCGAGCTGGAATCGCGGACGGCTCAGGGCATACTGCGGGATGCCGCCGGCAAGCTAGTGCCGGCCCGTGACAAGGCCCTGATCCAGGGAGACTTCAATATCGACCGCCCCGGAGTCCAGCCGTATCTACGGCAACTGTTCGCCAGGGCAGGTCTCGCGGAAGTTGCCATCGACGAGCCAACCACGCCCGGGGGGCGCCGCCTC
>CAZORE010000231.1:0-7204 GCA_964581815.1 uncultured Streptosporangiaceae bacterium | reverse complement strand
CATGAGATGGCCAGCCATTTTCCGTAAGCCCCTCACCGCCGGGGCGACGCTGCTGCTGGCCGCATCCGCGGCCGTCGCGGTCACCACCGCGACGGCCCCGGCCGCGGCCGCGGCGAGCGCCAGCATCACCGTCAACGGCACCCAGGGCGGACGGACGTTCGACGGGATCGGGGCGATCAGCGGCGGGGGCGGCAACTCCAAGCTGTTCGCCGACTACCCGGCCGCTGCGCAGCAGCAAATCTACGACTACCTGTTCAAGCCGGGCTACGGCGCCAGCCTGCAGATCTTCAAGGTGGAGATCGGCGGCGACACCAACTCCACCGACGGTTCTGAGTCCAGCATCGAGCACTCCCGCGGCGCGGTGAACTGCAACGTGGGGTATGAGTGGCAGATGATGGAGGCGGCCAAGGCCCGCAACCCGAACATCAAGCTGTATGCGCTGGCCTGGGGAGCGCCGGGGTGGATCGGCAACGGGAACTTCTGGTCCACCGACATGGTCAACTACCTGGTGAGCTGGCTGAACTGCGCCAAATCCGACGGCCTAACGATCAACTACCTGGGCGGCTGGAACGAGCGCGGTTACAACATCAGCTGGTACGAGCAGCTGCGCTCCGCGCTGAACGCCAACGGCTACTCCGGCGTGCAGCTCGTCGCCGATGACACCAGCTGGAACGTCGCCAACGACTTGGTATCCAACAGCGCGTTCTCCCAGGCCGTGCAGATCGTCGGCTCGCACTACCCCTGCGGCTGGATGACCGCGCAGACCTCGTGCCCGAGCAGCTCCAACGCGGTAGCGACCGGCAAGCCGCTGTTCGCCAGCGAGAACGGGTCGCAGGATTACAACAACGGGGCGGCCGCGATGGCCCGGGCCGACAACCGGGACTACTTGGACGGGAAGATGACCGCCACGATCAACTGGCCGGTCGTCGCCTCGATCTACCCGGCCTTCCCCTACGCGACCGACGGGCTGATCCTGGCCAACCAGCCGTCGTCGGGCTGGTACTCGGTCGGCAAGCAGGCGTGGGTGACCGCGCAAACCACCCAGTTCACCGCGCCGGGCTGGACCTACATCGACTCCGCCAGCGGGTACATCGGCGGCAGCGGGAACAACGGCAGCTACGTCACGCTGAAGTCACCGAACGGAACCGACTGGAGCTCGATCATCGAGACCACGCAGGCGTCGGCCGCGCAGACCGCCAGCTACACGGTCACCGGCGGCCTGTCCACCGGCACCGTGCACGTGTGGAGCACCAACATCAACTCGAGTGACCCCTCCACCTGGTTCGTGCACGCGCAGGACATCACGCCGGCGGGCGGCAGCTTCTCCCTGACGCTGCAGCCCGGTTTCGTGTACTCGCTGACCACGACCACCGGGCAGGGCAAGGGCACCGCGACCTCCCCCGCCCAGGGATCGCTTGCCCTGCCGTACTCCGACAACTTCGACTCCGACACCGCCGGCCAGCAGCCACCGTACCTGTCGCAGATGCAGGGCGCATTCGAGGTCGAGCCGTGCGCGGGCGGCCGGTCCGGGCAATGCGTACAGCAGCAGGCTCCGGTCAAGCCCATCGAGTGGGACGGCAACGCCAACCCGTTCACGATCGGCGGCTCGCCGGGCTGGTCCAACTACACCGTGTCGGCGGACGCGCTGATCGAGCAGGCCGGCGCGGTGCAGCTCATCGGGCGGGCCGGCTCCTCGGTCGGCTACAACCCGCCCGCCGCCAACGAGTACTACCTGCAGCTGTCCAACACCGGCGCCTGGCAGGTGGTGCGCGAAACGGGCGGCGGGGCTACGTCCACGCTGGCCAGCGGCACCGTGTCCGCGCCGGGCACGGGCACCTGGCAGCACCTGGCGCTGAGCTTCAACGGCGCCTCGATCAGCGCGGCGATCAACGGCACCACCGTGACCACCGTCAACGACTCCACCTATGCCTCGGGCTACGTCGGCTTCGGCACGTCCGGTTACCAGACCGACCAGTTCGACAACCTGACGGTCACCCCGATCGGGTCGAGCGGCGGCGGGTCGACCGGGCCGATCACGTCGGGGCTGAACAGCGCCAAGTGCGTGGACGACAACGGGCAGTCCTCGGCCAACGGGACCAAGATCCAGGTCTGGGACTGCAACGGCGGGGCTAACCAGTCCTGGACGGTGGCATCCAACGGGACCGTGCAGGTCTTCGGCAAGTGCCTGGACATCACCGGGGCCAGCACGGCTAACGGCGCCCTGATCGAGCTGTGGCAGTGCAACGGCGGGGCCAACCAGCAGTGGCAGGCGAGCAACGGTGCGCTGGTGAACCCGGTCTCCGGCAAGTGCCTGGACGACCCCGGGTCCAACACCGCCAACGGCACCCAGCTCGACCTGTGGACCTGCACCGGCGGCGCCAACCAGCAATGGCACCTGCCCTAGGCATATCCCCGATCCGTCATCCACGCCAACGGGGCCTCTCGTCACCATCCGGACTCCATCCGGAACCGGCGGGAGGCCCCCAAGGAGGCCGCGTGTCCACTTTCTCCCGGCAATGGCCAACGCTCCGCACCGCGGCGGCCGCGCTGCTGCTCGCCGCGCCGCTGGCCGTCATGGCCGCTTCCGTCCCGCCCGCCGCCGCGGCCAGCCTCACCACCGCCTGGAGCAGCGGCGCGTTCTCACTGAACACCGCCGGGGTGGTGGCGCGCTCCGACGTGGTGATCGGCGCGCCGAACAGCTCGCCGTCGCAGTTCCTGCCGCTCAGCAACGGGTCGCTCGGGGTCGCCGCGTGGGCGGCGGGCGGGTTCACCGCGCAGCTCAACCGCAGCGACACCATGCCGCAGCGGCTCTCGCCTGGTCAGGTGCAGATCCCGGGCCTGGCCGCGATGACATCGGCCGCTAACTTCACCGGCACGCTTGACCTGTACAACGGCATGCTTGATGAGTCCGGCGGCGGCATGGCCATGCAAGCCTGGGTGCCCGCCGGCAAGGACGAGCTGATCGTCAACGTCACCGGGGCCAGCCCAGGCGCCAGGCAGACCGCGACGCTCAGCTTGTGGAGCGGCCGCTCCCCGGCCGCGTCCGCGTCCGGCGCGATCGGCAGCCTGGCCCAGACGTGGGCCGACAACTCGCAGACCGGCGCCTCCGGGCAGACGTTCGGCGCCATGGCCGCGATCACCGCCGGCGGTCAGAACGTCACCACGTCGGTGGTGAACTCCACCCAGGTGCAGGTTTCCTTCACCCCGAACTCCGACGGGTCGTTCCGTATCATCGTCGCGTCGCCCGCGTGGACGGGCGGGAACCCGGCGTCCACCGCCTCCAGCCTGATCGGCGGGGATACCACCGCGTCCGTGGCATCGCTGCTGTCGGCGCAGTCGTCGTGGTGGAACGGCTACTGGGCGGGCAGCGGCCTGATCGAGGCGAACTCCGCCGACGGCACCGCGCAGTACATGGAGAACCTGCGCACCCTGTACCTGTACGACGAGGCCGGGCTGATGCACAGCGGCCGGTACCCGGGCAGCCAGGCCGGCCTGGCGGACCTGTACGCCTACGACAAGGACCAGCAGGACTGGTACCCGGCCGGGTACTGGCTGTGGAACCTGCGCGGCGAGATCTCGGCGAACCTGTCGTCCGGGAACTTCGCACTCAACCTGCCGATCTTCGACATGTACCTGAACGACCTGCCGGCGATCGAGTCCTGGACCAAGGCCCAGATGAACGGCAAGCCGGGCGCGTGCGTGCCGGAGACCATGCGGTTCAACGGCAACGGCTACTACAACGGCGGCGGCATCACCGCTGACGCCTCCTGCGCGACCGCCTCCAACCCCGACTTCAACGCCGAGACCGTCACGTCCGGCGCGGAGATCGCGCTGTGGGTCTGGCAGCAGTACCAGGACACCGGGAACCTCAGCTTCCTGCAGAAGTACTACCCGATCATGCAGCAGGCGGCCACCTTCCTGCTGGCCTGGCAGTCCACGGGCTCCGACGGCTACCTGCACGCGGTGGCCAACGCGCACGAGACGCAGTGGTCGGTGGCCGACCCGGCCACCGACATCGCCGCCGACCAGGCGCTGTTCCCCGCCACGATCAGCGCGGCGACGCTGCTCGGCACCGACTCCGCCCTGGCCGCCCAGCTGCGCACCGCCCTTGGCCAGGTCGAGCCGTACCCCCGCACCGATGCCAGCACCCATAGCCAGCTGCTGAACCCCCAGCCCACCTCGGCGTCCGCCGCCGCGAGCGCCGACGCCAAGGGCAATGACGTGATCGCCGACTCCTACCAGCCAGCAGCGGCCAATCACAACCAGGAGAACGTCGGCCTGGAACCGGTCTGGCCCTACGGGGTCATCGGCGACAGCACGACCGTCAGCGGCGACAACCTCACCGCGCTCGCCGACCGGACCTACAACAGCCGGCCGTACCCCAACCAGCCGGACTGGACGTACGACTCGGTCGACGCCGCCCGCCTGGACATGAGCTCGCAGGTGGCCTCCGACCTGGTGGCCGCCACCGAGAAGTACCAGGCCTACATCTCCGGACTGGCCGCCTGGAACCCCAGCTCCATCGATGAGCCCTACATCGAGCAAACCGCCAACGTCGCCGTGACGCTGGATGAATCGCTGGCCACCGACTACGACGGCACCCTGCGGTTCGCCCCCGCCTGGCCGTCCGGCTGGGACGCCGCAGGCACCGTGTACATCCAGGGCGGATCCAAGGTGGACATCCAGGTCGAGGGCGGCACCCTGGCTACCGCGGCCATCCAGGCCGGCACCACCGGCACCATGACCGTCCGCAACCCGTGGCCCGGCCAGCAGGCCGAGGTCGTCAACGGCGCCACCGCCGCCGTGGTGGTCTCGCCCACCAGCGGCGCCACCCTCAGCGTCCCGGTCACCGCCGGCCAGTCCTACCTGGTCGAGCAGCCGTCCTCGCCCACCACCGCACTGCCGTTCGCGCAGGTCACCGGGACCCAGGCAACCGCGGCCAAGCACCTGGGCGGCGTCCAGATCGGCATCGACGCCGGAACTGGCACCGGTGGCGGTGCGACCGGGCCGATCACGTCGGGTCTGAACAGCGCCAAGTGCGTGGACGACAGCGCCGGGGGCACCGCCAACGGCAACAAGATCCAGATGTGGGACTGCCAGTCCGGCAACCCGAACCAGCAGTGGACGGTGGCGTCCAACGGGACCGTGCAGGTCTTCGGCAAGTGCCTGGACATCACCGGGGCCAGCACGGCTAACGGCGCCCTGATCGAGCTGTGGCAGTGCAACGGCGGGGCCAACCAGCAGTGGCAGGCGCAGAACGGTGCGCTGGTGAACCCGGTCTCCGGCAAGTGCCTGGACGACCCGAACTCCAATACCGCCAACGGCACCCAGCTGGACCTGTGGGCCTGCACCGGCGGCGCCAACCAGCAATGGCACCTGCCCTGACGCGGGCTAGAGCTGACCGCCCGCCGCCGTCTTCTGGCGGCGGGCGGCCAAGCCCGAGCGGGCCGACCCGTATGCCCGCATTCATGAATCCCCTCAAGTACTGGAGGTCACCGATGACCGTGAGATCCATCCTGAAGCGGCTCCGCGTATCGCAGCGCGGCGGTGCCGCCCTCACCGTCCGGCCAAGTCAGCAGGTGCTGACGGCGGTGGCGGCGGCGGCCTGCGTCGCGGGCGGCGCGCTCGCCGCGGCGGTTCCGGCCGCGGCGGCCGGCAGCACGCTGCGGGCGGCGGCCGAGGCGCAGGGCAAGTACTTCGGGACCGAGGTCACCGGGAACATGATCAACAACTCGACGATCACGAACCT
This sequence comes from uncultured Streptosporangiaceae bacterium, assembly GCA_964581815.1. Taxonomy (GTDB): domain Bacteria; phylum Actinomycetota; class Actinomycetes; order Streptosporangiales; family Streptosporangiaceae; genus Trebonia. Next base: position 1,455 of record CAZORE010000231.1, on the reverse strand, counting down.
GGCCGGCCAGCAGTTCGACATGGTGACCCCGGGCAACGAGATGAAGTGGGACACCACCGAGCCGTCTAACGGGTCGTACAACTTCGGCCCGGGCGACGGGATCGTGTCGTTCGCCAAGGCGCACGGCATGCGGGTGCGCGGGCACAACCTGGTCTGGCAGAACCAGCTCCCGTCCTGGGTGTCCAGCCTGCCGAGCAACCAGGTGCAGTCGGCGATGGAAAGCCACATCACCACGGAGGTCAGCCACTACAAGGGCCAGATCTACGCCTGGGACGTCGTCAACGAGCCGTTCAACGGCGACGGCAGCCTCGTCAGCGACGCGTTCTACAAGGCGATGGGCAGCGGGTACATCGCCGACGCGCTGCGCACCGCGCACGCCGCCGACCCCGCCGCCCAGCTGTACCTCAACGACTACAGCATCGAGGGCGAGAACGCCAAGAGCAACGCCATGTACAGCCTGGTGCAGTCGCTGCTCGCCCAGGGGGTGCCGATCAACGGCGTGGGCTTTGAGAGCCACTACATCGTGGGCCAGGTGCCCTCGTCGCTGCTCGCCAACATGCAGCGGTTCGCCGCCCTGGGCGTCAACGTCGCGGTCACCGAGCTTGACGACCGCATCCAGCTGCCGGCCAGCACCGCGAACCTGAACCAGCAGGCCGCCGACTACGCCACCGTGGTGAGCGACTGCCTGCAGGTCGCCCGCTGCGTCGGCGTGTCGCAATGGGGCGTCGGCGACGCCGACTCCTGGATCCCCGGAACCTTCGCCGGCTGGGGCGCGGCCACCATGTACGACCAGAACTACCAGCCCAAGCCGGCCTACTCCGCCGCCTTGTCCGCCCTCGGTGGCTCCGGCAGCACCGGCGGCGGCGGTGCCGAGATCCACGCGGTCGGGGCGGGCAAGTGCCTGGACGTGCCCAACTCCAGCACCACCGCGGGCACCCAGCTGGACATCTGGAGCTGCAGCGGCGCCGCCAACCAGCTCTGGACGCACACCTCGTTGAACCAGCTGACCGTGTACAGCGGCAGCACCCAGATGTGCCTGGACGCCTACGGCAAGGGGACCACGGCGGGCACCAAGGTGGACATCTGGTCGTGCAACGGCGGCGCGAACCAGCAGTGGAACGTCAACTCCAACGGCACGATCACCGGCGTCCAGTCCGGTCTGTGCCTGGACGTGACCGGGGCCAGCACCGCCAACGGCGCGCTGGTCGAGCTCTGGACCTGCAACGGCCAATCCAACCAGCACTGGACCCTCGGATGAGAAAGGCAGATTCAATGATGAATGTCCAGGCACGCCTCCGGCGCGCCAGAAGGGCGCTACTGGTCGTGGCGGCGGGGACGGCGCTGGCCGCCGGGGCCCTGGTCGCCAGCACCGCGCCGCAGGCCCGGGCAGCCGCCCAGGGGCCGTGCGACATCTACGCCGCGGGCGGCACCGCGTGCGTGGCCGCGCACAGCACC
>CAZORE010000230.1:0-7209 GCA_964581815.1 uncultured Streptosporangiaceae bacterium | reverse complement strand
GCGATAGCGGGCTAGCCCGGCGGCACGTGGCTTGACATCCGGGGTGCGACGCCGCCGAAAGAGCCCAATTGGTTACTGTTTTCGTGCATCTCGAACGCCGGACAGATCGACAGCACGGGGAGCCAAAAGGGGAGCCAACAGTCAGATCGAGAGCCAAAGAGGGAGCCAGCAGTCACAGTCGCCGGGCGACGCCAGGCCACTAGCAGCCTCTATCGGTGCAGCTCAAAGGATTATCGAGCCACATCAGGCGGCACTTAGCGACCCCTCGGCGATGCCTTCTAAGCAGCGGGTCGCGTGAACGCTTGCCTCTGACCAGCGGATTCATGTGCGGTTCCACGAGGGGAGCCGAACAGGGAGCCAAGGCGAGCCGGAAGTCCTTTCCCGCCAGAACCAGTCCGGGCGCCGCGGATGGATACGGCATGCATCTGTTATGCATAATGAATGCATGCCACTGATCCAGATCCGGGACGTCCCCGAGCCCGTCCGGGACGCACTTGCCAGGAAGGCCGCTGCCGCCGGGCAGTCCATGCAGGCCTACCTGCTCGGCGAGCTCAGCAAGCTGGCCGAGCGGCCGAGCATGGCCGAGATCATCGCCCGAGCGCAAGCCCGGGCAACCGCCACCGGGTCCACCGTGACGATGAACGACGCCGTCGCCGGGGTACGCGCCGCACGCGACCGGCCGGAACCATGAGCGGATACGTCCTGGACGCATCCGTCGCCGTGACCGCGCTGACCGAGCCGGGAAGCCCGGCGGCCGGCCTGCTGTCCGGAAACGACGCCGCCTTCCAGGTTCCCTCGATCTTCGACGCCGAGGTGCTCAGCGCCCTGCGCGGCCTGGTCCGCGGCGGCAAGTTTGATCCGGCCGCGGCGGCCGACCTCATCGCCGACCTGATGGTCCTTCCCGTCGACCGATGGCACGTCTCACCCCTGCTCCCGCGCATGTGGGAACTGCGCGAGAACCTCACGCCCTACGACTCCGCCTACGTCGCCCTGGCCGAGCTGACCGGAACCATCCTGGTCACCGGCGACGAGCGCATCACCGCCGCGCCAGGAGCACGCTGCGAGATCCAGATCATCAAGTAGACGAGCCCGTAAGCCGGAGGTGCAGAACTTCAGCGCGAGCCCGCGCCGGTCCCCTGGTGTGGCTCAGCGCCTGGCCGAGGGGTACGTGTGCCGGTGACACAATCACGTTTCACGAAGTGCGTCGCGGACTTCGGCGGCGCCGGAGTTAGTCCGCCGCGACGCGCAGGTACCCGCCGGTGACCCAGTCGACGACCAGGCGGCCGTATTCCCCGGCTGCTTGCTCCCACGCGAAGTGCCCCGCGTCGAGTGGATGGATCTCGCTGTTGGGCAGGACGTCGTGGAGGTACTGGTTGTTCGACCACGGCACAAGGTCATCGTCGCGCCCGGCCACGATCTGGGTCGGCGTGGTGATCATCGGGAGCAGGTCACGCAACACCGGGTTCTGCTCGGGATAGTGACGCACAAACCGGGCCGACTCTGCAAAACGCCCGAGGTCGTAGGCGCTGACGTAGTCCTCGTGGACGTCGGGTTCGCTGTCGCTGGCAGCACCGGCTTCGACCGCGTAGCCGATGTTGGTCCTGGCGTCCTGACCGCGCACGACGTCCAGGCTCGGCGCCTCGATAATGTCCTTGAGCGCGCCGCCCGCTTCGATCGGGAAGCGGACCGCGCCGCCGCCGACGGTCAAGCTCGTGACGCGCTCCGGTGCCTTCGCGGTAAGGAAGAGCGCCGCGGCGGTGCCGACGTCCGGGCCGACGACGTGGGGAGCTCCCAGGCCCCACTCGTCGATCAGACGGGCGAGAAACTCTCCCGATGCGTCCGGGGCGATCAGGTCCGGGCGGCCGTCGGAGTGGCCGAATCCCGGCATGTCGATGGCGACCACTCGGCCGGCCGCGGCAACGTGGTCCCAGATGCGCCGGAAGGCCCAGAGGCTTTCTGGCCACGGTGCCAGCAGCAGGATGGTGGCGTCCGCGTCGGCCCTGTTATCGGCGAACCTCACTCGGACCCCGTCGCAGACTCGGAAGTAGGTGCTGATCGGTGAAACCGCTTTGGCGTTCATCTGATTGTTTCCTCCTTCGATGCTTACGCGGGCGGGCCGTCGCCGCCTGCTTGGAGCTCTGCGATCTGCCTGCGGGCCGCGGCGACCAGCTCGTCGTTGGTGTTCGCGTGCCCGAGTAGTCCCCAGCCGCCCTGGACGGCCTCGGTGAGGAGCACCCAGGTGCGCTCGGCCAGGGCCGGATCGTGAGCCGCGCTGGCGATCATGCTCGTGAACTGGCTGACCACCGCGAGCTGCTTGGCGCGGTCGAGTGCGCCTGCGTTGGTTAGCACCTGCACGCGTACGTAGCCGGAGTCGCCGTCAACGTTGGACAGTTCCCCCGCGGGCAGGTCATGGATGAAGGCGGCCGTGTTCTGCCGGAACATGGGGATGTCGGGGACTCCTTCGATCCTCATCAGGGCGCCGGCGAGGTCGGCCGCGAGCTGGTGCTTATCGCTGAACGTTCCAGCTGTGGCATACACATCGATCATCGGCATTGCGTTTGCCCCTCCTCGTACGGACTACCGTTAGCTCAGGAACTGGACGACATCGGCCGCGAACGCGGCGTGGTGCTGGAACAGGAACCCGTGCGCCGCGTCCGGGTAGATCTTCAGCTGCGCCTGCGGGATGAGACCCGCCAGCAAGTAGGAGTAGCGCGGCAGGATCATGGGGTCACTGTCGCCGTTAGCGACGAAGGCCGGCATCTGCAGGGCCGAGACTCGCTCAAGTTCCGCGTGATCCGGGATGCCCCAGGCGCATACGGCGTCGTACTGCGCCTCGCGGGTGGCCCAGTCGGTCACTCCGTCCCGGTCGTCGCTCCGCGCGTAGATGCGGCCGAGCACTTCCTTGCCGGCCTGCTGGCTGGCTGGCGAAGGCGCGAAGAACACCCCGAGGTACTGCTCCGGGCTGGTCTGCGGAGTGCCGACCGCGCCGATAACCTCTGGCGCCCAGCCGTGCATGCCGGTCGCGCCTTTCGGCGCCGAGGAGGCCAGGACCAGGCGCCTGACGAGGCCCGGCCGCCGCAGCGCGATCTCCTGCGCAACGAAGCTGCCGATGGAGAACCCGAGCAGGTCAACCTGGCTGAGGCCCAGCGCGCTGATAAAGGCAATCGCGTCCCTGGCCATCTGCTCAACGGTGTCCGCCGTGCGCCCCGTCGACTTGCCGACGCCGGCGTTGTCGAAGGTGACGACCCGGCGGGAGGCCGCTAGCGCATCGACGAGCGCGGGATCCCAGTAGTCCAGGTTGCCCCGGAAATGCTGCAGCAGGACAAGCGGGGTAACTCCGTCATGTGGCCCGGTGTCACGGTAGGCGTAATCGATACCGTTCGCTGCCCGCACGATGTCGTTCGGCAGCGCGGAGTATGGCTGGGGCATGCGGCCAGCATGCGGCACGGCCGCGTGCCCTGGGTATCCACATCTTGACTGCAGATTGACGCCGGCTAAGGCGACTGGTCATATTAGGGCTGTGGCCAGGCCAAGCGTGAAGCAGCAGATCATCGACGCAGGACTGGCTGAGCTGCACGCGCGGGGGTACGCCGCGTGCTCGGTCGGGGACATCACGAAGGCGGCCGACGCCCCGAAGGGCTCGTTCTACAACCACTTCGCGAGCAAGGAGGACTTCGCCGTCGAGGCCGTCCGCCGCTACTTCGAGGTCTCTGGCTGGCCGGCATCGTTCGAGTCAACGTCGGCGGTCGCCCGCCTGCGCGCCGGCTTCACGGCGCTGTCCGACGGCGCGCGCGACCGCGACTACAGCCGGGGATGCATGTGGGGGAACCTGGCGAACGAGGTCGCCGACCACAGCGCCGCTATCCGCGGCGAGCTGGCCGAGGGCCTGGACGCCTGGTCGGCGATCGTGACCGAGCTTGTCGCCCAGGCGCAGCGGACCGGCGAGATCAGCCTGGCGGGCGATCCCGCGCGGCTCGGCCGCTTCATCGTCAACGCCTGGGAAGGGGCGCTGACGCGGTCCCGGGTCGTCCGCAGCGGCCAGCCGATTGACGATTTCTTCGAGATGATCTTCGGCTCCCTGCTCAGGTAACCCGGGCCAGCGCGTCTCTGGCCGCAGGGGTGTTCGGCAGACGCGAAGATCGGTAACCTCTTCAATATGACTGGTCGTCTTACTCATCGAGGCGCTGCCCCGGTGCCGGGAGCGCGATGACCAGGTCAGCGCCAGGGAGTCGCGCGAGCCTGGTCGGCCGGGACAAGGAGATGGACTGGCTCAGGGACCTGGTATCCCCGCCGTATGAGGGAGCCCGGGCGCTGCTGCTGCTTGGTGAGCCCGGCGCAGGGAAGACGGCGCTGCTGACCGAGGCTGCCGCGGAGGCCAGGTCCGCCGGCATGTGGCAACTGGGCGCCACGGGCCGGGAATCGGAACGTGAGCTTGCGTTTTCCGGACTGCACCAGCTGTTGCGGCCCGCGCTGAGGCACATCTCTGGACTGCCAGCCCGGCAGGCCGCCGCACTGCGCGGGGCCTTCGCGCTATCAGGCGAGGCCGTCCCGCCCGACGCCCTGTTCACCGGGCTTGCCGCCCTCACGCTCCTGTCACTTGCCTCGGAAGAATCGCCGCTGCTCGTTACGGTCGATGACGCGCAGTGGCTTGACCCCGCCTCGATCGACGCGCTGGCCTTCGCAGCCCGGCGCCTCGCGGCCGAGCGTGTCGTGTTCCTGGTCAGCACCCGGGGGACGATACCGCCGCCTGGCTTCGAGCGGGACTTCCCGCAACTGCTGCTCGTACCGCTGCCGCTGGCGGACGCCGGGCGGCTGCTCGACCTCCAGCCCACGCCGCCGCGTGGCCGGGCCCGTGACCAGGTGCTCTCCCAGGCCGCCGGCAACCCGCTTGCGCTGATCGAGCTTTCGAGAATGGTCGCCGCGGACCCCGACGCCGGACGGCGGCTGGCAACCGAGTTGCTGCCCCTGACCAGCCAGCTCACCGCCGTCATGGCGGCCAGGTACACCGCGCTCCCGGACCGGGCGAAGGCCGGGCTGCTGCTAGCGGCGGCTGCCGACAGCGGCGATGTCACGGCGCACGCTGGCGGGCTGACGATGGAGACGCTCACCCACGCGGAAGCGGCCGGGCTGATCAGGATCGACGCCGCTGGCCCGCAGTTCACCCATCCGCTCGCACGATCGGCGGTCTACTACAGCGCTCCGTTCGCCGAGCGTGCCGCTGCGCATGCGAAGATCGCGGACGATCTCCGCGACCGGCCCGATCGTCACGCGTGGCACCTGGCCGCCGCCGCGCTGGGACCGGACGAGCACGTCGCCGCGCTGCTGGAGGACAGCGCCGCGGTGGCGCAGCGCCGCGGTGGCGTCGCCGCGGCTGCCCGCGCGATGGAACGCGCCGCCGAGCTCAGCCCCGGTGACGGTGACAAGGCCAGGCGGATACTGGCCGCCACCCGCCTCGCCCATGCGGCCGGGCAGCCCGACTGGGTGCGCGAACTGGCGGAGAACGCGCTTTCTGTGACCTCAGACCCAGCCCTGCGCTTCAGCGCGCGGGTGATGATCGGCTGGTCGCTGCTGTGGTCGGACCAGTACGCGGAGGCTCTCGACACGCTGCTGTCGGTCGCCGCCGACGCGCTCCTCACCCACCCGGCGATCGCGTGGGACGCCGCCGGGCTGACGGCCATCCTCGTTCACCAGACCGGGCTCCCTGAAGTGCGCGCCAAGGTGCGCACCGCACTGCGCGACCTGGATGCGGCCTGCGCGGAGGTGCCGAATGCCGCCGACTGGCCAGCTGGCGGCATCGACGAGGCTCGGGTCTGGATGAGAGCCTGCACGGACCCATTCGACGACCGCACGGAGACGGTGTCCTGCCTGGAGCGCATGGCCGACCACGCGCTGTGTGACCCGGGCAAAGTCGGCGCCGCCGCCTGGAGCCTGGACGAAACCGAGCTGGCTGTCCAAGTGCTGCGCCAGGCCCTCACCACGCTGCGTGCTCCTGGTGTCCGCGGTGCCAGCGGGGCCGTGCTTTCGTGCCTGGAATGGGCCTGCGCCGACAGCGGCCGCTGGGATGAGGCACTCGCCGCCGCCCGTGAGGCAGCCGAGATCGCCGCCGCCTACAAGATGGCCGCCGTCGCCGCCAACTCCCACCTGGTCACCGCGTCCATCGCGGCCATGCGCGGCGAGCAGGAACAGGTAGCACCGCTGCTTGCTCGCGTCTTCGCCGACGTCGACGAGGCGGTGTACCGCGGGTTCGCCGCCCGGGCCAGGCACGCGGCCGGGCTCGCCGCGCTCGCCCAGGGTCGCAACGTCGCCGCCCACGCGCAGCTCAGCCGGGAGTTCGCCGCCGACGGCACGCCGCTGCACTACCAGTTCTCCTACTACGCCATCGCCGACTACGCTGCCGCGGCCGTGCGCGCTGAACGGCGGCTGGAGGCAAAGAAGCAGGTGGAGTGCGCGCTAGCCCTGGCCGGGCCGGCACCAGGGCCGCGACTTGAGCAGCTCGCCGCCCGCGCCCGCGGGCTGCTGGCCGAACCGGCCGAGGCCGAGGCGCACTTCACCGCGGGCCTGGCCGATCCGGCCGGTGAGACATGGCCGTGGGAGCGGGCGCAGCTGCAGCTCGACTACGGCGAGTGGCTGCGCCGGCAGCGACGGATCAACGACGCCAAGCCGCTACTCGGATCGGCGCTCGAAACGTTCACCCGCCTTGGCGCCGCCCCCTGGACTCGACGGGCCGACTCGGAGCTGCGCGCCTGCGGCGTGACCGCCGAGGCACGGCCGGCCCAGCCGAATGCGCTTGACGAGCTCACCCCGCAGCAGCGCGAGATCGCTATCCTCGCCAGCCACGGCCTCACCAACAACGAGATCGCCGACCGGCTGTTCCTGTCCCCGCGCACGGTCGCCTCGCACCTGCACCGCTCTTACCCCAAGCTAGGCATTGCCGGACGACATCAGCTCCACGGCCTGGTTGATCCGGCAGGCACATGGCAGGCGAGCGGATAGCCGATCGTGGTCTTACCGAGACCAGGGAGCCAAACAGGGAGCCAACAGTCACAGTGACGGCGCCCAAATCGGTCACGTCGTCGCGTCTTCCGCCGGCCTGTCCTCGCTAGGAGGCTAACTAGTTCCTGCAGGTCGGAGCGATATTTCGCTGTTATCGTGCTCTCCAGGCGGCGAGCGGGTCGCTTAGCCGGGCAGCAGAGTGTAGAAGTACAGGCC
>CAZORE010000229.1:3176-7230 GCA_964581815.1 uncultured Streptosporangiaceae bacterium | reverse complement strand
ACCAGGGTCGCGGCGCCGGAGGCGGCGAACTCGGCGCGGAGCTCGGCCAGCTTCTCGTGGTAGGCGCGGACGGTAGCCAGCTTGATGTGCTCGTAGCCGCGGATCATGTCGGGCAGGGCGGCGATCTCCACCGCCAGGGCGTGGTTGCCTTCGGTCAGGCCGGCCAGCAGCTGGTCGATGACCTCACGGTACTCGGTGATCAGGGCGCGCTCGGCGCGGCGGACCTCGGTGTAGCCGAACGGGTCAAGCGGGGTGCCGCGCAGGCGGCGCAGGGCGACCAGGGTGGCGAAGGCCGGGCGGAACCACGGGCCGAGGCTGACCTTGTGCTTGAGGCCGAGCGCGCGGAGCACCGGCGGGTGCAGCCGGTACTGGTAACGGGCACCGTCGCCGAACTGGGCGCGCACCGCCTCGTTCAGCGCCGGGTCAAGGCTGAGGCGGGCGACCTCGTACTCGTCCTTGTAGGCGGTGAGCTTGTACAGGTACTCCGCCACCGCCCTGGTCAGCTCCTCGCCGCTGGTGACGGCCGCCTCGCGGGTCCGGACGTGCGCCACGAAGGCGGCGTAGTCGTCCGCGCAGGCCTGGTCCTGGAACGCGGCGAGCTCACTGGCCCGCAGGTTGACGAGGTCCGCGAGGCTTCGCGCGGCGGGGGCAGCGTCGGTCTCGCCGGCGGTGGCCGTCGTGACATCGGCAACGGACGCTGGCGCGTCGTGCACGGTCCGGCCGGCGCGGAACGCCCGGATGTTGGCGTCGGCGGCCACGCCGTTGAGCCGGATGGCGTGCTCGAGCGCCTCGGCGCTCACCGGCAGCGCGCCCGCCTGGTAGGCGGCGCCGACCAGGATCATATTGGCGTACTGCTCGTCGCCGAACAGTTGCTTGGCGAGCGCGGACGCGTCGAGGAAATGGGCGACAAGCACCCGTTCCTCGATCGCGGCGGTGACCCGGCCGGGTGCGGGGAAGTGCTGGCTGACGTCGGTTACCATCGACCCGGTCGGCACCTCGGTGGTGGACACCACGGCCACGGTCCGGTCCTTGCTCGCGGTGCGCAGCTGGGCCGCGTCGGTGGCGACCAGGGAGTCGCAGCCGAGGTACAGGTCGCACTCGCCGTAGCCGAGCTTGGCGGAGCGCTCGACCGGGCCGGCGCTGACGGACAGGTCGGACACGACCGCGCCGCCCTTCTGCGCCAGGCCGGTCTGGTCGAGTGAGCGCACCTGGCGCCCGTCGGCGGCGAACGCGGTGCCGAGGATCTGCGCGATGGTCACCACGCCGGTGCCGCCAACGCCGGTGATGCGCATCGTGAACCCGTCCGGGCTGAACAGCATCGCGGGCTCGGCCAGCTCCGGCGAGTCAACATGAGCCGGGGCGGCCGGGCGGCGGGCCGTCGAAGCGGCCGGGGTCACGCTCAGGAACGACGGGCAGTCCCCGTTGAGGCAGGAGAAGTCCAGGTTGCACGACGACTGGTGGATCCGGGTCTTGCGGCCGAACTCGGTGGCCACCGGCTGGACGGACAGGCAGTTGGACACCCGGCCGCAGTCGCCGCAGCCCTCGCACACCCGCTCGTTGATGAACGCGCGCTGGGCCGGGGCGGCGACCTTGCCGCGCCGGCGCTTGCGCCGCTTCTCCGCCGCGCACTCCTGGTCGTGGACAAGCACGGTGACGCCGTCGACCGCGGCGAGTTCCCGCTGGACGTCGATCAGGTCGTCGCGGTGCCGGATGTCGGCGCGCCGGCCAAGCTGGCGACGGACGCGGGCCGGGTCGTCGGTGGTGACGACGACCTTGCGGACGCCCTCGGCGGTGAGCCACTTGAGGAGCCGGTCAAGTGGCAGCTCGCCGACCGCCTGCTGTCCGCCGGTCATCGCGACGGCGGAGTTGCGCAGCAGCTTGAAGGTGATGTTCGCGCCGGAGGCCACGGCGGCGCGGATGGCGAGGCTGCCGGAGTGCGCGAACGTGCCGTCGCCGAGGTTCTGCACCAGGTGCCGCTGCGTGACGAACGGCGCGATGCCCAGCCACTGCGCGCCCTCGCCGCCCATCTGGCACAGCCCGATGACCTCGCCGACCTGCTCTGGCGCCATGAACGCCACCATGGCGTGGCAGCCGATCCCGCCGCCGACGAGGGTGCCCGGGGCGACCTTGGTGGATGAGTTGTGCGGGCAGCCGGAGCAGAAGTACGGCATGCGCTGCGCCAGCGGCAGCATGACCCGCTCACGGGGCGGCCGCTGCGTGACCGGGATGCCGGCGGCCGTGAAGTGGCGGGCGAGGGAGTCGGCGACCGCGTCGGAGTCGAGCTCGCCCACGGCCGCGAACAGCGCCGAGCCATCCCGCGACCGCTTGCCGTACACCGCGGGGGCGTTGGCCCGCCCGTACAGCACGGACTTGACCGCGTCCTCAACGAAGGCCCGCTTGTCCTCGATGACCAGGATCTCGTCAAGTCCGTCCGCGAACTCGGTCACGATCGCCGGCTCGACCGGGTAGATCACGCCGAGCTTGAGTAGCCGGATGCCGTGCCGCTCCAGGTCCGCCTCGGTGAGCCCGAGCGCGAGGAGCGCCTGCCGGAGGTCCAGGTAGGTCTTGCCCGCGGCCACCAGGCCGATCCGGGCGCGGCGCGGCCCGCTGACCACGTTGAGGCCGCTGCGGCGGATGTACTCGGCGGCGACGGGCAGCCGGGTGAGCTGCTGGCTGCGCTCAAGCTCGGCGAGCTCCGCGCCGAGCAGCCGGGCGCGCGGCCGGTGGCCGTAGGCGCGCAGGCCGCCCGGCAGGTCCGACAGGTCGGGTGCCTGCCAGTGGGGGGTGACCAGCGCGGTGGACGCGCCGTCGGCCATCGCGGTGACCACCTTCATGGCGGCCCACAGGCCGCTGGCGCGGGACAGCTCGATCGCGTGCTGGCCGTGCACCAGGGCCTCGGCCGCGTCGGCCGGGTAGAACGTCGGCATCATCAGGCCGGCCAGGGCCATCTCCGACGAGCACGGCAGCGTGGAGGACTTAGCGGCCGGGTCGTCGCCGACGAGCGCCACCGCTCCCCCGGCCGGCGCGGTGCCGATCATGTTCGCGTGCCGCAGCGCGTCGGTCGCCCGGTCAAGGCCCGGGGCCTTGCCGTACCAGACGCCGGTGACGCCGTCCTGCTTCGCGTCGCCGACCTGCCCGGCGAGCTGGGAGCCGGAGACCGAGGTGGCCGCGAGCTCCTCGTTAAGGCCCGGCTTGAACACGATGCCGTGCTCGTCGAGCAGGGCACGGTGCCTGGCCAGCTCAAGGTCGTACCCGCCGAGCGGCGATCCCTCGTACCCGGACACGAAGCAGGCGGTGGTGAGGCCGCGGGCCCGGTCGTGGCGGGCGCGGTCGAGCAGCATGCGGACGAGCGCCTGGATCCCGGTGAGGTAGATGGTGCCGTCCTGGAGCTGATAGCGCTCGTCGAGGCTGGCCACGCGAGGGCGGAAAGCTGCCGTCGTCATCCTGCCACTCTAGATTCGCACTAGGCTATTGGTCTAGTATCAAGAGTCCTCATTGAGCCATTGGCTCATTGCAGGGAGTTAACCCCCGCCAGACGGAGCCGTCGGACTGTGCACCTGGACCAACTTGACCTTGACCTGCTGAACCTGCTGCTCGAGGAGCCGCAGGCAGGCATGCGCGAGTACGCGCGCGTGCTCGGCGTCGCGCGCGGCACCGTGCAGGCGCGCCTCGCCCGGCTGGAGCGCGAGGGCGTCATCTCCGGGCACGCCCCGGCGATCAGCCCGGCTGGCCTGGGCTTCGCCGTGCTCGCCTTCGTCCACCTCTACCTCGCCCAGGGCCAGCTCGACACCGTGGTCGGCCGGCTCAGCGCGATCCCCGAGGTGCTCGAGGCGCACACCATGACCGGCGAGGGTGACCTGCTCTGCCGGGTGGCGGCGCGCAGCAACCTGCACCTGGAGGAGATCGTGCAGACACTGCTCGCGCTGCCCGGCGTGACCCGCACCAGGACCGAGATCTCCCTCAACCAGCGCGTCGGCTACCGCGTGCTGCCCCTGGTGCAGCAGCTGCGGACGGCGCAGGTCCGCCGTCCCGACCATCTTCCCGGCGCGTGACC
>CAZORE010000229.1:1516-3076 GCA_964581815.1 uncultured Streptosporangiaceae bacterium | reverse complement strand
CGGTCCGGGGCCGGCGCGGCTCAGCGCTGCTTTCCGCGCGGTGCGGCGCAGGCCACGAAGGCGCCGGCGCAGGTGGCCGCGGCACACAGGATCAGGGCGCCGACGTAGCCCGACGCGGCCGGGACGCCGGTGCCGGCCTGAGCGGAGGACACGATGATCGCCGCGGCCAGCTGGGCGCCGAAGGCGCCCCCGGCGTTACGGACCACGGTGTTGACCGCCGTCGCCGATCCGGTGCTCGCCGCGGGCACCGCGGAGACAATCTGGTTCGGCAGGGCGACCAGGCACAGCCAGAACCCGACGCCGAGCACCGAGGTGGCCACGTAGACCTGCCACGGGGCGGCGTGGCCTATCGCCAGGCCCGCGAAGCCGGCGGCGCAGCTCAGCTGGCCCGCGATCAGCTGCGCCCGCGGGCTGAACCTGCGGTTAAGCAGCCCGGACGCCGGGCCGAGCAGCAGTTGCGCCGCGGCGGTCGGGAACATGAACAGGCCAGCCCCGGTCACCGACGCCCCGAAGCCGTACCCGAGGCGCGCGGGCGCCTGGACGAATTCGGGGATGATGAGGAACGAGGCGTACATGCCCACGCCGGTCAGCGTCGCCGCCGCGTTCGCCGGCCACACGCCGCGCAGCCGCATCAGGCTCATGTCGACCAGGGGGGCGCTGCTGCGGGCCTCGGACCGGCCCCAGGCGAGGAGGACCACCGCGCCGAGCCCCAGCAGGCCAAGTGTCCTGATACTCCCCCAGTGCCAGGCCGCCGATTCGCTCACCGCGACCAGCACCGCCGACAGGCCGGCCGCCATCAGCAGGCAGGAGCGCCACGGAACCGGCGCGCTGACGTGGGCGGGCCCGTCGGCCGGTATGTAGCGGGCGGCCAGCGCCACCGCGGCGGCGATGACGATGAGCGCCAGCCAGAACAGCCACTGGTAGGAGAGCCTGGCCATGACCGGCCCCGGCAGCACGAGGCCAAGGCCGCCCCCGATGCCGAGCAGGGAGGACACCAGGCCGATGGCCGAGGGGACCCGCTCGCGCGGCAGGCGGTCCCTGATGATCGCGAACGCCAGCGGGTAGATGCCGCCCGCCGCGCCCTGGATCACCCGCCCGGCGATCAGTTCGCCCAGGTTGCCAGCGACCGCGCAGACCAGCGTGCCCGCCGCGAACGCGGTGAGGCTGACCAGCATCATCCGCCGCTTGCCTGCGATCTCGCCGAGCCTGCCGATGACCGGGGTGAGGACGCAGGCGCTCAGCAGGTACGCGGTCGAGATCCACGCCGCGCCGTCCGCGCTGGTCCCGAGGCTTGCCTGGATCCGCGGCAGGGCGGGGATGACCAGCGACTGCATCATCGCGAAGACGGTCCCGGCCAGCGCGAGCACGGCGATCAGCACGTTCGCGCGCACGGGCGCGCCCAGCGCGGAAGGACGGGGCACGGCGCGGGTGAGAAGTGGTGCGGAAGCGTTCACGAGGGGCCTCTCAGGCTGGGTGCGGGTGTCTCGTGGACCACCCTCAGGGCTCCAGCCACGGGAGAGTCAAGGCGTGTCGCGGCGCTGGCGCCGCCGCGTCCTGCCG
>CAZORE010000229.1:0-1416 GCA_964581815.1 uncultured Streptosporangiaceae bacterium | reverse complement strand
GGTATCTTCGCGGTATGCAGCATTACCGTGAGCTTGAGACGACGACGCCGGATGTCTCCGGCGCCTGGCTGCTGCAGTAATAACCGCCCAGCCCTCCCGGAGTCAGGCTCCGGGACTGTGTCGCGGCTGTCTGGCTCCCCGGACCCGATTCCCAGGGAGTACCTCATGAATCATGAATCCGGCCGTGACCACCGTGAGATCAACCAGGACCTCCCGGTCTTCGCGACGGACCCGCTCGCCGGCGCGGGCCTGCCGCTGTGGCTGCCTGACGGCGCGGTGATCCGCGATGAGCTGCAGCGCCTCGCCAAGGACCTCGCGCGCGCCGACGGGTGCCAGGGCGTCTACTCCCCGGTGCTCGGGAAGCGGGCGTTGTTCGAGCGCTCCGGCCACTGGGCGAAGTTCGGCGATGACATGTTCCCGCCGATGCCGGTGGGCGGCGACGAGCTGGTGCTGCGGCCGGCCAACTGCCCGCACCACGCGCTGATCTACTCCTCGGCGCAACGGTCCTACCGGGACCTGCCGGTCCGGTTCAACGAGCTCGCCGCGATGTTCCGGGCCGAGCGGTCCGGCGTGCTATCGGGCTTGAGCCGGGTCAGGCAGATCAACCTCGACGACACCCACGTGTTCTGCCGTCCCGACCAGGTCGCCGATGAGGCGGCCCGTGCCTTGCGGTCGGCGCTGCTCGCCCAGGAGATCCTCGGGCTTCCCGTGGATTACGTGCGGCTGTCGCGGCGCGACGACAGCCCCGTGTTCCTTGGTGCTCCCGAGCAGTGGGACGCGGCGGAGGCGGCGCTGCGGGCAGCGGCGGAGGATGCCGGGCTGGCCGGCCGCGGCCTGCGCCTGGTCGATGCCCCCGGCGAGGCGGCGTTCTACGGGCCCAAGCTCGACCTGCAGGTGCGCGACGGCCGCGGCCACGAAGAGACCATAGCGACCGTACAGCTGGACTTCGTCCAGCCGGAGCGGTTCGACTTGACCTACGACGCCGCCGATGGCACCAGACAGCGGGTGGTCATGATCCATCGCGGCACCGTCGGCTCCATGGAGCGGGTGACGGCGGCGCTGCTCGAGCGTTACCAGGGCCGGCTTCCGCTGTGGCTCGCCCCCGTCCAGGTGCGCGTGCTGCCCGTCAGCGCTCAGCACGATGAGGCCGCCCGCCGGCTGGTGGACGACCTGATCGCCGCGGGGCTGCGGGCCCGGCTCGAAACCGCCGGGTCGGTGGGTGCCCGGGTCCGTGCGAGCCGCCAGCGTCGTGACCACCTCATCGCCGTCGTCGGTGACGCTGAGGTCGCCGATGAGAGCGTCCAGGTCACCGACATCGCCGGCGGCTTCCGCGGTTCGGTGAAGGCAGCCGACCTCATCCGCCTGGCGCGTGAGGCCTATGAGAACCGGAGGCCGCGCGTCGCCTGGGAGCCGACA
>CAZORE010000228.1:0-7272 GCA_964581815.1 uncultured Streptosporangiaceae bacterium | reverse complement strand
CCTGGCGGTTCTGCGCGAGCAGGATCAGCGGGGCCGCGTACGCGGCCTGGGTGGAGAAGGCCAGGTTGAGCAGGATGTACGGGTAGGGGTCCCAGTGCTTGATGAAGACGAGGCTGTTCAGCGCGATCCACAGGAGCACGAGCACGGTCTGGCCGACCAGGTACTTGCCGGTGCCGAGGAATCTGGCCAGGGCCTCGGAGAACCGGCCGAAGGCGTCGGCGTCGTACAGCGAGCCGCGCACCGGCGCGCCCTTCGGCACGGACAGGTCGCTGCGGTCGCCGACAGTGCGCGAGGAGGGGAACCGGGCCATCAGCCGTTTCCTCCGATCCGGCGCCAGCCGACCGGCAGCAGGTGGTCAAGCACGTCGTCGACGGTAACCGCGCCCACCAGGCGGCCCGCGCTGTCGCATACCGCGACCCCGATGAAGTTATAGGCGGCCAGCCGGGCGGCCAGCTCGCGTTCCGGCAGGTCGGCGCGGACGTAGATGCGCGCCTCGATGCACTCGCCGATGGCCGTGGACGGCGCGCGGCGCAGCAGCCGCTGGAAGCCGACGCTGCCGAGGTAGCGGCCGGTCGGCGTGAGGAGCGGCGGCTCGCACACGTAGACCTGCGCGGCCGTGGTGGCGGGCAGGTCGCGGTCCCTGACCCGGGCGAGGACCTCGGCGACCGGCGCGTCCGGCGCGAAGACGAGCGGCTGTGAGGTCATCAGGCCGCCGGCGGTCGCCTTGTCGTAGCGGAGCAGGCGGCGCAGTTCCTCCGCCTGCACCGACTGCATCGCGGTGAGCAGCCGCTCCCGCTGCTCGGGCGGCATCTCGCCGAGCAGGTCGGCGGCGTCGTCCGGCTGCATCTCCTCCACGACGTCGGCGCTGCGCTCGATGTCGCCCAGGCTGTTGAGCAGCCGGATCTGGTCCTGCTCCGGCATCTCCTCGAGCAGGTCGGCCAGTTCCTCGTCTTCCAGGGCGGCGGCGAGCTGGCTGCGCCTGGCCTGTGGCAACGACTCGAACGCGGTGGCCAGGTCGGCCGGCGCCATCTCGCGCAGGCTGGTGAGCTGCTCGGCGAGCGGGCCGGGCTCGAACAGCTCACGGCACTCCTGCCACGGCACGATCTCCGGACCGTGGCCGCGCAGCCCGCCAATGAGCCTGCTCCCCCGGCTGATCGCGAGCGCGGTCACCTCCCAGCGGCTGCGCGCCAGCTCGCGGTGCGCGATGGCCACGTCGGCGACCGTCCCGATGGCGGTGCGGCGCCCGTACAGGCTGCCCGCCAGGATCTCGCCGGTGCGCTGGCTGAACGGGTCGAGGTCGACGCTGCCGCCCAGCAGCTGCGCGCCCTCGGCGGACACCTCCCTGATCCGGCTGAAGGGTACGAAGATGGTGCGCCGCCGCAGCGACACGACGAGCCCGAGGGCACGCGGCGGCTCGGCGCCCGCCACCGGCCAGATGACGACGTCACGGACGCGGCCGATGGCACGGCCGTCACTGTCGAGCAGCGGCCGCCCGGTGAGGCGAGCGGTGAACACGTGCGTGTCCGGCTCGGTGGCGGATCCCTGCGCTCCCGTGGTAGAGGTCACCCGACCATTATCTGTGAACTCGCAGCATCTTCACGCGGACGACTCACCTAGGCCGCCCGGCGGCACCCGGGACAAGACGGCCAGCGTGGCCGGACCCCGCGGAAATCCGCTAAAGAGATGCCAGCGCGCTTCCGACCTGGCATCATTGGCACTGTTATGGCCATGCCAATTAACGCCGACGCGAGCCCGGCCCTCACGATCGGGCCGCATGCTCTCGCCGACCTGCTCGGCCGCTGGCCGACGTCGGACGGGGCGCTCTACCGGCTGCTCGCCGCGCGGATCGGCCGGCTGGCCGACACCGGGGAGCTGCCCGCCGGCGTCCAGCTCCCGCCCGAGCGCACCCTCGCCGCGGCCCTGTCGGTATCGCGCAACACGGTCGCGCTGGCCTATCAGGTGCTGCGCGACGAGGGCATGGCCGCCAGCCGTCAGGGGTCCGGGACCCGGCTGGTGCCGCACCGGACCACCCCCGCCGCCGTGCACCGGGCCAACGGGTTCTTCGCCGGCCTGCTTTCCGCCGCCCCTCCCTTCGACCTGTCCGTCGCCGCCGTCGACTGCGCTCCCGCAGTCGCGGCGGCGCTTGTCGACCCGGCTACCGTCCTTGACGAGGCAGAACGTACGCGGCTTACCCTGGGCACCGGTTATCTCCCCTACGGGCTGCCTGAACTGCGCACGGCGGTCGCCGCCATGCTGACCGCGGGCCACGGCGTGCCCACCAACCCGGCCCAGGTCCTCATCACCACCGGCGCGCAGCAGGCGCTTGACCTGCTGCTGCGCTGCGAGGTCGCACCCGGCCACCCGGTGGTGACGGAGAACCCGACCTACCCGGGGTTCATCGACGCGCTGCACCGCAGCGGCGCCCGGCCGGTCGGGGTGCCGCCGGGCGACATGGCGCGGCTGGCCGACGCGGTCACCGTGCACCGGCCAGCGCTCGCGTACCTGATGCCGACCCACCAGAACCCCACCGGGCTCGTGCTGCCCGCCGCCGAGCGGCACGAGATCGTGGCGCTCGCCGCCCGGCACCACGACGTGACGTTCGTCGACGACATGACCGTGGCCGAGCTCCCGCTCGCCCCGGGGGCGGACGCGGGGCCGCCGCCCCCGCCGCTCGCCGCGCTCGCGCCGCGGCTGCCGAACGTGGTGACCGTCGGCTCGCTATCCAAGACATACTGGGGCGGCCTGCGGACCGGCTGGGTGCGCGCACCCGAGGGAATCATCTCCAGGCTCGCCGCGGCGAAGTCGGCCGCCGACCTGGGCACCGCGCCCGTACAGCAGGGACTGGTCGCGGCGCTGGTCCGCGACCAGCACGAGGCGGTCATCGCGTACCGGGCCAGCTGGGCGCGGGAGCGGTACGCGGCCATGGCGGCGGCGCTGGCCACGTTCTTGCCCGGCTGGACGTGGACGGCGCCGGCCGGCGGGCTGACCATCTGGGCCCGACGGCCGGGGGACGCCGATTCCGGCGGGTTCGCGCAGGCAGCGCTCCGCCGCGGCGTCGCGGTCGTCCCCGGTCGGCTGCTCTCCGTCTCCGCCGACCGCTCGCCCTGGGTCAGGCTGGCGTTCACCTTGCCGCCCGATGACCTGGTCACCGCGGTCAAGACGCTGGCTACCGTCTGACCCGGGCACCCGTGGGGAATACCTCGCATTCCTTGGCACCGCGGCCGGCGCGGGATTACGATTTCCCTGCCATGGCACGATGGAACGCGGTTATCGACGTCTCGAACGTCTGCTGGTCGCCCCACCTGCCGCCGGTCGGGCAGCAGGCCCCCGTATGGGCGCGGCTCGGCCTTGTCATGGCCGCGTGGCGGGAGCTGCACGGCGACGACGTGCAGTTCGAGCTTGTCGCCGATGACTCCCTGGTGCGAGTGCTCGGGGCCGACGCGCCCAAGTTCCTCGAGCTCAAGCGGGCCCGCGCGATCCGGACCGCCTCCGTCGCCGACGACGAGATCCTGCGGCTGGCCCACGAGGGCGGCCTGCACGTCATCACCCGCGACCACTACACCGATCACCGTGCGGCGCACCGGTGGATCGAGCGGGCACCGGACCGGTTCCACGCCTGGGACACGGTCGACGGGGTCGTCCACCTGACCCAGCTGGGCATCAGGACGCGCAGCGCGCAGGACGTCTCGCAGGCACGCGAGGTCAAGGTGCTGCGCCACTCGGCCAAGCTCGACGCGCACAACCAGGCGCACCGCAAGATCCTGCAGACCCGGTGGCGGTGCCCGAACACCTCCTGCCGTCAGGCCGCGCAGTGGCAGGGGCAGCTGCTCGCCTGGCCCCGCGTGTCGCCCGAGGGCGTGGCGGTCTGCCCGTCGTGCAGCCGCCACCTCGTCGACCTCGGGCCGCGCGCCGCGCTGCACGAGGTCGTCGTCGCCGAACTGGCGACAGAAGCGGAGATCTTGCGGTTCCCGCTCGAGGTGGACTGCCCGGTGATCATCGGCCGCGGCGCGGCGGTCAAGGGCATCGACCTGGCGATGTACGCCGACAGCCGGCCGACCGCCATCCATACCGTGAGCAGGCAGCACCTGATGATGCAGCTGGAGAACGCCGGGCAGGCGAACTGGCGGCTGTCCGCGCTCGACCTGAACTCCACCAACGGGACGACGGTAGAGCGGTGGACAGGCGGCGCCTTCGCGCCGGCCAGGGAAGTCTCGGCAGGCGCCGAGACCTACCTGGGCACCAGGGACCGGCTGATCCTCGGCGACACCGTGCTGCTGCGGTTGTCGGGCAAGCGCTACCTCGCCGAGCCAACCAACCCGCAGCAGCCAAGTAGCCCGCAGCAGGAGGTGCAGTACGCGCCGGACCCGGCGGGGATCACGACCATCGTCCGCCGCCCGGCCGGGAGCTAGCCAGACCACGGCCTGCCGGGCGCGCTGCCTGGCCAGGGGCGTCCGGCGAGGGCGCTGATACGCTCGGGTAATGAGTGCTGCACCGTCTTCCCCCGACCCGCCCGCCCCATCCGACCCGCCCGCTGGTTCTTCGCCCGCCGGCCATTCCGGCGCCGGGCGGCCGCGTCTCGACCCGCATGACCCCGCGGGAATCGACTCGCTGCTTTCCGAGGAGGAGCTGGCCGTCCGGCAGACCGTGCGGGACTTCTGCGCCGATAAGATCCTGCCGCACGTGGCCGACTGGTTCGAGCGCGGCGAGCTGCCCGGCATCCGCGAGCTGACCCGCGAGCTCGGCAAGATCGGCCTGCTCGGCATGCACCTGACCGGGTACGGGTGCGCGGGGATGTCGTCGGTCGACTACGGCCTCGCCTGCCTGGAGCTCGAGGCGGCCGACTCGGGACTACGGTCCCTCGTGTCCGTGCAGGGCTCTCTCGCCATGTACGCGATCTGGCGGTTCGGCAGTGAGGAGCACAAGCGCGAGTGGCTGCCGCGGATGGCGGCCGGCGAGGCCATCGGCTGCTTCGGCCTGACCGAGCCGGACGCCGGCTCCGACCCGGCGTCGATGCGGACCTCCGCCACCCGGTCCGGTGACGACTGGATACTGAACGGCCGCAAGATGTGGATCACCAACGGCACCGTCGCCGACGTCGCCGTCGTGTGGGCCAGGACCGACGCGGGCATCCGCGGGTTCGTCGTGCCGGCCGGCGCCCCGGGGTTCTCCGCGCCGGAGATCAAGCACAAGGGGTCGCTGCGCGCTTCCATCACCTCGGAGCTGGTGCTCGACTCGGTGCGGGTGCCCGGCGACGCGGTGTTCCCAGAGGTCACCGGGCTGCGCGGGCCGCTGTCCTGCCTGAATGAGGCACGCTTCGGCATCTTCTGGGGCGCGCTGGGGGCGGCGCGGACCTGTTACGAGACCGCCCTTGAGTACGCGAAGACCCGCGAGCAGTTCGGCGCGCCGATCGCCAGCTTCCAGCTGACGCAGGAGAAGCTCGCCAACATGGCGGTCGAGCTCGCCAAGGGACAGCTGCTCGCGCTGCACTTCGGCCGGCTCAAGGACCTGGGCAAGCTCGCTCCCGAGCACGTGTCCATCGCCAAGCTGAACAGCACCAGGGAGGCGCTGGAGATCTGCCGCACCGCCCGCACCATCCTCGGCGGCAACGGCATCTCCTACGAGTTCCCCGTCATGCGGCACATGGCCAACCTGGAGTCCGTGCTTACCTACGAGGGCACCCCGGAGATGCACACCCTGGTCATCGGCCAGGCCCTCACGGGCCATAGCGCCTTCCGCGGCTAGGCCCGGGGCCGGCTGACCGGGCACGGCATTGCGACTGCCGCAACCGGCGGCAGGCCCTAAGATCGGGCGCGTGGGATGGGTTTCCAGGTCGGGCCGGCGCCGGGGGCGTGGCAGGCGGGCGGCGCGGGCCGCCGCGGCGGTCTGCTTCGCCGTGCCGCTGGCCGGCTGCGGGCTCTTCTCTTCCGGTGTCACCGTGACGGCGCCGAGCGTCATGACGGTGACCAGCGAGGTGTTCCCGCACAACACGATGCCTGACCGGTTCACCTGCGGCGGCACGCACACGATGTCGCCGCCGCTCACCTGGACCGGCGCGCCGACGGGTACCCGGTCGATCGCGATCGTGTTCGACGACGCCAACGCGCCGATCACGCCGTACGTGTACTGGGTCGCGTTCGATATCGGGCCGGGGACCTCCGCGCTGCTCGAGGGGCAGCTGCCGCCTGGCGCGCGCCAGGCGCGCGGCACGGCCGGCTATGACCGCTACGACTCGCCCTGCCCGGGGCCAGGCGGGCACACCTACCGGTTCACCGTGTACGCGCTCAACACCACGCTGAACCTGCCGGACGGGACGTCCCTGCTGTCGGCGTGGCAGGCGATCGCCGCGGCGACCATCGGCCGGGGTGGTATCCGGGTGAACGCGGTACCGTAAGCCGCCGCGGATCCGGGGGGATTTCGTCCCCAAGTGTCCCAACTTGGGAGCTTCCCTGGTGAACTTTCACGATTCGCCGGACAGGTTGGCATACGGTTGGTAACAATCTTACGAACAAGTGACCTGTTTCTCCGGGTGCTCGCGACTACGGGAGAGGCTCGCGTACATGGCCGCGCGTGCCTCGCAAGCGCCAACGCCAGGCCGTGTTGTGCCGGGTGGTGTTGCATGTCGTTCTTGAGTCGTAAGCCTGGGCGTCCAGGCAGTCGCGGAAGCGACGACGTGTACGACGACTACGACAGTTACGCATCCGACGGCTACCAGAGCGAAGAGGACGGCTGGTCGCCGGGCGAGTACTTCTCCCCGGAGGGCATCAAGGGCCGCTGGGCGGGCGAGCAGCCTGATGGCCGCGCGGGCGGCCGGGGGCGGCCGGGTTCGAATGCCGCGGCGGATCGCGATCCCTTCGATACCGCCTTCGAAAGCCCCGGTCGCGGCAGGAGCGACCCTCGGGGCGGGTACGGAGCGGACGATTACGCGTCCGGTCCCTACGACCTGCCGGAAGGCACTGACTCCCCCGAACGCGGCCGCCGTCGGCGCCGGGACCGGGAAGACCGCGGTGAGCGCACCGGTATCCTGCCTCGGCTGCGCCGGGACCGCGGCGAGGACATCTGGCCGGACGACGGCATCTCCGATGAGGACTACTGGGCATCGGTCGCCTCCGACCGGCCGCTCAACGGGGCCGACCGGCCGCTCAACGGAGCCGACCGGCCCCTCGACGACGAGCGCGGCCCGGCCGGCGGCACCCCTCGGCGTACGGCGCCCTCCCGGCCCGGCGACCAGCGGGGTGACCTGCGCGGCGGCGACCAGTGGGGTGACCAGCGCGG
>CAZORE010000227.1:0-7431 GCA_964581815.1 uncultured Streptosporangiaceae bacterium | reverse complement strand
ACGGGCCGGGACCTCGCCGGACCGGACTGGTGGCGCCTGCTCGACGCGCTCCTGCTGATCACCGCCCATCCCGCCGCGCTGTAGGCGACGCGCCGCTGCCGCGATGACACGGGCCGCGCGCAGGTATCGTCGGCCCGTGAGCCAACCGGACGAGACCGGGCGACTGCTTGACCGCTTCGCGGCCGAGGCCGGCCGTGCGGTGCCGCTGACGGCGCTGTGGGCGCACGGTTCCCTGGCGCTCGGGGACTATCAGCCCGGCCGCAGCGATTTGGACCTGATCGCGCTAATCGAGACGACGCCGGCCCCGGCGCAACAGGACGACCTGCAGCGGGTCCACCAGGCGCTGCACGACCAGGTGCCGCTGGCGCCGCTGCTGCACTGCACGTACGTCGCCCGCGCCGAGTGGGCCGGCCCGGGCCGGGATCACCTGACCTGGGCGCACGGTGAGATGTTCGCCCGGCCGGTGACGCCGGTCAGTCGCCGTGAACTGCACCTGGGCGGCCTGGTGCTGCTCGGCCCCGCGCCGGCCACCGTGGTTCCCCCGGTCACCGACGAGGAGCTCGCCGACTTCATCCGCGCGGACCTGCGCGACTTCTGGTACCCGCACACCGAGCAAGCCGACTTGTGGCTGCGCGACGTCTGGGTGGACGTGGGCCTGCTGACCTTCGCCCGCGCCACGGTGACGCTGCGGGACGGCCGACTCATCACCAAGCGGGAAGCGCTCGGCGTCCTGCCCGGCCTCGGCGCGCCCGACGGGCTGGTCAGGGACATCTACCAGCGGCGCTACGAGAACCCGCCGCCGATCACGGAAAGCTGGCGCGCCGAACGGGGAGAGCAGGCCAGGACCTGCCTCCGCGACGGCATCACGCGGCTGCTCGCGCTGGCCGGCGCCGTGCTTCCCGTGGACGGCGGCTGGACCAGCCGCTGACCTATCACCCCCTCCCACCATCCGGACCATGCAGCGCTATCGCAGGACCAACGACTCCGTCCAGGTGATCCTGGCCCTGACGATCGTCAGGTAGCCTTCGCGGATCCAGGTGGCCTGGGGGTTCGATGCCCTGACGGGCCAGTGCCTCGCAGTTTCGCATGACAAGGCGCTTCTGCCAGGCGACCCAGGCGGTGATGTCGTCGGGGACCGCGATGCCGTAGGCGGCGCAGAAGACCTCGATGCGGCGGTGCCGGTCGGGTGGCTGCGGGTAGCGCAGCCAGCGCAGGCACTCGGCGTCGTCACGGAACGGCGCCGCGTACTCCAGCGCGTAGGCGATGTCGAAGATCGGCGGCGCGGGCCGCGCGTGGTCGAAGTCGATCAAGCCCGCCGGCCGATCTCCCTGCCAGACGCCGTTCCAGGGTCCGAAGTCACCGTGGCAGATGATCTCGCCAGGCCCGCACGTGCCCGGCCCGCTGGACCAGCGGGTGCCGGGCGGCGGACGGTAGCCGGCGACGGCGTCGTGATAGCGGCGCAGGAACGCCGCCCAGCGGCGCAGCCCGCTCTCCGGGACGATCTTCGCCCACCCGGCCGGGCCAGACTCGCCGTCGATCCAGGTGAGCTGCTCCCGTCCAGCTTGGGTGCCAAGCGGGCGCGGCGCAGGGAAGCCCGCCGATTCCAGGTGGCGGAGCAGGCCGTGAACGGCCGGGGACCAGAACTCGGCGGGACGGGTGACGCTGGGTTAACTAAGCGCCCGCCGCCACCTCCAGGCAGGCCGCGCTACCCGGCAAAACCGCCCGAGATGTCGAGCTGCGTTTTGGCCGTCTGCATTCCTCCTCACCGAGGTGAGCGGTGACCGGGCTAATCCGGCGGCGGCCGCCGGCTTGTCTGGTAAGTGCATTCCGGCTGGCGGGAGCATAAGCTCGCGCGGAAACCGCCGTGAATGCCTGCGACTTCGGTCGCGGTCCGGGGGACGCCTAGACCCCACCCATATCGCCGGGCACCTGCTCTCACGATGCCTGTTACCTGGGCAAGAGCGGACGCGTCGGCGATCCGCACGGGCCCCGGCTCCGCCGGGCGGGGCGGGGCCGCGGATCCGAGTCGTGAAACTTTCATTTCCGCACCGGCCCGCGAGGTTCGTTTTTATCCACGCTAGCATCCTCTTGATTGACCGGTTTATCTGCCAGTCATATTTTGAGGTCACTTTTCGAATCCCTCGGGAGGCGCACCTCGATGAGGTTCTTGTACAGGAAATTGCGTAAACCGCTCGCCGTGGCCGCCGCGGCGGGTGCCGCGGCCCTCGGCCTGGCCACCGTGGGGGCGGTTCCCGCGTCCGCGGCCACGTCGTGCAGCGCGACCTACTCGGTGCCGACCGACTGGGGCGCCGGGTTCACCGCGCAGCTCA
Source organism: uncultured Streptosporangiaceae bacterium (assembly GCA_964581815.1). GTDB lineage: Bacteria > Actinomycetota > Actinomycetes > Streptosporangiales > Streptosporangiaceae > Trebonia. The sequence goes on along the minus strand of CAZORE010000227.1, from coordinate 5,101 downwards.
CGGTCACGAACACCGGCACCACCGCGCTCACCGGGTGGACGGTCACCTACTCCTACACCCAGGGACAGACGTTGCAGAACGGGTGGAACGGCACCTGGAGCCAGTCTGGCGGCAATGTCACCGTGGCCAACGCGTCCTACAACGGGAACCTGGCCCCAGGGGCCAGCGCCACGGGCATCAGCGCCAACTTCAGCGAGACCAGCCAGGGCAACAACCACAGCATCACCGCCACCTGCACCCCGGCCGGGAGCACCACCCCGCCGCCGGGATCGATCACGGCGAGCCCGACCACCTTGTCGGTGGCCCAGGCGCACACCGCGACGTTCACGCTGGCCCTGTCCCAGGCACCGTCTTCGAATGAGACGGTGACGATCGCCTCATCAGGCAACACCGGGCTGACCGCGTCGCCGGCCACGCTGACGTTTACCCCGTCGAATTTCGCGACGGCGCAGACGGTGACCGTGACCGCCAACACGACAGGAACCGGGACGACCACGTTCACCGCCAGCGGCTCCGGCTACAACCCGGCCACCGTCAGCGCCACAGAAGTCCCGGTGCCTACGGCCGCGATCACCGCCAGCCCGACGAGCCTGACGGTCACCCAGGGCGGCACCGGCATGTTCACGCTGGCGCTGTCGCAGGCGCCGGCCTCGAACGAGACGGTGACGGTGGCGGCGTCAGGTAACGCCGGCCTGACGGCCTCTCCGACGACGCTCACCTTCACCCCGTCGAACTTCGCGACGGCGCAGACGGTGAAGGTGACCGCCAACTCCAGCGGCACGGGAAACACCACGTTCACCGCCGCCGGCACCGGCTACACGTCGGCGACCGTGACCGCCACGGAAAGCCCCGTGACCTCAGGCACCGCGCCGCAGCTGCAGGTGTCGGGCAACAAGCTCGTCAACGCCTCCGGCCAGACGGTAGTGCTGCACGGCGTGGACCGCTCGGGCGCCGAGTACTCGTGCGTGCAGGGCACCGGCTTCTTCGACGGCCCGAGCGACCAGGCTTCCATCACCGCGATCAAGAGCTGGGGCCCGGTCAACGCCGTCCGTGTGCCGCTGAACGAGGCCTGCTGGAACGCCGAGTCCTACGTGAACTCCTCGTTCGCCGGGACTAACTACATCAACGCGGTCAAGTCCTACGTCAGCCTGCTCAACTCCAACGGGATCGTGGCGATCCTCGACCTGCACTGGACCGACGGGACCTACACCGGCCCGGGCAAGGGTGCCTGCACCACGGCCAACCAGGCCGAGGCGTTCTGCCAGAAGCCGATGCCTGACGCGGCGCAGTCAGTCCCGTTCTGGACGTCGGTCGCGAACACCTTCAAAGGCAACGACGCGGTCATCTTCGACCTGTTCAACGAGCCGTTCCCGGAGCAGGCCGACAACACCAACGAGACCGAGGGCTGGCAGTGCCTGCTGAACGGCGGAAGTTCCTGCGTCGGCCTCAGCTACACCGCGGCCGGCATGCAGACGCTGGTCAACGCGGTCCGCTCCACCGGAGCGAACAACGTGATCATGCTCGGCGGGCTGGAATGGTCCAACGACCTGACGCAGTGGCTGCAGCATGAGCCGACCGACCCGGACCACGACCTGGCCGCGTCGTGGCACTCCTACAACTTCAACGCGTGCAGCAACCAGTCCTGCTGGACCTCACAGGTGGCTCCGGTCGCCGCGTCGGTTCCGGTCATCGCCGGCGAGATCGGCGAGAACGACTGCGCCGGAAGCTACATCAACCCGCTGACCACATGGCTGGAGGGTCAGGGCATCAGCTTCCTGGCCTGGGCCTGGAACGCCGACTTCGCCTGCTCGAGCGGGCCCGGCCTGATCACCGACTACACCGGCACGCCGACCGCGTACGGCGCCGCGTACAAGGCGGTACTGCAGGCCCTCCCGGCCGGCTCGGCCGCTACGTCCGCCGCTTCGATCGCGGCAAGGAGAAACGGATGACTAAACGGGTCATGGCCATCGCCGGGGGCGTCCTTCTCACCGGCATGATGGTACCGGCGGCGGCCGCCGCGCACGCGGCCGCCGCGGCCGGGGGCGCTGACCGCCAGGCGCTGACTGCGTCGCAGCTGCAGGGGGCCACCGCGGCGCTCGGCCCGCAGGCGGTGGCCAACGCGCCGGCGCTGCACGCCGCCGCGGCCGCGGCGGTAGTCGTACCCGCGGCCTCAGGCGTGGGCGCGGGCTACTGGCACACCAGCGGCAACCAGATCCTCGATTCGGGCGGCAACCCCGTGCGGATCGCGGGCATCAACTGGTACGGGTTCGAGACGGCCGACGAGATCGCGCACGGCCTCTGGGTGCAGGACTACCACACGGTCATCAACGACATCGCGGCCCTCGGCTACAACACGATCAGGATCCCGTTCTCCAACCAGATGGTCGAGACCCCAGCCGTTCCGCAGAACTTCTCGGTCCATAACAGCACCGGCGGCAACATCAACACCGACCTGGTGGGCCAGAACGCGCTGCAGGACCTGCAGAAGATCGTCACGGCGGCCGGGGCGGCCGGGCTGAAGGTCATCCTGGACGACCACCGCTCCGAGGCGGGCAACTCCGCGGAGCAGGACGGTCTCTGGTACACCAGCGCCTACCCCAGCCAGAACTGGGTGAACGACTGGGTGACGATCGCCAAGCTGTTCGCAGGCAACCCGACGGTCATCGGGTTCGACCTGCGCAACGAACCGCACACGCCGGCCGGTGACACCTACGCGCAGGGCGCCACCTGGGGCACCGGTGACCAGAACACCGATGTCAGGCTCGCCTACCAGCAGGCCGGGAACGCCATCCTCGGGGTGGACCCCGGCGCGCTGATCTTCTGCGAGGGCATCGGCGAGTTCCCCGACTCCGCGGCCTCCGGCGGATTCGACTCCACCTGGTGGGGCGGCGACCTGCAAGGCGTCGCGCAGTTCCCGGTCACGCTCAGCTCAGCCGGCCACGTCGTGTACTCCGCGCACGACTACGGGCCGAACCTGTTCCAGCAGACCTGGTTCAACTCCGCCACGACCTCGGCCAGCCTGGACGCCGTGTGGAACAAGTTCTGGGGATACATCTACGCTCAGAGCATCGCCCCGCTGTGGGTGGGCGAGTTCGGCACCCTTAACGACGCGGCCGACGTGTCGTCGAGCACCCCGGGCTCGCAGGGCCAGTGGTTCTCCAGCCTGGTGTCCTACATCGCGGGCAACAAGTGGATGGGCTGGACGTACTGGGCGCTCAACGGCGAGGACTCCTACGACCTGCTCGACAACAACTACGACCCCGCGCCGGTCAGCGCGGCCAAGCAGTCGATGCTGGCCGCTATGGAATTCCCGCTGCCGGGGGCGGGCAACGGCGGCGGCGGCTCGAGCTCGCCACCGCCGCCTGCCACCTGCTCGGGGACCTTCGCGGTGACCAGCTCGTGGTCCGGCGGCTACCAGGGCGCGCTCACGGTGACCAACACCGGGACAACCGCGCTGACTTCCTGGAAGCTGTCCGTCGTGTTCCCCGGCGGCGTGACGGTCACCAACATGTGGAACGGCATCAACACCGGCACGACCGGCACCGTCACCGTCGCCAATGAGCCGTACAACGGCTCGGTCGCGCCAGGCGGCACCGTGACCGTCGGCTTCGTCGCCAACGGCCCGACCACCGCGCCGTCGGTCAGCTGCAGCTAACCGGAGATCGGCGCGGGCAGCAGAGCCGCCCCTTCCGTTCGGAAGAAGATCGTTCGCTACCGAACGGAAGGGGGCGGTTTCTTTCGGCGCGGGCATCGGCGGGACGCGCGCCAGGCCGGGAAGGGCGGCCACGGCCTGGCCGCCGCCGGGCGCGGGAAATTCGCTGGGCGGTCCCGGCCGTCCGGCCTAGGATCGGACGCATGCCGAGCTATGAGCCCGTTGACCTGTCCGGCGCGTGCAACGCGGGCGTGGAAGTTCTCGGCAAGGAGCCGGGCGATGTTCCGCTCGGCCGGGCGAGCCTGCGCGGCCTGCCGTTCCTGATCGGGCCCGAGCAGCCGTCCGCGCAGCGGTGCTTCCTGCTGCCCGAGGCCCCGGTGTCGGTCCCGGTCGGCCGGCTGGCGCGGCGGGTGATCATCGCGCACCGGCTGCTCGAACCGGGCGCGCGGGTCGACTTCGCCGCCGGGCAGGCGGTCGCGGACTACGTGTTCCACCTGGCCGGCGGCGAGGCGGTCATCGCGCCGGTCAGGGAGCGGTTCGAGATCCAGGTGGTGCCGCCGGAGTGGGGCCGCCTGCCGTTCCTCGCCGTCGCCGACCAGGCGGACTTCAAGCTGCCGCGGTTCGAGGGCAAGTGGGGCGAGGCCGGGGTGCGCCTGGCGGAGCACGGCCTGGGCTGGCCCGCCGCCTACGTGCTGTGGTGCTGGGAGAACCCCGATCCGGAGCGGGCGGTCGAACGGATCGAGTTCATACCGCACGGCCCGCGGTTCATCGTCGCCGGGATTACGACCAGCGACCTCGACGAGTACCCGTTCGTCCGCGTCCCCGCGCAGCCGGTGGTGCTGGTGCCCAAGGACGGGCAGGGCGGGGTCCTCGACATCGACGTGGACCGAGGGGTCGCGACGTACCCGCAGCCGCTGCCCGGCGGTGACGACCGGCCCGGCTGGGGCGCGAAGGAGGGCACGTCGGCGTACACGACGATCGCCGCGCTGCCGTCGGCCACCATTGCGGTTCGACGGGGCAGTGACGAACTCGGCCGGGTGACCTGGGGCGACGTGGAACGCGACGGACGGGCCGACGCCGGCCAGGTCACCTTTGAGCTGACCGAAAGCGGCCGCAACTGGGTGCACGTCAGCGTCGTTGACGACGCGACCGGGCGGCCGGTGCCGTGCCGGGTCCACTTCCGCTCGGCTGCGGGGGTCCCATACCAGCCGCACGGCTACCACAACCACGTCACGCAGAACCTCGACAGCTGGCATTACGACGTCGGCGGCGACACCCGCCTCGGCCAGCGCAGCTACGCCTATATCGACGGGACCTGCCAGGGATGGCTGCCGCGCGGCGACGTGGTGGTCGACGTCGCGCGCGGGTTCGAGTACGAGCCGCTGCGGCAGACCGTGCGGATCGAGCCCGGCCAGCGGGAGCTGACCCTGCGGATCAGCCGCTTCGCCG
>CAZORE010000226.1:0-7502 GCA_964581815.1 uncultured Streptosporangiaceae bacterium | reverse complement strand
AACGTGGGCTTCGATCAGGGGACTGCCGAACGGGCATCCTGCCACGCCATGCTCTGCGCCCGTGGCACGCGGCGGCAGCGTGTTTCACTTTAGGGCGTTGGCATGGGCGTGGAGGTCCTAGTGGCTACAGTCAGGATGAGAAAGACGCCGATGATACCCAGAACCACCGCACCCCAGCCGAGTGCCAGTCCCGCGAGTGCCAGGCCGGCTCCCCGCTCGCCGGTGCGCCTGATCTGGTTCCTGGCCATGTGACCGAGCACGATCGCCGGGATGGTCGCCAGCGGTCCGACCGCGAACTGCGCGAGCCCAAGGGCGAGGCTTGCCACCGCGAGCCCGTTAGTCCTGTCTGCTGGGGTCACGATGGCCGACTCGGTGGCCAGGCTCGCCGTGGCACCCGGCACCGGCAGATCGGTCATGAGCTGGTCTAGGTCCGCGTAGGTGCGCGCGGACAGGGCGACCTCCAGGCGGGCGTCGTACTCGTCTTTGGACAGCCGACCCTCGCTGTAGGCCGTGCCGAGGATTCCCGCCACGCGGTCACGGTCAATGTCAGCGGCTCGTGTCTTTCCCTGTCCGCCGTCGGCTACTTGATTGCCGGACCCAGCCGTCATCGATGCCTCCAGCGCTATCTTGCCCCTCTTCACAGGGTACGTGCTCATTGTGCTGGTGCTCGCGAGTCGGCAGGCGAGCAGTTGCAGCGAGCAGGGGGGCTCCACTTTTGCATCGTGATTCGCGGAACGCTCGCGGGGCGGGTGAGGCCGGGGCCTGCGGCGGATGGCGGGCCGGCAAGATCGTCATGTCCCGCAAGGCCGGCCAGTGCCGGCCAAACCGTCCATGACGATCTTCGCGGCCGCCCGGCCGTCCGGTCGCGCGCCGCCAGTGCCGGCGCGCGCCGGGATGAGATCGCCTCATAGTAGGGGCGGGTAGACGTGCCACTCGCGCCCTGGCGGGCGCGGGCCCCCGTGGTAGCGGACATGATTAGGGAAACCCCGGGAAGGGTGGTGCCGCTGGCCGACGGCGGGCGGGGCGGCCGGCCCGGGCGCGCAGCTGCGGGCGGCCGGCGCTGCCCCGCCGCGGTCCCGGCCGCAGCTGACACTCCCTCGGCTCGCATCCCGCCCTCTCAGGCATGCAAGCGGTCACTCTGCCCGTCTGGCTCCCGGTCCGGCCGGCACCACCGCCGGCCGGCCACCGCAAGCCCGCGCCCGCACGGCGACCCGGTCCCGCGCCGGCACCAGCCGCCTGCCTCAGCCGCCCTTTTCCGGGGTTCCCCCGGGTCATTGTCCGCTACCACGGGGGACCGCGCCCGCCAGGGCGCGAGTGGCACTTCTACCCGCCCCGCCCAGCGCACCGGCACCAGCCCGTCACACCAGCCCTGACGCCAGCAGTACCTAAGACGGGCTCCAGGACAGATGCGAGCAAGTCGAATGGCCGAGCCGGCGCGGGGTCGCAGCGCGCAGAGGTAATTCCACTTTTGCATCGTGAGCAGAATCACAGGCCAGCGCGGGGCAGAGGATAGCGTGTCTATGTGGGAGCTGGTGAGCGCGGCAACCACCGCACGTGAACCCGCACGGGTCTGGAGGCACGAATGACTGAGCCCGAGCCAGTAACCGAGCTTGGCGCCTTCAGCAGCGACGACGCGATCCCGACCGAGTGGGGGAAAGGGCGCAGGGAACTGCGGGAGGCGGAAGTGTACTGGTTGTCAACGGTGCGTCCGGACGGCCGTCCGCATGTCACTCCGCTGCTGGGAATCTGGCTAGACGGCGCGCTGTACTTCTGCACCGGCCCGGACGAGCGCAAAGCCAAGAACCTCGCGCTCAACCCGCGCTGCATCTTGACGACCGGGTGCAACAGGCTCGATGGGCTGGACCTCGTTGTCGAAGGTCAGGCGGCTGAGGTGAGCGGGCCCGCGGAACTCCGAAGCGTCGCCGACACATTCGAGTCCAAGTACGGTGCACATTTCACGGCGCCTGAGGGTACCTGGTTTGGTCTCGGTGACGCCATACGGCGGAACGAAGCCCTCGTCTTCAGGGTCGCGCCCTTGACGGCTTTCGGGTTTGGTAAGGGCACCCCGTACAGCCAGACTCGGTGGGGCTTCCCTGAATCGCCCGTGACCTGACTCGCGCTTGATCCCCCGAATCCGCGTCTCCGGCCAGTCCGAGATGATCAGCGGGGCGCTCACACCGCCCGGTTCAAGCACGCAGACGCGGGGCTGCAGCACACAGGCCAGCCGCAGCGCGTCGTGGAACCGCGGCCGTCCGGCCCGGTCGTCCCTCCGGGTCCGGCCTTCTTGCCGAGGGCTTCCAGCACGGCGCGGACCGCGGTCGCGCGCTCGGGGGTGGGTCGCGGGGCGAGGATGATGCCGGGCGCAGCCAAGCCTCGCTAGATGACAGCAAGAAGCGCACAACCCGGGCCGTCCGGGCCGTCGAGGCCGCAGGCGCGGCCCCGGGCGACCAGTCGCAAGTCAGGCGGTCGCACCCACCGCGAGCGGCGGAGCCAGCGGCGGCGGCAGCGTCACCGGAGCCAGCAGCGCGCGGGCGGCGCCGAAGCCGTCCGCCACCGGCGGCAGCGACGCCGCGGCCTCGGTCAGGATCCGGCGCAGCCAGGCGTGCTCCGGTGCGGAAGCGCGGTCCGGGTGCCACCACAGCGTCTCGATCAGCTCCACCCGGCCGAACGGCGGCTCGACGACGGTCAGCCCGAGCGGCACCGCCACCCCGAGCGCCAGCCGCTCCGGGATGACCGCGACCAGGTCGGTGCCCGCGACGAGGAACGGCAGCGGCAGGAACCCGACGGTCGTCACCTGGATCTGCCGCCGCACGGAAAGCTCGTCCATGACCCGGTCCGCGGGGGTGACGTGGGTGCGCCCGCAGCTGCGCACCGCGTGCGGCAGCGCGGACAGGTCGTCGAGGGTGAGCCGCCCGTCGGCGAGCCGCGAGTTGGACGGGTCGACCACGCACACGAACCGGTCGCGGAACAGCGGTGCCTGCGAGCCAGGGAATCCGAAGCCGAGCGGCCCGATGAGCGCGTCGCAGTTGCGCAGCCCGTGCTCCGACTCGTGCATGTCGTCGGGTATCGCGTCGAAGTCGAGCCTGATGCCGGGTGCGACTTCGGCCATGCGGCGGAGCAGCGGCTCGGCGAGCACAGTGATCGCGTAGTCGGTCGCGTCGATGCGGAAGGCGTGGCGGCTGGTCAGCGGGTCGAACCGCTGGCCCGTGTCCAGCGCGAGCTCCACGCTCTGCATGGTCTGCTGCACCGAGGGAACGAGGGCCTTGGCGAACGGGGTGAGCTCGTAGTCCCGCCCGACCCGGACGAGCAGCTCGTCTTGGTAGTGCCGGCGTAGCCGCGCGAGGGCGGTCGACATGGCGGGCTGGCTCTTGCCGATCTTCGCGCCGGCCTTGGTGACGTTGCCCTCCTCCAGCAGCGCGCGCAGCGCGACCATGAGGTTGAGGTCGGTTCCCCCCAGTGACATGCTGGCGCGTCCTCCTTTGGCCGCCGTTAACCTAGGTGTACCGAAACTATCGTCACAGACGAAACTCAGGCAGTCATCGTCTTGCCGGATCATTGTTACCTTTTGGCGCAAGAAGTACGAATTCTACGGCGGCGCATGACGTAGCGGGGCCGGAAGGGGGGCGGGCCGGTGGCCGAAGACCTGGACATCGACCTCAACCTGCTGCTCGCGCTCGGCGCGCTGCTCGAGGACAGGAACCTCACGCGGGCGGGCGAGCGGATCGGGATGAGCCAGCCCGCCATGTCGGCCGCCCTGTCGCGGCTGCGCAGGCACTTCGGCGATGACCTGCTCGAGCGGGAGGGGCGCGGGTACCAGCGAACGGTATTCGGCGAGCAGTTGCTGCCCGCGGTCCGCGAGGCGCTGCGGCAGCTCGAGACGACCATGCAGCGCTCGCCGCGCTTCGACCCGGCCGAGTCCGACCGCGAGTTCTCCATCGCCGCATCCGACTACACGGTCTCCATCCTCGCCGACCCGCTGCTGCGCCTGGTCAAGGGGACCGCTCCGCGGATCTCGCTGAACTTGCACCCGCTGCCTCCCGCGCTGCCGCACGCCCCGCACGTCCTGTCCACCGATGACCTGCTGATCGGGCCGGTCGGCTACGACTTCCCCGGGCGGCGCGTCGAGCTGTTCCGCGACCGGTTCGTCTGCGTGGTCGACCCGGTCGCGAGCGGCCTCGGTGACGAGGCCGTGCTCACGCTGGACGACCTCGCCCGGATGCCGCACGCCGCGCCCACCTTCGCGCCGGGCGCGCACACCCCGGTGGACCGGGTGCTCGACGAGCTCGGCATCGTGCCCAGGACCGCGGTGACCGTCTTCGGCTGGCTGTCCGTGCCGTTCGTGCTGCCCGGCACCGGCATGGTCGCGATCATGCCGGAACGCATGGCCAGGCTCGCCATCCGCAGCACCCGCCTCGCGATACTCGAGCCGCCGTTCGGCCTGGTGGAGCTGGTGGAGGCCGCCTACTGGCACCCGAGCCGCTCCGACGACCCCGCGGTCCGCTGGCTGGTCCGCGCCCTGCAGGAGGCCGCCCGCGACCTGTGACCGGCTACTCGTCGGGCGGTACGGCGTAGCCGGGGTGCGCGACGGCCAGCCGGGCCGCGACGATGCCACGGAACTCCCTGGCGATCTCGGCCAGCTGGTGGTCGCGGTGGCCGGACCTGATCTCCGCCGCCAGGGCCGCCTCGTCGGCCGCCCCGAGCCGGGCGAGCAGGGCGGCGTACGCCCGCTGGTCGGCCGCGCCGCGCGCCAGTTCTCGCTCCACCATGGCCAGCACGTTCGCGGCGACACGGGCGCCGAAACCGGACAGCGCCGGCCCCCGCCCCGCCGCCGCATCGTCAAGGGATTCCTTGACCGCGGCCAGCAGCTCGCCGAGCGTGGGCCGGCCGTAGACAGGATGACCGTACCCCGGATCGCCGCAGTCGCGGTGATCGCCACGGTAGCGGTGGTCGCCAGGGTCGCCGGAGCCCGGGAGGCCGGCCCGTGGACCCGTGGCCATCGTGACCCCGTGTCCCGCCAGCAGCTCGAGCAGGTCCCACTCGTTCTCGCAGGCGCGCCGGCCGATCGCGGCGAGCTCAACGGAGCGGGTCTGGCCGGACAGGTGACGGTGGGCTTGGCGCTGGCAGAACACGCCCCAGCGCAGCGTGCCGAGCACCTGCCACCAGCGCAGCGCCTCCCGGTCGACCGGCGTCCCGGCCGCGCGCTCGTAGCCGGCCACAAGTTCCTCGACCGAGCCGAGGCCGCCGGCCGGCCGTGCGTCCTCGCCGAACCGCCAGGCCCGGACGCAGAACCAGCCAAGGTCCTCCAGCGGATCGCCGCGGTGCACCAGCTCCCAGTCGAGCACCGCGGCCAGCCCGGAAGAGTCCACGATCAGGTTGCCGAGGCGGAAGTCGCCGTGCACGATGGCGCTGCCCCCCGGCGGAGGACGATGCTGCCACAGCCAGCGCAGCGCGACCTCGAAGACGGCGCTCGGCTGCCCGAGCGCGTCCATCACGTCGCGGCACAGCGTCGGCGGGTCATCGGCGGGCAGCCCGGGGACTGCGTCCGGGTCGGCTGCGTGCAGCGCGGCGAGCGCGGCGGCGCACTGCGCGAGCAGCCTCCCGCGGGCCTCGTCGGCGGACGGCTCGGCCTGCAGGGCCCGCAGGATGCGCCGCGGGATGGTCTCACCGCGAACCCGGGCGCTGATCAGGTACTGGCAGCCGAGGGCGTCGCCCGAGTCGCTGGCGCAGAGCACGGCGGGCACCGGCATCCCGGCCGCGGCGGCCGCGCACTGTACGGCCGCCTCCAGCTCCAGGCCGACGTTAAGGCTGGCGTCACGGTCATCGTCAGGGTCACCATGGACGTCGCCACCCGGCTCGCCGGCCCGGCCCGTCCGCAGCACGAGCTCGTGCGCGCGCCCGTCACCGTCGTGCACCTGAACTCCCCAGGTCTGCCTGCTCGCCCCGCCGGACAGTGGCTCTACCCGGCCGACGACAAGTCCGGCCCCGAGCACCGGGACGAGCACCTGCGGCAGCCGGTCCGCGAGCCGGTCCGCGGAGACGGGTGACAGGCTCGCGCCGGTCATCCGCGGCCGAACCCGAACAGCCGCTGCGCCACCCGGCGCATCTGCATCTCCTCCGAGCCCTCGGTGATCCGGTAGCGCCGGTGGTGGCGGTAGATGTGCTCGAACGGCAGGTGCCTGGTGTAGCCGAGGCCGCCGCAGACCTGCATCGCGCGGTCGGCGGCGTCGCAGGCGAGCCGGTTCGCGCGGTAGTTCGCCATCGCGACGTGGTCGGAGACCGCCAGGTGGTGCTCGCGGTCAAGCTCAACGGCCGTGGACCGGACAAGCAGCCGGACCATCTGCGCCTCGGTCTGCAGTTCCACGAGCGGCCACTGGATGGCCTGGTTGACGGCCAGCGGACGGCCGAACACGACCCGCTCCTTCGCGTAGCGGACGGCCTCGTTGACGCAGTACTGCGCGGCGCCGAGGCTGGAGGCCGCCTGCCTGATCCGGTTCTCGTGCACGAACGCCTGCGCGATGTCGAGCCCGCCGTCCACCTCGCCGAGCACGGCGCCGGCGGGCACGCGCACGTCGTTGAGCACGACCTCGCCGTGGTCGGTCGGCATGTTGAAGGTCCACCAGTAGAACGGGACCTCGAAGCCCGGCGCACCGACCGGGACGAGGAAGGCGGTAATGCCCCGCGCGCCGCCCGGGCGCCCGGAGGTGCGGGCGAAGATCAGGTCGTGGGTGGCCCGGTGCACGCCGGTGTTGAACCGCTTGGCGCCGTTGATGCGCCAGTCCTCGCCGTCCCGCGTCGCGGTCGTTTCCAGCCAGGTCGCGTCCGTGCCGTGCCCCGGCTCGGTCAGGCCGAAGGCCAGCGAGCGCTCGCCGGCCAGCATGGCGGGCGACCACGCCGCCCGCTGGGCGTCGGTGCCGAACCGCTCCATCACGAGCAGCGACGGGAAGTTCCCGACGATGGAGGACTCATCCTGCAGGTCGTTGTGCAGCCCGAGCCCGCGGGCGGCCAGGTGCTCGCGGATGACGGCCATGTCCAGGTTGCTGCCGTCCCGACCGCCGAGCGACGCCGGCAGGCCGTAGCGCAGCCAGCCGGCCGCGTCGGCGAGCGCGCGCATCCGGCCGAGCAGGTCCTCCCACTCGCGGCTGGGCAGGCCGCCGCGTTCGATGTCGGTGCGGGCGAACTCGCGCCGCTCGTCGAAGAACTGCGGGTGCTGCGCCTGCAACGGCACGATCTCGGCCTCGATGAAGGCGTCCATCCGCTCGAGCAGCGGGGGCAGGTGGTCTGGCAAGTCGAAGTTCACCGGAACCTCCGGCGGAAGCGTCGGCCTCCTGGCCTGGGAGGAAGCGGGTGCCCTGTGCGGCCGGGCAGAGTCTTTCGCATGGCCGATCCTTCGCTCATTTTTATCGGTAGAGTGTTCGCATGTCCCGGTATCGTCTTGAGTCCACACCGAAGCAGGAATCGATCCTGCTCCGGCACTGCTCGGACGCCCGGTATGTCTGGAACCT
>CAZORE010000225.1:6308-7605 GCA_964581815.1 uncultured Streptosporangiaceae bacterium | reverse complement strand
TTCATGCTGATCATCTGGCTGCAGGGGATCTGGCTGCCGCTGCACGGCTACAGCTTCAGCCAGACGCCGCTGTGGGCGGGCATCTACCTGATACCGCTGACGATCGGCTTCCTCATCTCCGCGCCGCTGTCCGGCATCCTGTCGGACCGGCTCGGCGCCAAGGCGTTCACCATCGGCGGGGCGCTGCTGACGGCGATGACGTTCCTGCTGCTCGTGTTCCTGCCGGTGAACTTCAGCTACTGGCAGTTCGCACTGCTCGTGGGCGTCAACGGCTTTGGCAACGGCCTGTTCACCGCGCCGAACCGCGCCGAGATGATGAACTCTGTCCCGGCCAGCCAGCGGGGCGCGGCCGGCGGGATGATCGCCACGTTCATGAACTCAGCGGGCGTGCTGTCCATCGGCATCTTCTTCTCGCTGATGGTGGCGGGCCTGTCGAGCAGGCTGCCGTCGGCCATGTTCGGCGGGCTGACCGCGCAGGGCGTTCCGGCTTCCGCGGCCGGCTCGCTCTCGCACCTGCCGCCGATCGGCGTGCTGTTCGCCGCGTTCCTCGGCTATAACCCGATGCAGCAGCTGCTCGGCCCGCTGCTTTCGCACCTGTCGCCCGCGCACGCCGCGTACGTGATCGGCAGGCAGTTCTTCCCGAGCCTGATCACCGGCCCGTTCCACGACGGGATCGGCGTCGCGTTCGGGTTCGCGATCGCGGCCTGCGTGGTCGCGGCCGTCGCCTCGGCGTTCACCGGGCGCGCGAAGGGCAGCGCGGGCGCTGCGGAGCCGCTCGGCGCCGAGCTGGCGGGCGTAGTGGGCGAGGGCACGTTCGAGCCCGCCGAGCTCGTCAGCCCCGACGTGGCGCAAGACACGCCAGAGAAGGCCGACAAGCCGGGTATATCCAGCTAGCATTGCGCGTCAAAGGCACGTCCGGCGCGGCGCGAGCGCGGTGCTGGATGCGGGTCCGAAGGAACCATGCTGTGGTTCCGCCCGTCCGGGGCGGCCCACCCGACGTCGGTACCCGCCGTCGGGCCCGTCCCGGGCGGTGCACCCCCTGCGGTCATGGCGAGCCGGCGACGGGCAGGTATCCTGCGAATGAGGATCTGGTTAACAGGTTTTCGTGACTTCGGCTTTCAAGAGGGTACGGAAGCTTAGCTCCGGTACCGCGGGAGACAATGGCGACCTACCCGTCCGTCCGGTACGTTGGCCGGCCCTGTCATCGCGGCTCTAGCCGCGGGCAGGGCGTTTTCCCCCGGGAGACAACAGTCGGCGTGCGACCCCGAGGAGATGCGTTAATCGTGAGTGAAACTGC
>CAZORE010000225.1:0-6208 GCA_964581815.1 uncultured Streptosporangiaceae bacterium | reverse complement strand
GCCGCGGTGGTGATCCTCGCTGCCGGCGAGGGGACCCGGATGAAGTCCCGGACCCCCAAGGTGCTGCACACGCTGGCCGGCCGGTCGCTGCTCGGCCACGCGATCGCGGCGGCCGGCGACCTTGCACCGCGACAGCTGGTGGTCGTGGTCGGGCACGCCAAGGAGCAGGTGACCGCGGCGGCCGTCGCGGCCGCGCCGCAGGCGGCCATCGTCGTCCAAGACCCTCAGCTCGGCACCGGCCACGCCATGCGGATGGTTATCGAGTCCCTGGGCGTCATGCCAGGCACGGTGGTCGTCACTTACGGGGACATGCCGCTGCTGCGCGGTCGCACGCTCAGCGAACTGGCCAGCCGCCACGCCCACGCGGGCAACGCCGTCACCGTGCTGACCGCGCGCGGTGAATTTCCCGGCTTCGGGCGGATCGTGCGCGACGCCGACGGCGAGTTCCTGCGGATCGTCGAGGAGCGCGACGCCAGCGAAGCCGAGCGGGCGATCGACGAGTTCAACTCGGGGTGCTACGCGTTCGATGGCACGCTGCTCGCCGACGCCATCAAGCGGGTGACCGCGAGCAACAGCCAGCACGAGGAGTACCTCACCGACGTGGTGGAGATCCTGCGCGGCGACGGGCACCCCGTCGGCACCATGCTCGCCGCCGACCCGGCGGAGATCAAGGGCGTCAACGACCGGGTGCAGCTCGCGCAGGCGCGGCGGGCGCTCAACGACCGGATACTCACCGACTGGATGCTGGCCGGCGTCACCGTCGTCGACCCGGCCTCCACCTGGGTCGACGCCACCGTCACGATCGGCCGGGACGCCGAGATCGGGCCGCAGGTCCAACTGGCGGGCACCACCGTGATCGGCGAGGGAGCCAGCATCGGGCCGGGCTGCCTGCTTGAGGACACAACCGTGGGCGAGGACGCCGTACTGCTGCACGCCGTCTGCCGTCAGGCGCAGATCGGCCCGCGGGTCACCGTCGGGCCGTTCGCCTACCTGCGGCCGGGGGCGAGCATCGCCGCCGACGCCCACATCGGCACCTACGTCGAGCTCAAGAAGGCGTTCGTCGGGCCCGGCGCGAAGGTCCCGCACCTCACTTACGTCGGCGACGCGACCATCGGCAGCGGGTCCAACATCGGCGCCGGGACGATCTTCGCCAACTACGACGGGGCGGCCAAGCACCATACCGACGTCGGCGAGAACGTCTTCATCGGCAGCAACACGGTGCTCGTGGCGCCGGTCGCGATCGGCGACGGCGCCTACACCGCGGCCGGGTCCGCGATCGCCGAGAACGTCCCGGCCGGCGACCTGGGGGTGGCCAGAGGCCGGCAGCACAACTCCGACGGATGGGTCCTGCGCAACCGGCCCGGTTCGCGGTCGGCGGCGGCAGCGGAACGCACCCGCTGCGAATAATTCCATTGGTAGTCCGGGCCTAAGGGAGACTTGACCAGGTGAGCGGCATGACAGCGCCCAGCAGAAAGAAGCTGATGTTGTTCGGCGGGCGGGCCTTCCCCGAGCTGGCCGCCGAGGTCGCCGATTGCATGGGTATCGAGCCGGCCCCGGCCAGGCTGTACGACTTCGCCAACGGCGAGATCATGGTCCGGTTCCTCGAGTCGGTCCGCGGCTGCGACGCATTCGTGCTGCAGAGTCACACCGCGCCGATCAACCAGTGGATCATGGAGCAGCTCATCATGGTCGACGCGCTCAAGCGCGCGTCGGCCAAGCGGATCACCGTGGTCATGCCGTTCTTCGGCTATGCCAGGCAGGACAAGAAGAGCCGCGGCCGCGAGCCGATCTCGGCCCGCCTGGTGGCCGACCTGTTCGCGACCGCGGGCGCCGACCGGCTGATGGCGGTCGACCTGCACACCGCGCAGATCCAGGGCTTCTTCGACGGGCCAGTGGACCACCTCTTCGCGCTCCCGATCCTCGCGGGGTACCTGGAGAGCAAGCTGAACGTGCGGAACGTGACCGTGGTCGCGCCCGACGCGGGACGGGTCCGGGTGTGCGAGCGGTGGACCGACCGGCTCGGCACGCCGCTCGCCATCATCCACAAGCGGCGCGATCCGGACGTGGCCAACCAGGTCAAGGTCTTCGAGGTGGTCGGACACGTCGAGGGACGCACCTGCATCCTGGTGGACGACATGATCGATACCGGCGGGACCATCGTGAAGGCGGCCGACGCGCTGTTCGAGCAGGGCGCGGAGCGGGTAATCGTCGCGGCGACCCACGGCGTGCTGTCCGGTCCAGCCATTGACCAACTCAAGAACTCGCGGATCAGCGAGGTGGTCATCACCAACACGCTGCCGGTGCCTCAGGAGAAGCGCTTTGACAAGCTGAAGGTGCTGTCCATCGCGCCGCTTATCGCCCGCGCCATTCACGAGGTATTCACCGACGGCTCGGTGACCAGCCTCTTCGACGGCCAGTCCTGAGAAACGGCAGTTACTGCCCGGTGACGAGAAGGCCCCGTCCCGCCTTTCCCCGGTCGGGCGGGACGGGGTTCTCACGACGGTCCGGGACCGGCCACCCCTCGGTCCCGAACCGTCAGCTCCGCGGGCTGTCTACACACATCCCGCGTCTTACCGGACGATGCCCCGGTTATCGTCTGGTCCGACGCGGGCTGTGCCCGGTGCCGTTCCATCCGGTGAGAAGATCATTGCAGGCACCTATTGAGCGGGGATTGAGCCGACCGGCGGGCGGCTGCATAACCGGGTTCAGCCTGGTGGCTTCAGCCGGGCCGGGTGACATGCGATTTACCGTGCGGTTGAGTCGTGATTGAGTAGGGTCAAGAAAACCCTTCACCCATGGCCCAAATAGAGAGCGGGCGGCACCCGGCCAGCCGGACACGTGTCATCCCGAGGCGGAGGAGAACGTGCGTTCGGACGGCTCGGCCTGATGCGCTTTCGCATCCTCGGTCCGCTTGAGGTGCTGTCCCCCGACGGGTGGACGGCGATCAACGCCGCCAAGTGGCGATCGCTGCTCGCCTGCCTGCTGCTGCGGCCTGGGCAGCTCCTGCCGACCGAGAGCCTGATCTACGAGCTGTGGGGAGACAACCCGCCGGGCACCGCGAACAACCTGGTCAGCATCTACGTACATCGGCTGAAGAAGGTCATCGGGGACACCGAGGGCAAGATGCTCGTCTACCGGGCGCCCGGTTACATGCTCCGGGTCGCGCCGGGGGACCTGGACATCGAGCACTTCGAGTCGCTCGCCGCCGAGGGCGCGGGCGCCCTGGTCGCCGGCCAGGAGGAGCGGGCCGCCGACGTGCTCGGCAAGGCACTCGGGCTGTGGCGCGGCCGACTGCTCGCCGACGTACCGCAGACATCGCTGATCGTCAATCAGGCCGACCGGGCCGCCGAGCTTTGGCTCACCACCACGGAACTGCGCGTCGAGGCGGACCTTGCCTGCGGCCGCGCGGTCCAGGTGATACCCGAGTTGCACGGCCTGGTGAGGGAGCATCCGCTGCGCGAGCGGCTGTGGGCCTCGCTGATCCGGGCCCTTGAGGAGGCGGGCCGGCGGGCCGAGGCGCTCGAGAGGTACGCGCAGGCGCGGCAGGTGATCGCCGATGAGCTCGGCGTGGATCCCGGTGTCGAACTGCAGCGGCTGTACGCGGAGCTGCTCGCCGCCGACGCGTCGCCGTCGTCAGTCGCGCCGCCCCGGCCACGGCCACGGCCACGCAGGACCCCAGTCATCCCCGACCCGGCCGCCGCGGCGGCGGCCACCATGGCCCCAGCGGTGCCTAGCGGAACGGCTGCGGGACCGCTTGTCGCCGATGACACCACTGGCGGCGCGGGCCAGGAGCCGGGAACCGAGCCACCGGGCAGCATCGCGATCGGCACCTTCGCGGAGCCGACCCTGGCCGCGGTCGCCGACCTGGCCGAGGCCGGGCTTGCGCTGCCCGGTGGAATAGCGGGTGCCCCGGCGGGCATCCTGCGTCCGGCGCAGCTTCCGGCCGACATCGGCGACTTCACCGGCCGCGAGGCGCACGTGGCGCACCTGCGCACCCTGCTGCTTGGGGGCAGCGTGGCGAGCAGCCCCGGCGTGGTCCGCATCGCGGTGGTGAACGGCGCGGGAGGCCTCGGCAAGACCACGCTCGCCGTGCACGCGGCGCACCAGGTCAGCTCGGAGTTCCCCGACGGCCAGCTCTACGTGGACCTACTTGGCGCCAGCCCCCAGGCGGCGACACCGGGCGAGGTGCTTGCCAGGTTCCTTCGTGACCTCGGCATCGAGGGCGACAAGATCCCCGCGCGAGACGACGAGCGGGCCACGTTGTACCGGTCGGCGCTCACCGGCCGCCGGGTGCTCGTCCTGCTCGACAACGCCAAGGACGCGGCCCAGGTACGGCCGCTGCTGCCGGGCAGCTCGTCGTGCGCGGTGCTCGTCACGACTCGTAACCGGACGTCCGACCTGGCCAGCATGCGCTTCGTCGACCTTGACGTGCTCGAGGACACCGAGGCGCTCGCGCTGTTCTCACGGATCGTGGGCGAGGAACGGGCCGCGGCCGAGCCGGACGCCACCGCCGAGGTGCTTGTCGCCTGCGCCGGGCTGCCGCTGGCGATCAGGATCTGCGCGGCGCGGCTCGCGAAGCGCAGGCAGTGGCGTGTCGCCACGCTGGCGGGCCGGCTCCGCGACCAGCACCGCCGGCTCGATGAGCTGACGACAGGAGACCTCGCCGTCCGGGCCAGCTTCCAGGTCAGCTACGACAGCCTCAGGCCGACCGGGGACGGCGTGGATCCCGCCCGGGTCTTCCGGCTGCTTGGCCTCTGGCAGGGCGCGTCGATCAGCGGAACCGCCGCCGCCGCGCTGGTCGGGGCGTCGGCAAACGATGCCGCGGAGGCGCTCGAGGCGCTGGTCGACATCAACCTGCTTGAGTCGCCCGCTCCCGACCTGTACCGCTTCCACGATCTTCTCAAGGTGTATGCCATGGAGCGCGCGCAGTCGGAGGAGACGCAGGACGCACGGGAAGAGGCGGTGAGCCGCCTGCTTTGGTGGTACCTGAACACCACGCAAGCGGCGGCGGACGCCGTGTCCCCGCGCCGCTACCAGGTGCCAAGGCACGGGGCGGTGCGCCATCCCGCGCCGCCGGTCTTCGCCGGCCTGGATGAGGCGATGGGCTGGTATGACGCGGAGCGTGGCAACCTTGTCGCGGCCGCACGCCAGGCCGCGGACGCGAGCCTCCACGAGATCGCCTGGCGGCTGCCTCCCACGTGGTTTCCCGCGTTTAACCGGCGGAGCAACTGGGCGGACTGCGTGACGGCGAATCGCATCGCCGTGGAGAGCGCGCGCAAGGGAGCGGACCGTCCCGGTGAGGCATGGGCGCTCAGCATGCTCGGCTTCGCGCTTGCGAAGCTGCGGGACCCGGAGGCGTTCGGCCACCTGGAAAAGGCGCTGGCCCTCCGCCAGGAACTCGGCGACACCCAGGGGGAGGTGCAGACCGCGCTCGCACTTGGCGAGGGGTACCTCAACATGAACGGGCCGGGACCGGCCGCGCTGGAAAGCATGCGGCGCGCAGTGGACCTGCTACGGCCGACGGGCGCGTCACAGTTGCTAGCGATCGCGCTGAACAACCTGGGTGAGGTACACCTCGGCCTCGGCGACCTGGACTCGGCCGCCGAGTGCTACCGGGAGTCTTGCGACATCTACCGGGAGATCGGCGGATACGGCCTCGGTCACGCTCTGCATAACCTCGGGCGGGTCCACCTGGCCCTGCGCCGGATCGCCGACGCGAACGCGTGCTTCACGGAGGCCGTCAGCATTCATCGGAGGTCGGGGGACCTGGTCGGTGAGGGCATAGCGATCACGAACCTCGGGCACGTGCACGCCTCGACCGGCGACATCGCCGGGGCGCGAGCCGCGTGGCTCACGGCACTGGCGATGTTCGAGCAGATCAATGAGACGGTCGAAGCGGCGGACGTTATCGCCGCGCTGGCTTCGCTGCCGGCCGAGGACCGTGAAGCGAAGTGAATAACCAGGGGATTCCCTAGCAGCTGGTGATATTGGCGACATGCGTGGCCGGCCACCCTCTAAGCTCGCTACCGTGAGCCTGCGACGGCAGGCGACGAATCAACTGGCGTCTGAAACGTCCGGGGCTGTTGTGACGTTTCTGGGCCAGATCAAAGCAATGGACGGGAGCGAAATGAGCGATTCAACGCCGGAATTCGCGCCGGAGTCGACGATCGGTCCGGAGAGCACCATCGGTCCGGAGTCGACGATCGGT
>CAZORE010000224.1:3521-7673 GCA_964581815.1 uncultured Streptosporangiaceae bacterium | reverse complement strand
GCGCACTCGACGCCCTCACCAGCGCCTTCCAGGCCGCCCCTGGATACCCGAAACCGGATAAGCCGACCCGGCGCCAAAGCGCCCGGCCAGGCCCGAGCCGGAACTGCGCTGAACCTGTGACCGGGAAACGGCGAAACCGCGCACTGCGCAATGTCAGTCCGAGTTGGACCAGACAAGGACACCTGGCCCGTCCGGCGTGAGCACAGGAACCCACGCCTCGTCGGCATCGCGCAGCCGCTGCTCGTCGAGTTGCAGCTCATGGGGCGTATCTGCCTGGCCGTCGCACGCCCAGTAACTGATGTCCCGGACCGACTTGCGGAGCCTGTCCAGCTCACTGCCCGGCCACTGGTGGTTCCAGGTGCCGGCACCGCCAAAATGCCCCTCGAACAGCTCACGAAGCCGGGCGAGGCCCTGCGGGCCGAATACCGGAACCAGGAAGCCCTCAACCTGGCCCTGGCGGCATGCGGTACCGCCGTACTGCTGCTGATAAAAGACACCTGTCTCAGCCTGCACCACGACGTACAGCCACCCGGTGCCGCCCGCCATGCCATCTGGATCGAGGAACACATACCGCCGACCCGCCATGCCGGCATTCTCCCGCACAGCTGATGCCCGCTCAACTGAGTTCCCGGGTCACACCTCCGCCTTGCCTACCAACCAGAGCCAAGCCGGGAAACAATCCCCCCGGAGCCGGAATCGCGGCGAACCTATCTAGTTACGTTCTGCGCGCATCGCAGCGCCGTAAACCGGCCCGCTTGACAAGTACCTAATCGGCGATATCGCGCCCTGCGCTTCAGTGTTGCTGTGACCGGGCGTGACCGTCGCTGGAAGCAGGGCGGTCGCGACGTGCCGGCGGGCGGCGGAGGCGTTGCAAGCCGCGGGAATCGCGGATGCGGCGGCGGAGACGCTGCAACCGCCGGGAATCGCTGAAGCGCGGGCCGGCATGAATGCCCGGCAACTAATTAGGCGCAGCACGGCGGCATGCTTTCCCTCGCCGGAGGGGATTACGATTATTCGCGGCTCAGGTCTTGGCTGGGCGAATCCGAACGACATTTCACATTACACAGCAAGCCGTTGACACTGTTGGCGCTGGCAGGTTTAGAATCGTCAGCCTAAAGGCCGGGCTGCGGTTGCCGTAACAGGAATAGGCAAGCAATGAAGAAAAACGTATGCAGGACCGTGCTCCTGGGCTCGGCCATCGCGGCGTTGCTCATTTCCGCCCTCGCGGCCACCAGCAATCCGGCTCATGCCGCCTTGTCGGCGCCGGCGCCCGCGGCGGCCGACAGCGATACACCCGTCCCGGCCGCGCCGTCGAACGTGACCGCGCAGGCTATCGGCACGACGTCCATCCAGGTGAGCTGGACAAACAACGCCAGTAACCAGTCCGGGGTCGTGGTCAGCCTCGACGGCCAGCAGTCGGCAGACCTGCAGGGGGCCACGATCAGCTCCTACACCTGGACCGGGCTGTCACCGAGCACGCAATACTACTTCTACGTCGCGTCGAAGATCTACGGCACGCCGGGCGACCCGACCGGCTTTGGCAACACCCAGTCCGCTTGGGTCGGCCCGGCCTACGCGACCACGGTCGGCACGCAGCCGTCGACCTCACCTGCCACGCCGCCGTCAACCTCGCCCGCGTCGCAGCCGCCGTCGACCTCCCCCGCCTCGCGACCGCCGACATCCCCCACGCAGCAGCCGCCGACAACGCCTGCCAATCAGCCGCCGTCGACATCCCCCGCGCAGCAGCCGCCCACATCACCGGCCACCCAGCAGCCGACATCGCCTGCGTCGCAGCCGTCAACGGCAGGTCCCGGGATGCCGAGGACGCTGCCGGCCCAGCCGTCGCCGACGTTCGTCTGCGTCACCGGGCCCGGCGGCAGCTGCCTGCAGCCTGGGGCCGGCCTGCCGGTACCGCAGACCTGGACGCCCACGGTGCCCGGCTGGGTGACGTCGGGGGTCACCGGCGGCTGCCTGGTCGAGGCCTGGGCCCTGACTGAGGACGAGCTGTTGGGGCTGTTCGAGAAATTGGGCGATGCCATCCAGATCGACGAGTCCAACGGGAACTTCTTCATCCTGCTGTCCAGCGCCTCAGGACTGGACTACTGTTCTCAGCTCTACAACGACCTGCGCACCGGCAAGCCGGTTCCGCAGAACATCGACTTCATCCGGGGCGCGGCCTCGCCGCAAGGCGGGACCGTCCTGGACAGCGTGATCAGGCCGGCCGGTAGGGCGGCCGTGCCGAGCCTGTTCCAGCCGGTGCCCGAGTCGCAGCTGGCCTCGATCGAGAAGCTGCCTTTCCTGCGCCAGCGCTTCGGCGACGCGGTCGCCCAGGTCGGGGCGGCGGCGGCGCTCAGCCAGAAGTACCCAGCCGGATGGGGCCCGGCCACGCAGAAGAGCGTGGCGTGCCGGCCGCAGCAAGGCGGTTACCGCTGCCCCTGGAGTTACCAGCTGAACGGCGCCCATCACTCGGGTTACGTCGTCGTCGCGGTGACGGCTAACAATTACAGCCTCGGCCAGGTCGCCGAAGCCGGCCAAGCCGCACCCGCGAGCCCAGCATCCAGCCTCAGCCCCCTGTGGTACATCCCGATCGCCGCGGTGGCGGTCATCATAGCCGTCGTCGTCGCAGTTCTTCTCAGGCGACGCAGGGCAACGGCTGCTGCGCAGTAACAGTCCCATCGGCGAAGCCGCAGGCCTCGCCGATACCGCTCGGAGCTTAAGTTAACGTGCAGTTACTGCTATCCAGCCGGGAAGAAGCACCGCGAGTGCCCGGTCGGCGACCCGGTGAGCGCCGAAACGGATGTCGGGGACCCCGTCGTACGCCCGCAGAAGCTCACGGACCATCGTTGCTAGCTGACTCTACTCAACGGGACGGCCACGCGCCTGTTCAGAGCGCCAACGGCGTCGGCAAGGCCCGCATCGCCCCGGCCGTTGGGCACCTGGCTATGTAGTTACCGTGCCAGCCCGCGTCGCACCATGAACTCTACGGCTGGATTCATATTGGTTGGAATGACCGTCTTGTCGGGATGAGTGTCCGGCCAGACTCGCAGCAACTCGTCAACGAATCCCTGTCCTACATCGGACACGCCAGCGAAATCGACCTCGACCGTGTTGAAGTCAGCTGCGAGACCATCCAGCAGTCGCCTCGCCTCGCTTCGGGACACGAACGTGGTGCCCGCTTCGAAAAGTTTAACCACGGGACGCGTCCGGACGAACGCCAAGTCTTCGGTGAATTGCTCGAAGATAGCAGGGAGCGAACGCTCTGTCTGCGGGTCTATCTGACACTCCACGTTGGTCCCCGTCGCGGTGGGAGCCACGCCCAGGGCGTTGTCGTTGCGTAGGTTGTCCACCGTCCAGCGAATGCCTGAAGAACTCAGGCGGAAGATGTCAACAGCCTTCGACGTGAAGAAGATTCCCTCGCCGGTGTGCCTTGCCCGATCGGTCGTCCGCTTCCCTTTTGAGAGCTCCTGAATCGCCTCGAAGTCGTTTGCTAGGGCCAGTCCTGCGCGCAACTTCGGAAAGGCACCGACTCCGTAGTCGCGAATTTCGAAGCTCCATTGGTCGGGAGTCACCCACCAGTTGATTGTGACCCGGTCGCTGCCAGAGTGATCGATGGCGTTGTTCAGCATCTCAGTAAAGGCGTAGCCCATGATGCGTCCAGCGGGGCTCGCGGAGTCCAGGCCCAGATCTTCGCGGACTCGTCTCCAGATCACGTCCTCCGACAGTCCGAGCACGGTTAGATCCCGATGCCAAGTCGGTTTCTCGTCGGGGGTGACGGCGAGCGGATCCAGTGGTAGTGCCCGCTTTGCGAGTACCGCCCTGACCTCTCCGAGATCGAACAACCGCTGGCCGCCAGCGCTCCTTGTCGACGGAAATACTCCGTTGTCAGTTAGCTGCCGTATCCGGCTTGGCGACAGCCCGAGTTCTGCTGCCACTTCCCCGATGCGCACCAGTCGCCCAGCTTCTGCCATGCCGGACCTCCAGAAAACCTACACCTGCAGTGTAGAGTACAACTTAAACCTACACTGCAGGTGTAGATTCTCGCGGTAGGCGGCCCGGAGTTGGCTCAGATCCACCTGTCTCAGCAGCCCCTCGGCATCTCTGCAAGGAACCTAGCATGTCAGGCAGAGATAGCCAGCTGGCCCATGCTCACCC
>CAZORE010000224.1:0-3421 GCA_964581815.1 uncultured Streptosporangiaceae bacterium | reverse complement strand
CTTCGCGGCATGGCCCGCCATCGCGCGCCGGCGCGCCATGTCAGCGGCTGGGCCAGTGCCAGGCGGGCTCGTCGAGGATGCCTTGGCCGTCGAGGAGCGTCCGGCCGTCCTGCTTGACCAGCTCCAGCACCCGGGCTGATTTGTCCCGGAACGCGGTGACCAGCTGCTGGGCATGGGTGACGACGATGATCTGGGTTTTGGCCGAGGCGGCGGTGATGAGGTCAGCCAGCGGCCCGATCAGCTCCGGGTGCAGGCTCGTTTCCGGCTCGTTCAGCACGAGCATCTCCGGTGGCCGGGGCGTCAGCAGGGCCGCCGCCCACAGCAGGTAGCGCAGCGTCCCGTCCGAGAGCTCGGCGGCTCGCAGCGGCCGCAGCAGGCCCGGCTGGCGCAGGGCCAGCTCGAACCGGCCGCCCAGCGCGGTGATCTCGGCCCGGCTGCCGGGGAAAGCGCGGCTGACCGCCTCGTCCAGCGCCCCCGCGTCACCGATCTCGCGGATCGTCTGCAGCGCGGCGGCCAGGTCGGCGCCATCGTGACTCAGCACGGGAGTGCGGGTGCCGACCTGGGCCGTGCGCGCCGGGGCCTGCGCATCGGTCCGCAAGTGATCGTAGAACCGCCACGACCGGATCCGCTCACGCAGGAGCAGCAGTTCCGGGGCCCGCTGCGGGTCGGCGGTCTCGCTGAGCATGCTGTCGAACGGCTTGAGGAAGCCGGGCGGCCGGTACCAGCCCCCGCCGGCGGCCCGGACACGGACCGCGCCGCTCGCGCCGCGGTCGGCGAGCACTGCGGCCGGCCGCAGCACCGGCCCGGCCCACACCGACTCGGCCTTGATCTCCGGGTCCGACCCGAACATCGACGTGGCCGGCGGCGGCACGCCCAGGTCGATCGCGTACCCGAACTCTTCCCCGGCGAAGCCCAGCAGCAGCCGGCGCGTATCACCGCCCTGGACCAGCGGCCGACCCCGGCCGCGCCGCATCGAGCGCCCTTCATCCGGTGAGCCGGCCCACATCACCGACTCCAGCCCGCCCTCACGGGCCAGCGCCGCAACCGCGCCGTTGCGCGCCGAGCCGGCCAGCAGCCGCAGCGCCCGGTACAGGCTGGACTTCCCGCTCCCGTTCGGACCGGTCACGACATTCAGCCGGCCTGTCGCCAGCACCATCCGGCGCAGCGACCGGTAATTCTCCACCGCCAGTGCAGTGATCACTCCGGCAGGCTAACCCGGGCCCCCGTCAAAACCGCGGCCCGCTGGCCGTCTGTGCCGCACAGGATGGTTGTTATGGCGGCCTCGGTGAGACCGTTCGGCGTGATGGGCGAACACTTAGAGTGACATGAGAGATACGATGAGCGTCGGCATGTGTGGGGGGACTGGGCGCACGCGGCCGTGGCGGGGGCTGCGGACAGGGCGCCCGTGCTGGTCAACGACCGGTTGACTGATCGGCGCAGAGGCAGCCGTGATTACCTTCTTGCGGGGGCGAGCCACAGTGATCAGCAGGCGGGGCGTGTTGCAGGCAGGCGCCCTGAGTGCCTTCGCCGGGCTGGGCGCCTTGCAGGCGCTCCCCGACGCCGGTGCTCCAGCCGGGGCAGCGGAGCGGGTCAGCCGCCGGGACTGGAAGCGGCTGGCTGACGCGCTGTCCTCGCGTTCCGCCCTCTACCGGCCGGGGGAGCCCGGTTACCCGCCGCTGGCGATCCCGTTCAACCACCGCTACGCCGGGATCAAGCCCGCCGGAATCGTCGCCTGCGCCACCGTCAGCGACGTCCGCGAAGCGCTCCGCTGGGCTCGGCAGGTGGGTCTTCCCGCCGTCCCCCGCTCGGGGCTGGGCCACAACTACGCCGGATACTCCACCACCACGGGCCTGCTGCTGAACATGGCCCGGATGAAGAGCATCGTCTCCACCCCGCTGCCGGGCACGGCCCGCCTGCGGCCCTACGGGCTGATGACGGTCCTCCATGACGCGGGGACCGTCACCGTCGGGGCTGGGGTCACCAACGGCGATCTGCACCCGCTGCTGGAGGACCGGGGCATGTTCGTGCCGACGGGCCGCTGTCCCTCGGTGGGGGTCGCCGGGCTGGTGCTGGGCGGCGGCATCGGCTTCAGCGACAAGATGTTCGGCCTGACCTGCGACCGGCTGACAGCCACGAGCCTCGTGCTCGCCGACGGACGGGTGGTCGAGGCCAGTGAGGACTCTCATCCCGACCTGTTCTGGGCCTGCCGCGGCGGGGCGGGAAACAACTTCGGTGTGCACACTTCGTTCACGTTCAGGTACGAGCAGTTTCACGGCACCGTGGGGTTCTACCAATTCCGCTGGAGCCTGGACTCCGTGCTGCCGGTGATCGCGGTCACTCAGCAGATTGTCCAGGAAACCGTCAGCAACAAGCGCTTCCACTGCCGCCTCGGAATCGGGACCCAAGGGCTGAACAGCGGCCAGATCCACGCGAACGCCAACGTCAATGTGATCGGCCAGCACTATGGCAGCGCAGAGGAACTGCGCGCCATCCTCGCCCCGCTGCTGGCCATCGGGACGGCGGGCGAGCGCGCCCGCAACAGCGCGGCTATCCGCGAGGTCACCCCGGCCCAGGCGAGCAAGCTGCTGCGCTCGACCACGCCCGTGGACCGCTTCGCCAGCAAGTCAGCGGTCCTGACCTCGCGAACGCTCCTCACCGGCCCGCAGGCCAGCGCGGCAGCCAAGCGGCTGCTCGACTGGCCGGGCAGCGGAAACAAGGACGGAGCGGGGTTCGCGATGTTCGCCCTTGGCGGCGAGATCAACCTGGTACCCCCAGAAGCGACCGCGTTCGTGCACCGGGGCGGCCTGTTCATCTTCGCTGCCGAAACATGCTGGGCCGACCACGACCCGCCAGACGTC
This sequence comes from uncultured Streptosporangiaceae bacterium, assembly GCA_964581815.1. Taxonomy (GTDB): domain Bacteria; phylum Actinomycetota; class Actinomycetes; order Streptosporangiales; family Streptosporangiaceae; genus Trebonia. The sequence goes on along the minus strand of CAZORE010000224.1, from coordinate 563 downwards.
GCCGCCGCGAACCTGCACTGGCTCGATGAGTTCTACGGCGAGATCTTCGCCGATACGCCCCCCGGACATTCCTACCAGAACTTCCCCGATCCGACGCTGAAGGACTGGCAGCGGGCCTATTACGGCGAGAACTACCACCGGCTGGTCCGCGTGAAACGGAAGTACGACCCTGCCGGCTTCTTCAGTTACCCCCAGGCAATCGGCTCCTCCCGCCCCTAAACCGCCCCTAGGCCCACCGGAACCGACCCGAGACTCAACCAGTGAGTTGGCAGGGCGGCAGCGGACTACAGGCGGGACGTCGAGTCAATTTACCGTCGCCGACGCCGGCCGGACCGGCCATCAAACCGCTTTGGCGCTAGGTGGGCTTGGAGATCGGTAGCTGTGACACAGCGTGGCCGAATTCAGGACAGGCTAGCGCGTGTAACCGCCTTCCGCCTCTGTTCGGGAACCCATTCGATGCGCGCAGAATAAGTCGTTGTGCGCGTGCTCCGGCATTCCGGCTGCCGGGCGGGCTGCCGGGGACGCGGCCATAGCTTCCTCATGTCCTGATCATTGCGCGGCCG
>CAZORE010000223.1:0-7776 GCA_964581815.1 uncultured Streptosporangiaceae bacterium | reverse complement strand
CGTATTCGGCGATCTATCGCCGTTTAAGCCTTCAGGGTGCTCACGCTGCGCAATCGGCGTTCGTCGTCCCGGTAGAGGTGACCAGATCCGTCCTTCGATGCGGTCGATGTCATCGCCGTCTGGCAGGTGGCAGAGCACGTCGTGTGCCCGTGCCATCTCCAGCGCTGATACCGCAGCGTCGAAGGCGTCCTCTGTCGCTGCCGCCATTCCACGGAAAAGATCGGGCATCTCGTCTTTTGGATAGTGCGCGTTGAGATGCTGCAGGCACGCCCGGGCCGATGACTTCACCACCTTCCCGGTGAGCAGGCGGGGGTAGATCTCGATGATGGTCGCATCGCCCGCCGGCTCGAAGGGCCAGATAGCGAACCCGGCCTCGGCGAGCTCGTGGAGTACCCGCATGCCGCGGACCGAGCCGGTGCCGACCGCGCCCGCGCCGCCGATCTGGAAGATTGACCGCGGTGACCCGCCGGTCTCATGCTCGGTCTGGCGCAGCGGATCTCCCGGATGCTGCGGGCGTGTGGTGGTACGTCCCCAGAACGGCCCGGTTGCCGAGATGAGCCACGACTCGCCGTCCCGGCATGCAGCGCGCCAGATATCCCGGCCGCACGTCCAGCCGTTTGCTTTCGCGTACCACTGCGGGAAGCCGAACGCGAAATCGATGCCCGCGACCAGCCGGGCCGTCCGGTCGCGCAGGCGGATCAGTTCATCGCGGAGTTCCGGCCGCGACCGGCCGTTCTCCAGGCGGCGGAACACGCCGTCCTCGATCACGGCCATCCACGTGGTTCGGCCCGTGTCGTCCAGGCGGCCCGACCAGTCGATGGCGACCAGCATGAGTTCCGTCACGGCGTGATCGTAGACCCAGCGCCCCTGACGCCCCGGCCGGCCCTCGTACGCCGTGCCTGACGCCAATTACCCTGCCGCGACGCTCTGCGGACCACAACGCGAACGCCAACCGTCGATATGGGGCGGCAGGTCAGCTGCCGGATACCTCGTGTCCCCGCGCGTGATTGGTGGTCCTGCGCAGTCACCCGCTGCCCCGGGCCTGGCCGCCGCGGCCGGACTGCGGGATCTAAGCTGGCGGGGGCGCGCAGCGAGCCGATGCGGTCGGAGGCCTGCCCAGATCGCGGGCAGGTCCACACGGCCCGGCCGTCCCGGACCTCCGCCGTCATCGGGTGGGAGTCAGGGTGCCAGGTGCATTCCGGCCACGTCGCCGGGCGGCGTATCCGGCACAGCTCCTCGACGGCCCACTCCTGAACCTGGTCTGCGACGCTCGCGATGCGCTGCGGGAGCGGCTCCGCCGCCATCGCGGACACGCCCTGGCCGCAGTCGTCGGCCGCGTACAGCATCGCCGTGACCTGGCCAGGGAAATTCGACCACTGCGCGTCGCGGACGTCGGGGACCGGGCCGCCGGAGTTGCGAAGATCATCGAGCACGGGCGCCAGCGCCTCACTCAGCTTGCCATCCACGAGATGCCCCCTTCCGGCGACCTGGAATACAGGCTGTCAGGCCGGGACCGCCGAGTCCATCCACAATCCCTCGCGCACACTCCCGCCGTTCGGCGCGCCTCGAGAACACTTGACGGGCTCCATCGAGCACGTACAGAACGGGATAATCTGCACGGCGGCAAGCTCAGGCGACCGCCTCGATATGGGTGGCCAGCTCACCCGCGGGCCGTCTTCAGCGCCCGACCATGGGACTGCTGAACACGCCGCGCGGATCACTGCACAAGGTGCACGAGTTACGCCAGTCCGCAGCGGCTCCACCGGGTGCTTGCGCGTTTTGCCGAATGCACGCCCAGGCTGGCCTGACCACGTATGCCGTTGCAGGTCACAGCATTTTGAGCTGCTCCATGGTAGGGAGACGGTCCATTGGGTCTGCTGCCGACATGACTCGCTCGCTCACCCCCTTAGAGAAGGGGCAGTCAGCAGCGTGCGGCGCGGTATTCGAGACAAGCACGCAGCAGAACAGTACCGTGCTCCGAAGGCCGCCCCCGCGTCCGCTCGTGCAGGACCGCCACGGCCGCGAGGTCATCGGTGCTGAAGCCAGCCATCGGACGAGCGGCCCACTCGCTGACCTCTTGCTGTACCAGGTCGCGGACCAGCAGCTTGTCGTGTCGCTTCTCACCGTCCGCGGTGGTTAGCCGCGATTGTGAGACCGCAGCGTAGCCTCCGTCCCGTGACAACCTCACGTACCAGGTGTGCTTGCTGGGCACCTGCTGTTCCCATGTGAGCGCGATGGGACACGCGGCCGGCCCTAGAGTCTTGGCATCGAGGTAGCTGTGATCGGTCCTGATCAGGCTCGTGTACGGGAGCGTCTGAATGGCGTATGCCTTCTTCGGGGCCGTCTCGGCTTCGGCCACCGCGGGCTGTCCGACCGCCCAGGATCGTAGTTGCCAGTCGTGGTAGACCCCGTGCAGGGTAACGAACAGGTCCGGTCGGCAGAAGCCCACGGCGTAGACCGCGCGCCAGCGCTCATCGAAGGGGACGGTGATCTGGCTGGCAACCGAGAAATCTTGCCCGAGGAACAGCACGTCATCCCGCAAGACGGTGCCGCGCCGGATGATATGGACAGCAAGGCAGCCAGTAAGCGGATCTGCGACGACGTCGTGGATCTGCTCACGGTCGCCGTCCAGTTGCAGTGCGGGTGGCGTGACGTCGCGCAACGGCGAACCCGGTTCCGCTGTGCCGTATAGCAGACGGGCGGGTTCGGAGATAAGAAATCCGTCCTTGACCGCGACAGCCCGGTTGCCTGTCGTTTGCTGGCGGACCTGCCCGAGCATTTCGCTCCTGCGTCCGGGCAGGTAGCGGAACCAGGGAGTTACGGGGTACGACCCAGTGGCCGCGAACACCATCCCGCCGTCAAACACGGCGAGCCCGGCGGCGAACGCACGGAATTTTCGCTTGCGCCGGCCGCTGGGCAGTTCGTGGTAGGCCACGGGTGCGGAGGATGGGTGGTAATTAACCGCCACCGCGCTGCCATCTGGCGCGAATTCGCAGCGGGAGCCCTTATGGCGCCACTGTGGACTCAGTTGCACCAATGGCGACGGGGCAGTGGCCGCACGGACCTGCGCCGACTGCGCGGCGGCCAGCCGCGACAGCAGTTCCCGGCCTGGTTGATCGGCTGGGCGCCAGCCCCGGTCGATCTGCGCGACGGCGGCGACCGCCTCGACCAGGGGGAGATCGAGCGCAAGCCGCCACAACCCGGCCCAGTCCCGGTCACGACGCAAATCAGTGACGGAAGGTGCAGACGGTACAGAATTCATGAAACACCTGCCTTAGTCTCGCCACGACTAGCTTTATGGTATTCGCTATGTAATAGCTAGGGTTGTCCATTGATGAGGTCGGCGACGCCTGCGTCTTGGCTAATGCCGCTTGGCTTCTGGGTAGAGCTGCAATGCTGGTTTTTATCCTGGTTAGAGCGGGGTTGGCGAGCATGGTCGTGGCGTATGCGTCGTGGCGGATGGCGTGCTGGGCGGGTTTCTTGACGTGGTACCAGCTGCGGCGGGCGCGCTTGACGGCTCGGGGGCAGGTCCGTTCGCGGCGCTTGTTCCGGTGCTGGGGTAAGTGATCTCGGCTCGGGTCCGTTCGAGTACTATTTTTGCTCAGTGGAAAGCCGTGCTGGAGGCGGCCCGGCGGACTGGGACCGCAGGCCCCTAGTCCAGCCCGCGCAGCACCGTCTTAAGCTGCGCATTCGCCGTTTAATGCTCCCTTCGCGGGAATCCGTGATGCTGGTAACCAGGGCGATTAGCTCGTCCTTCCCGTCGCTCGGTCCGGGACAGATCTGCTCGGAGCTTTCCGGACAGCGGATTTTGGATTGAGCAAGTGCAGTCGCATCGCACGAACGAAACCAGGCGGCTTAGCCAGCGCTGAAAGACGTGATTTTGCCGAATACGCGCCCAAGTCCACCGCCCGCGCACCATCGTGCCTGGTTGGGGACGTGGTGAGATGTCCCATGGCAAGGAGAAGCTCGACGATGGCCCTGCCACTGAGGCGGCACCGGAACGGATGTTCTGCGTGCCGTGGATAGCGAATTCCTATCAAATTGATGGACATTCCTATTCGGCGCTCGGGGCGCCTGCCGTCACGGGCATCATTGCATTCCGTGCCCAGCGTGATCCGTTAACGAGGAGCGCTGCGCGGCAATGCCGACTTCGCCCGCCCTTCCATTCTGGGTGGTCGGCCGCGCGGTCTTTTGCCCGCGATGATCGCGCCGCGGTCGAAGATCTCGCCGCCCCAGACCCCGTGGGGTTCGTGTCGTTCGACCGCGCCGGTGAGGCAGACGCGGCGTACCGGGCAGGGCTGGCAGTATGCCTTGGCGAGCTGCAACTCAGCTGGCAGGTCCGAGAACCACAGCTGCGCGTTCTGGCGGCGGCACGGCAGCAGCTCATCCAGTGCCCTTGCCTGCATCGCCAGCAGGACCAGCGAGCCGGTCATGACCCGTTACCACCCCCGGACCGGCGCGGAGGGGGTGCTTCTGCCGGGCCCCTCCCGGCCGGTGCCCGGACGGCTGCTGCGAAGGGCGCCCCGGTGGGCGTGCACGATGCCCGGATCGCGCGGGCCGGCGGGCAGCGGCTCGTGCCGCCCGCCGGCCGGTCCGCGGTGGCGCTTGGTCTTCTGCGTCTGCTTCATGTGAGGCCTCCCTTCCGATTGGACGTACCGCGAGCGCTGTTGTCATCGATGTGCCCGCTGCGGTCAGCCGGACGGCTCGCGGGCGGCTGGTTTACGCGGCGGCGGGTGCACGGGCGGTCGCCTGGACGGGCGGGGCATGCTGACCTGATCACGCGGCGCGCTCGTCCGGCCGTCTGGAGGGTGCCGAAGGCGCGCCTGAGGTGAAACTGGGGTGATAGCCGGTGAGGTAGTCGGCGCGACGCGGCCCGCGGGGCTGGGTCCTCCGTTGCGAGCGGACCGGTTCGTGCTCGGCCCTGGATCCGGTGACGGCGCCCGCGAGTGCGCGCAGTACGGCTCGCGGCCGGGCGGCGTGCTGCCACGCCGAAGAGAAGGCCCGGCTCAGCTCGCCTAGTTGCTCGTCGGCACGGCGGATCTCGGCGGCGGTCTTGGCCCGCTCAGCTTGATATAGCTGGTAGACCTGGTACGGCACCATCACGACGCTCCCCGTCATTGGCTTACCGTTACCGCGGCCACTGCGGCCGGCGTGCCCAGTTACCTCGACGGCCGCGGTACATCTACGGCTTGAACCTACGGCTAAGGTGCGTGCTGCAGCATCGGGCAATTGCCTAATGTCCGCGGCCGCTAGCGGCTAAGCACTGTTCTGCGGGGCCCTTGCGTGGTCTCCGCGGCCGCCTCTATGCAGGAGACTGCGTGACGGCCAGCGCCCGGCGCCAGTACTCGGTGACCGAGTGGCGCAGTCGTTCGGTGTCGACGGCCGGGGAATCGACAAGCCTTTGCAGTCCGATTCCGCGGAGCTGCGCGAGGACGGCGACCGCGGTTTCCTCGGCGGCGGCGTCTGGCCGGATGGTGGCGTCGGCGATTCCGGCAGCGACGTCCTCGCGCAGGTCGGCGCGGAATGCCTCGTCCCGTTCGCGGAAGATCCGGGCCAGATCTGCCGCCGTGGCCGCCTCGGCCCACAGCAGCAGGAATGCCCGGTTCGGCATCCTCAGCTGGCCGAGCGCCCCGATGTAGCCGTCGATCAGCCGCAGGAGCCGGTCAAGGCCGGGTGGCATGCCGTCAAGCCCGGGCACGAACCCGCTCTGGGTTGCGTGGGCAAGGCGCTGCAGGAGCGCCTGCTTGGACCCGAAGTAGTGAGTGACGAGCCCGCGGCTGTACCCGGCCCGCTCACCGACGCGCGCCAGCGTCAGCGAGTGCACCCCCTCCTCGACGACCAGCTCGGCGGCGGCAGTGAGGAACGCGGCTTCGGCCTGGTCGCGGCGCTGCTGCTGGGTGCGTCGAATAGTGCTCATGGGCATGAGGCTATAACATACTTGTCATCTAGCCAACAAGTATTTAAGGCTGGCGGTACCGCCCGAACCGTGCTCCGGCCACGTCGGGCCTGTGCCGCCCTACCCTCGCGGGCAGGGCATGATGTCCCATGAGGAATTCAGGTTGCGGCTGAGCAGCGACCGCTTTTGCGGCGGATGTGCCGGGCCGGCCTAGTGAGGAATCTGTTCAAGGTCCACAATTGATGCCATGGCAACCAACCACGAACTGGCATTCGAGCAACGGCCGGCGGTATACGCGGCGTGGGGGCAACTGAACGGGGCGATCAAGGCGGGCATGGATCTGCGCCGCTACGAACTGGCCACCCTGGCCGCCGCCAGGCGGCTGCGGTCGAGCTACTGCTGCCTTGCGCACGGGACAGTGCTGGCCGAACGATTCGGCGAGCCAGTGGCCCAGATTGCCGTCGACCACCGGGCCGCGGGCCTGGACGAGATCGACGTGGCGGTGATGGACCTGGCCGAGCAGGTCGTCGATGATGCCACCTCCATCGGCGAGGCGGACCTGCAGCGGTTGCGTGATCTTGGCCTGTCACAGGAGGAGATCATGGACGTGGTCCTTGCCGCGGCGGCCAGGTGCTTTTTCTCCAAGACCCTCGATGCGCTCGGTGTCCAGGCCGACTCCAGCTATCGCGAGCTTGAGCCAGGCCTTCGCCAGGCCCTGGTCGTGGGCCGCCCGATCGCCGACAGCTAGGCAGGGCCGCCCTCAGCAGCCGCATAGTGCGCCGCCGCAACTGCCGGGCTGGTTGCCCGAGGGGTGGCGGGCCGGCGCGCCGAGCCGGCACAATAGCCGGGTGGTGCAGGTGGTGGTGTTCCATTCTGCTTACGGGCTGCGGCAGGCAGAGGCCAGCGCGGCGGCCCGGCTGCGCGCCGCGGGCCACGACGTGATCACCCCAGACCTGTACGACGGGCAGACCGCGGGCACCATGGATGCCGCCCTGGCCCTCATGGACACGGTGGGGTGGCAGGTCATCTGCGCGCGTGCGCGCCGGGCACTGCGGAAAGTGCCCGGGGCGGCCGTGCTGGCTGGGTTCTCGATGGGTGCCGGGGTCATCGGCAGCCTGTGGGACCAGCGGGAGGCCGCCGCCGGCGTCGTGCTGCTGCACGGGATCGCGCCCGTCCCCGCCAGTGCCCGGGCCGGGCTGCCGGTCCAGGTGCACCTGGCCGAAGACGACCCGTTCGCGCCCCACCAGGCCGTGGCCCAGTGGCAGGCCGGCGCCGTCCGCGCCGGGCTGGCCGCGCAGGTGTTCACCTATCCCGGTGCCGGGCACTTCTACACCGACCCGGGTCTGGCCGACTACCACGCCGCATCAGCCGGCCTGACCTGGCAGCGTGTCACCGCATTCCTGGCCGCTCTCTGACCAACACGCACCGACCCGCCGGGGCCGCTGGCTGGCCAGATAGCGAGCCAGCCGCTGCCCCCCGCGAAAGCCAGGCAGGGGCGCCCGGCCGGCAACGCCAGCCGGCCAGCGTGATGCCCGGCGTCGATGACTGGCTGCCCGCCAGAGCCTATGAGGGGCGGCCGGTGGCTTCCGGGCTTCGGCTAGGCCGTGCCGGGATGAACGAGGCCGCTTTCGTACGCGAACACCACTGCTTGGACTCGGTCGCGCAGGCTGAGCTTGGCCAGGAGGCTGGCGACGTGTGACTTGACGGTCGCACTCGCGACCAGCCGCCCCTAGTCGGCGATCCGGTCATCGCGTCAGGGCCGGGGCGAGCCGTTCTAGTGCGGTGAGGCTGGCCTGGAACTCGGTTGCGGTTGTGCTCAGCCGGACGTGATCGGCGCCCGCGTCCAGGTGCTTGCGGACCACGGCGGCGACTTGCCCGGG
>CAZORE010000222.1:5479-8169 GCA_964581815.1 uncultured Streptosporangiaceae bacterium | reverse complement strand
TATCTTGACTCGGAAACACCTGCGAGCTTAGTCTCCGGTTTAAGGGGGCAGCCGGCCTCCACTAGTGATAGGGGGAGACACATGAGTGCCACACTTGCAGTCCGGCACCACGTCAACGACTACGCCACCTGGCGGAAGGTCTACGACGAGCTCGAGCCGTTGCGTGCGCGGCATGGCTGCGTCGCGCAGCGAGTGATGCAGCTACCCGGCGACGACAACGAGATTTTCCTCACGCACGAATTCCCGACCGCCGAGCAGGCGGGCAGCTTCGCCCACGACCCGGCCCTGCGCGAGGGCATGGGGCGGGCCGGGGTCGAGGGGATGCCGCGGATCGAGATCTTCACGGATGTCTGATCCGGGCCACACGCGAAGGCGGGGGAGGAGCGGCCGAGGGCTGCCCTCTCCCGCCTCGCTTGGCGTGGTCAGGGTCGACGACGACTTCGCGGACGAGTACCCGGAGGCGGACCGTACCTGTACTGAGGCCTATGCGTCCGTGTGCCGCACGGGCGAGGCGCTGCTCGGCGAGCTCGACCGCCGTGTCCGGCTGACCCTCGGCATCTCGCAGCCCGCCGCGACGGCCCTGGCGGTGATCGACGGGGCGAGCGCGCCGCTGACCCCCTCGCAGGTCGCCGACCGCGTCCTCATCCCCTCCGCGACCGTGACCGCCACCCTCGACCTGCTCGAGGGCCGCGGCTGGATCCGCCGCGCCCCTAACCCGGACGACCGGCGCAGCACCCTGGTCGAGATCACCGCCGACGGCCGCGCCGTCGCCGACCAGATGCTGCCCGGCATCCGCACGGTGGAGAAGAGCGTCCTGTCCGCCCTCACCCCAGACGAACGGGTCCAGTTGCTCGACCTGCTGGCCAAGGTCCTGGACCGGGCCGCCGCCGTCGCGACCGAAGACCCCGAGCCCCTCACCGGCCTGCGCGTCCGCCCCGCCCGCCTCGAACCCGGCGGCGCAGGAAGCTAACGCTCCTCGCATTCCCAGGGAGCACCGTGGCTGTTGAGTAGCTCGAGGAACGGCTCAGCTGGCAGCGCCTCCGGGCCGAGGACGCCCGCGCCGGACCACTGGCCCGAGTCGAGCAGTTCCAGGGCGACCACCGGGTTGACGGCGGTCTGCCAGACCACCGCCTGCGAGCCGTACTCGGCCATCGACCAGCCGTTGTCCACGACGTGGTGCAGGTAGACCTCGCGCGGCGACCCGTCCTTGCCCGTTCCGCGCACCCAGGTGCCGGCGCAGGTGAGCCCGGACATCGCGTCGCCAAGCTCGGCGGGGTCGGGCAGGCACGCGGCGACCACGTCCCGCGGCGAGACGGCCGCCCCGCCGACCCGAACGGGAGCGGTCGAGTCCAGGCCGAGCTTGTGGAGCGTCTGCAGCACGCCGATGAATTCCTCGCCAAGCCCGTACTTGAAGGTCACCCGGCCGGCGTCGATCCAGCGGGGGATCAGCAGGACCTCTTCGTGTTCCACGTTCACGCACTCGACCGGCCCGATCCCGGCCGGGAAGGTGAAGATCTCCGGCTCGCTGAACGGCTCGGTCGTGTACCACTGCCTGCCCCGCTCCCACACGACCGGCGGGTTCAGGCACTCCTCGATCGTCGTCCAGATGGAGAACGTCGGGGCGAAGTCGTACCCCTCGACCACCAGGTTCGCGCCGTCGCGGACGCCTATCTCGTCGATGGACGCGAACAGCCGGTCGGCCGCGTAGCGGGCGAACACGTCCGACAGCCCCGGCTCGACCCCGATGCCGCACAGCGCGAGCAGCCCGCGGCGCTCCCACTCGCCGGCGAGCGCGAACTGCTCGTCACCCAGCTTGACCCCCGGCTGCCGGTACGGGTCTGACGCGTGCGGGCGGGACAGCGACATCGCCATGTCGAGGTAGGTGACCCCGGCGGTCAGGGCCGCGCGGAAGATGGGCATCACGAACCGCGGGTCCACCGCGTTCAGCACGGCATCGCACCGCTCGGCTTTGAGCAGCTCCACGATCGCCTGCTCGTCCGACGCGTCAAGCTTTACCGCGGCGAATCGGTCACCGCCACCGGCGATCGCCCGCCGCGCCCGCTGCTCGTCGTAATCGGCCACGACGACGCGCTCGAACAGGTTCCGCCGCGCGACCGTTCGCGCGACCGCCGTCCCAACTCCGCCCGCACCGACGACTAGCACTCGCATGATGCGCCTCCCTTAGATCCACCGGGCTTATGTCCGCCGGGTTATCCCCGTAACCTCCCATGTCCGGGAAAGCGCGCTGCAGTACATGGCCACCAGGACCAGGACCAGGGCACGTTGCAGCGCGCCACTGCGGGTGTCCGCCAGGAGCGCCGCGGCCAGGCCGAGCTGCGCCGAGTAGCTCACCACGGAAACCGACGCGAAGACGAGATTCAGCCGCCTGGCCCGGAAGCCGCGGTCGAAGTTCCCGGCTGCCTTCGCCCTCGGTACCAGCCGCCTGGTGGCCAGCAGGCCGACGACCGCCATGGCGAGGCTTGACAACGCGAGGACGACCGGGCCCCCGGTCAAGGCCACGATCGAGACCATGAAGATGTCGACCAGGGCAACGAACGCGCTCCCGGCCAGCACGGTTCGCAACTCCCGGGTGGTGGGGTTCCCGTCATCCGCGTTGACGACCGCGATGGCGACGACAAGCAACCCCAAGATGGCCGCGGACGCGCCCGCGCTTGCGATGAAGAAGTCCT
>CAZORE010000222.1:0-5379 GCA_964581815.1 uncultured Streptosporangiaceae bacterium | reverse complement strand
CTGCAAGGAGGACATGGTGATCAAACTCCTTCTCGGCGTCGTGGCGACGGCCGGCCTGGTCGCCGCGTGCAGCGGGAAGGCCCCCGCGGCCGACAGCACCCACGTGGCCCAGCCGTCGCAGGCCAGCGGTACGGCCCAGGCCAGCAGTACGGCAAACGGCAGCAGTACGGCAAATGCCAGTAAGGCGAAGGCCGCCGGAGTGCCGCCGGCCGGCGCCCGGTCCTCCAACTGCCTCATGCCTCCGGCCACGTGTTACCGCCCGTCGGTCTTCCTCTCCGCCTACGGCGTCTCGCCGCTGCATGAGCGCGGCATCGATGGCCGCGGACAGACCGTGGTGCTGCCGGAAGAAGCCGAGCAGCCGGGCGGGGGTACCGTCGACATCCGCCAGGACATGGCGCAGTTCGACCGCATGTTCCACCTGCCCGCCGCGAAGCTGCAGGTGGTGAACAGCCTCGCCGGCTCCGCCTCACCCTGGCTGGCGGGTGGTGAGGAGGCGGAGGACGCCGAGGTGGTGCACGCGGTCGCGCCGGGCGCCGCTATCACTATCGTCCTGGTCAAGCCGTCGGTGGAGAACAGCGCCGCGGACATCGCGGCGGCGCTCACCGCGTTCTTGCGGCTCGGCGCGACCCAGGGCGACGTGCTCGCGCTCAGCGCCAGCATCGGCGAGCACTACCTGACTCCCGCCGAGGCGGCCGGCCTCGACGCGGCGCTGCGGGCCGACCGGGACCATGACGTCACCGTGGTGGCCGCCTCGGGGGACAAAGGCGCGGCCAGCGACCTGCACTTCGGGTCGGCTAGCCCGGTCAAGGAGGTCAGCCTGCCGGCCTCCGACCCCTGGGTGCTGGCCGTCGGCGGCACCAGCCTGACCGCCAACTCGGCCACCGGCGCCTACACCAGCGAGACGGCGTTCAACACCGGCCTGGCCGTCGTCGCCGGCCCCGGCTCCTTCGGCAACCCCTTCGTGCACCCGGCCACCGGCACCAGCGCCGCGGCACCCTTCTGGGCCGGGCTGGTCGCGCTGGCCGACCAGCTCGCTGGCCGGCCCCTCGGCTTCGTCAACCCCGCCATCTACAGCATCGCCCGCGGCCCGGACTACCACGCCGCGTTCCATGACATCACCGCGGGCAACGACACGTTCGTGTTTCCGCCCGCCACGGTCACCGGCTACTCGGCGGGCCCCGGCTGGGACCCGGTAACCGGCTGGGGAACACCCGACGCCGCGGTGCTCGTGCCGCTGCTCGCCCGCTCCTGACCTCGGCGGTGCTCCCACAGCGGTACACCCGAAGCTGGCAGTATTGACCCGTGCGCCTACCACGGACGACGCCAAGGTTCTCATGACAAGGACGGGAACGCCCCCGGTGCTGGTCACCGGAGCGACCGGCCGGGTCGGCCGGGTCGTCGTCGACCAGCTCATCGAAGCGGGCGTCCGGGTCCGAGCCCTCACCCGCCGCCCCGAAGCAGCGGCGACGTTCCCGGAGAACGTCGAAGTCGTCGCCGGCGACCTGACCGTCCCCGAGTCGCTCGACGCCGCGCTGCGCGGCGTCGGCGCTGTCTTCCTCGTCTGGACCGTTCCCCCGGCCACCGCCCCGGCGGTCATCAAGCGTCTCGCCGCCCACGCGCGGCGCGTTGTGTTCCTCTCCTCGCCGCACCAGACGCCGCACCCCTTCTTCCAGCAGCCCAACCCGATGGCGCAACTGCACGCCGGCATCGAGCGCCTGATCGCGGACAGTGGCCTCGAGTCGACGATCATCCGTCCGGGCATGTTCGCGTCCAACACGGTGGCCTGGTGGGCGCCAGCGATCAGCGGGGGCGACGTCGTCCGCTGGCCCTACGCCGCCGCCGAGACGGCACCCGTCGACGACCGCGACGTCGCGGCCGTCGCGGCGCGGACCCTCTACCAGGACGGCCACGCCGGCGCCGGCTACGTCCTCACCGGCCCCGATTCGCTGAGCCAGGCAGAGCAGGTGCAGGTCATCGCCGATGTCCTGGGCCGCGGCATCAGGTTCGAGGAGCTGTCGCCGGATGACTTCCGCCGCGCGACAGAACGTAGCTGGCCCCGCCCGGTCGTGGACATGCTCCTCACGGCGTGGGCCGCGACGATGGACAGGCCCGCGTTCATCAGCTCCGCGGTGCCGGACATCCTCGGATCGGCGCGGACCTTCCGCCAGTGGGTCACCGATCACGCCGCCGCGTTCACGGAAGCCCGGGCGCCCGACGGACTCTGAATCCATTTTTGCGGGCAGGGGGTAACACGCCCCCGTTGCGCTCAGGACTCTCGGGACTCTCAGACCGGCAGCGTCCGGGCCCGCAGGGCTTTCGCGGCGACGTCGCGTCCCTCGATCACGGCCCGGGACAAGGTGGCGTCCTCACCGTGCTCGGCCAAGAACGCGTCGGCCCGCTCAAGCAGCGCGGGCGAGGCGGCGGAATAGGGGAACAGCACCAGGCCGAAGACCATCCGGCCCAGGCCGTCGCGAGAAGCCCAGACCGCGGGAAGCTGGTCGAAGAAGGCGTCCGCGTACGGGGCGAGCAGCGCGGCGTGCTCCACCTGGTTGAACGCCATCCCGACCTCGACGGTCTCCTCGATGCCGAGTCCGGTAGGCGCGGTGAGCAGCCGCCACGCCTCGGCCTTGTGATCGGCGTCGGGTATCGCGGCCCGGCAGGCCGCCGCGTGCTTGCGTCCGGTGTTGGTGTTGTCGCGCTCGAGCTCGGCCTCGATCCGCGCCTCCCCGGCGCGCCCCATCGCGGCCAGCCGGGCGAGCAGGGTCCAGCGCAGCTCGGTGTCCACGTTCAGCCCGGCGAGCTGCTGGCTGTCGTCGAGCAGCCCGGCCAGCAGGTCGAGCTGGTCGTCCGAGGTCGCGGACCAGCCGAGCAGCTGCGCCCAGGCGAGCTGGTGGTCGCTGCCCGCCTCAGCGGAACGAAGGAGTTCGATGCCCGCGGCGGCGAGCTGCCGTTTGCCCTCCGCCGCCCACGCCGGGTCGGCCGAGCTCGACATGCGCTGCGCGGTAACCCGGTGCAGCTGCTGCAGCACCGAGATCGACGGCTCATGGCCCATGCCCGCGATCACGATCTTCACGAAGGCCGGCACCGACAACTCCGCCTGAGCCGCCATGTCCATCACCGCGCTCCAGCAGATGGTCCGCGCCAGCCCGTCGCGGAACGCCCCGATGGAAGTGGTCAGCGTGGCCAGCGAGCGCTCGTCGAACCTGACGATCGCGTAGCCGAGGTCGCCATCGTTGATTAGCAGCAGGTCTGGCTGCGGCAGGCCGGCGAGTTCCGGCACCGGCGTCCGCGCGCCGGCCACCTCGACCTCGACCCGGTGCGTGCGCACCAGCTCGCCGCCGCCCGCACCGTCATCGCCGGCCCGGTTGTACAGCCCGATCGCGATGTGGTGCGGCCGCAGCACCGGGTGCTCGGCCGGCGCCTCCTGCAGCACGGCGAACTCGGTGAAGCAGCCACGGTGGTCGACTGCGAACTCGCTGCGCAGCGTGTTCGGTCCCGCGGTCTGCAGCCAGGCCTTCGACCAGTCGCCGAGAGCCTTGCCTGAGCTTGCCTCGAGCGCCCGCAGCAGGTCGGCCAGGGTAGCGTTGCCCCAGGCGTGCTCGGCCAGGTAGGCGCGGATCCCGGCGAAGAAGTTGTCCCGGCCCACGTAGGCCGCGAGCTGCTTGAGCACCGCGGCGCCCTTGGCGTAGCTGATCCCGTCGAAGTTGGACTCCGCGATGCCGAGCGTCGGGGCGTCGGTGGCGATCGGGTGGGTCGTGGGCTGCTGATCCTGGCCGTATCCCCAGGCCTTGCGGCCGCCGCAGAACGTGGTCCACGCGTCGGTGAACCTGGTCGCCTCGGCGCTCGCCTGGGTGGCGCACATCTCGGCGAACGACTCGTTCAGCCACAGGTCGTTCCACCACGTCATCGTGACTAGGTCACCGAACCACATGTGCGCCATCTCGTGCAGGATGATGTCCGCCCGCACCTCGCGCACCGTGTCGGTGACCTTGGACCGGAACAGCATCTGCTCGGTGATCGTGACGCAGCCGGGGTTCTCCATCGCGCCCGGGCTGTCGGTCACGAACACCTGGTCATACTTGGCGAACGGGTAGCCCGTCCCGAACAGGCCGGTGAAGTAGTCCAGGCCCGCCTTCGTGATCGCGAAGATCTCGTCGGCATCGAGGTACTCGGCGAGTGACCGGCGGCAGTACACGCCCAGCGGGACCACCTGGCCGGACGGCGTGGTGTGCGCGTCCGTGACCAGGTGGTACTCGCCGGTGCAGATGGCGGTCAGGTAGGTGGAGATCCGTGGCGTCGCCGGGAAATGCCAGACGGCGCTGCCGTCCCCGGCGAGCGTCGGCCGCGACGCCGGCTGGTTCGACACCACGGTCCAGGGCTCGGGCACCCGGACGTGAAAGGTGAACTCGGCCTTCAGGTCGGGCTGCTCGAAGCAGGCGAAGACCTTGCGGGCGCCGGCGGCCTCGAACTGGGTGGACATGTAGACCCGGTCGTCGGCGCTGTCCTGCGTCCGCATCAGCCCGGAATTGTCGCCGGCGAAGCCGCAGTCGGCGACGACCCGCAGCTCGTTGCGGGCCGCTAGCCCGGTCAGCGCGATCCGCCCCTGCGCGTACACGGCGGCGGGGTCAAGGGACGCGCCGTTCAGCGTGATCTCGCGGACCTGCTCGGCGATCAGGTCCGCGTAGGTGGCCGCGCCGGGCTGGGCGCAGTCGAAGGCGATCACTGAGGTCGAGCGGAAGTTCTCCGGCCCGCCCGTCAGGTCCAGCTCGACATCGTACGAATCGACTCGAAGCAGCGCGGCTCGCTGTGCCGTCTCGTCCCTGGTGATTTCCGCAACCTGCATGCAGCCCGCCTTTTGATAACTAAGTCGCGTAGTACCTTATTAGCGCGGGCCCCAGCCGCACAATGAGTTCCACGCGACCTCAGCCGTGTCGTCATGCGCAGCGGAAATACGCGTGGCGGCCTGGCCGTGCTCGTAGGCTGTGGCAGTGGCTATTCGCCGGCTACTCATTGTGCTGCCCAGCCTGCTGGCCCTGCTGGCGACGGCCTGCACGACTGCCCCGGCCGCGACCCCGGCCGCGGCCCCGGCCAGGACGGCCCAGCGCGTTCCGCATTCAGCCAGCCCGTCTAGCCGGCCGGCTTCGGCGGGCGCCGTCGCGGGCAGCGTCACGCTGGCGTTCGGGGGGGATGTCCACTTCACCGGGCGGACCGCGCGCCTGCTGAACGACCCGGCCACCGCGTTCGGGCCGATCGCCCCGCTGCTGAAGTCGGCCGACTTCACGGCGGTGAACCTCGAGACGGCCGTCACCAGCGGCGGCACGCCGCAGCCGAAGACCTACCACTTCCGCACCGTCCCGGCCGCGTTCACCGCGCTGCGCG
>CAZORE010000221.1:0-8264 GCA_964581815.1 uncultured Streptosporangiaceae bacterium | reverse complement strand
AGAGACGATGTGTGGTCAGGGACAGGATCGAACTGTCGACCTTCCGCTTTTCAGGCGGACGCTCATACCGACTGAGCTACCTGACCTTGGCGATTCAGCGCAAGGGCTCCAACCGCTGCGGTCCTGACGGGATTTGAACCCGCGACCTCCACCTTGACAGGGTGGCGAGCACTCCGACTGCTCTACAGGACCATCGTCCGCGGGGCTTCCGCCTCGCTCGCAAGAGCATATCACCCACGCGGCGGTCCTTGCCGCGTCCTGTCAAGGCTCCTGGAGTGACGAAGGTGGCCCTGGCCGCCTCACCCGTCTCGGGGTTGAGTGACTGAGATTGATCGACGAACGGAGCGCGTGCTACCGCCAGAGGTTGATCTGCGCCCGCTGCGGCAGCTCTCACGCCGTGCCGAACATGAGCCTGACCGCTTCGTGCAGGTGCAGGTTTCGTCCCCGGCCGCTCGTTGACTCAGTTGTAACCTTGAGATTGCACATAACGAGGTGTACATTCTCAGATATACAAATGTTGGAGTCGATGATGGCAGTGGAGACGCCGGAGCGGGTGCGCCGCCTGCCCCGGGCGCAGCGACGGGAGCAGATCCTCACCGCCGCCACCGAGGCCTTCGCCCGCAGCGGCTTCGCGGCGACGAGCCTCGATGACATCGCCGCCGAGGCCAGCATCACCCGGGTGATCCTCTACCGGCACTTCGACTCAAAGACCGACCTGTACCAGGCGGTTCTTGACCGCATGTGCGCCCGGCTCGACGCTCACGTGCCACCGCCCGACGGGGGATTCGCCGACGCCAGCATCGACGGCCTCCTCGAGGCGGCGGCGGAATCACCCGCTGGCTTCCGGCTGCTGTTCCAGCACGCGCTGCGCGAGCCGGGATTCAAGGACTGCATCGCGAAATTCCGCGCCGACGCCACCGCCGCCGCGTTCCAGCAGATCTCGGCGCTGGTACCGGATGAAGCGCTGGCCCGGTGGGCGGCGCAGCTGGCGCCGGAAGTGGCCATCGAGGCGACCATCGCCTGGCTCGACGCGGGCCAGCCCGACCCCGCCCGGGCCGCCGCCCGGGTCAGGCAGGTGGTCATGGGGGTCATCGGCGCCGCGGCGGCCTCGGACGTGAACAGTTCCTTCCCCCGCCCCGCGAACACAGAAGGACCAGCGTAATGACGAGCAGCGCCAAGATCGGAACGGGCGAGACCCCGGCAGCACGGCAGAAGCGGGTCTGGGACAAGTCAGCCCCCAGCTACGACAAGCAGATCTCCTTCTTCGAGAAGATCTGGTTCGCCGGCGGCCGGGAATGGCTGTGCGAGCGCGCCCAGGGCAATGTCCTTGAGGTCGCCGTCGGCACCGGCCGCAACCTGCCGCACTACCCGGCTGGCGTCACCCTCACCGCCGTCGAGCTCAGCCCCGCGATGCTGGCCATCGCCAGGCAGCGCGCCGCAGACCTCGGCCGCGAGGTGGACTTCCGCGAAGGAGACGCCGAGCACCTGCCGTTCGATGACGCTTCGTTCGACACCGTGCTCTGCGCGCTGTCGCTGTGCACCATACCCAGCCCCGAAGCGGCGCTCGGCGAGATGCGACGAGTGCTCCGCCCCGGCGGGCGCCTGCTGCTGCTCGACCACATCGGCAGCGCCCTGCCGCCGGTCTACGGAATCCAGTGGCTACTTGAGCGCTTCACGATAAGCGCGGCCGGCGAGCACTTCACCCGGCGTCAGCTGCCCCTGGTCAAGGCGGCCGGATTCCGGGTCGTGGAGAGCGAGCGACTCAAGGCGGGCTCGATTGAGCGCATCCACGCGGTCAAGCCCGGCTGACCCGGCCCCTGCATGGTGCTGACCCGCATGGTGCCCCCAACGGGATTCGAACCCGTGCCGTCGCCTTGAAAGGGCGATGTCCTAGGCCGCTAGACGATGGGGGCTTCGGCGCGGCGCAGACGAATCAATCATCCGCCGCCGGAACTGCCACACCATACGATACCGCGTCCCGGTGCTTCGCCGGGCCCCCGTGGCCTGTCTCTAGAGCCGGTGGACGAAGGACTCCAGGATCGAGTCGTCCGCGCCCTCTTCCGGCAGGACCGCCCAGGCGATCAGGTAGATGAGGATGCCAATACCGTAGAAGACCGTCAGGACACCGAACCCGAGCCGGACCAGGTTCACGTCGACCTTGAAGTACGCGGCAAGCCCAGCGCAGACCCCGGCGGCCATCCGGCCGTTCCGGAGCCTGAGCAGCCGTTTGCCCTCGCTCCCGTTGTTCTCAGTCATGTGACCGATCATGCCCAGTCGAGTAGTGTCTTGTCATCAGGTAATCCCCCGATCCCTACCCTGACCCCACGGCGAGTCGCCCGCCTCGTATATCCTCGCCCCCTGTGCTTAGGTACGCTTCGGTCTGAGTGCCCGCGCCGTCGGTGGTGCTGTGTGGCGTGGGGACACTTCGGGGTGCTAGCTCAATGGCAGAG
Organism: uncultured Streptosporangiaceae bacterium; assembly: GCA_964581815.1. Taxonomy (GTDB): domain Bacteria; phylum Actinomycetota; class Actinomycetes; order Streptosporangiales; family Streptosporangiaceae; genus Trebonia. The sequence goes on along the minus strand of CAZORE010000221.1, from coordinate 5,814 downwards.
CAGCGGACTTTTAATCCGTTGGTTCAGGGTTCGACCCCCTGGCGCCCCACGTAGCAGCGGCACGGCTCGGTCCGTCGCCGTACCGACGTCGTACCGACGTCGTCGGGGTCTTCCCATCCCACCATTCGATCATTCGCTCGTCAGCGCTGCCTTGGGCAAGCAGGATAAAAGAAACAGAAGTTTCTAGTGATACTGAATTGACGATAGGAAAGCCTTGATTCAAATGGAGCGGATCTTACGGTAGTTCGTGCATCGGCCTCGCAGTACTGAAGATCAGCTGGCACAGGATGCTTTAGCTTACGAGGTGACTCACGGGCGTAATCTCGGACTTGCGAGTCGATTTCCTCTGGTGCCCGGTTGGCCTTCCAGCCCGCTTGCGCCGGCCATTCGCGATTGGGATCACGTTTGCCGAGGGAGTCAGCATGGTGGATGTGCTCATTATCGCAGCGTTGCCAATGGAGTTCGACGCCGTGAAGACGGCAGGTACGGCGATGGTGCCAGGCTCAGTTGGCGTAGCACGCTGGGAGCCGCGCAATGCGGGTGGGATGGCGCCGTACCTTCTGGGGGAATTCGTTGGCCCGCATGATGTGACGCTGTCGGTGGCACTCGCACGCTCGGTGCACATGGGCAGCCGAACGGTATCGCCGGTGACGTCGAGTCTAGTAGGTGCGCTGCGGCCGCGCTGTCTGGCGATGAGCGGAGTGTGCGCCGGTAATCCGGCCCGGACCGCGCTCGGCGACGTCATCGTCCCATCCCTGGTGTATGCGTTCGAGGAGGGAAAGTTCACGCCGACCGGCTCCAGGGGCCGACACCGTCAGATCCCAGTCGATGAGCGGATCGTCCGAGCGGCGCAGGATCTCTCCACAGCCGATCTTCCCAGCTTCAGGGTCCCAACGGCTGAAGACGCCAAGCTGTGGTACCTCGAACAACTCCTTGCGGGCCGCGAACCGAGGAACCATCCCGCCCGTGATCGCTACTTTGCGCCCGGCGAATGGAAATCCTCGCTCGCGATGTACGAGAAGGAGGGTCTAATCACACGCCACGGTGCCCAGGCGAAATTGACCGACGACGGCCGGGTGTATATCGAGCACGTCCTCTACGACGACGTTGACGGGCCTGACACGTTGCCATTCAAGGTGGTTGTCGGGCCGATGGCAACCGTCAACGCGGTCATGGAACGACCTGAGACCTGGGACGAGCTCAGCGGCATGGGCGTCCATGACGTCACCGGCCTGGAGATGGAGGCGGCGGCGATCGCCACTGTCGCGGAGACGGAACAAGTGCCGTTCTTCGTCGTCGCCAAGGGCGTGATGGATCACGCGATTAACAAGGAAGACCGCTACAAGAGGTTCGCCGCGGAGGCGGCGGCCGAGGTACTCTTCGCGCTCCTCCTCCAGGTCGCCGAGACGATCAAGAGGTCAACGGGCGATGGCACGCGGGCCGCCGAACCGGACTGGCGAACCCAGCTAGGCCGACGAGGGCTGCGCATCTGGACAAGCAAGCAGTTTCACGCTGGCCTGAGGCTGACGGACCCCGCAGTCCCGCCGCCACCATTTCGACAGCACGAGTTCATCAATGTAACGACTCTAGAGGCGGGGCGGCTGCCGAATCTGGCGCTCGAGTTCGACGGCGTCGGACGAGCATTCGACGGCTGGGTTCGTGGCGAGCGTCGGAAACGCGGCGCGGACGGGTTCCGGGTTCTCTGGCTCGTAAACGAGGAAGGCCCCCACCGAAGCAAGGCGCTGCTTGCAGCGCTATCGCGAGCCCAGAACGCGGGGCGGGTGGTCTACGACGCAGGCCGCGACCTGGAACTCGGCGCTGAGGCCATCAGGGAGCTTGGCCTCGCCGAATTGCCGACCGCCCCGGCGCTTATCGCGGTCGACCTGCCGGGGCACCAGCCGAGTGCGGGATGGATCGCGTTGCTGCATGCGCTTGACGCGTTGCGCCGATATGAGAATCCAGATGAGCGGCTTACCACGCCCAGCTCCGACCCTGTGGTACTTGCCATCGCCGGTACCGCAGCGCAGGAGCAACTCGCGTACGGCATCTTGCAGTCGGCCATCGAGATAGATCCCATCGACGTCAGGGGCAACCCGCGGCCTCGGCCATACAGCTTCGCGCGCGCCGAGAGCTTGGCGAGCCCGTCCGTGCCCGCCGCCCACATTTTCAACCGCGGGCTGCCAGAGACAGCGCCGCAACTGTTCGGTCGCGGGGATGAGGTGAAAAAGCTCAGGGACGCCTGGCTCAACCCTGGGGTCCGCGTGATGACCGTGGTCGCCGCAGGCGGGGTGGGGAAATCAGCCCTCGTTAACCATTGGCTGCGCGACCTGCGAGACCGCGACTACTTGGGCGCTCAGCGGATCCTCGCATGGTCGTTCTACAGCCAGGGGACAAAGGAGAACCTGGTCGCGGCGGACGTGTTCGTCAGGTTCGCGCTCGACTGGCTGGGTGACAATGAGCCGCTGCCGACAAACCCAGCAGCGCAGGGTGCCAGGCTAGCCGCACTGATCAGGCGCCATCGGATGCTTCTTGTCCTGGACGGACTTGAACCGCTGCAATATCCGGAGACGGCGCCCGACGTGGGCGGCACTCTGACGGACAGTTCGATCGCCACCCTCCTCAGAGAGCTTGCCGCCCCAGGCTGGGAGGGACTTTGCCTCATCACGACCCGAGTGCCCGTTGCGGGCATCACCGCGCCGGGCAGCGACGTGGCCGCCATAGATCAGCTCGACCTGCGCAACCTCGACATCCGCTCAGGCGTCAGCCTGCTTGAGTCGTTGATCGGCCCGCAGCAGAACAGCGAGGAGGCAGAGAAGGCCGTCGCGGCGGTGCACGGTCACGCGCTCGCGGTCAACTTGCTTGGCCGCTACCTGCGAGATGCATACGGAGGGAGGCTAAGCGGGCGTTTCGGAATCGAACGCCTCAGTACCGCGGTCGCCGACGGCGGCCACGCCCAGCGGATCATGGAACTGTACGACGAGTGGCTGCGCCAGTACGACCGCCTCGGTGAGCTAGCGATCCTCGACGTCATTGGACTCTTCGACCGGCCGGCACCGTTTCCTGCGATCGCCGCCGTACTGGCCGACACCAATCTGGACCGGGTGATGCCGGGGTTGTCCGAGTTCGACGGCCCCGAGTGGCAGCGGTGCGTCGCCGACCTACGGCGGATGGGCCTGCTCGCGGGCGAGACCGCAGGCATGCCCGGTACCCTCGATGCTCACCCGCTCGTCAGGGAACACTTCCGCGACCGGCTGCAGCGCCTGTCTCCAGCCTTGTGGGAAGCGGGCAACCTGTCGCTGTACAGGTATTACCAGCAGCGTGCCCCGGAACTGCCGGCGAATGCGGCCGACATGAACCTGCTCTACGCCGCCGTGAACCATGGCTGCGCCATCGGCCGTCACCAGGAGGTCTACGACGAGGTCCTCGTCCCCCGCATCTGGCGAGGCGCACGCGAAAGCTATTCCACTCGGATTCTCGGCATGACCGGCTCGGAAATCGTCGCATTGTCTAACTACTTCGTGCTCCCGGCATGGATAAGACTCCGGGAAATAAAACTAGTCCGGCAGGCCCGTGTGCTGGTGATGTCGAGCGCCGCTCTGCGCTTGCGGCAGCTCGGAAGGCCCGACGACGCCCTGGCCAGCTGCCGGACTCTGTCCGACTTGCTCACCGATAAAGCCGCAGATGCGGAGCCCATAGAGGTAGCGGACGCGGCGTACGCCTCCTCGCTCTACTGCGAGTTGCTGATCATCGCAGGATTGCTCGAAACCCCTAGAGGGGGTGAGCACGGGGCCCGAGATGCCGCAGAAACGGCCATCGCGTTTGCCGACCAGTGTCCAGACGCCTACTTCAAGATGTACTCCCGGTCCTGTCTTGCCGAGGTGGAGTTCATGACCGGCGACTTCGAGGCTGCACGGGAACAGTTCGCCGAGGCAGCGGCGATCGCGGTGGCGGAGAAATCCAATATGCCGTTTCTCTACTCGCAGAACTTGTACCGCTACGGCTACTTCGCCATCGAGACCGGGGACGCCGCCACCCTGCTGGCCGACGCGGAACGCGACCCCCAGTGGGGCCTGGCCTCCAGGCCGTCGCAACTGTCATACGCTATCCGGCTTCTCGTGCTCAGCGCGGCGCGGCGGGCGATGGCTGAAGCAGGCGCACCAGCCGACCTCACGCAGGCGGCAACCGAGACGGACGACGCGATCGTCATCTTCCGCGGAGTCGGCTACACCGACTACACGGTGCGCGGCCTGCTTGAACGAGCCCACCTGCGCCAGGTTCGCGCGCGACCCGAAGACTACGCGGGCGCCCTCGACGACCTCGACGAAGCTGAGGCTGAGACGACCCGGAGCCACATGACCCTGCTCACCGCAGACGTGCACCTGCAGAGAGTCGCCTGCCATCTCTCGGTCTGGCCGACCCAACCCGCCGGCTGGCGGGCGGACATGGTCAGCCAAGTAGTGGTCAGCCTGAACGAAGCATCCGACCTGGTCCGATCTCTGGGATACAGGCGACGGAACGGCTTGCTTAGGCGCCTGCGGGCGCAGTGCCGCGAGTACGGCATCATCGTCAACTGACCTGAACGTGCGGGTAGGCAGCGGCCCAGCGCAGTATGTCAGCCACGCCACGGGTCGCGGTCAGCGGCGATACGTAGTCGACGATGGCCTTGACCTCTGGCACAGCGTTCGCAGGACACGCCGACAGTCCGGCCGCGCGGAGCATCGGGAGGTCGTTCCAGGAGTCGCCAATCGCCAGCACGTCAGCCCATTCCGAGCCGACCCGATCGAGGAGTGCACGAATGCCGTACATCTTGTCGACGCCTGCAGGGGTTACGTCCACCGAGGCGATCGACCGGTTGACCTCCACCCCGGACGGCAGCCGCGCAGTGACAAGGGCATACAGGTCATCGACGGTGTAACCGGGCTCCGGGTACACCGTGTAACAGGCCACCTTGCCAAGCTCCTCGCGGTACGCGCCGACGGGTAGCAGCGCACGGATCGCATCGCCGTCCACCCGGCCAGCGATCGCCTCATAGCGGTCTTCACACGGTGTGTAGAAGACGCCGCCGCCCTCACACACGCACGGGGTCACCGAAGCAGTCAGGTCGAGCACTTGGACCATAGCCTCCACGTACGGGACGGCCCGCCCAGTGCAGATCGTGAACGCTCCAGGAAAGTCTGCGATGCCAGCAGCCAGGTCCTGCAACGCAGGCAGGTCGAACCGCTGACCTTTCGCGTCTACTATGCAACCCTCGTTGTCACAGCAAACCAGCATGACTGCTCCTACCGGGGCGGTGCCGACACCACACTGCGCGGATGCACATCAGGCTTGGTCAGGTCGTAGGGGCCGTCAGCCATCCCGAATATCTGCACCGGGACCGTGCCGTCATTGCGGATGGCATGGGACATCCCCTCGGGCACCACTACGAGAACCGCGCCGGGACCAGTGAACTCACGTTGCCTGGCCGGCGTATCGGCGCCTTCGTCCCAGTGCAGCGACCACCGGTCGGTCGCCATGATAACCAGCACCTCACGCCGTAGGGCGTGATAGTGGTTTCCGCGTACTGCACCCGGCTCAATCATGGCAGCGTGCATATCCATCACGGGAAACGGCCCCGCGAACAACTCTGCTGGCACGCCGAAGCTGCTGCCGCGCGCGTCACCCGAGTCCTTCAGATCGACTACGGAGAAGGTGCCGTCGGCCACCTCGCGACCCTCTCACAAATCCCGGATCGACTCAACCCTAAGCTCGGGTCGGCCTCGTGGATGAAAAGGACCTCTCGGGACTTTGTCATGGCGATCCTCCTCTACCAGGTGT
>CAZORE010000220.1:0-8299 GCA_964581815.1 uncultured Streptosporangiaceae bacterium | reverse complement strand
GTCAAGCAGCTGCCCGGCTGGACCGTCACCCAGCCCAAGCCGGGATGGCACCGCTGGACCACCCCCACCGGCCGGACCTATGTCCAGAAACCCTGGCGTTACATCGCCTAGCTGGCCGCATCGCCCGCGCTTTGTCGGTGGCGTGCGGCACGATGTACGCGTGCCAGACGAAGCCACCGCGCAGCCTTTCACCCATCTCGGCGTCCCGAACGCCGAGCAGTACCGGCGCGTGCTCCGGATCTTCGCACGGGCGAAGGAGCGCTTCATTGTGCACCTGCGGCCGGAGGACGTCGCCGCCGAGCTGCGGGCCGAAGCCGACGAGCAGCTAGCCGACGCGCTTGACCAGCTGGTCCGGTGGGGCAACCTGCGGGCCGACGTGGACACCAGCCGCGTCACCACGGTGGAGGATTTTCACCGCAAGCGGTCGCTGTACCAGCTCACGGCCGAGGGGCAGGCGGCCGAGCAGGCGATCGCGTTCTATGAAGAAGCGATCGGCCGGCGCGGCCAGCTCCAGGCGGTCGCCCTGGCTGACATCGCGGGCCAACTCCAGGCACTGCTCATGCTGGCCGGCCAAGCCGATCCCGATCCGGCCAAGGTCCACCTGCTGCTGCTGTCGGTGGCGGAGCGGTTCTCCTCCCTCGCCGACAACGCGCAGGCGTTCATGTCCGCGCTGCGGCGCGCGATCGACTTCTCCGACGGCGACGTGGACGGCTTCATCGCGTACAAGGAACGGCTGATCGACTACATCAACCGGTTCATCGCCGACCTCGCCAACTCCGGCGCGCAGATCGCCATCCTGCTTACCGACCTGGAAGCCGCCGGGCACGAGCGGCTGCTCGCGGTCGCCGCCAGGCGAGAGGCCGCCGACGCGGCCCCGGGGGGGCCAGATGCGGCGCAGGCGCTGGCCCGGGCGCAAGCCCAGGCGCTTGACGCGTGGCGGAACCGGTGGCGCGGCCTTGACGATTGGTTCACCTCACGGGACCTGGGGCACCCGTCGCAGGCGCGGCTGCTGCGGCAGGCCGCGGTAACCGCGATCAAGCAGCTCATCGATGCGGTCGGCCTGCTCAACGAGCGGCGTTCCGGCCGGTCGGATCGGTCGGCGGACTTCGGTGCGCTCGCCCGGTGGTTCGCCGAGGCACCGGACGACGCCGCGGCGCACCGGCTGTGGCGGGCGGCGTTCGGCCTGACCCCCGCCCGGCACCTGACCGTCACCGGTGACACGGTGGATGAATGGGAGAGCGTGCCCGCCGGGACACCGTGGGCGCAGGCACCGCCGATCAGGATCTCGCCGCAGCTGCGGAAGACCGGCAGCTACGAGCGGCGCGGCCTGCCCGGCCAGGTGAAGGACCGCTCCGCGGCCAGGGAACTGCTGCGCGCCCAGGCCGAGCAGGAGGCCGCGCAGACCGCCGCGGCGCGACGACGGCTGCACACCAGCGGGCCGACGCTGCTTTCCGGTCTTGACGTGCTCGACCCGAGGGCGTTCCGGCTCTTCCTCAGCCTGCTCGGCGACGCGCTCGCGGCCCGCGCGGCCAGCGACACCGAGGTGAAGACCGTGACAAGCGATGGCACCATGGAGGTACTGCTGCGCCTGGTACCGGACGGCGGCACGGCCACCGTCAAGACAGAGGACGGCGAGCTGACCGGTCCCGAGCACATCATCGAGATCACGGACCTGGTGCCGTGATCCCCGCCGAGGAACAGGCGCAGCGCCAGGCCGCGCTGCGCGCCCTGCTCGCCAAGCCGCTGCTCGTCGCCGCGGCCGACGGCGAGGCACTCGTGCTGGTCAGGCGGCACCTGACCGCGCTCAGCGACTGGCTGCGCAGGGAAACCGGCTGGCGGCTGGTCGCGGACGCGGAAACGGCCCGGCTGTTCAAGACCGCTCCGCTGGCTTTCGACGCCACGCATCCCGCGCGCGGGCACAACCGCGAGCCGTTCGGGCGCCGCCGGTACGTCACCCTCTGCCTGGCCCTGTCGGCGCTGGCCCGCGCGGACGCGCAGACCACGCTCGGCAGCCTCGCCGACAACGTGCTGACCGCCGCCGCCGAACCCGGCCTGGCGGCCACCGGCTTCACGCTGACGCTGGACAACAGGGCCGACCGCGCCGACCTGGTGGCCGTGGTCCGGCTGCTGCTCACCTGGGGCGTGCTCAGCCGGGTCGCCGGAGACGAGGACGCGTACCTGGCGGCCGGCGCCGATGTGCTTTACGACGTGCGCCGGCCGGTGCTCGGCGTGCTGCTGGCCGGCAGCCGGGGCCCGTCCACCATCGCCGCGACCAGCTTCGAGGCACGGCTCGCCGAGCTCACCGCCGAGCCGGTCGCGGAGACCGACGAGCTGCGCAACCAGGCGCTGCGCAGGATCCTCACCCGGCGGCTGCTTGAGGACCCGGTCGTCTACTACGACGAGCTGACCGAAGACGAGCGCGCCTACCTGATCGCCCAGCGGCACAACATCACCGGGCGGATCAGCGACGCGACCGGCCTGCTGCCGGAGCCGCGCGCCGAGGGGATCGCCATGGTGGACCCGCACGACGAGCTCACCGACGTGCGCATGCCAGAGCAGCGCACCGACGGGCACGTCACGCTGCTGCTCGCGGAGTACCTGGCGGGCAAGGGCCGGGCGCCGCGGGCCGAGCTTCTCGCGTTCGTCCGGCGGGCGGCGCAGGCGCACGCTACCCACTGGCGCAAGGGGGTAACCGAGCCCGGCGCGGAGTCCGAGCTGCTCGGCATCGCCCTGGACAAGCTCACCGCCCTGCGCCTGGTCGAGGTAGACACCGAGGTGACCCGCGACGGCGCCGGCGCGGTTATCCGCAGCCGCCCCGCCATCACCCGCTTCGCCCTCGCCGAGCCCGTCATCAGGGAACCAGGAAGTTCCCCCGCACGCACGACAGGAAAGGTGAGAGCCGATGCTGCCAGCACCCTCTTCTGAGCGGTGGAAGCCGCTGCGGGCCGGCCTGGTCGACATGTTCTACTACGACCAGGAGGAGTTCTGGTTCCACGACGGCCGCCTGCTGCTGCGCGGCAACAACGGAACCGGCAAGTCCAAGGTGCTCGCCCTCACCCTGCCGTTCCTGCTCGACGGCGACCTCGCGCCGCACCGGGTGGAGCCGGACGGGGACCGGCAGAAGCGGATGGAATGGAACCTGCTGCTCGGCGGCAAGCACCCGAGCCCTGAGCGCCTCGGCTACACCTGGCTGGAGTTCGGTCGCAAAGACGCCGACGGTCCCGACGGGTCTGCAGGCACCGCGGAGTTCTTCACGATCGGCTGCGGGCTGAAGGCCGTGGCCGGGCGCGGCATCGCGCGGCACTGGTTCTTCGTCACCAGCCAGCGCCCCGGCGCTGAGCTGCGGCTGCTACCGGACAGCCGGGTTCCGCTCACCAGGGAGAAGCTGCGGGAGGAGATCGGCGGGCGCGGGTTCGTGTATGACCGGGCGGCCGACTACCGCCGGGCGGTGGACGAGCACCTGTTCGGCCTCGGCCCGCAACGCTATGAAGCGCTGGTCAACCTTCTGGTCCAGCTGCGTCAGCCGCAGCTGTCGAAGAAGCCAGACGAGAAGCTGCTGTCCAGGGCGCTCACCGAGGCGCTGCCACCGCTCAGCCCCAGCCTGGTGACCACGGTCGCCGAGGCGTTCCGCGGTCTCGATGAGGAGCGCGACGCGCTGAATTCCCTCGCCGAGGCGCAGCGGGCGGCTACCGAATTCCTTAGCTACTACCGCCGCTACGCGAGGGTGGCGGCGAAGCGCAAGGCCGCCGGGCCGAGGCAGACGCAGGCGAGGTACGAGCAGCTCAGCAGAGACCTCACCGCCGCCGAGGAGGCGTTCACGGCCGCGCAGCAGCAGCTAGACGAAGCGCAGGGCGAGCTCACGCACCTCGAAGAGCAGCGGGTAGAGCTTGAAGCGCGCCGCAACGCGGTTGAGGCCGATCCCGCGATGCGTGACGCCGAGCGGCTCGAGCAGCTTGGCGAGGACGCCAGCCGCAGGGAGCGAGCGGCGCAGGACCGGGAAGCTGACCGCGGCCGGCAGGCCGCCCAGGTCCAGCGCTACTCGGTCAAGGCGGTCCAGGCTGGCCATCAGGCCGGGGCCGGACGCGACAAGCTCGCCGGGGCGCTGCGCGAGGCGGCGGATGCCGCCGCCCGCGCACGCTTCGTCGGGCCGCACCGGACGGCCGTTGCCGCGCTCGGTGCGGCGGCCGCCGCGGCGTCGGCGACAGAAATGCTCGCCCAGGCCAGGCGCGACGCCACGGCCATCGCCGACCGGCAGGAACAAGCGGCCGCGCGGCTGGGCAAGCTGCTTGAAGCGTCCGCAGAATGGACAAGGAAACTCCAGGACGCGCAGGCAGCGGAAGGCAGGCTGTCGGCTGAGGTCCAGGCTGCGGCGGACCGGGTCGCAGCAGCGGAGCAGGCGGTAGCGGAACGGATGCGGCACCTCCTTGACGCCTACCGCTGCTACCTGGACGGCCTGACGGAGCTGCGGGTGGCCGACCCCGATGAGCTGATCGCCGCGCTGCAAGGCTGGGGCATGACCGGCGACGGCGTGAACCCCGCCGTCGCGATCATCGATGACGCTGCCCGGCTGGCCGTCGCGGAGCTCGGCCGGCTGGCCGGTGAACTCAGCAGCCAGCGGACCAGGCACGCGACGCGGGCTGACGAGTTGGAGGGTGAGGTCGGCCGGCTGCGCCTTGGCGGCCATGACGCCCCGCCGGCCCCGCATACCCGGTTCGCCGGCGTTCGCGACGACCGGCCCGGCGCGCCGCTGTGGAAGGTGACTGACTTCGCGCCTGGCCTGTCCGACGGCGAGCGCGCCGGGCTTGAGGCCGCGCTTGAGGCGGCGGCCATCCTCGACGCATGGGTGACACCCGAAGGGAACCTCATCGACGGGGACGTGACCGTGGCCTCCGGGCTTACCCCGGTGGCCGGGGCATCCTGCGCCAGTCTGCTGGTGCCCGCGATCGATTTGGCCGATCCCCAGGCGGCGGCGCTTGGAACAGAGCAAGTCGCCTCCGTTCTGCGTGCGATTGGACGTGGGCCAGGGACCACCGGCGCCGGCGCGGCATGGGTCACCACGGACGGGCGGTGGTCCAACGGCATGCTGAGCGGCGCCTGGCATAAGGACCAGGCCGGCTACATCGGCGAGGGAGCGCGGGAGGCCGCGCGGCGGGCGCGCATCCAGCGGCTCGTGCGTGAGCTTGACGACGAGCGCGCCGCGATCGAGGGGATTGACGCGAACCTGGCGGACATCGGGGCGCGGCAGGGCCTGCTCGCGCAGGAGCATCGGACGGCGCCGTCGGATGACGGGGTGCGGGAGGCGTACACGGTGGCCGCGGGAGAGCGGCGGCGGCGCACTGAGCTGCGCGCGGACCATGCGAAGGCCGCCGCGCTTTGCGCGCAGCGGCAGGATGAGCTGGCGGGCGCCCGCGATCGGGCAGCCGAGTTCGCGGCCGATGTCAGCCTGCCCGCGGACCCCGGCGAGCTGGCCGGCGTTCAGGCGGGGCTGAGTGCCTACCGGGTGGCGCTCGCCGCGTTGTGGCCAGCCGCCGAGGTGGCGCACGCCGCCGCCCACGCCGCGGCCGACGCGGAGGCGGAGCTTGCCGACAGCCGTCAGTTCCTTGTTGAGGCAAGCGAGCGGGCCGCCGAGCTGCGAGAAGCAGCAAACCAGGCGGCGACGACGTACCAGGAGCTGCTGGCCACGGCCGGCACGGCCGTCGAGGAACTGCAGCGGCGACTTGGTGAGGTGAGCGACGCTCTCGGCCGACTCAAGACAGCCGAGCGGGACGCCCGCCAGCGAGAGCAGGCGGCGCTTGAGGCGCGCGGCAAGGCGGACGGGAAGCAGGGCGAACTGCGGACGCAGGTCGAGGATGCCGCGCGGCTGCGGGACGGCGCGGTGCGCGAGTTCCGGGCGTTCGCCGCGACCGGGCTGCTGCGGGTCGCGGTGCCGTCGCTGGAGATCCCCGATGTGGAGCAGCCGTGGGCGGCGACGCCGACGGTCGTTCTTACCCGCGCGGTGAACAGTGAGCTCGATGCGGTGGACGACGGGGACGGGCCGTGGGACCGGATACAGAAGCGAGTGACCGAGGAGCACAAGCTGCTCAATGACGCGATGGCCGCCCGCGGGCACTCGGCCGGGCTGACCCTGAGCGAGGGCGTCATCGTGATCGACGTGGTGTTCCAGGGTCATAGCCACGACCTCCCTGGGCTGGCGGAGGCGCTGGCCGCGGAGGTGGCGCAGCGGACCGCCCTGCTGTCCGCCCGGGAACGCGAGATCCTGGAGAATCACCTGCTCAACGAGGTGGCGGGGACGCTGCACGAGCTGATTTCCGCGGCTGAGGCCGAGGTCAGGCAGATGAACGACGAGTTGCTCCTCCGCCCGACCTCGACCGGCATGAAGCTGCGGCTGATCTGGCAGCAGGCAAGGAACGCCCCCGATGGGCTCGACCGGGTCAGGATCAAGCTCCGGCAGACGATCGACGCGTGGTCCGCCGCAGACCGGGCGCTGGTAGGCGGGTTCCTGCAGGAGCGGATCGCCGCCGAGCACGCGGACAATCCGGCGGCCGGCTGGGTGGAGGCGCTGACCGCGGCGCTCGATTACCGGGGCTGGCATGAGTTCACGATCCAGCGCTACTCCGGCGGGCAGTGGCGGCCAGCGACCGGGCCGGCCTCGGGCGGGGAGCGTGCGCTCGTGGTGTCCGTGCCGCTGTTCGCGGCCGCCTCGTCGCATTACAAGTCGGCGGGCAACCCGCGCGCGCCCCGGCTGATCGCGCTTGATGAGGCATTCGCTGGGGTGGATGACGACTCCCGCGCCAAGTGCCTGGGCCTGCTCGCCACCTTTGACATGGACGTGGTGATGACAAGCGAACGGGAGTGGGGCTGCTACCCGCAGGTGCCGGGGCTCGGCATCTGCCAGCTTGCGCGTCAGGACGGCATCGACGCGGTCCTGGTCACACCGTGGCGGTGGGACGGCCGGGAACGCCGTCGGACCGAACGGGCGCCGGCGTGACTGACGGTGTGACTGACAGCGTCACCGACGGTGTGACCGGCACGATTCCGCAGGTCGGCACCAGGCTGCACCGCCTGCTCGGCGGCGACGCCACTGCGTGGCTGGTCCGTCGGGTGCGCGACCGGCTGGAGGCCGGGCGACCGCTGACCGGGGTCGTGACCCTCGCGGGCGCGACGGCTGAGCAACGGCGGGCCGTCGAACGGCTGACCGGCCGGCCGCCGCGTTCCGGTCAGTCGCTGACGGTCTCGCTGCCCGAGGTGGACCGGGTGCTGCGGGAGAGCGGGGCGGCGCTGGGCGGCCTTGCCGAGGCGGTGGTGCTGCTGACCGGGCCGGTCAGGGACCTTGGCCGCGAACAGCTGGATATGGCGTCGGCCTGGGCGGCCGCGTTCGCGCCGCTTGACCTCGCCGTGGCGGGCCGAACCGAGCTGGCCGCCTGGCGTGGGTGGCTCGACGCCACCGGCGTGGTGCGCCGCCTGGCCCCGTCTTCGGTGGCGGCACTCGAGCTTCTCGACCAGGTGGCGGCAGTGCTGCGGCAACTGCCGTCGCGGGGCATCCCGATCGGGCGGCTCGCCGCCGAATGCTGCGGCGACGCGCACGCACTCGACGAGGGGCGCGCGGCCGGGACGCTGGCGCTGTCCGCGGCGCGCGCGCTGGCCGGCCTGCCGCTCGCGGCGGAGGTGGGCGCGGACGCCCGCCGGGCCGCGTGGGCCGCCGTGGGCGTGCACCTCGACGAGCTTTCCTCGCTGGTGCTCTGCCTCGGCCTGCCCAGCGACACCCGCACCGCCCTCGGCAAGGTGCTCGCGGCGCAACGGGAGGCCGGGCAGCCGACGGTGCTCACCCTCAGGCAGCTGCGCGGCCACGACGCGGCGCTTTCCGCGGGAGCGGTGCGGGTCTGCGAGAACCCGGTGGTGATCGCGGCCGCCGCGGACGAGCTCGGCAGTCGCTGCCCTCCGCTCGTCTGCGTCGGCGGCCAGCCGTCGGCCGCCGTATGGCGGCTGCTCGACCTGCTCGGCGCGGGCGGGGCCACGTTCCATTACCACGGTGACTTCGACTGGGGCGGCATCCGGATCGCCAGTGCGGTCCGGCAGCGGGCAGGCCTGGAGCGCTGGCGGCCGTGGCGGTTCGGCCGGGACGCTTACGAAGCGGCCGTGGCGCTGGCCGGGCCGGCCAGCCGGCTTCCCCGGCTGGCCGGCGAGCCTGCCCTTACCCCCTGGGATCCGGGGCTGGCGGACGCCATGACGGACCACGGCGTCCGCGTCGAGGAGGAGCTATCCCTCGATGCCCTGCTCGCGGACCTGGCCTGACCGGGTC
>CAZORE010000219.1:1471-8300 GCA_964581815.1 uncultured Streptosporangiaceae bacterium | reverse complement strand
GCATCGTGTCGGGCGTACGCACCGACCACTATCCCGTCATAGCCACGTTCGAGGTCCGGTAGCCACCTGTTCTCGACGGCCAGGCCGCGACTCATCCCGGCGAGCCGCGCAAGTTGGGGTGCCTTTAACAAACGTGTCACCCGGTCTAAACGGGCATGTCTGCCCTGGGTGGGCTGGGGTTTTGTGCAGGTGCTCGCGATGTGGGCGCGGGTCAGCCTCGCCGGCGGGGGCTCGATAGTGTCTCGGTGGCCGCGTGGACGGCGGCGAGGCCTGGCTTGACGTAGCGCTGTACTGAGCGCAGGCTCCTGTGCCCGGTTTTGGCCATGATCACGGTGGCGGAGACGTTTGCCTCGCCGAGGTGGGTGGCTGAGGAGTGCCTGAGCCGTGTCGGTGGCCGACCGCGGCGAGATGACGCGGGCCGTGGTGCTCTACGGCCCAAGGAAGGACGACTCGGAACCGGGGCTTTACGCAGGGGAGCTCGCGGGCCGCCGCTACTTCCCTCATTGACTACTTAACCGCACCACATATCGAGGAAAGGGGAAACCAGCGGCGGCGCTAGTTGCGATCCGTTCCGGCCCATGGCAGCCGGAACTCGACTGTTACCTGCTCAGCCGCATGGGTGAATGTCAGCGTCACGGCGCGAGCGAGCGGGTTGAGCCTCGGCAGGAATCCCCAGACAAGCTCCTCCTCGGGATCATCGCGCCGAACGCCGCCGTGCCCAGGCTGGCTCACGTACAGGCCGCCGAGGTCGTCCTCAGCGGCGACCGATATGACACCCCATTTACGGTCTCGTTCGGCGTTGTATCTCCACCAGCGAGGTTCGGCGCGCAGGTACACCTTCCAGGATCCTGGCTCGGAGACCAGGCTGTCGACCCGCACCACGATGTCATCGACTGGGGGCAGCTCAGCGGAGATGTCAAGGCAGTGCTGCGCCCCGTCAGCGCGGTCCGCGGCGCTGATTATGTCCAGCCATTCGCGGGGAAGCCCGTCGGCCGGGCCGCGCCCGGTGAGGAACGCGCACAGCCGGGCTAGCTGGCCGGGCAAGTCGCCGAGGGTGCCGGGCTCTGCGGACTGCTGGATCTCCGCGGCCTTGGCAAGCGCATAAGAGCAGTACTCCTCCATCATCGGCTGGCTGATTCCGTCTCGCGTGAGGCCGATAAGGCTCAGCGCCCGCTCCGAAAGTTCCCGCGCGGTGCGACCTTCCGGCACCGGAGCCAGGCCGCTGACGCGCGCATCCGGGCGTGGGGACGGCCCCAGCCGGGCCGTTGATCCGTGCTGGCCGCGCAGTTCCAGCCAGCCGCGGTCACGCGCGGGAAGCGGGTCCACTCCCAGGGTCAGCGTTACCGGTTCGCCGCGCGGGTGGCTCAAGGCCGGATAGAGCCGGAGTTCCTTGATGTGCAGGGCATATGCCGATCCTTGATCGTCGGTGAGCGCTACCTCAGTGATGATCGCCCTGGCTAGGTCGCGATGGGCCCGTTCCCTGGCTGCCCGGACGCTAGCGGGGATCGGGGGTGGCGGCACGGCGAGCAGGTCCTGGAACTCGCTGGTGGGCATCAGCGACGCTTCCAGGAAAGCCTTGCCCAGGCCCGCGACCAGCACGCCCGGGTACAGAGTTCCCACTTCCGTCCCGATCGGGGAGGCACCGCCGAACGACCAGCGAGCTCCAGCCCGCCTGGTTCCCTCTCCGGGAGAAGACAGCTCAGCCAGGCGGCGCTCCACCTCGGCATGCAGTGCGGGCCAGCTCGCGAAGCCGTACTCGCGCGCGATCGCCAGCTGGGCAGCCGACAGCGATATCCGTTGCGAGACCGCATGGATCCGGGTCAGGGCAGGTGGCTCGCCGTCAGCGGCGGCGCGAAGCAGCTCGCGGGCCTGGCGGCGAAGCTGGTCGAGGTTGGGGCGGCCAGGAAGCTCGGACATGACGTCTCCTCACAGCCCAGGCTCGCGTTTGGGCTCGGTAAGAAGACGGTCTTGCCGGAAAAGCACTAACCCCGAACAGAGGTGGACTCAGGTCCTGCCCGCGAACCCGGCGGCGCCCTCCAGCGCCGTCAGGCAAAGGGTACACACCCCGCGGGTCCAATGTCGACAGCCCCGGCAGGCCCAACCCGGTCCCATGGGATAGCGTGCTCTCGCAGGATCTTGCTAAGCTCGGTGCCGGGGTAAGCCGGGGATAGGCGTCCGCGCTGCCTGCGGCGGGCCGGTAGAGGCGGACCTTGTTGATCCGCTTGATGCGGGGCAGCAGGTCGATGTTCAGCAGGCGGGTGATGCCGAACCCGATTTCGGACTGGCCGTGGCTGTCTACGTAGTTTCCCTCGACGTTCATGGTGGTGCCGTGGCGGATCGCGCCCTCGACCATCGCGTGGACCTCTGACGCCGACGCGCGCAGCGTCTGGGAATGGACTACCACCGAGCCCCGTTCGACGTGCCAGTACACCAAAATGCCCCGGCCCCCGTAGCGGGAGTGCCACTCAGTGAACAGGTTCTGGTCCCAGGACCGGGTGCGTGGAGTCCGACGCCACCGAGGTTGACCGCTCGCCCCACAGGCCCCGGTCGCGGGTGGCGAACGTCGCGTCGGCGATCGCGACGGCGACGGTCCGGGCGGCCTCCGGGGTGAGGTAGCGGCGCCGGACGTAGCGGATCTCGTCTTCCCCGTGGCCCTCGGCCGACGCGACCGACTTGATCCCGCAGTTGGTCCCGTAGGCGTAGACGGCGAGCATGAGCCGCTCCGCGAGGACCTCGGGGGCCAGGTGGCCCTGCCTGGCAACCCACTCAACCGCCTCGTCAGGCAGCTCCGACCGGCCTTCGGGAAACCGCCCGTACTGGGTGAAGAACTTCAGCAGCAGCGCGAACCCCAGCCGCGTAGGCCCCCGCTTCCCCGCGATCAGATCCTGATCGTCGGCCAGCACCGTCCAGCGCTCGACAAGCTCGTCAAGCCCAAGCCGCATACGATCCATGCGCACATGGTGACTTAAAGCCACGAATCGTCAGAATCGATGCCCATCTAGCTCGCCTGACCAGGGCAAACACGCTCGTTTAGACCGGGTGACACGTTTGTTAAGGCCGCCCCAAGTTCCGCCACGGTGATGCGCGAAAGGGGCTTTCCCTGTGGCGACGTCCCGCTTATGTTCAAGTTTCGGGCCGCTTTTCATTGAGAGGGGACAACCATGCCAGCCGCTCCCCCTACGCCCATCCTCCTGCTGCATGGCCTCTGGCACGGGACCTGGTGCTGGTCGGAGGTCCTGGCACGGATCACCGCCGACGGGCGACGGGCTGTGGCAGTAGACATGGCCGGCCACGGGCTGCGTGCCCGCCGCCTGCCTGCCGCGACGGCCAGGCCGTTCGATCCGGCCGCGATGGCAGCCACGTCCTCGCCCGCCGCAAGCATCACCCTGGAGGAGGCCGGCGCCCTCCTGGTCTCACAAGCCGGGGCGCTCGGCGGCGGCGGGCCGGTGACGGCAGTCGCGCACAGCATGGGGGGCACTGTGCTGACCCGGGCAGTGCAGGACGCGCCTCACCTGTTCGCCCGGGCCGTCTACCTGTGCGCCTTCATGCCCGCCTCCGGGGTGCCGGCCGCCGAGTACCTGTTCATGCCGGAGAACGAGGGCGACCTGGCCGCCGCCTCTCTGGTGGCAGACCCTGCGCAGACCGGCGGGCTGCGGATCGACTCTGCCTCCCCTGACCTGGCCTACCGGCAGCAACTACGGGACGCCTTCTACGCAGACGTCGACCCCCTCGTCGCCGACGCCGCGATCGGCCTGCTGACCCCCGACGCCCCCGCGGGCATTGCCGCCGGAGCGAGCGAGCTCACCGCCGAGGGCTGGGGCTCGGTCCCCCGTGCCTACATCGTCTGCGCCCAGGACCAGGCGCTGCGCCCGCCGTTGCAGCGCAAGTTCATCGCCGACGCGGACGCGGCCTTTCCCAGCAACCCGACCGAGGTGTACACGCTGGACTCGTCCCACTCCCCCTTCCTGTCTATGCCCGGTGGCCTCGCCGATATCATCCTCAAGCTCTAGCCTCCGGCCCTCGGCCGGCCCGAGGAGGCCGATCCGGACTGGGTCTTCGGAATCGACAAATCGACTGAGACGGACGGCAGCGTCAGCGTCTCAGGAACGTGTCGATTCCCAGGTCCTGCCGGGTCCTCCCTTGCGGGGCTTGCGAAAGCAGGCGCAAGGACTTATCGTTTATCGATAATAACGATAAACGATAAGGGGTGTGCCGTGAGGGGTACCCGGCAGGTTCCGGCCGACAGCGTGGCGGCCCGGCGGCGGCTGGTGCAGCCGCTCGGCGGCATCGTCCTGTTCGTCGGGGCGCTGACGGTGCTGGCGCTGCTGTTGGCGGGCATCGGCACGTTTACCGGAAGCGGGATGCCGGTCGTGCTGCCGTTGAGTTTCCCGGCGGGCGGCTGGCACTCGGTGTGCGCGGACGCGAGCATCAACGGGCTGAGCTTCAACGGGGACGGCCCGACGCTGGTCGGCGCGCACGAGATGACCTCGGTGAGCGGGGTGTCCGACCCGCTCTCGGTGTGCGTCATGAACGCGACGGACGGCCAGCGGGCGCTCGCCTACCTGGGCAGCGCGCCGCAGGTCTTGTTCAAGCTGGCGGTCTTCGTCCTGGTGGCGTGGCTGCTGCTGGTCGCGCGCGGGGAGGGGCCGTTCGTACCGCGGGTCCACCGGATGCTGATGGTTCTCGGCTGGCTCGTCATCGCGGGTTCCGTGGTCGCGTCGGTCGCCCACGGCGTCGCTGGCGCTTACTTCCTCGCGTCGGCGGTGACCGTCCCGGTGCCGGTGAAAGACGACGCGCTCAGCGCGCTGTACGATGCCGTGCTGAGCGTGCCCGTGCTGGCCGGCTGCGCGGTGCTTACCCTGGCCCGCATCATGCGGGCAGGCTCACGCATGCGCGACGACCTCGAAGGCACGGTGTAATGCCGCATAAGCGGGCAGCGGACATCGCGGACGACATCGACAGCGAGCAGGCGATCGAGGTCCACCTGGACACCTTGCTCGCCGAGCGCAGGATGACGCTGACGGAACTGTCGGAACTCGTCGGCATCACCCTCGTGAACCTGTCCGTGCTCAAGAACGGGCACGCCCGTGCCATCCGGTTCAGCACCCTGGCGGCCATCTGCGACGCCCTTGAGTGCCAGCCGGGTGACGTCCTGACCTGGCGGGGCCCAGGCGGGAGCCCGTGAGGTCCGGAGGGCGCAGCCGACAGAATGGGTGAGACGGGCCGGAATGGGAGGCAGCCGGCTAGCGGCTCCGGAAGGACGCCCGCACAAGAACTGCGCGATTTCGGGGCCTTATGGCATATCCCGGGCGGTAGTGTGCCAGGCATGACGGCGCGCGACTGGCATGCCTGGCATGAGACCTACGAAGACCCGCACAGCCCGCTGGTGCGCCGGCTCGGCATGATCCAGGGGCAGATCCGGGCGATGCTGGACGAGGCTCCGCCTGGGCCGCTGCGGGCGATCAGCCTGTGCGCGGGCCAGGGGCGTGACCTGATCGGTGTGCTCGCCAGCCATCCCCGGGGCGCTGACGTGACGGCGCGGCTGGTGGAGCTCGATCCGCGGAACACGGAGTTCGCCCGCCGCCTCGCCGCTGACGCCGGCCTTGAAGGTGTCGAGGTGATCACCGCAGACGCAGCGCTGACCAGCAATTACGCGTCACTGGTGCCGGCGCACCTGGTGGTCGCCTGCGGGCTGTTCGGCAACATGACCGACGCGGATGTGAAGCGCACGATCGGCTTCTGCCCGCAGCTGTGCGCGGCCGGCGGCACCGTCGTGTGGACTAGGGGCAGGTGGGCACCGGACCTGTTGCCGCGGGTATGCGAATGGTTCGAGGAACTGGGCTTCGAACCGGTCTGGGTGTCACCTCCGGACTTCCCGCCCGGGTGCGGCGCGCACCGGTTCGCGGGTACTCCCGTTCCCCTTGAGGAAGGTGTCAGCATGTTCACCTTCCGCGCTCACCACCCCGTCACCGGGCCGCCCCGCGCCTGAGATTCCGTTTGCTCGCCGTTCTCCCTGTCGGACTGAAGACAGGCATAACGCGAAGCCGTGACACGCGCGCGATGATGGGGACATGGCGTGGAGCACCGACACGGCCCGTCCGCTTACTGAAGCCTTCAATGGCGCGATCGGCGCGCCCGGCACGGTCATCGCCGTCGCCTGCGTCGACGACGCCGGGACAGTGATCCAGGTCAATCCGGGCGACATACCCGCCGAGGGGCGGTTCGAGGTCGGCTCGGTGACCAAGACGATGACCGCGACGCTGCTCGCGCTGCTGGCGGCCGACGGCAGCCTTCGGCTTGATGACGAGATCGGCCGGTGGCTGCCGGCCGGCGCCAACGCCGGCATTACCGTGCGGCAGCTCGCCACGCACACCTCCGGGCTGCCGCGGCTGGCGCCGAACATGCGCCTGCCGACGGTGGACCTGGCCAACCCTTATGCGGAGTTTGGCGCCGGGCAGGCCGAGCAGGGGCTGCGGCAGGCCGTCGCCGCTCCCGGCGCGCCCGTGCTGTACTCCAACTTCGGCTACCAGATGCTCGGGCTGGTACTCGAGCGGGCGGGCGGGCTCCCGTACGAGCAGCTGCTCACCGACCGGCTGCTCACGCCGCTTGGCATGAGCCGTTCCGGCGTCGGCAGCAACGCCGGCGGCATCCCGCTCCCCGGCCACGACCACCGGGGCGAGCTGCCGCACTGGGATCACCCGCTGGCCGCGGCCGGGGGCGTCGAGGCGACAATCGGCGACCTGGCCAGGTACGCCAGCGCCTGCCTGCGCCCGACCCGCTCGGCGCCGCCATCACCGCGGTGCAGACGCCGCAGCTCCCGGTCGCGACC
>CAZORE010000219.1:0-1371 GCA_964581815.1 uncultured Streptosporangiaceae bacterium | reverse complement strand
CCCGCTCGGCGCCGCCATCACCGCGGTGCAGACGCCGCAGCTCCCGGTCGCGACCGGCGGCCACCAGGCCCTGGCCTGGCGCGTCAGCGATGACGGCATCCGCTGGCACACCGGCTCGACCGGCGGGTTCTCCGCGGCCGTGCTCATCGACCCGGTCCGCGGCCGCGCGATCGCGATGCTGGCCAGCTGCTTCGGCCGCGGTCAGTCGCTGCGCCGGGCGGGGCTGCTGACGCTGGCAGGCGAGGACCCCCGCGCGGCGCGCCCGCAGCCGCCAGGGCCTGAGTGGGATGAGCGCGCCCGCGAGATCATCCGGCTGCTGCTGGACGGGCAGGCCGCGGAGATCCAGGCCCGAGCCTCGGACGCCGTCCGGGAACGGATGCTCGCCGAGCGGCTGGACCTGCCCTGGCCGGACCGGACGCGGGACCTCGGCCAGCCAGTCGATTTCCAGGTCAGCTGCTGGCGGTCAGACCGCGGGGTCATGGCCGACATCACGATCACGTTCGACACCGGCACGCTCGCCCTGCGGATCGGCTTCGTCTCGTCGGGCCAGGTCTGGGGCATGAGCCTGCTATCACCGCCACGCTGACGATGGCGCCCACGACCATATAGACCTCGTGATGCGGCCTCTCCCCCGCGAGGATCGCGCACACGAAACACGGCCCCTCCTGAGATCGCCGCGCGTAGCGCTTGGTGTCGAACGGCACGCGGGAAAGCCCGGGACTGCTCATCGCAGCATTATCGCGTCGTCCCGTCCTGGTCAGGCTGGTCTTGGACCGAAGCTCATTGCGGGCGCAGCCAGAGCACGCCGCCGCGGCGGGCTGTCTCACGGCCGACCGCGGCGGCGGCCAGTGCCGCCGCAAGCCGGGACACATACGCCTTCGTCCGCGGGAACGTGAGGTCGGACGTATAGATGAGTCCGGGAACCTCGTTTCCGGCCGCCTCGTGGGCCCGCCGGAGGCTTTCGAAGTCCGGGACGTTGTTCGTCACGAGGACCCGGCCCTCGGTCAGCGCCGCCTGGGAGATCTCCAGGTCCGACAGGGCGCGCAGGACAGGATCCCCGACGACCGCACGGCAGTCGATGCCGTGCGCGGCGAGATCGATGGCAATCGCGGGCGAGAACATCTCGTCCAGGAGCAACGCATCGGGCACGCGGTCAGGCATCCTGCTCACTGGGATCTCCGGTGCAAGCCCCCGCCTTCAGCCCGGGGAGGAATCTGGTGCCCTGTTCGGCACGGTCGGGAAAGGCTCATCATCAATCCTCGGCTGTCAGATGCTCTCGGTATAGTGTTCGCATGTCCCGTTATCGTCTTGAAGTCACACCGCAACAGGAATCGATCCTGCTGCGGCACTGCTCGGACGCCCGGTACGTGT
>CAZORE010000218.1:0-8418 GCA_964581815.1 uncultured Streptosporangiaceae bacterium | reverse complement strand
CTAGGGGTGGAGGTGGCCGTCGGTGAGGTGGAGGACCTGGTGGCAGCGTTCGGCGATGTCGGGGTCGTGGGTGGCGATGATGACGATGCCTCCGCGGCGTGCGACGGCGAGGATGAGCTCGAGCGCCTGCTGTTTGGCCGTGTGGTCGAGTTCGGCGGCGAATTCGTCGGCGATCAGGATGTCGGGTTCGGCGATGAGGGCGCGCGCGATGGCGACGCGTTGCTGTTGGCCTCCGGACAGTTCCTCGACGAGGTGGTCGGCGTTGCGGCTGAGTCCGACGCGCTCGAGCATGTCTGCCGTGTTGCGACGTATGTCGGCTCGGGTGAGCCTGCCGGCGGCGAGGCGTGGCTGGAGCGCGATTTCGATGTTTTCCGCAGCGGTGAGCAGGTTGGCCAGACCGTAGGCCTGCAGGACAAACCCGAGTCGGGCGGTGGACGGGTGGCGGCGGACGGTGCCCGCGTCGGGGCGCTCAAGCCCGCCGAGGAGCGCGAGGAGGCTGGATTTGCCGCTGCCGGACGGGCCGGTGACGGCGATGGCCTGGCCGGGAGGTGCCAGGAGCGAGACGTGATCGAGCAGGGTGCGCCCCGCGCGGTGGTAGCAGACGTCGGTGGCGACCAGGGGGCCTAGTGGTGGCTCCTGGGCACCCAGCGCCGGGGCCGTGCCCTCCGGGGGGTGGGCGTGGAGTTCGGTCATGCTGCGGTGTCCTCGGTGATACGGCCTTCGTGCAGCTGGATGGTGCGGTCGAGGCCAGCGGCGACTAGTGGGTCGTGGGTGACGGCGATGACCGTGGCTGCGAGGTGTGTGCTGATGTGGCGCAGGAGTTCGATGACACGGTCGCGGTTCGCGGCGTCGAGCTGGCTGGTGGGTTCGTCGGCGATCAGCACGCCGGGGCGATTGGCCGTGGCGACGGCGAGGGCGACGCGTTGCCGCTCGCCGCCGCTGAGGCGATCGACGGGGGTGCCGGCCAGCTGGGCCAGCCCGAGTTCGTCGAGGAGCTGTTTGGGGCTGGGAAGCTGGGCGTGGCGGCGGTAGCTGCGGAGACCACGCTGGGCGAAGCGGATGTTGTCGACTGCGTCGGCGTACGGGAGCAGGTTGCGACTCGGGTTCTGCATTGCGATGCCGACCTGCTCGGCACGGATCCGCAGTAGCGCGGTCTCGGGCAGTCGGCTGATCTCCTCCTGGCCGAGGTAGATGCGGCCGGAGGTGGGCCGCTGCAGCCCGGCCAGGAGGGTGACCAGGGTGGATTTGCCGGACCCGGACGGTCCGATGATTGCGTTGCTGCTGCCGGGGGTGAGGGTCAGGTCGATGGTGTCTAGCGCGATCAGCTGCTCCCCGTTGATCGGGTAGACGTGCCGGAGCTGCTGGCAGCGCACTGGCTGTGCGTTCATTCCTCCGCCTCGCGGAGCCGACTGGGGACCGCCGCGTGCAGCACGGCCGCGGCGGCGACCAGGCCGGTGAGAACCACCAGGACGACGAACGCAGCGGCGAACGTGATCAGCGGGACAGTGGGGAGCTGGTAACGCAGGACGATTGGGGTGGTGTCGGCGAACTGGGGGATGACCGGCAGTGCGAGGTGGGCGGCGAGGGCTCCGGCCGGCAGCCCCAGGATGACGGCGGCGCCGAGAAGCATCGCCTGCTCGATCACCGCGCCGCGATACAACGCGCGGCGGGGTACCCCGACCACCCGCAGGGCGGCGGTCTCGTGGGAGCGTCGCCGGGCGCTGGCGGTGATTGCGATGGCGGTGCCGCCGACTGCGACTACCGAGCCGATGATCGCGCACGCCAGCAGCAGGAACAGCGACAGCGCGGGCGCCTGCCGGCCCAGCTGGATGATGCGTGACTGGGTGGTGTTCTCGTGTTGCAGAGTGAGCCCGGCCGCACGGAGCCGGGCGATCGCGTCCGGTGGCGCGTGGGGTCCGAGCCAGATCATCCAGTTGGCCTCGGCGTCGAAGCCGGGCAGCACGGCGCGCACGAAGGTGAGGTTGGCGATCAGCCCGCGGTCGAGCACGACGGGCAGCACCCGGGCCCACTGCCCGACGGTAAACGTCGCGACCGTGCTGAGTGAGTCAACCATCTCTGGTGGGTCTGGTGTCAGGGCGCCGCTGGTGACGCCGGCGCTCGTGGCCACCACCGGCAACGGCTGGGGGGCGAACGCGTAACTGATGCCGCCGTACCCGCTGCTGCTGTGGTAGTCGTCACGCAACCCGTGAGGCGTGGCCCGCAGCGTATCCGTGCTGTCACTGAACTCGGGTCCAGCGCGCCACGCCCCAGGCTGGGTCAGCGACGCGTTGACCGGAACCCAGCGCGCATGCTGGTACCACCCGACGCTCTGCACGGTCAGCGTGCCGGTCATCGCGCCGGACGGGTTCGACCGGTTCCAGGCCAGCCCGAGCAGCGTGCAGCCGCCCGCACAGTCCAGCTTCGCGGTGTAGGTGTGGGTTCCGGGCTGCAGAGTGCCCGCGGCCACCGTCAGGAACGGGTCGGCCGGGCTGCGGAGGACGAACTCGACAAACGGCGGGATGCCGCGCATCCCCGACGCGCTGATCACCACCCGCATCATCGTTGCGGTGGTGACCAGTGGCGGATGAGCGGACGCACCGATCATGTCCGCGATCTGCTGTGAACTCGGTCCGCCGCTCGCCGGGTAGCCCAGCCGGGCCATCCGGCTGGCATCGACGGCGAGCACCGTGCCAACGACTGAATCGCCGCCGTCGGGCAGCCAGGTCGCGGCCGCCATCGCCCACCGACCGTCGGGGTCGGCCCGCGCGATCGCGGCCACCGGGTCCACTCCGCGCTCATACTGCATCGCGACCACCTGCTGCGCACCCAGCTCGGCCTGGGCTCGCGCGTCCCGGTTCCCCACCGCGACCGCCTCACCGGCCACCCCGAAGCTCGCCAACCCGACCGCCACCGCCAGCATCGCCGCCAGCCGCAGCCCCGCCGGGCGTCGCGCCACCTGCCGGGCCGCGAGGAACAACCCGATCCGGCCCGACGCCCGCGTGGGACGCAGCAGCGTCCGAGCCAGGAGCGGCAGCAGCCGGGTGCCCAGCAGCGCCACCGCCATGACCAGCAGCCCGGGTACCAGCAGGGCCGCGGTAGCGGTCCTGTGGGCGGAGCCGGTGAGCAGCACGACGAGCCCCGCGCCCGCGGCCGCCGACACCGCCACGTCGATCACCAGTCCGACCCGTGACGCGCGCGGCGAGCGTGTCGTGCGGCGCCACTGGGCCAGAACGCTGCGGGTCAGGATCCGATAGCAGGCGACGATCGAAGCCAGGACGCCGCCGGCGAATCCGCCGGCCAATGCCGCCGCCGCCGGCCAGGTCAGGACAACCGGGGTGTGCGGAGCGAGGACGGCGCTCGAGAACAGCCGGGCCGCCAGCCAGCCAAGCCCCAACCCGATCGGGGCCGCGACCGCGAGCAGGACCAACGGCTCACCGACAGCGAACCACGCCGTCCGCCACGGCCGCAGACCGCGCAGCTTCGCCAGCGCGATCTCGTTGCCGCGCGACTCGACCGCGTCGCTCACCACCTCAAACAGCACCAACCAGGCCAACAGCGCCAGCTGCACAGTCACCAGCAGCGTGCCGCGATCGACCAGGTCGCGTTGATGAGCGGCCGCGTCGAGCACCTTCCCCAGGTCAGTCGACACCAGCACATTGACCGGCTCACCCGGGCAACTGGTCGCGCACGTCGTCTTGCTGTTGTACCGCGGCAACCCGGCCACGGCCCGGCGCAGCCCAGGCACGTCGTCCAGACGGATCGCAGCAGGATCCAGCGGGTAATCCCACAGCAGCTTGGCCTGCGCCCCCGCCGGCAGCGCGCCCGACTCCGCCTGGTCGACGAACACCGCATCGACCGTGTCCGGGCCGTCAACGGTGACGACTGCCCTGAAATAGTTGTGCCCGAACCAGAAAACCTCCTGCGGGTCGCGCGGCACGTACGTCCCCACGATCCGCGCCGTCACGCCGGCCGCGAACGAGACCTGGCCACCCAGCCGCCACCCGTAGTAACCCTTGACCGTGCGCTGACTGACCAGCACCTGCCCAGCCCCGTCCGGGCAATGCCCGGACACGATGATCAGATGGGCACACGCGCCGGCCCGCCACACCATGCCCACCTTCACAGATGGTCCGGCTGCCGCTTGCGCCGAGGTCTCGATATAGATCGAACCGATCCGCGTGGGATAACCCCGCACCGCCCCCGGCGCCAAAGTCATCGACTCGGCCCGCGCGAAATGGGACACCGGCGAGGCCAATTCAAAACCGTACGGGATGTCCTGAAGCTCCAGGCCCGCCGCCGGACCTGCCTGGGTCAACTCGTCCCGCAGCGTCGACTCACTCGCCGCCCGCGCGTACAACGGTCCCAACACGGCGGCACCCATCACCACCGCACCAAGTGCCAACACCGCGCCCGACAAACCCCGGCGCCACCACAACCCTTGAACCAGTAGCCGACCACGCCGACGCGAGCGACCCCCCATCGATCTAGCGATGAGGGGCCAGCCCGGTTAGGAACGGCCCTCCATGCGGGACGAGCGGCGCATCCCCGCGGCGCCCAGCAAGCCCGTGGATTTGAATATGGGCTGACGCAGCACCCCAGCGCCGCCGAGCGGTGCGCGACAGCGATCGAGGGCGGGGGTTCATGGGCAGCTAGGTTAGCTCGGACGGCCGGCGGATTGTCAAGACCGGCAGTGACCGCACCAAGAGCGAGGCCGCTGCTGAAGCCGTAGCGCAACCACTCCCCGATGGCCTCTTTCACTGTGTAGTCGCCTGCCCCGCCGACAATGCCGCTCCGGGCGTCCTGTCACCTGGGAAAGTCAGTCATCGTCCGTCCGCTGCCTCGCGTTCCTTGAGGTACTCCGCGTACAGTTCCTCGGCATGCGGAATCGCCCTGCGGTACCAGCCGTGCCATTCGCCTGACTTATCGCCGCCGGTGAGCAGGATCGCCGACCGCCACGGGTCGAACGCGAACAAGATCCGCACCTCGCCGCGCCCGGCGGACCCGGGCCGCAGTTCCTTGAAGTTGCGGACCGAGGAGTGCGCGACGGTGTCGACTAGGGGTCGGCCGACAAATTGACGGTTCAATCAGCCAGGGGTGTGAAGACGGCGCGCTGACACCACTTCACTGCGCTTCGAGCACCGCCTCCAAGTACGAGCGGCAGGTTCATCACCGGGGAATTACTGCCCTGCGACGTGGCCAGATGAGGCCGAGGATACCCGCCCCTATAAGGAGTGACGCAGCCAGCAGCAACAGCTGCCACGGCGCTAGATTCGCCGGCGAC
This sequence comes from uncultured Streptosporangiaceae bacterium, assembly GCA_964581815.1. GTDB lineage: Bacteria > Actinomycetota > Actinomycetes > Streptosporangiales > Streptosporangiaceae > Trebonia. The sequence continues at coordinate 3,137 of CAZORE010000218.1, read as the reverse complement.
TGGCCCGCGGTACCGCCGAAACCAGTGGCTGCCCCACCCGCGGGCATGGCCTGGCTGCCTACGGCGTCGGTCAGGTTATCGACTGTCAGTCCCGACGGGCCGTCGAGTACCACGAAAGTGTGCACCGTATCCATGGTCAGACCGAGCGGCACCGTCGAGTCTGCACGGGACGCGGTGATCTTCACCGTAGCCGTGCCCGGCGAGACTGCCGTGTACGGGGTGACCGAACCGAAGGTTAGCTGGTTCCCGAGAACCAGGGAGCCGTGGCTAACTGTGACGCTGTCTTGCTTGAGCGACGCCTGAACGACCCGGACAAGTACCTTTGCCCGCGGGGCGGTCGTCTGATCCTGCAGCACTTCAACACGCAGACCCGGGTCGTGGCCGAGGGCAGCCACCGTGTACGGCGTGCTGGCGTCCACCATGAAACTCGAGACCAGCGCCGGGTGGCTTGTCGAGGACGCGCCGAAGCCGCGCATCGCCACTGTGTACTCACCCGGGGCAAGCGCCATGTAGGCAGAGACATCGCTGTAAGCGACGTCCTTGAGCACGGTCGGATGGGCAGGATCGCCGAAGGGATAGAGATAGATGTCCATGGCAGGCGCTTCAGGGGACAAATGGGCAATCCGGACCCAGCCGTCCTGCGTGGCCAGCGGCGCCGCGCTAGCGGCGGGTGCCGCGGCCGTGATCACAGCGGCAGAACTTCCGATCAGCATGGAAAGCGCGGCAAGCCGGGCGAGATGCTGCAACAGCTTCATGTCAGGTAACTCCCTTACGGACATCAGCGGTCAGGACCGTGGTGAGCAAGCCCAGCGGGTTCGGCGCGGCGAACCGGATGAGCAGAACGGTCTGACCGCTGCCAAGGCGGACAATCGCGGCATGCGCAGGCAGATATGGGCCTTCCTGCGCGTTGACCATGGCCAGCGCCGCCGCAAGCGTGGCGGTGCCGCTCCCCTTGCCATCATTGGCGACGGTGACCTGCCGGTAAAGCAGCGGAGCGCCGGGGGAGGAATCGCCGAACGCCGTAACCCGGAGCGCGAACTGGGTCGACAGCGCCGCGAGCGTCGCCAGCAGACGAGAATCCACGTCACCCGACCTGAGCGGCACGGCGTCAGCCGCGCTGAACTTGATGCGCGGGTTTCGGAGCAGCTGAGCGGCCGCGCTCTTGCGGGCAGCCAGGTCAGCTCGCTCAGCGGACAGGTAAGCCGCCGCCCCACCCTGCGCCACCGCGCGGACCTCGATCCGAGAGCCGCCAGAACCGAAGCTCGCGATGAGCGCGGGAGCGTACCGCTCTACCAGCGCTTGATCGGCTGAGGAAAGTGCCGCTATCACGTTGGTTCTGAGCACGCCGGTCAGTGTCGGGCCGAGCGCCACTAGCCGGCTCGCACTAACTCCCTGCGCGTGCAGCGCGGCGCACATAGCGGGGGAACACCCGATGGTCGCCGCGCTGCTTACCTGACCGGTAATCCAGGCGACGGCGGCGGACTGCGCCGCCGCTACTGCCCGCGCGGCAGAGTCAGGAGCAGCCGGGTGCGCGGGGACGGACGGCCGCGCGGCTTGTGGCGTGGTGCTGGCGAAGGCGCCCGCGAGCTGAAGTGCGGTCAGCGCGGCAACTGACGCCGCAGCCGCCAGCAAAACCACCAGCTTCGCAACGCTCGGGCGCCGACGCCGGAGGGTGGGATGGTGGCCTGGATGCAGCCGCATGTGGCTTGCATTTCGGGGACCTGGCGTCTCCCGCCGCCGGAATCCGGCGTAGCCCAACCGTCGAGACACCCACAGCTGGACCGTAGTGAGCAGGACGCGACCCCACGAGGGTTCCGGCCGCACAGGGCGGACTGCAGCCGCTTGGCTCGGTATGCGCTGATACGACGAGGACATCACTGCGGAGACGGTCGGTTTCCTGGCTCCCCCTAGCGAGCTTCCAGGCGGAACCGGCCGTTGATTCTCGGCAGTCACATCGGCCACCCCCTTGCCGTCTGCGTGACCACGAGCGAGGGAGAGTCAACCACATAAAACTGCTGAAATCACTCTATATTGATATTTGGTGAATATTGAGCGCATTGAGTTCTGGCCGTTCGGCAGCGGGTTCTTGCCGCTGCTTGAAGTCAATATCGCCATTCGAAGCAAGATCAGCCAGCCATGTGGTTTCCTGTCTTGGGGATCGAGTCTTGCCTGCTGGCGGGACGAGGGGGCGGAATGGAGTACCGCGATACGCGCCCGTCGGGGCGTACGCCACGCCCTGAGCCGCCATGGCTGACGGTCATCGAGACCACGCTGCGGCTCTGGCTCGAGCGCCACCCAGTCATAGTGGGCAGCAAGACCTTCCGTATTCAACTGCCGGTCTTGCCGGGCGACGGCACGCGCGCTCGCAGTCGTGCAGGCATGCTGCCCAGAAAGCGCTTCGCCGCGCTCGTGCTTGCGGCGGGCCTGCTCGCCGCAATTGCGGGAATTAGCGGGCTGGTGATGACCCGCCACCCGGCCGCACCGAAGTGGGGCGCCGCTGCTGCCATCCCGGCTCCAGCGGGGCCGATCGCCGCCCTCGCCCTGCCGCAGGAGGCCTCGCAGGATGCCAACGTTCCACTGCCCGTCGCGCTGACGATTCCCGCCATCGGCGTACAGACCAGCCTGATCCACCTCGGACTGACGGCCGCCGGTGCGCTTCAGGTGCCACCGTCAACAGCGGTCGCCGGCTGGTACACCGGCAGTTCGCGACCCGGCGCCATCGGACCGGCAGTGATCGCCGGGCATATCGACTCGCATGTCGGTCCCGGCATATTTTTCCACCTGTCGCAGTTGCGGCCCGGCGATCACGTGTACGTACGGCGCGCGGATGGGTCGATGGCGCTTTTCCGCGTTACGGCTGTGCAATCGTACGCCAAGGATCGTTTCCCGACGCTGGCGGTGTACGGTCCAACTCCCGACGCGGAGTTGCGCCTCCTCACCTGCGGGGGCACTTTCGATCCCAAAATCAAGTCCTACCTCGAAAACACAGTTGTCTACGCAGTGCAGATCAGCTGACGGCACTCCGGAGCGTAAACGCCGTGGCGAGCGCAATGGCAGAATGCGCAATTGGTAGGCCTGAAAGGTCTCAAGTGGAACCGTGGTGCGGGAACCGCCCGGGTGCATACGGCCCACCGAGC
>CAZORE010000217.1:0-8569 GCA_964581815.1 uncultured Streptosporangiaceae bacterium | reverse complement strand
TGACCCTTCACCCGCACGCGCCGCTGACCGCCCGGTTCATCCCCGCGGTCGTCTCAGACACCGGCCAGCCGGTCGTGGAGCACGGCGCCGCGGCGCGCTCGGCCATCGCGTACTACGACAGCCTGCGCGCATGCGCCGAGCTTGCACCGCAGCCATCCTGACCTCAGCCCGGAACTGAGGCGTCGGCGCAAGACAACTCGCGCAAGCCTTCGGGCAGATCGGATAGGCAGGGATAAACCAGTGTGCAAGAATGCTTTCGTCTCCTGGCCCGCCGCTGCAGGGACCTAAGCCGACTGTCTGCATTGGAGCGGTTGATGGACAGTGTGGGGCCGGACAGTGAACAGCTATTGTCCGGTCTGGCCGACTCCGCAGGCGACGCGGCCGTCCTGCGCATGCGGCTCGGCGGCCAGCTGCGGCGCCTCCGCGAGGCCGCGGGCATCACGCCGGAAAGAGCCGGCTTCGAGATCCGCGCGTCGCGGTCCAAGATCAGCCGGCTGGAAAACGGCCGGGTCAAGCTCAAGAACCGTGATGTCACGGACCTGCTCGCCTTCTACGGCGTGACCGACGAGACCACGCGGTCGAAGTTCCTCGCGCTGGTCATGCAGTCCAACGGGCCGGACTGGTGGGGGGAGTACGGCGACATCCTGCCCGGCTGGTTCGAGAACTACCTCGGGTTTGAGGCCGCCGCGGCGACCATCCGCACTTTCGAGGTCCAGTTCGTGAACGGGCTGTTCCAGACGGCGGATTACGCGCGGGCCGTTACCGGCCTCGGGCGCAAGGGCTCGCCAGGAGTCGAGGTCGAGCGCTGGGTCAGCCTGCGGCTCAAGCGCCAGGAACTGCTCACCCGGCCGGACCCGCCCAACGTCTGGTCGGTCATGGACGAGGCGGTGCTGCGCCGGCCGGTCGGCGGTGCCGCGGTGATGCGCGCCCAGTACCGGCACCTCATCGAGGCAGCCGAGCTTCCGCACGTGACCCTCCAGGTCATCCCGTTCTCCCGGGGAGCTCACGCGGGTGAGAGCGGGTCGTTCACCGTGCTGCGCTTCGAGGAGCAGGACCTGCCTGACGTGGTTTACCTCGAGCAGCTCACCAACGCCGTGTACCTGGACCAGCGACCGGACGTCGAGCGCTACCTCGAGGTCGTCGACGAGATCAGCAGCCAGGCCCTGACCCCGGACGAGACGACGCGGCTCATTGAGCAGGCCGCCAGCGAGACCTGACCAGCCCCAGAGAAAGGCGCGCAGATGACGACGAACGAGGCCCCCGCCTCCGCTGAGGACGGGGCCGGCCAGAGCAAGCGGCCCCCGTTCGATACCACTGTGGCGAACCAGGCGAGGATTTACGACTACCTGCTCGGCGGCAAGGACAACTACGAGGCCGACCGGGCCGCCGTCGACGCGGTGCTCAAGATCGCGCCGGAACTGGGCTTCACCGCCCGGGAGAACCGCGCTTTCCTCGGCCGGGCCGTCGGCTACCTCGCCGCCGAGGTGGGGATACGGCAGTTCCTGGACATCGGCACCGGCATCCCGACGGCCGGCAACACGCACCAGGTCGCCCAGGCCGCCGCGCCGGAAGCCCGGGTGGTCTACGTTGACTACGACCCCGTCGTGCTCGCTCACGCCCGCGCGCTACTGAAAAGCAACAAGGCAGGCGCCACCCGGTACATCGACGCCGACCTGCGCGACACCGCCAGGATCCTCAAGCAGGCCAGCCGGCTCCTTGACTTCACCCAGCCCGTCGCGGTGACGCTGCTGATGATCCTGCACGTGATTCCGGACGCCGACGACCCGCACGCGCTGGTGGCCCGGGTGATGGACGCCCTGCCGCCCGGCAGCTACCTCGCCCTGTCCCACCTGGGCGCGGAACTCCTCGACCAGGAGAAGACCGAGGGCTTCCAGGGCGTCGTGCGCCGCCAGGCACAGCAGCAGTACATCGGCCGCAGCCGCGAAGAGATCGAGCGGTTCTTCGACGGCATGGACCTCGTGGAGCCCGGGGTCGTCCGGGTCGAGGAATGGCGGCCCGATCATGAGCCGGAGGGCCGGTCGGCCCTGTGGTGCGCGGTGGGCCGCAAGCGCTGAGGACCTAAACCGGCCGCCACGGTAGTGAAAGCGGGGGACGCGCCGCCGGCATCCCCGCAGGTCCGCGCTACCCTTTCCGTTGTAACGGCCCCCCGTTCGTCTTAGCAGTGAGAGGAACGAGGAGGTGCCTTCCCGTGAAGCCACGGATCCCCTTGGACGTCCTCGGCGTGGCCGGGGCCACCCTGATGCTCGCCGTGGTGCTCCCTGCCGCGTCACCGGGCGCCGCGCCCCCGGTCGCCGCGGTCACCGTGGCGGCCGTCACGGTCGCGGGCCGGGCCGGCGAGGTACGGCACGCCGGGCCGGCCGAACCGAAACCGAAGCGGCAGCTCGGGTACGGCCTGCGGGGCAGCGACGTGCAGGCGCTGCAGCGGCGGCTCGCCGCGCTGAAGTACTACCCCGGCGCGGCGAACGGGGAGTTCGGCGCGGACACCCTGGAAGCGGTCTGGGCGTTCCAGGAAGTCCAGGGACTGCGGGTCAACGGGGTCGTGGATGCGGCGACCGCCCGCGCCCTGCGCCACCCGCGCGCCTACCGGCCCCGGGACGTCAGGGGCGGCCCGCTGCGCGTCGAGGTTAACCTGCGCGCCCGCGTGCTCGTCGTCATCCGGGCCCACGCGATCGCCCTGATCAGCCATATCTCGGCGGGCGGCGGCTACTGGTTCGACGGCGGGGCGCGGGCCGTCACGCCGGCCGGGCGCTTCCGCACCACGGGCTACCTGCGGGGCTGGGTCAGGGGGCCGCTCGGCGCGATGTACAACCCGGTGTTTTTCATCCGGACCGAGTACGCGATCCACGGCGAGCCCACCTACGGGCCTGACGGCGGCGGCGTGCCGCTGAACCCGGTGTCGCACGGCTGCGTGCGCATCCCGTACGACATCGCGCAGTTCTTCCACCAGCTGGTGCGGACGCGCGGCACCCCGGTGTACATCTACTAAGGCGCTCGCCCGCCTCCGGTCCCCAGCTTCGGCCTGCCTTGGGGCCGCTACGGCCGATGATCGCGGGCGACGAGGTCGCCCGTCCGGCCCCCGGGCTCGGCGAACCATTCCGTTCCGCACACGGCGCGGAATACCGGCAAGGGCGACCTGAGCAGCACACGGAACAACCTGGCCGAACGCCCCCGGCCGAAGACCTGCGTCCGGTGCGCCGCGAGCGCCGCCCGCTTCTGCGCCGCCTGCCGGCGCACGTCGACCCGGTGGGTGATCGCCGACTCCGGCATCCCGTACCCGCGCATCTCGGCAAGGCGGTGACGGGTCACCAGGCGAAGGACGAGCAGCGCCCCGCCGACCCGGGCGACCAGCTCGCGCGGCACCGTGGCCTCCACCACCCGCACGCCCGCCAGTTCGGCGGCCCGCGCTCCGACCTGGTGCACCCGGACGTGGTCGCGGTGGCCGTAGCCGCCTTGCGGGTCGTAGCTCACCAGCAGGTCCGCGTGCTCCTCGGCAAGCAGGGCGGCCAGCTTCCCGGCCGCTTCTGCTACGTCCGCGCGCGCGAACCGGGTCCGGCCCGGCGGGTCCTCGTACAGCACCGGCCCGTGCCCGCTGTCCGCGTAGCCGAGGTGCACGGTCCGGTCCGCGCCAAGGAGCGCGGCGCTCGCGCGCAGCTCCGCGAGGCGCCGGCCGGGAGCCGGGCTGGCCCACATGTCGCCATCGCAGGCCACGACGATGATCACCCGGTGGCCCTCGGCCGCCAGCCGGGCGATCGTCCCGCCGGTCAGCAGCACCTCGTCATCCGGATGAGCGTGAAACGCCACGACCGTCGCCATCGCCTTGTCGTCAGCACCAGAACTTGATGAGGTCCCCGGCAAGGCCCCGGCCCTGCTCGTAGCCAGCCCGGGCGGCGGGTGGGCGCGTCGACAGGTCCATCATGTCGGTGCCGAACGCGGTGAGCGAGGCGCCGTCCGGGAAGATCGTCTCGACTCGGCTGCCGCCCGCGCGGAGCTCGCCGACCTGTGTCGCGAGGTCCATGCCCCACGCCCGCGGATGCCGTGACCGGCCGCTGAAAGGTGACAGCACAAGCACCCGTTCGTATCCGGTTGCCAGGTCGGCGTTCTCGTTGCGCCGGTAGCCGCCGTCGATGTACCGGCTGCCGCCGATGCCATAGGGCGGGACGCCGAAGCCGTTGGAAGTGCTGGCGGCGACCGCGTCCGCGAGGTCGACCCCGCTGTGACAGTCGAACACGACCGGTTCACCGGTCTCGGCATTGACCGCCGTGATGCGGACCGGCCGCTGCGGCCAGCGCTGGCTGGGCAGCCGGGCGGCGACAGTCGCGCGCCATCGCGCTGGCCAGGAGCCGTCCGCCGCCGCGTCCGTCTTGAGCGCCGCCGCGCCCATTTTGCGGCGCATGTCGGCGGCATCCGCAGCCGCGGCGATGATCCGGCTCGTTATCTCCATGTAGTTCGCCGTCGGCCCGACGGGACCGCGCCCGCCGCCGGGCCCGGCCGGGCCAGCGGGCTGCCTGGGTGTGGCGGACAGGATGGCGGCGAGCAGTTCGGCCGGGGGCGCGCTCGTGATCTGGGCCGCGGCCGTCGACCCGGCCGACGTCCCGACGATCAGGTCGGCCTCGGTCACGTCCAGCCCGCCAGCGAGCAGGCCGGCGACGACGCCGATCTCCCACGCGTTGCCGGCCGATCCGCCGCCATGGAGGACCAGCGCTCGCTCACGCGCGGTGAAGGGCGGAGCGGAAGAAGGTGTTGTGTTCACGGGAGTCGCCTTTCGCGGGTTGGCTACCGGGCGCTCCGGTGGCGACTACCTCAGTCGCGCGATCGTGGACGGCGGGGGAGCACCCACTGCGGATACTGCGTTCACGGGGCTCACCTCCCTTGGGGTCACGATCGCCGGAACGGTAGCACGCCCGCGACACGGTGCGCAACCGGCACGGCCGGGGCCGCCGGCCGCGTGCGGTCACGGCTTGACGGCGCGGGTGGCGATGTAGCCGGGCATGTACCGGGCGGTGGCGTCGGCGTGGTGCGGCGCTTCGGTCAGGTGGGTCAGGGCGAAGCCCGCGGCGAGCTGGCCGCCGATCTGCTCGGTGAGGGAGTGGCTGTACTCGACCGGCCCGGCCCCGTGAACGCGCTCTCGCTCCTCGTCGGGGAGGTCGAGGGTGGAGAACGGGAGCGGGTGGCGCACGACCAGCTCGGACCGCTCATCCAGCGCGGTGAAGTCGAAGAGGAAGACGTCCGGGTTCAGGAACCCGGCCATCAGGATCCCGCCCGGGCGCAGCACGCGGAACGATTCCCGCCAGACCGGCGCCAGGTCGGGGCAGAACACGTTGGACACCGGGTTGAATACGACGTCGAAGCTGGCGTCGGGGAACGCGCTGAGGTCGCGCATGTCGCCCAGGACCGTGCGGACGGCCAGTTCCTCCCGGGCGGCCACCTCCTGGTCGCGGCTCAGCTGCCGTGGCGAGTTGTCGAGCACGGTCACGGCCGCGCCCGCCGCCGCGAGCACCGGCCCCTGCTGCCCCCCGCCCGAGGCCAGGCACAAGACCGCCGCTCCGGCCAGGTCAGCCGGGAACCAGTCACGCGGCACCGGCTGGTACCCGATCAGGACGACCGACCAGTCGCCGGCCCGGGCCCGGGCGATAACCTCGGGCCCGACCGGCCTGGTCCACTCGTTACCGCTGTCCACCTCGCGGTCCCAGGCGGCGCGGTTATGCGCCACGGGATCAAGGCTGTCGGCCAGGTTCGCACCGCGGTCGTCCACCGGGGCGCCGATGTCCCAGGCCGACCCCTCAACGGCGGGCAGGCCGCCGATGATCGGAACGACCGAGCCGTCCTCGGCGGTCACCTCGCCGGTTTGCACGAGGTACCCGGGATCCTCAGCGGGTGCGGAAGTGTCCGGCTCTTCCTCGGGCCGCACCGATCCGTCCTCGCCGTTTCCAGCCTGCTCGCTGTCGGTCATGGTGGCCATCTCCCTAGGAGTTCGCCTCCTCCGAATACCCAACAGGCGCCGCTCCTAACTCAGCGGCAGCTCGATCAGGTTGACGTGCGGCGCCAGCCGCCGGCCCAGGCGCAGTGCGGCCGCGGCGGCGATGAGGCACGCCAAGGTCAGCACGGCGAACAGGCCGGACCCCCAGCGGCCGAGCGCCGCCGACCCGGCGACCGGACCGAGGAGAAAGCCGGTGGTGAACGCCAGGACGCCGAGTCCGTTGTACCGGCCGGCGGCCTCGGGCGGGGCGAGGTCGTTGATGACCGCGGGCAGCGTCGGGGAGAACAACGTCTCCCCGACGGCGAAAATGACCATGGCGGCGACGAATGCGGCTTCGGCCGCTACGCCGTCGCCAAGGTGGCCGCCGGCAACCACGACAGCCCAGCTCACCGCCCAGGCCGTGGCCGCGAGGGCCACGCCAGTGGTCCGGCGATGGCCGGCGAGCCAGCGCAGCACAAGAAGCTGCATCACCAGCACCGTCAGCATGTCGGCGGCGAAAGCGAGCCCGAGGCCGTGAGTGCCGATGCCACCGGGCCGGGTAGCGTACCCGGGGAAGCTGGACTGGAACTGGCCGAAGGTGATGGTCACGACGAGCGCGGTGAGAACCCATACCCGCACGAACGCCTTGTCCCGCAGCACCTGACGGAAACTGCCCGGCGGCGGCGTGGGCTGCCCCGGCCCGGCGGCGCCCTGGTCGGTGAGCCGCAAGCGGGCAAGCACCGGGATGAAAGCGAGGAATGAGGCGGCGTCGCCGAGATAAATCGCGGTGAAGGTGTCCGGGCGGGCGACGCTGACCACGGCGGCCGCCGCCAGGGCGCCAAGGCCGAGCCCGGCATTGAACGAGGCGTGGCGAACCGAGAAGACCGCCGAGCGGCCCGCCGGGCCGGCCACGCTAGCCAGCAGCGCGTCCTGGGCCGGCCAGATCACCGACACGCCGAGGCCGAGCAGGCAACTGGCCGCGAACAGCGCGGCGGGGGACCCGGCGAGCGCCAGCGCGACCGAGCCGCAGGCGGCCACCACCAGGCCGGCCATCACCGCTCGCCGCGGCGTCCACCGGTCGGCCAGCGCGCCGCCGAGCGGATTGCCGGCCAGCGAGGCCAACGCAATAGAAGCGACCACCAGGCCGGCCATGCCGTCGCTGAGATGCCGGACCTGGTGCGCGTAGACGAACAGGTACGGCAGCGTCAAGCCGCTGCCGACCGCGGAGACGAAATCGCCGCTGAGTACCACCCACGCCGGGCGCGGCAGTGCCGGGATGAGCGCCGGGCGCCGCCGCGCCTGGGTGCCTGCTCCGCTCATGCCGGCCGCCCGTAGCGTTCCACGGCCTCGGCGGCGGCCGCCACGTGCGGGTGGGCGGCGGGCAGCCTGTCCGCCAAGATGGCCGCGGCCTGGCCGGCCAGCTCGGCCGCCTCGGCCTGCCTGCCCTGGCCCGCGACCGCCGCGGCCAGGTTGAGCATGGTCAAGCCGACCTCGGCGTCCTGCGGCCCGAGGACGGCCGTGAGGATTTCCAGCGATCGCCGGCCGAGCAATTCGGCCTGCGTGAAGTCGCGCTGGTCGCATCGCAGGACAGCGAGGTTCGCGGCCGTCATGGCAACCTCGAAATGACCGGGCCCGTAGCTGTCCTCGAACACCGCCAGGGCCTCGGAAAAGGACCGTTCCGCGTCGGCGAGGCGTCCGCCGACGTGGTAAAGGGCACCCAGGGCATTCAGGTCGCGGGCGACGTCGGGATGGCCGGCACCGAGTGCCCCGGCCCGCAGCGTGAGTCCCCGCTCGGCGAGAGGGATGCCGGCGGCGGCGTCGCCTCGCGAATGAGCCAGGCCGCCCAGGTTGTGCAAGAGCACCGCCTCCAAGAGCGGATCCGGGTCGGCCAGGCCCGCCGCGGCGTCGGCGGCCCGCCGGTAGGCGGCTTCCGCGGCGCCGAGGTCCGATGCGTTCTTGTACACCACGCCCAGGGAGTTAGCCGCCGACGCCACGGCCAGCGACGCCTCTCCAAAGCCTGCCGACGCCCGCTCAAGCACGGTGCGCAACCGGGCCGCGGCCCCGGTAAGGTCGCCCTCCAGCCGTTCCAGGCCGGCGAGCCTCTCCTGCGCCTGGCACCACAACATCAGGCTTTCCTGATCCGCGTCAGCCGCCACGGCATCCTGGAGGATAACGATCGCCGCGGCGATCGTCCCTCTCGCCTCGGCAAAACGGTCCAGGGCTTCTTCGATTTCCGTGTGCGCTATCAGGACAGCGCATTCGTCTAGTCCGCCGAGCAAACCGGCCGTCTCCAGCGCGGCCAGTGCCTGGCTTATCAGGCTCAGTGCCCCCTGCGGGTCGCCCTCGTCCAGCGCGGTCAGCGCCTCATCGCGCAAGCCCAGCGCTTTGTCGGCCGCGGTGGCTTGGGTGGTAGCTGGTTCACGGTCCATCATCGTGCCGCGGATAGCGGTCCCCCGCCCGGCCGGCTGACCGGTGAGGGCGGGGGACCGTCAACGCGCCTTCCGTCAGGCACGACCTCCGGCCGCCACGACCCGAGAGTGGTTGCTGGTGAGCGCCCGGGCGACGACCCGGCTGTGGTTGCTGGTGAGCGCC
>CAZORE010000216.1:5431-8617 GCA_964581815.1 uncultured Streptosporangiaceae bacterium | reverse complement strand
TCGTCGGTCACGTGCGGGCCCCAGTGCGGCGCGCCCTCAGTGATGGACAGGTGGGTCATGAAGTGCCCGGGGCTGGACCCGTGCCAGTGTTCCTCGCCGTCGGGGGTGAAGACGACGTCGCCGGGGTTGAGCTCGACCTTCGCCTGGCCCCGGGCCTGAACCAGGCCGCGTCCCTCGGTGACGTAGAGGGTCTGGCCGCCGTCGTGGGAGTGCCAGGCGGTGCGGGCACCCGGAGTGAAGTGCACGGCGGCCACGTTGAGCGGCGACGGCGGCAGTCCCCTGGTGACCGGGTCCATCCAGACCTCGCCGGTGAACGACTCGGCCGGGCCCTTGGCCGTCGGCGGCTTACGTGAAATCTCCATCCGTTCCTCCTCTTGCCCTATCCCTGCGCGATGCTAACCGGGCTCCGCGGACAGATCTACGGTCAGGCCCAGGCGCTTGGCGAGCAGGTTGGCCCGCTCCCGTTCCTCGGTGCTGAATGAGCCGGCCACGCGGGTGAACCGGACGTGGTGCAGGGCGCCGCCGAGCGGCAGGCCGTCCTCGCGTACCAGCCTGATCCGCTTGCCGCCGGGCCAGGTCAGCTCGGCGGTGTCGGCGCCTGCTACGTCCAGGTGGCCGTCAAGCACGTCACGGAACAGCCGCACCGCGCCGTCCAGGTCACTGACGTGATGCTCGATCAGGTCAAGGCGGCTCGGCCGCCCCGGCTCGGGCAGCTCCGCCGGCGGCGGGGAGGCCGGCTCGCCGGCCTGCTGGGCGACCTGGATGACGATGCCGTGCGCGGCCCGCGGGTGCAGGAAGGCCTCCTTCCAGCCTGGGTTAGCCAGGTTGACCCCGACGGGCTCAAGGCCGGCCGCCGCGAACCGGGCCAGCGTCTCCTCGATATCGGTAACCAGGAAGTTGAAGTGGTGCGGTCCCGGGCCACGGGAGTCGAGGAAACGCTCGAGGAACGCCGCATCCGGGCCTCCGGTGGGTTTCAGCAACTCGACTTTCGGCCCCGCGGCGTACCTCAGCTGCCCCCACCAGAACCCGGGAGAGTCACCGCCGTAGGCCCAGGTTCCGCCGAGCACGCCGGCGAACAGGTCCCAGCCGCCGGGGAGGTCCGGCGTGCCGACGGCGAGGTGATCGAGGATCGTGGTCATAGGACCTCACGTTACGGCAGGCCCGCCCGGAGGCGAGCCCCCGACCGCCCGGCCGGCAAGAAAGATGACTTTTCGGACCTTCTTGATAGAGAATGCGAGTGAGACCGGCCTTCACGTGCTTACTCGGGAGATTCAACGATGAGTGTCACTGACCAGTACCTAAGCAACAACGAGGCGTACGCGGCGCAGTTCGGCGGCCTGCTGCCGTTGCCGCCCGCGAGTCACGTCGCGGTTGTCGCCTGCATGGACGCACGGCTGAACGTCTACGGCATCCTCGGCTTGAAGGAGGGTGAGGCGCACGTCATCCGCAACGCCGGCGGCGTGGTGACCGACGACGAGATCCGGTCACTCGCGATCAGCCAGCGGCTGCTCGGCACGACGGAGATCATCCTCATCCACCACACCGACTGCGGCATGCTCACCTTCACCGACGACGCGTTCAAGCGGTCGATCCAGGACGAGACTGGCATCAAGCCGGAATGGGCCGCCGAGGCGTTCACCGACCTGGACGAGGACGTGCGGCAGTCCGTCGCCAGGATCAAGGCAAGCCCGTTCATCCCGCACAAGGATGCGATCCGCGGCTTCGTCTTCGACGTGGCGACCGGAAAACTGAACGAGGTCAGCCACTAGCCGGGCAATCCCAGCTCAGGACTTGCTAGGCAGCGCGTAGGGCGGCGGTGGCCAGCCGGGGTTAGGGCCGCTCGATGCCGACGCCGGCGTGGACCGGGCCGCCGGCCGGGTCCACGCTGGACAGCCAGGAGGCGCGCAGATGCATGGGACGGCCGGGGATCAGCCGGAGCGGGCGGGACCGGGCGAGCAGCCGGCCGTCTTGCCGCGCCTCCAGTCTGGCCCGCTCACGGAACTCTGCCGCCCTGATCGCGAACCGGCCGAGCGGCGGCGGCAGCATGCCGGTGACGATGGCGACGCCGGGGGCGATGGCGTTCGGCGAGATCCAGCGCAAGGGCGGGTCGGCGATGACCGGGATCGGGACCGGGGCCGGTGACGATGCCTGAGCGGCCCGTCTGGCCAGGTAGGCGGCGATCTGACGCGCGGCGTGCCGACCGGACAGGGCGGCGACGTCGGCGGTTTCCGCGGCGTGGACGAGGTTGCCCGCCGCGAACACGCCCGGGGTCGACGTTGCCATGGCGGTGTCGATCGCCGGGCCACGGGTGCCCGGGTCGAGCGCGATGCCCGCGGTCCGCGCGAGCACGTGGTCAGGGATCCAGTCGCCGGTGAACACGAGCCACTCGCAGGCGACCGTCCGCGCCTGCCCGCCGGTCACGCCGTTCATGTCGGCCGCGCTCGCCACGTCCACCGCGGTCAGCCGGCCGGCCGTGCCGGTCACCCGGGTCACGGCGGTCGACGTCCAGACGGGGACGCGCCAGCGCAACGCGGCGCCGATCCGGAAGGCGGCGTAGCTCTGGTGCCGCGGCTGGTCGGTGACGAGGGCGAGCACCCGGGCGCCCGCGTGCGCGAGCGTCAGCGCCGCCGAGAAGCTCACGTGCTCCGCGCCGACCACGAGCGCGCGCCCGTCCAGCCGCTCGCCGCCCAGGTAGACGCGCTGCTGCAGCTCCCCGGTGGTGAGCACGCCGGGCGGCCGGTCGCCGGGTACCAGCCGGGCGGAGCGGGGCCGCTCCCGGCATCCGGTGGCGAGCAGCACGGCCGCGGCCCGCACCTCCTCGATGCCCGCGGCACTGGTCAGGACGCAAGACAAGCCGGCCCCGCCGGCCTGCGCGCCGTCGCCGTCGCCGGGCAGACCGTCGCTGGCCCGCAAGTCCGTGACCGTGCACCCGGTGCGCAGCTGCGCGCCCGCCCGGGCCGCCGTGCCGGCCAGCGCCCGCGCGTAGGCCGGGCCGGACAGCACCCGGTGCAGGTCGCGCAGCCCGTAGCCGGCGTGCTCGCTGTGCCGCGGAATCCCGCCGGGCGTCATCTCACGGTCGACGACCACGACGCGCGCCACGCCGAGGCGGCGCAGTTCGGCGGCGGCGGTGAGCCCGGCGGGCCCCGCCCCGACGACGAGCACGTCAGTCTCCATCGGGCGCCCCGG
>CAZORE010000216.1:3863-5331 GCA_964581815.1 uncultured Streptosporangiaceae bacterium | reverse complement strand
GCAGTAGAACGCCTGGCAGCGGCCGTTCATCGCGCGGGTACGCCGCCGCAGCCCGTCGAGCCCGGCCGGCGGGAGGTCGCTCGCGAGCGCGTCGCGGATCTCGCCACGGGTGACCCGCTCGCAGTGGCAGGCGATCTCGCCGTACGCCGGGTCCGCCGCGATCCGCGCGGCGTCCTGGTAAGGCCGGGGGCCGGCCTCGCCCAGGTAGGGCATCAGGGGCGGCGCCGCGCAGGCGCTCTCCCCCTCGCCGAAGCCCGGGCGCGGCTTCAGCGGCAGTCCCGCCTCGCCGAGCAGGCCGGCCACGTGCTCGGCGATGCCGAGCGACGCCGTGAGCCCGGTCGACCTGATCCCGGCGACGCGCACGTACCGCCCGTACAAGCCCAGCTGGTAGTCGGAGTGCTCGGTCGCGGCGCGCAGTCCCGCGTACGTGGCGGTCACCTCTTCCGCGGCTAGCCCCGGCAGGATCCGCCGCCCGTCGGCGAGCAGCGCCGACAGCCCGGCGGCACTCGTCGAGCGGTCCGCGCGGTCCGTGACGTCTTCCGCGGTCGGCCCGAGCAGCACGTTGCCGAACACGGTGGGCGCGACCACGACGCCTTTGGTCCGCGCGGTGGGCACCGGCAGGATGACCGACGACACCAGCGTCCTGGCCAGCTTGTCGTAAACGATCAGCTCCCCCTTGCGCGGCCGGATGGTGAAGCCGCCGCCGCCGAACATCCGGTCCACCACATCGCTCGCCAGCCCCGCCGCGTTGACCGCGAACCGGCAGCGGAGTGGCTTAGGGCCAGCCGTCAGCTCGAACCCGTCGCCTCCCGGCAGGTCGGACACCCCGGTGACCCGGGTCCCGAGCCGCAGGTCCACGCCCGCGCGCACCGCCTCGGTCGCGTACGCGAGCGGCACCGACCACGGGTCGATGACCCACTCGTCGGGCACCCACAGCCCGCCGGCCGCGTCCGGTCCGAGGTGCGGTTCCCGCTGGTAGACCTCGGATACAGGGACCGAACGTATGCGGGTATACCCGTTCGCCTTCGACTTCGCGGCGATGGCGTCGAGGCGCCCCGCCTGTTCCTCCGTCCAGGCGACGAGCAGGGCCCCGGTCGGCTCGACGGCGATGCCGGCGCGCGCCGCGTACTCGCGCAGCAGCGCGGCGCCGCGGGCCACCAGCCGGCTTTCCAGCGTGCCGGGGGTGGCGTCGAACCCGGTGTGCAAGATCGCCGTGTTGGCCTTGGTCGTGCCCGTGCCAACGTCACCGTCGGCCTCGAGCAGGACGCAGCGCAGCTGGTAGCGGGCCAGTTCCCGCGCGATGGCGGTGCCGACGACGCCACCGCCGATGATCGCGACGTCCCAGCTCATGACAGGCAGGAGGTTAGCGCACGGTGGTAACCCGCCATCCGTTCGGCTGACTGGGCGGCGGTCATGACGGGGTGCACGATCAGCTCAACCTCAGCCGGCGGCGACCCTGCCGCCTCAC
>CAZORE010000216.1:0-3763 GCA_964581815.1 uncultured Streptosporangiaceae bacterium | reverse complement strand
CTGGGCCGCCTCACTCTGGGCCGCCTCACTCTGGGCCGCCTCGCCGAGCGCGCGGCGCGCGAGCGCGGCGACCCCGAGCGCGGTGGCGTCGGGGGTGCGGCTGACCAGGACGGGCACCTGCAACAGGTCGGCCTGCGCCTGCAGCAGCACCCGCGACCTGGTCAGGCCGCCGTCTACGCGCAGTGCGGTGAGCGGCCGGCCGAGGTCGGCCGCGACGGCGGCGGCCAGCACCGCGACCGAGGCGGCGATGCCCTCGGCGACGGCCCGGGCGATGTGACCCTTGTTGGTCGCCAATGTGAGCCCGGTGAGCTGGCCCTTGGCCTGCGGCGCCCAGTGCGGCGCGCCGAGGCCGGCCAGCGCGGGCACGAACGTTACGCCGCCGGAGTCTTTCACCGCGCCCGCCACCGGGTCGAGGTCGGCCGGACGGGGCAGCACCCCGATCTCCGTGAGCCAGCGCAGCGCCGATCCCGCCGTGTAGACCTGACCGTCCAGGCAGTACGTTGTGCTGTCATGGAGCCGCCAGGCGACCGACGCGGACAGGCCGGCGCTGGAGCGGGCGGCCTTCTCCCCCGTGGTGACCAGCAGGAACGCGCCGGTCCCGTAGGTGCATTTGGCGTCGCCCGCGCGGACGCAGCCGTGCGCGAACAGTGCGGCTTGCTGGTCCACGGCGATCGCGGCGATGGGCAACGCCCGGTCGGTGAACGCCGTGGTCTCGCCGACCACCTCGGCGCAGCCGGCGACGCGCGGCAACGCCTCCGGTGCGATGCCGAACGCCGCGCACGCGGGATCGGACCAGCGGACCGCGTCCAGGTCGAGCAGCATCGTCCGGGAGGCGGTCGCCGCGTCGGTCACGTACTCGGTGCCCAACCGGTGCAGCAGCCAGCTGTCGGTGGTGGTGATGACGCCGCCCGCGGTGACGTTCTCGCGCAGCCACTTCATCTTCGGTGCGGCGAAGTACGGGTCGAGCGGCAGGCCGGTGATTGCCTGCAGGTCGCTCGCGCAGGGTTCGAGGCGTTCGCAGATGCCCGCCGAGCGGCGGTCCTGCCAGACGATCGCCCTGCTCAGCGGCCGGCCGCTGGCTTTGTCCCAGGCGAGGACCGTCTCGCCCTGATTGGCGAGCGCGACGGCGTGCACGGGAACATGGGCGGGGGCGCGGGCGGCGGCCAGGGCCTGCGCGCCCGCGCTGACGACGGAGCTCCACAGCTCTTCCGGGTCGGCCTCCACGCCGTCGGCGCCGACGGCGGTGGTGGCCACCGGGACTTCCGCCCGGCCGAGAACCTCGTTGCCCGGGCCAACGAGCAGGGCCTTCGTCGCCGAGGTGCCCTGGTCGATGGCGAGGATGTTCATTCCTTGATCTCCGGGGCGGCGCGCATCGCGGCCGGCTCGGTCAGCAGCTGGACGACGTAGAACACCAGGCCAAGGCCGAGCGCGCCGGCCACGTAGTACTGCGCGTCGCGGAACGCGCCCGGGCCGATCAGCACGATCAGCTCGTAGGTGAGCCAGATGACGGCGCCGGCGATGACCGGCCACTCCCACCGGCCGAAGCTGACGCTGTGTCCCCGCCTGGTCGCGATGTAGAGCAGGGTTGTCCCGGCGTACAGCAGCGCCGGCATGATCGTCGAGGCGGTGAACAGGGTGAACAGCGCGTTGGTGCTGGCGATCAGCACGAGCACGATGATGGCGCCGAGCGTGGCGGCCAGGACGGTGGCCCAGGACGGTCCGCCGGTGCTGCGCGGCACCTGGCTCAGGAACTGGTGGCCGGGCAGCCGCCGGTCGCGGGCCATCGAGAAAATCAGCCGGCCGTTGGTCACCATGATGACCAGGCCGCAGGCGAAGATCGACACGACGACGAAGACCAGGAAGATCTTCTGCACCACGCTGCCGAGCACGGCGCCGACGATGTACGCGACCGGGGCGGAGCTTGAGTAGGCGCCCTTGTCGGTGGCGAACGCGAGGACGAGCAGGAACACGAACCCGACGGCGCCGGACAGCAGGACCGCGCGGACCATCGCCCTGGGGATGACCTTGTGCGGCTCGTGGGTCTCCTCGGCCAGGTTGCTCGCCGACTCGAAGCCGACGATCGTGTACGCGCCGAGCAGCGTGGCCAGCATGAACGGGCCGAGCCAGGCGTAATAGCCGACGGCGGGCACCGGCCCGGTGCTCGTCAGGTTGGACCAGTGGCCGAGCCCGCGGACCGCCGCGACGATCAGCAGGACGACGGTCAGGCCGACGATGCCGATGACCTCGGTGGCCACCGCCGTGTTGTTCACCCGGGTGGTCGCCCGCGTCGAGTAGATGATCAGCGCCGCCTGGATCGCCAGCACGACGAGGGTCTCCAGCGCCGCGCTCGTCGGCGTGTACGTCTCGCCGATCAGCGGCTGGAACGCGACCTGGATGAGGCCGTAGTCGACCGACACCGTGACGATGGTCAGGAACGCGAACGACGTCCAGCCGAACCACCAGCCGACCTGCGGGTTGGCCAGCCGCGATGCCCACTGGTACGAGTAACCGGACAACGGGATGCGAGACGACAGCGCCCCGTAGAGCAGGGCGACGAGCGCCTGGCCGACGACGACGATCAGCCAGGTCCAGACGGACCGGGTGCCGCCGGTGGCGAGGGCGAACGCGTAGGTGGTGAAGATGCCGGTGGTGATCGAGATGAATGAGAACGCGACGGCGAACGACTCGAAATGGTGCAGCGAGCGGGTGAACTGCTGCCGGTAGCCGAAGCTGCTGAGCTCGGCGTCTTCGGCAGGCGACGTGGTGACCTGATCCATTGGTATCGCGTCTTCCTTTAGGGGGTCTCAAGAACTGGGGCGCGCAGCAGGTGGCAGCCGGCGGCGGCGAGCGCGTCCGCGGCCTTGGCTGCGATGTTGCTGTTATCAGCGTTGGTGATGACGGCGGTTACCTGGGCGAGCGCGCAGACCCGGTGCACGGCGACGTTGCCGAGCTTGCTCGAGTCGGCGAGCACGTAGGAGGCTCCGGCGTGGGCGATCATCACGCGCCGCGCCGCGACCTCATGGGGGTAGTAATCGGTTAGCCCGGCCTCGGCGTGCACGCCGCCGGAGCCGAGGAACGCCTTGTCCGCGTACACCTGCGCGAAGAAGGCGTCGGCCTGGGCGCCGTAGCAGGCAGCGTCGCCCGCGCGCACCTGGCCGCCGGACAGCAGCAGCTCGATCCCCTCCCTGGCCGACAGTTCCATGGCGACCGGTACCGAGTTGGTGAGCACGCGCCCGCGGAAGTCCGCAGGCAGCGCCCGGGCGACCTCCAGGGCGGTCGTGCCGATGTCGATGACGACGGTGTCCTGCGGCTGTACCAGGCCGGCGGCCAGCGCGGCGATCGCGCGCTTGCGGTCGTGGTGCCTGGTGCTGCGCGCGGCGAACGTGCCCTCGGTGGACTGAACGGAAAGCGCGCCGCCGTAGACGCGCTCGAGCAGCCCGGCGTCGCGCAGCCCGCGCAGGTCACGCCGGATCGTCTCAACCGACACGCTGAACATCCCGGCCAGGTCCTCGGCCGACACGACGCTCGCCTTGCGAACCTCGGAAAGGATCGCCTGGCGTCGCCGTGTTGGCATCATGTTGACCGCCTTCTGACCGTTATTGACCGATCATGACGCACTGTTGTGCGCGGGTCAAGATCTTCGCGGCTCGTCGCCGACCAGCCGGCTGCGGTCCCGCACCTGCTCGAGAACCAGGCCGGCGGGTAGCCGGTCAGGTGTCGATGTTGGGATTGCCGGGCGGCAGCGGGACCAGGTGCGCCGGGG
>CAZORE010000215.1:0-8644 GCA_964581815.1 uncultured Streptosporangiaceae bacterium | reverse complement strand
TTACTGGTACCCGGCCGCCTGGATGCCGTACAGCTCGGCGTAGCGGCCGCCGCGGGCAAGCAGCTCGTCGTGGCTCCCTGCCTCGGCCACGTGGGCGCCGTCGAGCACCACGATGAGGTCGGCCATCCGGACGGTGCTGAACCGGTGCGAGACCAGGATGGTCACGCCGCCGTTCGCCCGGGCCTGGCGCGCGGTGGCGGCGTAGCGCTCGAACAGCTGGTGCTCGGTCTCGGCGTCGAGCGCCGCCGTCGGCTCGTCGAGCGCCGTGAGCAGCGGCTGGTCCCGCATGAAGCCGCGGGCTAGGGCGAGTTTCTGCCATTGACCGTAGGAGACGTCGACCCCGTCCGGCCAGGTCGGCCCCAGCTGGGTGCGCAACCCGGCCGGGAGGGCGTCGACGAGGTCCCGCGCCCCGGCCCGCTCGGCGGCCGCGACCAGCGCGGGCTCGACGTCGAGCCGCGGCAGGTCGCCGACGCCGATGGCGTGCGCCGCCTGGAACTCGAAGCGGAAGAAGTCCTGGAACGCGCCGGCCAGCCGTTCCCGCCAGCTCGCGGACTCCACGCGGGCGAGGTCCGTGCCGTCGACCAGGATGCGGCCCGTGGTGGGGGAGTAGAGCTTGGCGAGCAGCTTGACCAGCGTGCTCTTGCCCGCGCCGTTCTCGCCGACGACCGCCACCACCGACCCGGCGGGCAGGAACAGGTTCACGTCGTCGAGCGCTGGCCGGCTGGCGCCCGGGTAGCGGAACGTGACGTGCTCGAGCCGGATGCCCTCGCTGATGTGCCCCGGCGCGGGCTGGTCCGCGTGCTGGACCACGGCGCGCGCGTAGTCCTCAAGCCAGGCGAGCCGCTGCGCCCCGTCCATCCAGGTGCCGCGCAGGAAACCGATCTCGCCAACCGTGGCGTTGAGGTAGGAGGACAGCCGGGCGCCGGCGGTCAGCACCAGGATCGCGGCGGACGTGGACGCGCGCGGCCCGGTCGCGGTGATCGCGATCGCGCCGACGTAGCCGAGCGCGAAGACCGCCCAGCCGGCCGCGTACCAGGTGGCGGACCGCGACCTGGCGGTCGCCACCGGGCCGTACCAGTGCTCCCACGCCGCCCGGCGCCGGCCGGCGAGCGCCTCGCCGATGCCGAGCACCCGCAGTTCCTTGCCGGGCGAGGCGGTGGTGGACAGCGCGTACAGGTGCGCGGCGAGCCGCGTGGACTGCGCGCCCTGCTCCTGGGCGGAACGCTCCACCACGGGCCGCCAGGAGGTGGCCGCCACCGTCGGGATGGCGAACAGCACCACCGTCACCAGGACCGGGTTGACGGAGGCGAGCAGCGCCAGGGTGATGGCGAGCCGCACCAGCCAGCCGGCGGTGGAGAAGACCGACATGTACATGTGGTCGAGCGTGTAGGTCTCCTCGCGCAGCACGGACAGCCGGTCCAGGTACTCCGGCCGCTCCTGGTGCGCGATCGTGGCGACGCCCGCCTGCAGCCGGGCCACGTGCGATTCGAGGGCGATCGTCACTTTGTCCCTGAAGCGGCGCTGTATCCGGGCGGACACGGTCGCTAGCAGCCAGCTCGCCACCGCGGAGACCGCGAGCGCGATGACGGCGAAGCGCAGCAGCCCCGGCTTGTGCTCGAGCAGTCCCTCGCCGAGCAGCTTGAACCAGACCGCGATCAGCGCGTCGGGCACGGCTGCGACCAGGGCGAGCGTGAACGACACGCCCATCAGCGCCGGCTCGTACCGGAAGCCGAGCATGCACAGCCGCCACATCGACCGCAGCGCGGGCGGCAGCTTGCCGACGGCGTCGGGGGACACCGGTTCAGCCGGCGCGGTGCCAGGAACCGGGTCAGGAGAGGACATCGAAGGTCACCTCTTCCTCGCCTTCCTCGGGCGTTCCGGTGGCGAACCGCTCGGCCTGGAGCGAGAACATCCGCCAGTACCGGCCGCGCAGTGCCATCAGCTCGTCATGGCTGCCGAGCTCCGCGACGGCGCCGTCGGCGACGACCGCGATCCGGTCGACGTGCCTGACGGTGTTGAACCGGTGCGAGATGAGGATCGTGGTGCACGACCGGGTGGCCGCGAGTATCCGCTCGAAGATCTCCGTCTCGCCGCGCACGTCGAGCTGGGCGGTCGGCTCGTCGAGCAGCACGAGCCCGGCGCCGAGCCGCACCGCGGCCAGGGCCCGGGCCAGCGCGACCCGCTGCCACTGGCCGCCGGACAGCTCGGTGCCGCCCGTGTAGCCCTTGGCCAGCACCGTGCCGAGGTCCGCGAGCCCCGCCGCCCCGGCCTCGGCGAGCGCGGCGGTGACGATGTCATCGAGCGCCGTCCCCCCGGAAGACGACGGCACCACGTTTTCCCGGAGCGTCAGCTCGAACCGGGTGAAGTCCTGGAACACCGCGGTGACCTGCCGGCGCCAGGCCGCGAGGTCGAGGTCGCGCAGGTCCACGCCGTCCACCTCGATCGCACCGGACTGCGGGTCGTACAGCCGGCACAGCAGCTTGGCCAGCGTGGTCTTGCCCGCCCCGTTCTGCCCGACGATGGCCAGCGAGCTGCCCGCGGGGATCTCCAGGCTGAGCCCGCGCAGCACCGGGTGCTCCCGGGCCGCCGGGTAGGCGAACGTCACGTCCTTGAAGCTGACCTGGCGGGCGGGCATGCTCATCGCCGGGCGGCGGCCGGACGCGACGGTGCCGGCCCGGCCCATCGCGGCGGCGAGCCTGCCCACCGCCGCGACCGGCGCGGCGGCGCCGTCGAGCGCCCAGTTCAGCCCGCCGAACGCGATCATCGACGTGCCCGCGGCCGCCGTGGCGTCGGTGATGAGGCTGCCGAGCGCAAGCCGTCCGTCGAGCGCGGCGGCGCCGAGCATCCAGAACACGAGCCCGTTGGCCGCGAGGACGACCGCGAGGCTGAGGAGCAGCGAGCGCTCCCGCATCCGGGTCGCCTCGTACTGCAGCCGGTGCAGCCGCCGCCTGCTGGCGAGGAACCGGTCGAGCACCCAGTCGGGCAGCCCGAAGATCCGCAGCTCCTTGGCGGCCGGCGGGTCCACGGCCAGCCGGTAGGCGTAGTCGGCCTCCCGCTGCGCCAGCCGCACCTCCTCGGTGTTGCGGTCCCGCCAGATCGCGCTCTCGCGGAGCAGCCAGTGGGTCGCGAGCCAGCCCACGGCGAGCACCGGCGGCGCCCACCAGGCGAAGCCGAACAGCACACCCGCCTGGGCGATGCCCGCCACCATGAGCACCAGGCCGCCGGCGATGAAGTCCATCGAGATGGACAGGGGCGGCCCGGTCATGCCCCGGTCGAAGTCCCGGGCCATCTGCAGGTCGGCGGCGAGCACCGGGTCTTCCAGGTGCCCGATGCCAGGAACCGCCACGCACGCCCCGGTCATCTCGTCGTACAGCCGGGCCGCCGTCCGGTCCCCGAGGTTGGCGGAGAGGGCGGTGTGCAGCGGGCCGAGCACCTGCATGAGGATGAACACCACGGCCACCGCGAGCAGCGGCGCCCCCAGGCCTGAGCCGCGCTCGACCGCGGCCACGAGCACCCCCGTGGCGACGGCGAACCCGGCCGGCAGCAGCCCGCGGGCGGTGAGCAGCCCCCACCAGCCAACCGCCATCGGCCGGTCGGCGCGCCACAGCGCCGCCGCGAGCCGCAGCTCCTGCCGTCCGGCCAGCCGGGCCAGCCTCGACCTGGCCCGTGGTTCGTCTCCGGTCACGGGCCCATCCTCCCAGGTGCGCGGCAGCCATGCCTAGCCTGAATCAGCACATAAATTCGAACCGCATAACCCCACAAACCCGGACGGCGGCTGCCAGTCCGGCGGCATGAACAGGTAGCCGAGCCGGTCGCGCCACGACGAAGCGGCCCGGACGTCCCGCCACAGCGCGGCGTAGTGGCCGTACTCCAGCGTGATGAGGTTGTACGAGTTCACCGGGTGGACCAGGCCGTACCTTGGCCGGAACAGCTCGGGCTGGAAGGTGCCGAACATCCGGTCCCAGATGATGAGGATGCCCGCGTAGTTCCTGTCCAGGTAGATCGGGTCGGCGCCGTGGTGCACCCGGTGGTGGGACGGCGTGTTGAACAGGAACTCGGCCGGCCGTGGCAGCCTCTTGATCGTCTCGGTGTGCACGAAGAACTGGTAGACGAGGTTGACGCCGTAGCCGAAGTAGATCGCCCACGGCGCGACGCCGAGCAGCGGCAGCGGCAGCCAGAAGAAGAACTCGAACCAGGGATTCCACTTCTGCCGCAGGGCGGTGCCGAAGTTCATGTACTCCGACGAGTGGTGCGCCTGGTGGGCGGCCCAGCCGACCCGGGCGCGGTGCACGAACCGGTGCTGCCAGTAATAGGCGAAGTCCACGCCGAGGATGACGAGGACCCAGGACCACCAGGTGCGCATCGGCAGGTGCCACGGCGCCACGTACAGGTACAGCGCGATGTACACGAAGAACGCCGCGGCCTTGAACACCAGGGTGGTGACCAGCGACCCCAGGCCCATCAGGATCGACGTCGACGCGTCCTTCGGCTGGTATCCGGTCACGTCGTCGTGGTCGAGCCACTTCAGCGCGGCTAGCTCGATGCCGATGAAGAGGAGGAAGAACGGGACGGCCCAGGTCACGGGGTTCGCCCACGGGTTGAGTACGTCGCGCATCGTCGCCTCCCCGACGTCGGGCCAGCTATATAACTGGCGGGTAACGTACCTCACGTTTGGTGTCCCAACAAGGCGGCCTTGCCCCGTACCACCGGGTTGACCAGCTCGCCGATCCCCGAGATGCGGATGCGGACCTCGTCGCCGGCCTCCAGGGTGAACGGCAGGTCGGGCACCACGCTCGTGCCGGTGGAGAGGATCGCCCCGGCCGGGAACTCGTCCTCGCGGAACAGGTACCCGGCCAGCTCGTCGATCTTCCTGTGCAACGCCGCGGTGCTCGCGCTGCCCTCCCACGCGACCACGCCGCCGCGGGCGATCGTCAGCTCGATGGTCAGCGCGTACGGGTCGGGAACCTCCCAGGCGGGCACGATCCACGGGCCGGCCGCGCAGCCGCCGAGGTATATCTTGGCCTGCGGCAGGTACAGCGGGTTCTCGCCCTCGATGGAGCGTGAGCTCATGTCGTTGCAGATCGTGTAGCCGGCCACGTCGCCGGCCGCGTTGAGCACGACGGCCAGCTCGGGCTCGGGGACGTCGATGACGGAATCGGACCGCACCGACACCGGCTCGCCCGGGCCGCTGACCCGCCACGCCGCGGACTTGAAGAACAGCTCGGGCCGCGCCGCCCCGTACACCCGGTCGTACACGTCCGCGGACTGCCCGCTCTCCGCCATCCGGGCGGTACGCGACCGCTCGTAGGTGACGCCGGCCGCCCACACCTCCATGCGGCCATCCACCGGAGCCAGCAGTTCCGCGTCCGCGGCACGACGAGTCGCGCCGCCCGGGTGCTCGCAGGCCGCCCGGATCCGGTCAAGCGGCAGCGCCAGCAGGTCGCCGAGCGACCCGGGCGCCGCCAGCTCGGTCACCGCGTCGCCGTCGAGCACCCCGACGCGAGCCCGGCGATCGCCGAGATGAAACCTGACCAGCCGCACGGCCACCTCCTGGGACGAGTTATGAACGCCACTTTGATACTGCCACCACCATGCCCGGCGTGGTTATCCGGTGGTAACGGACGTTTCCCGGCCGGCCGGGGCGGCCTCGTCGGCGGGCACCGGCCGGCGAGCGGGCGTGGTGCCCGGCCCGCGACGGGCCAGGATGCCGGGCAGCCACCAGCCCGCCCGGCCGAGCAGCACCATCGCCGCGGGCGCGAGGACCATCCGGATCAGCGTGGCGTCGATCAGCACGGCGGCGGCCATCCCGACGCCGATGGTCTTGACGGTGACGTCAGGGTCGGCGGCGAAGCCGAGGAACACCGCGACCATGATCGCCGCCGCGCTGCTGATGACCCGCGCGGTCGCGCCGAGCCCGCGCACCACGGCCTCCCTGGGGTCGCCGGTGGCCAGCCAGGCCTCACGGACCCGGGACAGCAGGAACACCTCGTAGTCCGAGGACAGCCCGAACAGCACGGCGAACATCAGCATCGGCACCCAGGTGGACACCGGCGCTCCGTGTGGCAGGCCGAGGAGACGCGCCCCGGTGTCGGTCTGGAAGATGGCGGTGACCACGCCGTACGCCGCGCCGACGGACAGCAGGTTAAGCACCGCCGCCTTCAGCGCGTTGACCGGGGCGCGCAGCAGCGCGGTCAGGATGAGCAGTGAGAGGGTGACGACGAACGCGATGACCGCCCACAGCCGGTCCGCGAGCCGGGTGGTGACGTCGGCGTAGACCGCCTCCGTGCCGGTGACGAGCACGCCGGGCGGCGCGTTCGTGCGGATGCGGTCAAGCAGCCGCACCGTCGCGGGGTCGCTCGGCGCGGTCGTCGGCTGGACGGTGATGACCGCCGCGTCGCCGTTCGCGCTGAGCACCGGCGCGGTCACCGCCGCGACCCCGGGCAGCGCGCGCAACTGGGCGGCGAGCGCGGCAGGCGCGTGGTCCTGCGCCAGGTCAACGGCGACGAGCAGCGTCCCGTTCGCGCCCGGCCCGTACCCGGCGGTGACCAGGTCATAGGCCTGCCGGACCGTGTCGCCGGCCGGCTGGCTGCCCGCGTCGTCCGGCCAGGTGCGCATGCCGAGGACCGGCGCGGCGAGCGCGAGCAGCACCGCGGCGGAGGCCAGCGCCATCAGCGCCGGACGGCGCGTCACCCACTGCGCCCATACCTCGGTGCGGGTCCGTCGTCCGGCAGCCTCAACGCCGGGTACAGAACGGGTGCGTGCGCCGCCGTCACCCGCGACATCGCCACGCTGAGGCTCGGTCACGTCGCCGGGCCGTGCGCCGGCCAGCGCCTCCCGGTCGCGCCGCGGCAGGATGCGCTGGCCGGCCAGCGCGCACAGCGCGGGCACTAGCGTCAGCCCGGCCAGCATGACCGCGGCGACGCAGATGGCCGTGGCGTAGCCGATCGTGGAGTACGTCTCGAGCGTGGACAGCTGCAGGCCGAGCAGGGACACCACGACGGTAAGCCCCGCGATGAGCACCGATGACCCGGCCGTACGCGCGGCCTGCTCGGCGGCCTGGACCGGGGACAGCCCGGCCCGCAGGCCCTCAACGTGCCGGGCCACGAGCAGCAGCGCGTAGTCGATGCCCACGCCAAGGCCGACCATGGCCGCCACGGTCGGCGCCCCGGTGCTGATCTCGATCCCGCGCGCGAGCAGCAGGGTGACGGAGGTGCCCGCGCCGAGCCCGGCGATCCCGACGACCAGCGGCAGCCCGGCGGCGACAAGCGAGCGGAGCACCAGGATGAGCACGATCAGCGCGACCACCACGCCGACTCCGTCGGTCAGGTTGTTCGTCAGCAGGACGTTCTCCGGCACAGAGCCGCCGAGCGCCACCTGCAGGCCGTCGGCCCGGGCGGGCGCGGCGGCGCGCTTGAGCGCGTCAAGACCGGCAGTCCCGTGGAATGAGGTGACCGGCACGCTGTACTGCACGTCGATCAGCGCGGTGTCGCCGCCGCGGGACAGCAGCGCCGGGGCGACCACAGAGACGCCGGGCAGGCGGGCCAGGTCGGCGCGCACCTTGGTGAGCACGGCCGGGTCGACGCGGTGGCCGCCCGGTGCGTGGATGACGACCCGGGCGTCAGTGCCGGAGATCTGCGGGAAGTTTGCTTTCAGGAAGTCGGCCCCCGCCTGCGACGGGGCACCTGGCACGGTGTAGTTGTCCTGGTACTGGCCGCCGAACGCGGTCTTCAGTCCGAAGAGCGCGACGATCAGGATCAGCCAGGCGGCGATCGTGCGCCAGGGATGCCGGGCGGCGGCGCCGCCTACTTTGCCAGTGAGAAGGAACATCGTTGTCCTCCGGGCGTGCGATTTATCTGTCCCTTCAGACGATCGCGTCCGGTCCCCGTAGTTGCCAGGGCGCACGCCACACACCTGCCGGCGTGCTCGCGCGAGCACGCGACGGGTGCCAGCACACCTCTGCCCGCTATCCGCCTTATCCGCTATTTCGCGCGATGATGGGTGCATGATCTCTTCGGGGCACCTGATCGGCTTCACGCTCGCGTCGCTCGTCATCATCGTCGTCCCAGGTCCGGGAGTGCTGTTCGTGATCGGCCGCGCGCTTGCGCACGGGCGCCGCACCGCGTTCGCAACCGCGGCCGGGCACGCCGTGGGCAACTACGTGGTGGCCGCGTGCGTGGCGGTCGGGCTCGGCGCGCTGCTGCAGCGTTCCGCCGAAGTGTTCCTCTTCGTCAAGCTGGCCGGCGCGCTCTACCTGGTCTTCCTCGGCGTCCAGGCGGTCAGGCACCGGCACTCGCTCGCGGCGGCGCTGTCGTCGTCGGCGGGCGCGAGCGACGGCTGGCGCGCGCTGCGTGACGGGTTCATCGTCGGCGTGACCAACCCGAAGTCGTTCATCTTGTTCGGCGCGATCCTGCCCCAGTTCGTCGACCGAGCGGGGAACGTTCCGGCGCAGATGCTGCTGCTCGCCCTGATCTCCGTGAGCATGGGGCTGGTCTCCGACGTCACCTGGGGCCTGGCCGCGAGCACGGTCCGCGCCTGGTTCGCCAGGTCGCCGCGCCGGTACGCGCTCGTCGGCGGGGCCGGCGGCCTGGCGATGGTCGGCGTCGGGGTCACGATCGCGCTCACCGGGCCAAGCAAGTAACGGCCT
>CAZORE010000214.1:0-8669 GCA_964581815.1 uncultured Streptosporangiaceae bacterium | reverse complement strand
GTGAAGCTGGGACTGTGCGCGGCAAGCTCGCGCTACTCGTGGACTGACCCGGCCTCGCCCAACGCATCGCCGCGCCGGGCGCACCTGGCTGCTTTCCGGGCTTCCTCTTCTTCTCTGCCCGCTCTGCGACGCGCCGCTCTTCCTGGCCGGTGCCCTGCGACCCGGCAGGTCATCGGCGGTGGCGACATCGACGATCTCCCCGAGTTCCGCGAGCAGCGCCGTCAGCGCCGCGATCTGCCCCGCCTGCTCACCGCCCAGCGCATCACGCGGATCCTCCGGCGGCAGCGATTCGGTCACGCCACCAGATCATCTCCGAAACCATCCCGGCCGCCGTCGCGACACCCGGCCCGCAGCGCCATCGTGACCTGTGAACAGGTAACCCGCCGTCACCCCAAAGCACCGGTAAACAGGGGACGTGAATGCTTACCTTCCCACTCCTCGCTTCTTCCACCTTGCTAGCTTGGTGTCCTACGTTTGGAGAACACGAGCATGACGCTACGCTGGCTCGCCACAATGGGCGCGGCTGTTCTCGCGCTGGCTATCTGCATTGCTGCCGTATGGCTGTTGGCGCCATGGGACTTGGCCACTCGAGTGGCTGTTGGGACATCTGCCGGGGTTGTTGTTGGTGCAGTCATTGCAGTATGGGGCGGTGCGAACAGCGAGGCATCTGCGAACAGGAAAAATATCTCGACAAGTAGCCGGGATTCCGATCCACTAAGAGGGCCCAGCACTAAGCCCCAGTCGCTGGAGTCCCGGGAAATCTCCGGGTCCTTGGTTGTACAGTCCGGCGGTGACGTAGATTTCGGCCATGCAGTGATCACGGTCAATGCGCAGACGCCTCCAGAACCCGGAATCGTGACGGCTACCGTGACAGCGTTTCACAGAGCTCCGCCCGACGGCGGCTGGAGCATGACGAGTCCCATGAGGCACGAGGGCAGCCTGCACGGCGGCCGTCTGACGATCCGACCTGCGCACGCCTATCTTGACTTGGTGCGGTCAGGGGCGATCCTGGAACCTCTACCGTATCAAGAACGCAAATGGGTTCGCGAAGTAATAACCGCTCAGCTCGATATAAAAGTTGTCAATAACACTGCTGACACATTGACGGTTCACCAAGTTCGGCTGGATGTCGCACGGTCAGTGGATTATATTCAGAACATTCCGGTTGTCCAATTCGGGAAGGTTGAATTGGCTCCAAAGAACAAAGTTTATATCCAAAGACCCATAGATTTTGCGCCGGGCTGGCCAGATGACGTTACAGTGCGTTTTCACCTCGAACACCCTCGGCGCCCAGTTCCACTAACAATGGAACACATATGGCCCTATAATTCCGCTTCTTCCATTAATGATGACCACCCTCTAATGCTCGCACTCGCAGAGGCCGGCGCCTTCGCGCGGGAACCGGAAGCATCCAAGCAAGGGGGTGCGCATGAACTTAATGCGGGGTACGGGTGGTATGGGCCTCCAACACGTACATGGAACTACGGGCCGTTCAAGGACGGCCAAACCGCGCTAATAGCCGGCACACTTGATTATTCAGAACCTGACATCGATGGAACGCAAAAACATCGTTCCTACGATTTCCGCGCACCAATGGACCTTATGAAATGGGAGCTGCCCCCTCCTGCAATGATGATGCCTTGGTCAGAGGCCTATACAGCATCAATTTTTAAGCGAAGCGGAACCGATTATTTTATCGAAGTGCCGGTTTCACATTCTCTAGTGCCGCGCGAAGCAGACCGCCTGTTGGTCGCACTTCCGGTCGAAACGGCATCGACACATGAGTTCGATATAACGCTGCTATGCAATA
Organism: uncultured Streptosporangiaceae bacterium; assembly: GCA_964581815.1. GTDB lineage: Bacteria > Actinomycetota > Actinomycetes > Streptosporangiales > Streptosporangiaceae > Trebonia. Next base: position 6,859 of record CAZORE010000214.1, on the reverse strand, counting down.
CCGGCAGCGTGAAATGCGGAAGCGCGCGCCTTGAGGCATTTAAACCGCGCAGTGGGCGGTAGCCTCTCGCAGCTGTGCTACCTCAAGGTAGGCGCGGATTGTCTTGGGCGATTTTCTCTTGGCCCGAGGTGGAAGTTCCAGCTGTCGAACATGGGCTGGAACGGGCCGACATCGAGGTTGCACGAGGAGCCTCGGCCGATCTTCTTAGGAGACTCCCCGGAGATGCGGCCTCCGTAGACGGAGGCTCGATAAGCGCTGTGCGCACCGAGCGGTCGGCGCACCCGGTACCGCCAAGTCACGTTTCCGCACGTCAAGGAGACTGGGAGCCGGTGAGCGGATTCGAACCGCTGACCGTCCGCTTACAAGGTCAATCGCGCTAAGCGCTGTGCGGACCTGCATAAACGGTAGTCACTGACGAGCGGAACCGCGCTAGGCGGAAGGTGCAGATTTACGCTAGCAGGGCCGGATTTGCCCTTGTCCACCAGGCACGACGGGACGGCGGAGCACCTGCCAAAGTCGGCCACTGAGTGCGGGACTCAGGGGCTGGGTTCAGGGTTCGGTCGCACGCTAGGCGAGTTCACGGGCAACGGCTGCGGCCGCCTGCCGCAGCCGTTCCCCGACCGCTGTAACGTCCGTGCTGCGGTCGAGGTAGACCACAGCGACTGCGGCGGCGGGCTGCCCGGGCACCCGCAGCGGGACGGCGACTGATGATAGCCCTTTGATGACCTCGCTGTGGCTGGTGGCATAGCCAGGGAAGCCGACGAAGTACTCCTCGTCACGCAGGCGCGCGTCGCCGAGAGAGGCCCGCTCCTGTGCCGTGAGGGCCGCCTGTATGGCAACGCCCGGTGCGCCGCGATGCAGCGGGTGGCGGGTTCCCGGTCGCTGGGCGACCGAGGCGGCAGCGTGCGTGGGCTCAACGCTGACGAGCGCGACGACATCGCCGACGTCCAGGACCGCCACGAACGCGGTCATGCTCAGTTCGTTCGCTACCGCGGTCAGCTGGGGTAGCGCCGCCGCCTGCAGGTCACGTGAGACGGCGCGGGCGAGCGCGGCTAGGCGTATGCCGGGCACCAGGTCGCCAGACGGTGTCCTGACAACGAGGCGGTGCTCCTGGAGCGTGCGGACGATCCGGTAGGTGACCGACCGATGCAGGCCCAGGCGTGCGGCAAGTTCGGCCATCCCGATCGGCTCCTCCGCCTCCGCGATGATCTCCAGCGCGCTCAGCCCGCGCGACAGGGTCTGCGACGGTCCCGCGGACGCTACCGCCGACCCGTCTTCCTGCGCTTGCACTATCTAGAGCCCTTCGTTAAAGTCAATTCAATATAAGAACATGCTGTTCTATAATAGAACAGCATTTGCTATGACGGCAAGCACCACGATGCCGCCGAGGAGCGTTCACGTTGGCCGCGACATTCGCTCAGTCCCCCGCCTTCGCGCCCGAGTCCCCGCTCTACCGCCCGCCCGCTCACTTCCTCCGAGGCTGCCTCGGTCGCTTCGCCACCGGCGTTGCGATAGTCGGCTTCACCCAGCCGGGCGGCGCCCCGCGCGGCGTCACCGTGAACTCGTTCACGTCCGTGTCCATGGACCCGCCGCTGATCCTTGTCGCCCTGCAGCGCGCCGTGCCCTCCCACGACCTGCTGCGCGGCCGGTGCTTCACCATCAACGTCCTCGGGGCCGAGCAGGGTGAACTCGCCCTCCACTTCGCCGGCAAGCCCCGGCCTTCGCTGCGGCCCGTATGGGCTGATGGCGAGCACGCCCCCCGCATCGCCGGGTCGCTCTGCTACTTCGAGTGCACGCCATGGGCCGAGTACGACGGCGGGGACCACACGCTCTTCCTCGGCGAGGTACGGCGCTTCGACTACCGCGAGGGCGACGCCCTCGGCTTCGTCAGCGGGCAGTTCACCACGATCCCGCAGGGCGCCCCGGGCCACGAGGCCCTGCTCTAGGCGACCCGAGCACCCGACACAGGAGTCCACCGCATGGGAATCCGCACCGGCCAGCAGTACCTGGACAAGCTGAACGCGATGACCCCCGAGATCTATGTCAACGGGGAGAAGATCACCTCGCGCGTCGCCGACCACCCGCTGTTCCGCAACCTCGCGCGCACCTACGCGCACCTCTTCGACATGCAGCACGCCCCAGCGCACCAGGGCCAGCTCACCTATGCCTCCCCAAGCACAGGCGACCTCGTCAACGCCTCGTTCCTGATCCCGCACAGCGAGGCCGACCTGGTCAGGCGGCGAACGGCGTTCTCCGCCTGGACCGCCTACTCGCACGGTTTCCTCGGCCGCAGCGGCGACTACATGAACTCGGCCGTCACTGCGCTCGCGTCCGCCGAGCGGTTCTTCGCCAAGGCCGATCCCGTCTACGGCGAACGAATCCGCGCCTATTACGAGTACGCCCGGGAGAGCGACTTGCTGGCCACGCATACCCTCGTCCCCCCGCAGGTCAACCGTTCCGTGCCCGCCAGCCAGCAGGCCGGCGGCCAGCTCACCGCCCGCGTCGTCGCCGAGCGCGGCGACGGCGTCGTCATCCGCGGCGCCCGGCTGCTCGCCACCGTTGCCCCTGTCGCGGACGAGCTGCTGGTCTTCCCCTCCTCGGTGCTGCGCGGTACCCCCGAGGACGCGCCGTACTCATTCGCGTTCGCCCTTCCGAACGACGCCCCCGGCCTGAAGTACTACTGCCGCGCCACGCTCCACCACGGCGGCGGCGCCTTCGACGAGCCACTGGCGTCCCGGTTCGAGGAGGCGGACGCGGTCGTCGTATTCGACGACGTGCTCGTCCCGCACGACCGCATCTTCATGCTCGGCCACCCGGAACTGTGCAACGCCTGGTACACAGAGACCGGTGCCGGGGCGCTGATGACCCACCAGGTCGTCACCCGGACCCTCGCCAAGACCGAGTTCTACCTGGGCCTTGCCAGCGAGATCGCGGACACGATCGGCATCGGCCAGTTCCAGCACATCCAGGAGGACCTCGGCGAGCTGATCAGCTACGTCGAGATCGAGAAGGCGCTGCTGCGCGCCGCCGAGGCCGACGGCGCATTCAGCGACGACGGGGTCTTCCTGCCCAAGTGGGATACCCTCAACGCCGCCCGCAACTGGTACCCGAGGAAGGTGAGCCAGCGGCTCCAGGAGATCATCCGCAAGTTCTCCGCATCGGGCCTCATGGCCCTCCCCGGCGAGGCGGACTTCGCCCGCGCGCACCGCGAGGGCAACACCGATCTCGACACCTACCTGCAGGCCGCGACCGCGACCGCCGAGCAGCGTGCCCGCCTGTTCAAGCTCGCGATGGACGCGGCCGTCTCCGGGTTCGCCGGCCGCGAGTCCCTGTACGAGTACTTCTTCTTCGGCGACCCGGTCCGCATGGCCGGCGCGCAGGTCAGCGGCTACGATCGCGAGCCCGCCCGCGCCCGGGTCCGCACCCTGCTCGCCGACGCGTGAACGCGAAGCACATCACCAACGTCCGAAAGGAGCGCCGCAATGGCGTCAGGAAACAGATCGCCTAGCATCGGGATCATCGGGTCGGGGGTCGCGGGCCTCCACCTCGGGCTCCTGCTGCGGCAGCACGATATCCCGGTCGTCATCTATGACGCGAAGACCCCCCAGCAAATGGCCGACGGCCGACTGCTCAACACCGTCGCGCACCACAACACCACGGTGCAGCGCGAGAAGGCGCTCAACGTCGACCACTGGGACCTCGCTGAATACGGGTACTTCTGCCATCACCATTACATCGGCGGCCCGCAGCCGCTGAGCTTCCCGGGCTTCTTCTCGGCCCCGTCACGGGCGATCGACTACCGCATCTACATCCCGCGGTTGCTGGCCGACTTCCAGGAACGCGGCGGGGAGTTCCGGGTCGCGGACATCACGCCGCGGAGCGTCACGGAACTATCGGAGCGGCACGACCTGATCGTGGTCGCCACCGGCAAGGGCGACATCAGCGCGATGTTCGGCGTGCGGGCCGACCGGTCACCGTATGACAAGCCGCAGCGCAGGCTATGCGCGGGCCTGTATCACGGCATCGAGCGCACTGACCCGCGGGGCGTCACGATGAGCATCGCGCCGCCGCACGGGGAACTGCTGGAGATCCCGATGTTCTCCTTCGAGGGCCACATCACCGTGCTGCTCTTCGAGAACGTGCCCGGCGGCGATACCGAGGTGCTCGCCGACGCCAGCTACACCGACGACCCGGCAGCCTTCGAGCGCCTGGTGCTGGAGAAACTCCAGGCCCATCATCCGCAGACGTTCGCCCGGGTCGACCCCGCCAGGTTCCAGCTGACCCGCCCGCAGGACCTGCTGCAGGGTGCCGTCACTCCGGTGGTCCGCGAGGACTACGTTCGGCTGCCCAACGGACGGTACGCGATCTCGGTCGGCGACTCGCACACGGTGGTGGACCCGGTTATCGGCCAGGGCGCCAACTCCGCTTCATACTCGGCATGGGAGCTGGGCACCGCGATCACCGAGGACCAGAACTTCGACGAAAGGTTCTGCCAGAAGGCCGCAGCCCGCCGGGCCAACCGCGTGCAGGCGATCTGCGACTGGACCAACCTCATGATCGGCCTGCCGCCGGCCGGGCACCTGCTCCAGATGCTCGGCGCGATGTCCCAGAGCAAGCCGGTCGCCGATGAGTTCACCGACAACTTCAACTACCCCGAACGCCAGTGGGACATCCTCGCCACCCCCGAGCGCACCGCGAACTTCCTAGCGCACCATGGCCTGACGTAGCCGCTCCCGTCCACGCCGGCACGTGCACGCCCGCGCAGCCACCAGCACCCACGGCACCGGGGCGCGCACGTGCCCGGCAAGGCCAGATCCCGCAGCCCTTGATCACCACGTTGCACGGTCGATCCGGACCTTCCTTGCCACGCGTACTCGTTACTCGGTGCAGCCCCGGGACGCCCCAGAGCGAGGCCGCCTGGGCGCAGTCAGCATCACCCAGCGTCATGTCGCCTCTGGTCGGGTCGGCAGGACAAGACAAGCCGCCATGTTAAGGTGCCGGCGTGCCGCTGCTGCTAGCCGACCTTGACAACACGCTCATCGACCGGGCCGGCGCCTTCAGCCGCTGGGCCCGGGAGTTCGCAGCGGCACACGCCGGCAGTCAGGCGGACGCGCAGTGGCTCGTGGCGGCGGACCGGGACGGGCTCGAGTCACGGGAGCGGCTTGCCGCGATGATCTCCGGGCGGTTCGGGCTGGACGGCCGCGCCGAGGCCGGGCTCCTCGCGGAACTGCGCGGCGGGCTGGTCAGGCAGATCATTCCCGACGCCGCGGTGACCCGGGCCCTGCGCGATGCCCGAACGGCGGGGTGGACGCCGTTCATCGTCACCAACGGCACCGTCCAGCAGCAAGAACACAAGCTCCGGCACACCGGCCTGGACCAGGAGGTGGCCGGGTGGGTCATCTCCGAAGGAGCAGGCCTGCGCAAACCCGACCCGGAGATCTTCCGGTTCGCGGCCGCCCGGGCGGGACAGCCACTGGACGGCGCCTGGATGATCGGCGACTCCGCCGAGGCAGACATCAGCGGCGCACGCGACGCGGGACTGCCGGGCGTCTGGCTGCACCGCGGACGCCCGTGGCCGCTTACCGCATTCCAGCCCGCCCGTACAGCCGACAGCTTCCCGTCAGCAGTCACCATCATCCTTACCGCAAGCAACTGACCTCACCGATCAACGACCATCGCCACATTCCTTTTCCGCATTCCTAGTGTTGGTTGCGTTCTGTGTGGTAATCGTGGCGAAAAGAGCCGGGTGTGCTGGTGGAACTGGGTGTCGTGGAGCAGCGGTATAGCCGACGCTGGAAGTCTTGGGGGGGGCACGCCGATGAGCGCTCGGTACCGCGTATCCGACCACATTACTGGTTCTTGCGGCAGGGGAACTGGAAGGACAGAATAAAGAAGAGAGAGCGATCCCGTCGGCATTGCTCACGTCTGCTCAGATAACAACATCGGTGAATGTACCCTCAAGGACCGGACATCATAATGGCCGCAAGACGTAAGAACAATTCCGCAGCGAAGCGGGGAAAGAGCGATCCCGGGAACAAGAACCCGAGCAGATGGACCTGGCTTAATACAGGTATTGCGGTAGCTTCAGTAGGCGCTGTCGGCGCCATCATCGCGGCGATCATTACGGTCGTAATTCCTCAATTTTTGGACAGCACCCCAGCTCCGGCGCCCATCCTTGAGGTGGATAGCGTCACCGGGCAAGCGGGCGCCGCGCAGCTATCCAAGCTCGACGCCTCTATCGGCGGCAACTCTGGTTACGAGACGCTTGACTTCAAGGTGCGCAACACCGGCAACCAGCTAGCGCTGGTCGACGGTGTCCGTATCACCGTACGGTCATACTCCGTGTTCACAGCCGGATTTTCCGTATCTTTTGTTCCCGTTTCCGCAAGTTACATATTTCCCCTGCCCCTCGAGAAAGGGGTGTTCACGGCGCCGGTAAGCGAAGAGCTGGCGCCCGATCAAGCTGACCGTTTCGACCTGATCATATGCCTTCCCAAAAACGTGGCGGCGGGTACCTACACATACCACCTCAGCCTTGCGCTCGTGTACGACAAGGGAAACTCCGTCAACGCCGGGGTAATAACCGTATCCCTGTCGCCGCCGGGAATTGAATTTAAGACCACGCTCGGCGCTAAGCCGTCGAAATCACCGAACGGAAGCTAGGCTGCCAAACTGGCCCAGAAGAGGTCCACTTCAACGACCCCCAATTCTCCGGCGGCACGGTCAGCCTCAGAGCGGAGTTCTGGGGCGGCCTGGTCAAGGTCGCTTTTCCGCACGCCAAGGAGACTTGGAGCCGGTGAGCGGATTCGAACCGCTGACCGTCCGCTTACAAGGTCAATCGCGCCAAGCGCTGTGCGGA
>CAZORE010000213.1:0-8679 GCA_964581815.1 uncultured Streptosporangiaceae bacterium | reverse complement strand
CCTGCACAACGGGCGCGTCGATAACGTGGTAGTCATCGAGCACCAGCACGATGTCGTCCGCGACGGCGCCCAGGTCGTTGAGCAGCACGGTAAGCACCGTCTCGTTCGGCTGCGGCCCGGGCGCCTGCAGGAGAGCCAGCGCGCCCTCGCCGACCCCGGGTGCCGCCGTCCGGAGCGCGGCGATCACATAGGTCCAGAAGGACGCTGGATCGTTGTCGCCCCGGTCGAGCGACACCCAGGCGGCCAGCCGCTCGCCGGCGGGCGTGGCCGGTCCCGCCAGCCATTCAGTCAGCAGCGTCGTCTTGCCGAACCCGGCCGGCGCGGAGACGAGGACCAGCCTCGACGCGGCCCCGCGGTCCAGCCGCTCGCTCAGCCGCGGACGCGGCACCAGGCCACGCCGAGACCGCGGGACATACAATTTCGTCTCGAGCAGGGCGGCCGGCCGGGCCGGGGGCGGTCCTGGCGGGACCGGTTCTGCACTGAGCGAGGGGTCCTGGGCCAGGATGAGGGCCTGAAGTTCGCGCAGGGCCGGGCCAGGGTCGATACCGAGCTCGCCGGCCAGGCGGTCGCGGACTTCGGTGTAGGCGTGCAGGGCCTCGGCCTGCCGGCCGGCCCGGTACAGGGCCAGGATGAGCAGCTCCCACAGGCGCTCGCGCAGGGGGTGCTCCCGGCACAGCGCCTCCAGTTCGGCGGCGAGCCCGCCGTGGCGGCCCAGCGCCAGGTCCGCGCCCGCCCGGGTCTCGACCGCCACCACCGTCAGCTCGCCCAGCCGCGCTCGTTCGGCATCAAAGAAGCCCGAGTAGGTGAAGTCGGCCAGCGGCTCCCCTCGCCACAGCCCGAGCGCCTCACCTAGGGCGGCGGACGCGTCCGCGGCCTGGCCAGCCGCTGCCAGCTGACGTCCCCGCGCCACCAGCAGCTCGAAGCGGACGACGTCGACATCATCGGCGCCGACATCAAGGGCGTAGCCCGCTTCGGTCGTGACGACCGCAGCAGGCCCGAAGGTGCGGCGCAGCTGGCCGATCTGGGCCTGCAGGGCGTTGGCCGGGTGGGCGGCCTGCCCGTCGCCCCACAGCACGTCGATCAGCCGGTCGGCGCTGACCGGCTGCCCCGGCCGCAGCGCCAGCAGGGCCAGCAGCGCCCGCTGCTTGGCCCCGCGGACCGGCACCGGCACGCCCGCTTGCTCCGCTTCGAGCTCACCGAACAGCCGTACCTGCATGACCTCACCATAGGTCCCGCCTCAGCGCCACGACAGTGCTGCCTCAGCCGCCGGGCGCAGGCTGCCATCTAGAAGAACCAGCCAGATCGAGGGAAGGACAAGCAATGAGCGCGATCACTGCCACCATCGAGAAGCCCGCCAGTAAAGCCGCCCGGGTCCGCTTGCGGTTGCTGGCCGCCTTCCTGCCCGTCACCGCCGTGCTTTACGTCGGTGCCGAGGCACTGGACCCCCGGGGCACCGACCAGGTGGTGACCAGTACGGCCACCGCGCTGCGGCTGCTGCCCATCGCGGCGGCCCACTCGTCCCAGCTGTACCTGTCGGGTTCGCTGTCGGTGCTGGCGCTCGGCGGCCTGGCGGTGTCGTACGCGGCGATCGCCACGCTGGTCACCGGACGCGGCTGGGTGATCGCCACGATCGCCGCGCTGCTTGGCGGCCTGGGCGCGTTCGCCGGGGCCGTGCTCAACATCCTGGGCGGGATCAGCCTCGCGGTTGCGGCCTCGGCGCACACGACCCCGGCCGCGTCGGCCCGGTTCCTGGTGACCGGCTTCGGTTCCTGGCCGGCTCAGGCCGCCGGGTACGTCTACTTCGCCAGCGAATACGCCGCGCCGGTCGTCATGGGGTACGCGCTGTGGCGCAGCCGCGCCGTGCCGCGCTGGCTGGCCGTGCTGTTCACCGTCGGCCTTGAGGTCGCCGAGTCAATGGGCGCCATCGGCCCGACGGTCGTGCTGTTCATGCTGCCGTTCGCCGCCGCGATGATCCTGCTCGCGGCCCGGATCTGGCAAGCCGCCGCCCGTCCGGCCCCCATGAGCAATCCGGAGCAAGCCGACCACGCGGGCCGCCTGGCCGGTTCAAGCAAAGGAATCTGAAGGTCGGGTGAGAACTCTGAGTTGGCTGACCCGGCAACCTCGGTGCGAGTCAAAGCACAGAACATGGAGTACAACATGACCGCTCTATCCTGGTCCGTGCTGGTCATCGGGGCTGTCCTGACGGTGCTCTTGTTCGCGTTCGGTGTGCGCCGGCTGATCGGGGTGCGCCTGCCGCCGCTGCGCACGCTGGCCGCCGCGATCATCGCGGTGCTGGTGTTCTCGCCGATCGTCACGGCCATGATCGGCGGCCCTGCGTTTCCCAGGAAGGGCAGCGCGCTGCCCGCCCTGTGGTTCGTGATTCTCGGGGCGGTCATCGCGCTGCTGGCCGGCCTGGTCTTCCTGGTCATCGCCGAGGCACTGGTGCCCAGCGGGACGGTGCCCGGGCCGGTCTACGTGCTGCGCGCCACGCGAGGGCGGATTGGCCGGGCCCGGCGCTACTGGCAGATCACCAGGATCCTCGCGCGGCGCGGGCTGCTGCCCTACCAGCGGGGCGGGCGCCGGTCGGAGCTGGGCACGCCGGAGGGCCGGGCCCGGCTGGCCCACTCGGTCCGATTGGCCATGGAGGACGGCGGGGTCACGTTCGTCAAGCTCGGACAGGTACTGTCCACCCGCCGTGACCTTCTCCCGGCCGAGTTCATCAGCGAGCTGAGCCGCCTGCAAGACGACGCCGTCGGAGTTCCCTGGCCCGCGGTCGAGCGTCAACAGCGTTGCGGCCGCCCCGCGTTGCTGATGGTGCTTTAACAGTGACTGGTCGGTCCGCCGCGCGGTTTGGGTTCACATAGCGCTTCTTGCTGTTATCTGAATCGTCGACAGGGGTGAGACCGGACGCGGCATCGGGGTTCCGGCGGCACGCTTTCTGCTGGCATGCTCTGTACGTGGCGATAGTTCAGGCCGATCCCGGGCCGGATGACCGGGTCAGCGCGGCCGGCCGGCTGGCTGCGGCGCGCGCGCTGCCCGTAGCCTGGTGGCGGCGCCTGGACTCCGGCGACCGGACCGCGCTCGGCCTGTGGGCCGCCGCGCACCTGGCCCTGTTCGTTCTCGCCTGGGCGGCCGCGTGGGTGTACCGCGGTGACCCCAGCCACGCGCCGCTGACCGGCGCGTTCCAGCACTGGGACGCGAGCCTGCTCCAGGGCATCGCTCAGCACGGTTACTTTGCCGGGAACTCGCCCCCCAACGGCACCGTCATGTTTCCCGGGTTCCCGCTGACGCTGGCGGCGGCGCACCTGATCGTGCGCAACTGGACGCTGTCGGAGCTGGTCGTCTCCGGCGTCGCGGGCTGCTTCGCGGTGGTGTCGCTGTCCCGGCTCGCGGGCAACCGCCGTGCGGTGCTCTACCTGCTCACCATGCCCGCCGCGGTCTTCCTCATGGTCGGGTACGCCGAGTGCCTGTTCCTGGCGCTCGCGATCCCCGCCTGGCACGCAGCGGCCAAGGGCCGGTGGTGGCGGGCCGCGGTCCTGGCCGGGCTGGCCGGCCTGGTCCGCGTCGACGGGGTATTCCTGATCACGGCGCTGATCGTGATGGCGCTGGCCGGCCCCCGCGCGCAAGCCGGGCCGACCCAGGACCTGCGCGCGCGCGAACTGCAGGATCCTGTCTGGGAGCACCCGGCCTGGCAACGCCTGGGGAACGCCGTCAGGTGCTGCTGCGCCTTCGCGGGACCTGTCGCATACGACATCTACCTGCGGGTGCACACCGGCATCTGGAACGCCTGGGTGAGCGCGAACCAGGGCGGCTGGGGCCTGCACCGGGTCACCCCGGTCCAGGCGCTGAAGACCACCTACTGGGCGGCGTTCCAGCACCCCTTCGGCGCCGGCACCGCCTTCGAGTGGCAGCTGGAGATCGCCGCGGAGGCCGTGATGGTCCTGGCGGCGCTCGCGTTCGCGTGCTGGCGCCGCTGGCCCGAGGCCGTGTACTGCGGGCTGCCCGCGGTCGTGATCGGCACGCAGACCTGGTATCAGACGGGCCCGCGGACCCTCCTGCTCCTGTTCCCGGTCGGCATCGCCCTCGCCAGAATCGAAACGCGCCGACCGTGGGTCAGTTACCTGTACTTCGGTATCGTCGCGCCGCTCGCGGTCGTCATCGGGCTGCTGTACCTGTCGGGCCAGTGGATCGGGTAATCCGCGCACCCCGACTGGTTTCGCCGCCATCGGACACTTCACCCAGTCACCGGTCCCGCTAGCGCTACTGTCGTGGTCATGGCCCGACCGCGCAGGCACGACCGTCCGCTCGCCGAGCAGTACGACCAGTGGATGGCGCACCTGCGCCGCCAGGCGGTGAGCCGGCGGGCGACCGACCGGGGCCCGGTCGGCGCGGCCGTGGGCACCATGCTGCTCGGCAGCGGCAGATGGTCCGACGAGGCGGTCGCCGCGGCGGTCGCGCGCACCGAGACGGTCGCCGGCGGGTTCCTCGTCAACGGGCGGCACCTCTCGTTCGGCGATGACCCGAGGCGGGAGATGTGGGTCGGCGGCCAGCTGTTCAACCTGCACACCTACAACGCCGTCCCGCCGCGCTCGGTGCGGGTCTGGCTCGAGTACGGCCGGGACCGCTCCTACGGGCACCTCATCGAGGCGGAAATACGCGAGCTGATCAGCCACGTCCCCGTCTGGGACGGCAAGCCGGGCCAGCTGAAGGCCTCCCGCACGCTGAACGCGGACCAGTTCTTCGTGCACGCCCACCTGACCGGCCTGTCCCCCGGCACCGAGTACCACTACCGCTTCAGGTACTCCGCCGGCCGTCAGCGCGGCGCCACGCCCGGCGCCACGTTCCTGACGGCGCCGGGCGAGGTAACCGAGCCGTTCACCTTCACGGCGTTCGCCGACGAGGGGATCCCGGGGCCCACCCTCGACCAGGACCCGTCGCTGCTGCCCGAATCGACGTGGGGCATGTGGAACAACGGCTCGTTCGTCGCCAGCGATCCTGACAACCCGGCCAACACCCAGGTCAACACCACCTCGGCGGTGATCAGGGAGATCACCCGGGTCCGTAACCTGGTCAACGGCACGCGATCGCGGTTCAACCTGCACGCGGGTGACCTGTGCTACGCCCAGGCGCACGGCGACATCCAGCCGATCATCAACCCCGACGGGCCGGGCGGCACGCAGCCGGGCGCGGGTAACACCCCGCCGCGGCCGGCCGCCGGCTGGGGTTTCTACGACCCGTGGATCTGGACGAGCTGGTTCCCGATGATCGAGACAAGCGCGGCCGCGATCCCGTGGATGTTCGCCACCGGCAACCACGACTCGGAGCTGTTCTCCGCGCAGGTCGCCGCCGACCAGGTGACGGTCGGCAGCTACCAGCCGCTCGGCTACGGCGGGCTCGTGAAACGGCTGGACCTGCCCGCGAGCGGCCCGTCCGGCTGCCCGTCGGTGTACAGCTTCACGTACGGCAACGTGGGCATCATCAGCCTCGACGCCAACGAGCTGAGCTGGGAGTTCCAGGGCCTGACCGGCTACAGCGGCGGCGCGCAAGCGCGGTGGCTCGAAGACACCCTCAGCGCGTGGCGGCGGGAAAGCGCTATCGACTTCATCATCGCGTTCTTCCACGAGTGCGCGTTCTCGACCTGCGGCGGGCACAGCTCCGACGGCGGCGTGCGGTCAACGCTCGCACCGCTGTTCGCCCGCTACCAGGTCGATCTCGCGATCCAGGGGCACAACCACGTGTACGAGCGGACCAACCCGCTCATCTATGACCCGGTGACCAACTCCGCCCGCTCCAGCAAGCAGGCCGTCGCCCTGTCCCCCGCCGAGCCCGCCGAAGTGGAGCCTGCGAAGGACGGCACCACGTACGTGGTCGCCGGGACCGCGGGCACGCCCCGCTACGGCTGGTCGGGCCCGGGCGAAACGGACAGGAACTTCGCGGCCGGCGCGGGCAGCGGCCCGTCCGTGGCCGGCGACGCCGCGGCCGAGACCGGGCCGTTCGTCAGCGAGCAGGACTTCAGCAAGACGCGGGAGACCGTCGACTGGTCGCAGGCGCGGTACGCCGACTACGGGTTCGTCGCGCTTGACGTCAGCCCGGCTCCGCGCGGGCAGCGGACGACCATGATACTCAGGTACATCAACGAGCAGGGCCGGGAGCTCGACCGGGTGGTCTTCTCCCGCACGGCGGGCGGGGAAGACCCCGCCCCGTTCTGAACACCTCTTTCGCCCGTGCGGACGGTCACGCCGGCTGGCGCGGGATCGAACCGTGACGAGGAGGGCCTTGCCGGGGTGACCCGGGCGCGACGGCTGCATGGAGGCCTACCCCAGCCCGGACCCCCTCGGTGGCGAGCCCGGCCGGGGCACAGGTCGATTCGGCACCGCCCCTGGTCATGCAGCGGCCGCCGCTGTTCGGCTGGCAGACGGGCCAGGACATGTCATCTGCGGGCGGGACCACCTGGCGGCTTCCCTTGTCGGCAGCAGCAGCGGTCGGGTATTTCCGGCGGAGCCCGCCCGCCGGATGGCGGCTGACCCTTCTGGACACCACGGGCCGGATGAGCGGGTCCCGTGGATGAAGATCGTCCTCGATCCGGCCAACCCGCAGATACAGCAGGCGTGCTTTGTCGACGTCAGCGTCTGGTCAACTGCCGACCCTGCGTACTACGACTACCAGCCGCAGCCCCCGCTGGTGGATGCCGACGGCAGGGTCGCGTCGTACCTGGCCAGGCTGATGCGCTGAATGTACGCCGCCGGTGGCGGACGCGGAAGAGCCGTGGGCCGCGTCGGCGACCCGTGGCCGCGCGGAATAGGCTGTCTCAACTTGACATCCTCCTCCGCCTGTAGGCGGGGGATTCCAACTCACGCTAGGAGCGCTAGTTGAGGTTCGCGCCTCACAGGCCCGGCAACCCGGTCGCCTCCCCGCGCTTTCACGGCGTGCCCCGCCGCGATGTTCCTGGCCGCGTTCACATCGGCATTGCAGGCGAAACCGCAGGCCACGCACCGGAACGCCGCTTGGCTCTCACGGGATTCCGGAGCGATGTGCCCGCACGCGCTGCAGCGCTGCGAGGTGAACGCGGGCGGTACCTTCTCCACCCGCCCAGGTGCCTTCTCCTCCAGCCGGCGCACCAGCAGCCCCCAGCCGGCCGTGCTAATGCCCCGGTTGAGGCCGGCCTTCTGCGCGACGTTCCGGCCCGGCGCGTCCTTCGTGCCCTTGGCGGACCGCGTCATGTTCTGGATGTTCAGGTCCTCGACGCGGATCACGTCGAACCGCCGGGCGAGGCCGGTGGAGGCCTTCTCCGCCCAGTCCTTGCGCCGGTCCGCCTCCCGCCCGGACAGGCCAGGGCAGCGCAGCAGCTCCCCGGTGGACAGCGCGGCACTGACCGCCACGCCCCGGTCGATCCCCACCACCGCGCCGGTTCCTGGCCCGGGCACGGGGCCGGGGATCACGGCGAACGCGATATGCCAGCGGCCTGCGCGGTCGCGGGTCACCCGGAAGGATCGCGCGCCGTCCGGTACCGGGCGCGACCAGCGGAACCGCACCCAGCCCGCCTTCGGGACCTTCACCGCGGCGTGGTTGCGGTTCAGCCGGCGCACGTCGCCGGGCTTCACCGCGACGATCCGGAAGCCCTCGTCGTGGCCTGCCTTGCGCCACGTGGGCCGCTGGCAGTTGCCCGCGAAGAAGTTCGCCATGGCCTGCTGGTGGTCCCGGACCGCCTGCTGCTGGACGCACAGGTTCCACACGTACCGGGCGTCCGAGCAATGCCGCAGCAGGATCGATTCCTGTTGCGGTGTAGGCTTCAGACGATACCGGGACATACGAACATCGTAACGATAGCTACCGACAGCGGAGGATTGATGACGAGCCTCTCCTTGCCGTGCCGCGCTGGGCACCAGCTTTCTCCCCGGCCTGAAGGCCGGGGATTCCACCGGAGACCGCAGTGACAGCAACCACGACCAGGCCGGTACGCGTGGGCCTGCAACTGCAACCACAGCACGCCGACTACCAGACCATCCGCCGCACCGCCTCCGACGCGGAAGCGCTCGGCGCGGACGTCGTCTTCAACTGGGATCACTTCTATCCCCTGTACGGCGAGCCCGAGGGTAAGCACTTCGAGTGCTGGACGATGCTGGGCGGCTGGGCGGAGTCGACCTCCCGCGCCGAGATCGGCGCCCTCGTCACGTGCAACAGCTACCGCAACCCGGAGCTGCTCGCCGACATGGCGCGAACCGTCGACCACATGAGCGGCGGCCGGCTGATCCTCGGCATCGGGTCGGGCTGGTTCAAGAAGGATTACGACGAGTACGGCTACGAGTTCGGGACGGCCGGCGGCCGGCTCGATGAGCTGGCCGACGCGCTGCCGCGGATCGAGGCCCGGCTGGCCAGGCTCAACCCGGCGCCGACGCGAAAGATCCCGGTGCTCATCGGCGGCGGGGGCGAGAAGAAGACACTCCGCCTCGTCGCCCGGTACGCCGACATCTGGCACAGCTTCGGCGACGCCGAGACGCTCGAGCGCAAGCGCGCCGTCCTGCACCAGCACTGCGCCGATGTGGGCCGCGACCCCGCGGAGATCGAGATCTCCGTCGGCGTGCAGGGCAGCCCGGAAAAGATCGGACCGGCGCTGCGCTCCCTTGGCGCCTCGCTGTTCACGGTGGGCGTGGGCGGCCCCGACTATGACCTGTCCGGGCT
>CAZORE010000212.1:0-8725 GCA_964581815.1 uncultured Streptosporangiaceae bacterium | reverse complement strand
GGCTGCGGGAGTCACCCGATCCGGGGCGCCCGGTGCGGGTGGTGGTGGCCGTCGCCGGCGACCGGGTGATCGCGTGCGCGGCCGGGTTCACGCACCTGGCCGTGGATCACGGCGCGATCGAGGTCATCAAGCGTGACTTCGCCGGCCTGCTCGCCGGTCCCGGGCGGCGGCCGGCGGGCGGGCCTGGCCGTCAGCCCCTGGACGAGGCGGGTCATCGGCCGGCCGGCCGGGCCGGTCACCAGCCGCTGGACCAGGCTGAGCTGGAGGCGACGCCCGCCGAGCGGGCCCGGGCGCAGGCGGCGCTTGATTACCTGGGAGAGCAGTTCAGGCGGATCCCGCGTTGCCTGTATGCCCTGCCGGGGGCCCGGCCGAGCGGTGAGTCGCTGGCGGTGGAGCTGTTCTCGACGGCGGCGGCGATGGCGGTGCGGCAGGTGGCGGCGCGGACCCGGGCCAGCCGGTCCAGCGTGGTGCTGGCGGCGATCTGCGCGGTGGTGGCCCGCCGCGCCGGCTACCGGGAACTGGTCCTCCCAGTCGTGTCAAGCAACCGTTTCGAGCCCCGCCTGGTGAGCTACGTCGGCCCCTTGGCCCAGGGCGCCGCCGCTACCGTCGGGGTAGCCGGGCGAAGCTTCGACGAGCTGGTCCGCCACACCTGGACCACGGTGCTTGAGGCGAGTCGGCTCGCCAGGTACGACACGGCCAGGCGGGACGCCATGAACGAACGGATCGAGCATGAGCGGGGGCTGCGCCTCGACCTCGACCCGTTCTTCAACAGCCTCGTCCCTGAGTCATGGTCCGGGCTCACCGCGGGTATCGGGGGCAAGCCGGAGGAGATCAATCTCGCCCTCGCCCGGACCGAACTGCGGTGGCGCCCGGCGCTGGATGGCGGAGTGCCGCTGCGGTTCACCCTTAACCAGGTTGACGGGTGCCTGCGGCTGGACGCGTGGAGCGGGGATGCCGGGCTGCTGCCGCGGTCCGAACTGGAGGCGGTGCTGCTGGCCGTCGAGCGGCTGCTCGTGGCGGCCGCGCACGGTGACGTCGCCGCCGGGCAAGTGGCCGGGGTGACCGGGCTTGAGCCCATCGCCGTCACCCCGGACCGGGTACTGGCCGACTACTGCTGGGTGAGCGTGGCCGACGTGCAGCGCCTGGTCGACGAGGCCGTCGCGCCCGCCGCCGCCCGGGTCTTCGCCTCGGCCGGCGGCCGGCCGCTGGCCGCCTACCTGACCGCCACCAGCGCCGTCCGCACACCGGAACAGGCCCACGCCCGCTGCATGGCCGCCCTCGCCCGCCACCCCACCGCCATCACCCCCTGCCGCTACGTCATCTGCCCCACCGCGCCGCCAAACCTGGCCGACCCCGCCGCCTGGCCCCCGCCCCTGGCCACCGGCACCGGCCGCCTCAAGTAAAGGAATGAACGGATCATGACCGAGATAATTCTCAGGAACCACGGCGTGGCATGAGAGAAACAGTCGTTGTTCAGTTCGCGGGTGATGGCTCAGGCATCGCCGAGCTCAGCTGGGGCCAGCAGTACATCTGGGCCGTCATGCAGGCCACAGGCAACTCCCTGTCGACGGGGGGTGCCCGGCCACTGCCGCCCGGCCAGACGGTGGCGGACGTCGCGGCCGGACTGAGCTTCATCATGAGCCGTCACCAGGCCCTGCGCACAAGGTTGCGCTTCGGCCCCGACGGGCAGACCCGGCAGGTGGTGCACGCCTCCGGCACGATCACGCTCGAGGTCGTGGACGCGGACGACAGCGACCCAGGCGAGGTCGCGGCCGCCATCGCCGCGCAGTACAAGGCCCGGGATTTCGACTATGAGCACGAATGGCCGCTGCGGATGGCCGTGATCACGCACCATGGCACGGCCACGCATGTCGTGCTGGTTGTCTGCCATATCGCGCTGGACGCGTTCGGCCTGGTCCTGCTGTACGACGACTTCGACCACCGCGATTCACGGACCGGGCCGGTGACGGCGATGCAGCCGATGGAGCAGGCCCGCCGGCAGCGCGGCCCGAGCGGACGCCGTGCGCACGAGGCGTCGATGCGCTACTTCGAGCGGCTGGCCGCGAGCGCCCCCGACCTGCAGTTCGAGGAGTCGGGCGACCCGCGGCAGCCGCGTTTCTGGCGGGTCACCCTCGACTCGCCGGCGGGTTACCGGGCAGCGGGGATACTCGCGGCCCGGCTCGGCCTCAGCACGTCCCCGGTGCTGCTGGCCGCGTTCGCCGTCGCCCTCACCTCCGTTTCCGTCAGCCGGCGCGTCGCGGTGCACATCGTGTGCAGCAACCGGTTCCGGCCGGGGTTCGCCGACTCGGTCAGTCCGGTTATGCAGAGCTGCCTCGGCGTGCTCGACACGGACGGCCCGTTCGACGAAGTGGCCAGGCGGTCCTGGGAGTCGGGGCTCCGCGCGTACAAGTACGCCTATCACGATCCGGCGGCGGCGGACGAGGTGTGGAAGCGGCTGGTGGCCGAGCGCGGCGCGGAGCCGGACTGGAGCGTGGTGTTCAACGACCGCCGGGTGCTCAGCCGCGAGTCCGCCGACTCCATGGCCGCGGCGGACGAGACGCCATCGCTCCGCGACGAGCTGACCCGGTCGACGCTCACCTGGAACGACCGCCATGACATGCCCCAGCCAAAAGTCTTCCTGAGCATTTGCGACGTACCAGGCACGCTGAGCTGCGAACTATGCGCGGACACGCATTTCCTGCACCCGGCGGACATCGAAGGGCTGCTCTGGCGCATCGAGACCGTGCTGGTCGACGCCGCGCTCGCCGACGGCGCGACCGTCGGAACCGCCGGTACCCCAACCCCGTGATTGGCGCGGCGACGTCGGCTGACTCCCGCCCCGTCCCGGGCATCACCCGGGTCGGGCGGCCGGGCTTACCACCCGTCCGCGCGGGCCGCCCGGCGGCGGTCCCGGGCGGCGACGAGCGCGTGCAACAGGTCGTCCAGTTCTTCGTCGGACAATCCCGACAGGTCGGCCCCGCCCCCGTTCTCGGCGATACGAGCGGAGTCAAGGCCGGCCGATACGATCTCGGCGAGTGCCGCGATCGTCGGCGTGGCGACGATGTGATGGATGGCCAGGGACACGCCGTAGGTGTCGGCGGTCCAGGCGGCGAAACGGACCGCGGCCAGCGACCCGCCGCCGAGGCCGAACAGGTTGTCGTGCACGCCGATCGGCTCCGTCGAACCGAGCAGGTCGGCCCAGATCCGGACCATGGCTGCCTCGACCGGGTTACGCGGGCCCGCCGGGGTCACGGCCGACATGGCCGGAGGCACCAGATAACCATGGGATAGGAATAGCCTTGCCGCGGCGATACCACGGGGAGAAACCCTGACACCCGCAAGTTATTGCATATTTCGGGGCTTTCGGCAAGGGCGTGCTTTTAGCTTCTTCGCCGGGCGGGCCGGAGAATTTCGAAATTATCGGGATATGGACGGCGGCCCGTGCAGCCCGTAGCATTCGGTCCGGGTAGCCCGCCGGATGCGCCATGGGGGGACGATGCTCGATCTCGTGACCCACGACGACGCGCGGCCGTCATTGCCGGCCGTGTATCTGGAAGGCCGTACTACGCTGACCTACGGTGAGCTCGCCGAATTGGTCGGCGAATTCGAGCGGGCGCTGCGCTGTGACGGAAAAGCACTGGTGTTGTGCGCGGGAGATCGCGACCTGCCCACTCTGCTGGCTTATCTCGCCGCGCTGCGCATAGGGCACGCCGTCGCGTTTCTGCCCGCCTCCAGTGAAATCCTCCTGGCGTACCAGCCCGAGTTCGTCGTCCCGGCGCCTGGCTCAGCGGACGGGCTCGCCGGCCTCGGCTACCGCCCGGCCGCGGAGATGGCCGATGGCACAACCATCTTCCAGCGACGCAGCAGCCGGCCGGCCGATGAAATTTACATCGACACGGCATTGCTGCTGACAACCTCGGGATCGACCGGCAGTCCGAAGACGGTACGGCTCTCGTATTCCGGGCTCGCCGCCAACACCGCCGCGGTGATCCGCGCGCTGGGCATCACCGCGGCCGAGCGGGCCCCGACCACGCTGCCGCTCACGCACGCCTACGGATTGTCGGTGCTGAACACCCACCTGCTGGCTGGCGCGGGCATCGTGCTCGGCAACCGGTCGCCGCTGTCACTGGCGGCGTGGGACCACATAGTCCGTTCCGGCGCCACGTCATTCGCCGCGGTGCCGACGACCTACGCGGCGTTCGGCCCGGCGCACGTCAGCCTGCTGGGCCGCAGCAAGATCCGCACCATGACCCAGGCGGGCGCCCGGCTGGGCGACGACCTGGCCATGCGGCTGGCCCACCTGATGGACCAGCGGGACGGCCGCTTCTACGTGATGTACGGCCAGACCGAGGCGACGTCACGGATCGCTTGCCTGGACCCCGCCGACCTGCCGCGCCACCTCGGATCCGTCGGCACCGCGATACCAGGCGGAACCATCACGATCCGGCCGGCGCCGGTCCACGCGCGGGCCGTGCCCGGTGAGGGCTCGGTCCATTACCGGGGCCCTGGCGTCATGCTCGGCTACGCGACCAGCCGCGGGGACCTGCGCCGCGGCGCCGAGGTGGACGTTCTGGACACCGGCGATCTCGGGTACCTGCGCGACGGCCATCTGTACCTGACCGGCCGCATCAAGCGGATCGTCAAGGTACTCGGCGTCCGCACGAGCCTGGACGACCTGGAGCGCATGGTGGAACGGCCGGGCCACCCCGCCGCGGTGATCTGCGGCACCGACGACGTGGTGCACCTGGTCGGCGCGGGCGACGCGGCCGTGCATGAACAGCAGCGCCGGGAACTAGTCGAGTCGCTCGGGGTACCCAGCCGGCACGTGGTCTTCCGGCCCGTCAGCGCTCTGCCCCGCACACCCGGCGGAAAGGTCGACTACGGGACATTGGCGACGGCCATAGATGCGCACGGGAGGCCCGGCCCATGAAACTGACGAACTGGCGGCAGCTGTCCGACCGTGGACATGATCTCGTCCTCTGCCTGGATTTCCCCGGCGGGCGCGCGGCGGCGGGCTTCGCGGAGCTGGCCGCCGGGGCGGCGGCCGACGCCTCCTTCTTCCACATCCGGCAAGCCGGCGACGGCCCGCTGGCGGAGCGCGTCAACCGGTGGGTGGCCGAGTGCACCGCAGCCGGCCGCCCGGTGCGCGCGGTGCTGGGATTCTGCGCCGGCGCCTCGCTGGCCACCCGGGTCGCCGACGCGATCGCCGCGACCGCGCCGCCGCCCGTGGTCGTGCTCTTCGACGCCATGTCTCCCACCGGTGACTCGCTGGCCAGCGAGTTCACGTCGGCGCTGAAGTCCTCGGCCAAGCATCTGACCGCGGACGAGCTGGCGGACGCCCGGGGCCTGGCGGAGCAACTGGTCGCGACGTACACCGGCAACCTGCCGCCGATCGCGGCGGCCCTGACCGGCCGGTATGACCAGTTGATGCGCGCGGTCGCCGGCCGGCTGTCCCTGCCCGCGTTCCTCCGCCAGCAACTCACCGACGGGTTCACCGCCTACCTGGACTACCTGCTGCTGGCCGCCGAAGGCGGGCTGGACACGCGCACGACGACCCCGCTGTTCCTGAACTCGGCCGACCACGACCCGCCGCCGGAGGGCGCGCGAGCCATCACGCTCGACATCGGCCACGACGACCTATTGCGCGACCCCGAGGTGCACAAGCTCGTCACCGACCTGCTGACAGGAGAACATCCGTGGTGACCCCGCCGAAGATATCCGAGGTGCTGTCCGCACATCCCGCTGTGCGCCGAGCCGAGACCGCGATCGTGCGCCACGACGGGCGGGACGTGGCGATCGCGGCCGCTGAGCTGAGCGAGTACGTGAGCGGGCCCATCCTGCGTAATCACGTGCGGCAAGAGCTGGGCGAGGACAACGGGCCGGCCGGCGTGCTGATCGTGGAGCACCTGCCGATGGCGGACGGCGCGCTGGATGTCGAGTCCCTCGCATCCGCCGTGGTGCAGAGCCGGTGCACCCTGTTCGAGGAGCCGCGCGATGACGTGGAACGCCGGGTGGCGGCGATCTGGTCGGCGCAGATGGACGTGCGGCCGGTCGGCGTGAATGACGATTTCCTTGAACTAGGCGGCGACTCACTGTCGGCGCTGGCCATCATCGCCGCCATCGAGACGGAGTTCGGCCGGTCGCTTGACGTGTTCGAGTTCATCAGCGCGGGCACTGTCCGCCGGCTGGCCGAGATCCTGCGGTAACCATGTCCTTGTCCGTGCGCCGGCGGATCGCCGGCATCGCCCAGGCCGAGCCGGACCGGACGGCCCTCGTCGGCTTCGACGCCGCCCTGGCCGAGCAGGTCTTGTCCTGGCGGGAATTCGCCGACCGGGTGGCTGAGGCGGCCGGCGAACTCTGCGCGGCGCTGGACCGGAGCACGCCGTCTTGCGCCGTCGTGCCGGCCGCCAATACCCTGCCCGCGGCCATCGGCATCGCGGCGGCGCTCACGGCCGAGGTGCCGGTCTTCCCGATGAACCCGGCCACGCCGCCGGCCGAACGGGACGTCCTGCTGCGCGTGCTTGGCCGGCGGTTCGCGCACGGCTACCTGATAGACGACAAGCTCCGGCCGCAACGGATAGACCTGCCGGCCGGACCCGAGCCGCCGGGCGGCGCCGGCGCCCCAGACATGAAAGACACTGCCTACCTGCTGGCAACCGGCGCGAGCACGGGCATACCGAAGATCTCCGCCAAACCGGGACCACTGCGCTACGACCCGGCCGGGACGCCGTCCCTGGTGATCCGGCAGACCGGCTGGCGCACCGCGCAGCGGCAGCTCATTGTCGGTCCGCTGTATCACACCGCCCCGTTCACGGTGTTCCTCGACGCCCTGCTTGACCGCAACACGGTCGTCCTCCAGCCACTGTTCGCACCGCAGTGGACGGTGGATCTGGTGCGCCGGCACGCCATCGAGTGGCTGCAGCTGACCCCGACGCACATGCGGGAGATCCTGCGACTGCCGGACCTGGACCCGGCGGCCTTCACCAGTCTGCATGGAATGCTGCACACCGCGGCCCGCTGCGAGGCGGACACGAAACGCGGCTGGATTGACCTGCTCGGCCCGGAACGGGTCTACGAGCTGTACGGCGCGACCGAGGGGGTCGGCGTGACGCTGGTCCGCGGCGATGAGTGGCTGGCCCGCCCCGGCACGGTCGGTCGCGGCTTCCTCACCCAGATCCGCATCCTGGACGACGCCGGCCACCTGGTACCGCCCGGCACCACCGGCACCGTGTTCATGCGGACCCCGCAGCGGGTCGGCCGCTCCGACTATGTCAACGACCAGGCCATCCGCACCACCCCCGACGGGTTCGCCGCGGTCGGCGATCGCGGCAGGCTGGACTCCGACGGCTACCTCTACCTCGAACCGCGCGACCACGACGTCATCAACGTGGGCGGCGAGAAGGTCGACCCGGACGAGGTCGAGGCGGCGCTGCGGGATCACCCCGCGGTCGCCGACGCGGTCGCCGCGGCCGTGCCGCACCAGACGCTCGGGTCGGTGGTGGGCGCGTACGTGGTGCTGCGCCCCGGCGCGAGCGTGCGCAAGGCCGAACTCGCCGCGCACTGCGGACGACGGCTGGCCGGCTACAAGATCCCGAAGCAGTTCACGTTCGTCGACCAGGTCCCCCGGTCGGGGGCCGGCAAGGTTCAACGCTGGCGGCTGGCCCCCCATCACGAGAACGGTGCGACCGCGCCATGAACGATGCGCTCAACGAAACGATCGACGTCGGCTACCAGCGTCCCCGGGACCCGGCAGAGATCTGGCTGGCCCGGCAGTGGCAGCACATCCTCGGCTTCCCCGTGGGGATCCGGGAGAACTTCTTCAGCGTCGGCGGTAACTCGCTGGACGTGGCCCGGGTGATCGACGTCATCGTGGCGGAGTTCGGCATCCAGCTCCCGATGAACGTGCTGACCGACTACCCGACCGTGGAACGCCTGGCCACCCTGCTCCGCGGCCAGGCCGGGCGGCTGTCCGGCCCGCTCGTCGCGATCCAGGACGGCGACGGCACCCGTCCCCCGCTGTTCCTGGTCCACCCGGATGACGGGCAGGTCGGCCCGTACTGCCAGCTCGCTTATGCGCTGGGTGAGGAGTTCACCGTGTTCGGCCTCCAGGCGGCCGGACTCTACTCCGACGCGGAGCCCCGCCGCACGGTGCCGGCGATGGCCGACTCCTACGTCGACGCGATCCGCGCGGAACGCGCAGGCGGCCCCTATCTGCTCGCCGGCTGTGCCATCGGAGCGGCGATCGCCTACGAGATGGCCGTCCGCCTCGACGACGTGCGGCTCCTGGCCGTGATCGACACCGAATTCCTGGAACCACCGGGCACCGGCACCGAGTCGTGGTCGCAGGCGCCGCCCCGGCAATCGGACCTGCCGCGGATTCTGCTGGGCTGGCAGGAGCGCGACCTGGTCCCGGAGAACGTGGCGTCCGAGTTCGCCGCGCGCTCGCTGGGCGTGTGGCAGGCCAACCGGGACGCCGTGCGCGACTGGCGGCCATCGCCGCACACCGGCCCGGTCGACGTCTTCGGCCTGCCGCCGGTCACGACGGCCCTGCCGACGACCGTTGTCCAGCGGACCCGCGAGTGCGGCGGCGACGGGAACCTGGCCGACGCGCTTCGCGGGCTGATCGGCTGACCGGCGATGAGCACCGGAACCGAGGCCGCCCCCCGGCGCCGCCGCGTGCGGCTGACCCCGGCGCCCTCGATCCCGGTTGAGTTCGCCGGGGAGC
>CAZORE010000211.1:0-8754 GCA_964581815.1 uncultured Streptosporangiaceae bacterium | reverse complement strand
ACGGCGCGGGGGGAACTGCAGTGCCGCGCCCAATGATACTCGATCGCACTCGACTAGTATCAAGTAGGACGTTAGTCCGCGCCAGCTGGCGGGGCCCGCCAGGAGAGCAGGGGCGGGTGGCGGTGAAACACGCGCCCGTTCGGGATAGTGATGTTGGATGATCCGAACGGGAGCGTGCTCCGCCGCTCCGGCCCCTGGCCTCCGGCGCGGCCGACCAGCCAGACCCGGCCGCCCGGCGCCCCCGGCCGCCTCAGACCAGCTGCGCCTAAAGCCAGCTGTCGGCCGGCGGCGCGTCGGTGCCGTAGGCGTCGCGCCAGGAGATGACGGGGTTGCGCAGCACGCCCAGCTTCTCGATCTCCGCCTCCACCACGTCGCCTGGCTTGAGGTAGTTGGCGAACGGGTCGTCGGTGCTCGCCGCGACGCCGGCCACGGTGCCGGTGGTGATGAGGTCGCCGGCGCTGTAGACCTGCGGTGAGTGGTAGGCGACCAGCTGCGGGATGGACACCGACATCTTGCGGGTGTTCGACTTCTGCCGCACCTGGCCGTTGACGCGTAGCTCCATGTCCAGGTCGTGCGGGTCGTCGACCTCGTCGCTGGTGAGGATGTACGGGCCGATCGGGCAGAAGGTGTCGATCGCCTTGGAGAAGGAGAAGACGCCCGACTTCATCTCGCGGCGCTGGATGTCGCGCGCGGTGATGTCGTTGAATACCAGGTAGCCGCCGATGTGCCGGGTGGCCTGCTCGGCGGTGAAGAACTTGCCGGGCTTCCCGATCACGATCGCCATCTCGAGCTCGTAGTCGAGCTCCTTGGTGAGCTGCTCGGGGTAGACGATCGGGTCGTCAGGCCCGATGATCGCGTCCACGTTCTGGAAGAAGACGATGCCCTTGTTGACCGGGTGCGACCAGTTGACCCGCACCAGGTCCTCGTGGTGCTCGCGGAAGTTCCCCGCGGTGTGGAAGAACTTCTTCGGCACGATCGGCGCGCGCAGCCGCACCCCGGACAGGGGGTAGCGGCGGCCGGTCTCCGGTACCTGCCGGTCCCGCTCGAAGAATTCACGGGTCGACGCGGCGTCGAGCTCGATCACCTGGTCATCGGCGATGCGCCCGACCCGGCTGACGCTGTCTTGGCCATCGGTGAAGGTCACGAGTTTCATGCCTGGTACCTCATCAGGCGAACCGGCCGGCTAGCCGTGCAGATGCCATTCAATGGAACGCCCGTTGCCCGGGCGCCCCGGGTGGCCTTCACTGCTCGCTATGACGGACTGGCGCGGGCAGGACTGGCTCGGACTCGGGGGCCGCGCGGCGCTCGTCGCGGGCGCCGGCGGGATCGGCGAGGCGGTCGCGCTCGCCCTGGCCCGGGCCGGCGCCCGGGTGGCCGTCACCGACGTGAGCGAGCCACGGCTGGCCGAGCTGGCGAAGGCCGCCGCCGCGCAATCACTTGATGTCGCCGCGGTGGCGGCCGATCTCACCTCCGCCAGCGCCGCCCGGGCGGCGGTCAGCGAAGCCGCGGCGCTGCTCGGCGGGCTCGACGTCTTCGTGCACGCGGTGGGCGTCAACGACCGGCGCCCGGTGCTCGGCACCCCGGACGAGGTCTGGGAGCGCATCATCGACGTCAACCTGAAGAGCGCGGTGTGGACGGCGCAGGCGGCGGGCGCGCTGATGGTGCCGGCCGGCTACGGGCGGATCGTCTTCCTGTCGTCGGTCTCCGGCCTGCTCGCGCACGCCGACCACGCCCCCTACGCCGCGACGAAGGGCGGCGTGAACCAGCTGTGCCGGGTGATGGCCCGCGAGTGGGCGGCCCACGGCGTCACCGTCAACGCGGTCGCGCCCGGCTACACCGAGACCGAGCTGACCCGCGCCCACCTGGACAAGCCGGGCGTCCGCGCGGGCCTGACCGCGCTGGTGCCCGCCGGGCGGCTCGGCACCGTCGCCGACCTGGCCGGCCCGGTCCTCTTCCTCTGCTCAGCGCAGTCGGCGTTCGTGACGGGCCACGTCATGTACGTCGACGGCGGCCGCACCCTGGTGTAGTTCGGAAACACTGTGTAGTTCGGAACACTGCCTAGTAAGGACACACGCGTAACATGACGTTCCCCCAGCGGTTCACTGGAAAGACTGTCCTGGTCACCGGGGCGGGCACCGGCTTCGGCGCCGAGGTCGCGGTGCGCGCGGCGCAGGAGGGCGCCGACGTCGCGGTGCACTACCGCAGTTCGGAGGCTGGCGCGCGGGAGACCGCCGCGCGGGTCGAGGCCGCGGGGCACAAGGCGTTCCTCGTGCGGGCCGACATCACCGGCTGGGCGCAGGTGAAGGCCATGGCCGACCTGGTCTTCGGCCACTTCGGCCGGCTCGACGTGCTGATCAACAACGTGGGAGACATGGCGAGCGAGCAGATGTCGTGGCGGGACGTCACCGAGGAGTCGATCGATCACACCCTCGCCGTTGACATCAAGGGCACGCTGATCTGCACCCACGAGTTCGGCTCGCGCATGCTCGAGCAGGACGACGGCGGGTCGGTCGTCAACATCGGCTCGACCGTCATCGTGCGCGGCAGCGCCCGCGCGCCGCAGTACGCCGCCGCCAAGTACGGCATCGTCGGCCTGACCAAGTCCTACGCCCACGCCTTCGCGCCCAAGGTGCGGGTCAACGTGTTCGCGCCCGGGTTCATGGAGACCGAGCGGATGCTGAACCGGGAGGACTACAAGAACGGCCGCGGTGACACGCTGCGGGCGATGACCCCCATGCGGCACATCCCCCGGCCGGAAGAGGTCGCGGGCACCGCGCTCTTCCTCGCCAGCGCGGACGCGAGCCACATCACCGGCGGCTACCTGGTGGCTGACGGCGGGTACAACATGATCGGAGCCTGACATGCCTCGCGCCTATGTTCCCCCGGACTTTCCCGGCCCCGCGGGCCAGCGGACCCTGTTCGTCAACGGCGCCGTCATCGACGGGTCGGGCGCGCCACCCGGGCCCGCCGACGTGGTGGTGCGCGGATCGGTCATCGAGTCGGTCAACGTCGGCGGCGGCACCGAGCCGGGGCCCGGCGACCAGGTGGTCGACTGCGCGGGCCTGACCGTCATGCCCGGCCTGGTGGACTCGCACTGCCACGTGACCTTCCCCTCGGCACTCGGGCACATCGACCCGTCGTTCAACCCGCCGCTCGACGTCAGCTTCTTCCACCACATGCCGTCACCGGACGAGCACTTCGAGATCGCCAAGCGGAACGCGGCGATCATGCTCGACCACGGGTTCACCAGCGCGTACTCGGCCGGGTCGCTGACCCCGGTGCCGACCGAGGTGTTCCTGCGCGACCAGATCGCGGCCGGGACCGTCACCGGGCCGCGGATGCGCGCCGCCTCCTTCGAGCGGGACAACAACCCGGTCCGGATGGGCCCGGACGGCCCGCAGCCGCAGCCGACCGGGCCCGGCGCGGTGCGGGCGTTCATCGCCGAGCAGGCCGCCATCGGCTTCGACAGCGTCAAGCTGCTGCTGAGCAACGACGACGTGTTCTTCGACGGCGGGTCGATGGTGACCCAGTACAGCCAGGAAGAGGCGGCCGCCGCCGGGGAGCAGGCCAGGGAGTCCGGCGTCTGGCTGAACTGCCACGCGCAGAACCCGGAGTCCATCAAGCTGGCGGTGCGCAGCGGGTTCCGTTCGGTCTACCACTGCTCCTATGCCGACGACGAGGCGGTCGACCTGCTTGAGTCGGCGAAAGACGCGGTCTTCCTGTCCCCCGCCGTCGGCATCATGTGGGCCAACGTCTACGAGGGCGAGGAGTTCGGCATCGACCGCGCCCAGGCGGAGCGGATGGGCTCGGTGCGCTCGCTTGAGGCGATGCAGGCGCTCTACCCGGAGCTGCGGCGGCGCGGGCTGCGGGTGCTGCCCGGCGGCGACTACGGGTTCCCGAACAACCCGATCGGCGCGAACGCGCGCGATCTCGGGCTGTTCACGCGGCTGTTCGGCTACTCGCCGCTCGAGGCGCTGCGCGCCGCGACGTACTACGGCGGCCTGGTCCTCGACATGCCGGTCGGCCTGCTCACCCCCGGCTACCTCGCCGACATCCTGGTCGTCGCCGGCTCGCCCGCGCAGGACGTCACCGTGCTCGAGGACCCGGAGAACCTGCTGGCGATCGTGCAGGGCGGGCAGTTCCACAAGCGGGCCGGGCGGCTTGCGCTAGCGACGGCATGAGCGACGTCAGCGGCGTCATCAGCTACCGGGGCATCGAGTACGCGCAGGGGCCCGGCTTCCGCCCGCTTGAGCTTGACCTGTACCTGCCGGACGGCCTTACCGGCCCGGTGCCCGTGGTCGTCCACGTGCACGGGGGCGGGTGGCGGCGGGGCTCGCGGCGCCACCCGCTGCCCGCGCTCGGCGACGGCTTCTACCACGAGCTCGCCGCCACCGGAATCGCCATCGCGGCGATCGACTACCGGCTCAGCGGCGAGGCCCGCTACCCGGCCGCCGTCGACGACGTGCGCGCCGCCGTGACCTGGGCGCGGACCGCGCTGCCCGGGTACGGGATCACCCTGGGCCCGCTGGCACTGTGGGGTGACTCGGCGGGCGGGCACCTCGCGCTGCTCGCCGCGCTCACCGCTGCCCCGGTCGACGGGGTGGTCGCCTGGTTCCCGGTCACCGACCTGACGACCATGCACGAGCCGGGCGACGACGACCCGGAGTCGCGCGAGGCGCAGTTCCTCGGCGCGCCGCCGTCGCTGGTCCCTGAGCTCGCCCGCGCGGCAAGCCCGGTCAGCCACGTGCACGCGGGCGCCCCGCCGGTGCTGCTGATGCACGGCGACAGCGACGCGCTGGTGCCCGCCAGCCAGAGCACCGGGTTCGCGCGGTCCCTGGCCGACGCGGGCGGGACCGTGACGCTGGACCTCGTGCCCGGCGCCTCGCACTTCTGGGACGGCGCGGACGACGTGCCGGGCATCGTGGCCCGGTCCGCCGGCTTCGTGCGCTCGCTGGCCCCCGGGACCGTTACGGCGACGTTACCGGGCAGGAGTCGACTGCTTGCCATGTCACGCAGACGCGATGCTGGCGAGCAGCGCAATGGCGCTGGAAACGGCGACGGGGACCTCGAGCGCGACGGCGGCCGCGGCGTGCGATCCGAGGACGGCCCGCAGCTCGGTGACGGCGCGGGCGAGGGTGGCCGGGCCGGGCCGGTCGCCGGCCCGGCGGATGAGCGCGGCGGTGGCGAGGAACTCGCCGAGTGCGCGGTCCTCGGCGACGCCGGCGGCGTGCAAGACCATGGCGGCGGTCTCAAGCCCGAGTGCGAGGGGGGAGCTGAGCGACATGGCCTGGGCGGCCTCGAGGACGGCGGCCGCGCAGCGGACGGCGCCGGGGAGATCGTCGCGGGCCAGCAGCGCCCGCGCAAGAACCGCCCTGATCAGCGGCACTTCCCGTTCGACGCCTAGCTCGCTGGCCTCCCGGTCGGCTGTCGTGCCGAACTCTACCGCCGCGTCGAGGTCGCCGTCGGCCAGGGCGACGCCGGCGGCCGCGGACAACAGGACCACCCGGGCGATGCTGTGGGTGGCCCCGTGCAGCGGCAGCGCCTCCGCGACATAGGCGCGCGCCTCCTCCAGCGCTCCGACCTCCCAGCACACCATGGCCGCGGTCGGCAGGGCGAGCATCCGCTGCTCACGCGACCCGCTCCGGCGGGACAAGTCGATCGCGTCGCCCGCGTAGCCGGCGGCCGCCGGGTCGGCCCGCTCCGCCAGCACGCTGCCCATCCCCATGGCCGCCGATACCTGCACGTCCACGTCGAACGGGGCGGCCGCCTCGATGGACAGCCGGACGTGCTCGACCGCCTCGGCTCCCCGGTCGACGTCATCGAGCAGGCCGGCCAGGAAGATCAGCGCCCGCGCGCGGTAGGAGTCCCGCGCGCCAGCCAGCATCTGGACCGCGCTTTGCAGGTCGCTCATCGCCTGGGCCGTATCGCCCGACCAGTAGCGCAGGTAGCCAAGGGCAAAGGTCGCGTACGCGGCCCACGGTCCCGATGGCTGCTCCGCCAGTAGCCGCGATAGCCAGAAGCCCCCCTCGTGCACGCTGGTGGAGGCGAAGTAACGGTGCAGCCGGAAGGCGAGCTCCTGGCAGCGGTCGAGGCTGGCTCGCCCGGCCAGTGCCGCCCCGAACAGCGAGCGCACCGAGCCGAGCATGTCGGTGATGTCGGCCTGGAACGACCCGGGGGCGGCGCGGGCGTCATCCGGCAGCCGGCTGCGCAGCGCGTCGGCCAGGCGACTGTAGGCGGCCGCCTCCTCGCCATGCTCGGTGAGCAGCTCGCGGGCGAAGCGGTGCAGGTCGTCATCTTGCTCGTAGCGCCAGCGCGGCCCGGACTGGTCAACCGACAGCAGCCCGCGGGCGGTCAGCTCGCGGAGGATCCGCACCACCCGCACCGGCGCGATCCCGTCCCCTGACACCACCTGCCGGGCCAGTTGCAGGCCGACCGGCCCGTCGAGCACGGCCATCCGGCGGAACACGACGGCCTCGTCCGGGTCGAGCAGCAGGTAGCTGCTGCGCGCGATCGAGCGCAGGCCGCCCGCCTCGCCCAGGACATCATGCAGGTGATCAAGCAGGTCGCCCGCGGGCATGACCGTCAGCTGCGCCGCGACAAGTTCCAGGGCGAGTGGCAGGCCACCGCACCGGCGGCACAGCGCCAGCAGGTGCGGCGCGGCGTCCGCGTCGACGCGCAGGTCGCCGCCCGACTCCCGCACCCGGTCAGCGAGCAGGCGGACCGGTCCGCTGCCCGGCAGGCTCGCCGCGGTGTCCGGGGCGGGAAACGGGGTGAGGGGAAGCAGCCGTTCCCCCTCCACCGACAGCGCCACCTGGCTGGTCGCCACGATCGTCAGCAGCGGCGCCCGCGCCAGCAGGGCCGCCACCAGCGAGGCGACCCCGTCGACGACGCCCTCGCAGCCGTCGAGCACGAGCAGCGCCCGGCCCAGCGGGGCGAGATGATCGGCCACAGAAAGCGCGGCGTCCTCGATCCCGAGTTGCACGCCGATCTCCAAGGCCACGCTCGACGCCACCAGCGCGTCCTCCGCGACCGCCGCCAGCGGCACCCACAACCGCCCGCCGTCGAATCCGCCGCGCCGGGACGCGATGCGGCTGGCCAGCCGTGACTTGCCGACCCCGCCCTTGCCGGTCACGGTGACCAGGCCGGGCAGGGTGACGGCGCCGGCCAGCGCGGCCAGGTCCGCCTCCCGCCCGATGAACGAGGTCGTCTCGGCGGGTACGCGCGCGGGCGCGCCGCCAGGCTGGTCGCGCAGCGCCTCGAGGTAGACCTGGACGGTCTCGGCGCTGGGATCGATGCCCAGGTGCTCCCCGAGCACCGACCGGCACTCCTCGTACGCCTGTACCGCCCCGGCCCGGTCGCCCGCGCGGTCGAGGGCGGCGATCAGCGACCGGTGCGTGCTTTCGTCCAGCGGGTGCCTGGCCACGGCCCGCCGGGCGGTCTCGACCGCCCGGTGATGGTCACCGAGGCCGGCGCACGCCTGGGTGACCAGCCGGGCCGCGTGCAGCGCCGTCGCCTCGACCGCGCGGCGGTGCGGCCCGAGCCAGTTGCCGTCTTCGCCGGGCAGCAACTGATCGCCCGCGAGCCGGGAGATCGGCTCGGCCAGGTCCGCGGCGGCCTGCAGCCGCCCCTCCGCCAGCAGCGCGGCGGCCCGGCGCACGTTGCGCGCCGCGCTGCTCACGTCCACGGTGACGCCGTCGGCGAGACGGTATCCCGACGGCGTCGTGGCGATCAGGCGCTGGCCGCCGCCGCCGGCCGGGGCGCACGCGGACCGCAGGCCGCGCACCACGCCGCGCAACGCCGTCTGCCAGGTCGCCGGGAGGTCATCGCCCCAGATGGTGGCCGCGAGCCGGTCGGCCGGGACGTGGCCGCCGGACAGGGCGAGCGCCACGAGCGCCACCCGGCCGCGGCGCCCGCCGAGCGCCTGGCCGCTCACTTCGGCCGCCGCGCAGCGCACCGTCACGGCACCGAGGACATCTACGTCCACGAGCGGGATCGTATAGCCGGCGCGACCGGGGCGAAATACGTAACGCGGGCGGCCCGCCTACGTACCACCGCCTCGGGCGTCGGTGCGGCCCGCCGCCGCGAGCACGGCGACCTGCTGCTCCCGGGGCGTGAGGACACCACCTCCTTGCGGCGCGATCCAGGGGATGAACGCCCCCTCGCACCGGGCGTGCAGCGCGATGGCCCGGGCCAGGCTGACGGCCGCGGGCCGCTGGTCGCCGGCCGCCTGGTGAGCCGCGGCCCCGGCGTAGCTGGCCTCCGCGGCGAGCAGCAGGGTGCCCAGGTCCTCGAACCGCGCGCTGACCGAGTCCAGCCGCCGCGCGTCCCCGGCGGTCAGCGCCGTCGCGGACTGCGCTGCCGTGGTGGCGAGCATCAGCTGGCTGTCACGGCCCGCGGCGGCCAGACGCCGGCGTAGCTCGCGCAGCACGATCGTCTTGCCGACGCCGGGCTCGCCGACTACCACGCAGCCGACCCCGTGGCGCAGTCCGGCGCTGATCGCCGCTAGCTCCTCCTCGCGCCCGACGACCGGCCAATCCACCCACATGACATGACGGTAGCGGCTGGCCGACGGGGAATGGCGGCGGTCGCGGCACCAATCTGGCCCGTCGCCATTACGCGGCCGTTACGCGCCTGCGGTGCGCTCATTGCATCAGCATCGCCAGAAGGGAGATTCACGGTGAGAAGTGGGATAGGAAGCCCGCCGTCATCAGCGCGGTGCAGGCAGCCAAGATCACCGGCCAGCCGTACACCGTC
>CAZORE010000210.1:1215-8791 GCA_964581815.1 uncultured Streptosporangiaceae bacterium | reverse complement strand
ACCACGGGGCCGCCGACCACGGAGCGGCGCTGCCGTAGCGCGGCAAGCGGGCTCTTGCGCTCGCGGCCGACCGCGCTGATCGTGCCCGGCACCTCGATCGCGGTGAACCGCGCCCATGCCTGCCGCCAGCCGTCGTGGTGCTCTGGCCAGCGGTCGATCGGCGCCTCGTACGGCGCGCCGACGGCCCAGATGCCGTAAAACCGCTTTCCCCGCCCGATTTCATATTTCTCGCCCCGATGCGAGATGGTCGCCTTCTCCGGCACGGTTCCAGCCTCCACACTCCCGGTTAATGCCTTACGCGCTCACAGTAGGCAGCGGAACTGGAAGATTGCTGAAGGCCCGCTCAGCGCACAGCGCAAATCCAAGCTCTCAAGTCCACAGCTCAGTGACGGATTCATCCCTCCAGGGTGAGGCGGATCACCCGCACCGCAGGGCATCGTCGTCATGCAGCAGTGCCCGCGGCTCGGGGGAGCAGACATGACTGACCAGACCACCGTCATGACCGTGCGGACAGCGGGCCGGTACCGGCTCGACGCCGCCGCCGGCCGGCTCATGCCCGCCGAGCGGGCGGCTCGCGGCAAGGCCGCGCGCGCCGCGGTACCGCGGCAGAGCCACGCCATGTTCGACCCGCCGGCCGGGCGGGCGGATCCGGTCGGCCTGCTTGAGGAGCAGGCCAAGACCCGGGTGCCGCACCTGGTGCCCGTCAGGTACGGCCGGATGATGGTGTCACCGTTCACCTACTTCCGCGGCGCGGCGCTGCCGATGGCGAGCGACCTGGCCGATACGCCGGTCACCGGGCTGGCCGTGCAGGCCTGCGGTGACGCGCACCTGTGCAACTTCGGGATCTACGGGTCACCGGAGCGGCGGCTCGCCTTCGACGTCAACGACTTCGACGAGACGCTGCCCGGCCCCTGGGAGTGGGACGTCAAGCGGCTGGCGGCGAGCCTGGAGGTCGCGGCGCGCGGCAACGGGTTCACCGGCAAGCAGCGCCGCGGCATCGTCATGAACGCGGTCGGCCAGTACCGGGAGACGATGCGGGCCTTCGCCGGAATGAGCAACCTGGACGTCTGGTACGCGCGCGGCGACGTCGATCAGCTGCGCACCCAGTTCGAGTCCACGCTGAGCGCCCGGCAGCGCAAGCGGCTCGACGAGGGCATGGCGAAGGCGATGACCAGGGACAACCTGCAGGCGTTCGGCAAGCTGACCACCGTTGCCGACGGGCGCGTGCGGCTGCTTTCCGACCCGCCGGTGCTCGTGCCCGTCGACGACCTCGGCCTGGCCGACAAGGACCGGATGGCCCTTGAGGCATTCCTGCCCGACCTGATCAAGCGGTACGGCCGCACGCTCGACGGCAACCGCCGTTACCTGCTCGAGCAGTACGAGTTCTGCGACATTGCGCTCAAGGTGGTCGGGGTGGGCAGCGTGGGCACGCGCTGCTGGGTCATCTTGATGCTCGGGCGGGACGCCTCCGATCCGCTGTTCCTTCAGGTCAAGGAGGCGGAGGCGTCGGTGCTCAGCCGTTTCGCCGGGACCAGCACGCACCGGAACCAGGGCCAGCGGGTCGTCGCCGGGCAGAAGCTGATGCAGGCGACGAGCGACCTGTTCCTCGGCTGGGAGCACACCGACCGGGGATGGCTCGACAACCGGCCGCGGGACTTCTACGTCCGGCAGCTGCGCGACTGGAAGTTCTCCGCGAACATCGACCTCATGCTCCCCGACGACCTGCGAAAGTACGGTGCCCTCTGCGGCTGGACCCTGGCGCGGGCCCACGCCCGTTCCGGCGACCGGATCGCCATCTCCGCCTACCTGGGGAGCGCCGACGTCTTCGACCAGGCGGTCGCGGAATTCGCCGCCGCCTACGCCGACCAGACCGAGCGGGACCACCAGGCGCTGCTCGACGCGGTCGCCGCCGGGCGGATCACCGCCGAGCGCGGCGTGTGACGACAGCGCCAGCGCGGCGGTCAACCTCGACCGCCAGGGGCGGGGAGACATCGTGCAGCGCGTGCACGGGGCCGTCGCCGCCGCCGAGGCCGGCCAGGCCGTGCGCCACCGCGTCGCCCGCCACCGCGGCCGCCTGGCGGGCCGCGTCGGGCAGCGCAAGCCCGGCCGCCAGCCCGGCGGCGAGCGCGGCGGAGTGGGTGCAGCCCGCGCCGTGCGTCGCCGCGATGTCGTGCCGCGGCACGGGGATCGTCAGGTGCGTGCGCCCGTCGAAGAGGTGGTCGGCGGGCTCGGCGCCGTGCCCGCCGGTGACCAGCGCCGCGCCCGCGCCCATCGCCACCAGGCGCTCGGCGAGCGCGGCGCGGTCCTCGGTGTCCAGGCCGGTGAGCGCCTGCGCTTCCGGCAGGTTGGGCGTGACCACCGTGGCGAGCGGGAACAGCCGGCCGGTCAGCGTCGCCACCGCGTCGGCGCGCAGCAGCCTGCTCCCCGAGCTGGCCACCATCACCGGGTCGACCACCAGCGGCAGCCCGCTCCCGGCCAGTTCCCCGGCGACCGCCTCGATGATCGGCGCCGAGAACAGCATGCCGGTCTTGACGGCGTCCGCGCCGATATCGTCGAGCACCGCCCTGATCTGGTCACGAACGAAGGCGGGCGACTGCTCCGCGATCGATGTCACTCGAAGCGTGTTCTGCGCGGTGAGCGCGACGATCGCACTCATGCCGTGCGCGCCGCAGCGCGCGAACGCCTTCAGGTCCGCCTGGATCCCCGCTCCGCCCCCTGAGTCGGACGAGGCGATGGTCAGCACCCGGGGGATCAAGCGAACGCTCCCGTCGGCAGGCCCTCGGCCGAGGTCGACGCGACCGCGTGCCAGCGGCGCGGGATGCGGCCCGCCTGGCAGGCGGCCCGGCCCGCCGCGACGGCGAGGGCCATCGCCGTGGCCATCCGCTCCGGGTCGGCGGCCCGGGTGATCGCGGACGCGACGAGCACCCCGGCGCAGCCGAGCTCCATCGCGAGCGCGGCATCACTCGCGGTGCCGATGCCGGCGTCGAGGATCACGGGGACCCCGGACCGCGAGGTGATCATCGAGATGTTGTGCGGGTTCCTGATGCCGAGGCCCGAGCCGATCGGCGCGCCGAGCGGCATCACCGCGGCGCAGCCCGCCTCCTCGAGGCGGAGCGCGAGCACCGGGTCGTCGTTGGTGTAGGGCAGCACGGAGAAGCCGTCGGCGACGAGCATCTGCGCCGCGTCGAGCAGCTCCACCGGGTCGGGCAGCAAGGTGATGTCGTCGGCGACCACCTCGAGCTTTACCAGGTTGGTCTCCAGCGCCTCACGGGCCAGCCGGGCGGTGAGCAGCGCCTCCGCGGCGGTGTGGCAGCCGGCCGTGTTGGGCAGTACGGCGACGCCTGCGTCGCGGATCGCGCCGATCAGCGACCCGTGCCCGGCCTCGCTGACCCGGCGCATCGCGACCGTGGTCAGCTCGGTGCCGGAGGCGGCGAGCACCCGGCCAAGCACGTCGAGGGACGGCGCGCCGCCGGTGCCGACGATCAGCCGGGAGGTCATGGTGCGGCCGGCCAGCTGCCATGGGTCGGCGAGCGGCGAAGGCACGCTTCCGTTCGGCTTGTTCACTGTGTTTCTATCCTCCCTGCACGGCGGTCACGATCTCGACGACGGACCCGTCGGCGAGCGGGGTGCCCGGCCAGGCGCGGCGGGGGACGACCTCGCCGTCGACGGCGGCGGCGATGCCGCGGGGCGACTCGGTGAGCTGGCCGATCAGGTCCGCCAGGGTGGTGCCCGGCGAGAGCTCGCGCTTGTCTCCGTTGACGGTCACCTGGGTCATCGTCAGAACCTCCCTGGACGGAACGGCGCCCAGGCGGCGTGGGCGTCCTTGCCGTCGAGCAGCGCGGCGACCGCGTCCGCGGTGATGGCCGACAGCATGATGCCGTTGCGGTAGTGGCCCGCCGCGATGATCAGCCGGCCGTCACCAACCGGGCCGAGCACGGGGCCGTTGTCGCTGGTGCCCGGGCGCAGCCCGGCGACCGCCTCGGCGAAGACAAGCTCACTGGCCGCGGGGACCGCCGTGGTCGCGTCGCGCAGCAGGTCGTGCACGGCGCCGGCGGTGACGTCGCGGTCCGCGCGCTCCTCCTGGGTGGCGCCCACCACCAGCTCGCCGTCTTTCCGCGGGACCAGATACAGGTCGTGGCCCTGGACGATGGCGCGGATGGTGCGGGTGAGGATGTGCGGCATGCCCGTTGGGTGCCGCAGCCGGAGGATCTGGCCCTTGACCGGGCGGATCGCGGCGCGGACGGTTTCCGGCACGCCATCGATGTCGCGGGTGGCGTGGCCGGCGGCGACCACCACGTGCGCGGCGGTGAGCTCGCGGGGCCCTGCTGGCTGGCCGCCGGCGGGCTGGGCTTGGGCTGGCTGGCCGGACAGGGTGACGCGGCCGGCGGCGACCTCTGCGGCGGCGGCGCGGACCGTGCGCACCCCGGCGGCCGTCGCGGCGGACCGCAGAGCGGCCAGGTAGCGCCGGTTGTCCACCGACAGGTCGCCGGCCGCGAACACGCCGCCCCGGGTTGACGGGGCGAGGAACGGCTCGCGCCTGCGGCACTCCCGCGCGTCGAGCCGCTCCGCGACCAGGCCGATCGAGTGGCGGAACTCGGTGAGCCGGTCAAGGGCGGCCAGGTCGCCGTTGTCGTAGGCGACGGCGAGGGTGCCCTCGGTGCGCAGCCCGGTCTCCCGGCCCGCGGCCAGCTCAAGCTCCGCGTTGAAGGACGGGAAGCGGTCGACGGCGTGCAGGTTGAGGTTGAGCAGGTCCTGCTCACCGAAGACCGACTCGGAGACCGGGCCGAGCATGCCCGCCGCGACCAGGCTGGCCTTGTCGTCGGTCCTGGGGTCGTCGCCGCCCGGGTCGACGATGATGACGGCGTGCCCCGCCAGGGCCGCGCGCCAGGCGATGGCGGTACCGATCACCCCGGCGCCTACGACGATGACATCCGCGTCCACGCTCGCTCCCTTCGCCGGCATTACCCGGATCAGGTTCGACGGTCGGAGGCCAGATGCCTCCCTCTCAGCCCTGTCGCGGGCTCCCGTGCTGTTCACCTCAGTGTAACGCTGGCGCCTGATATGTCCGGTACCGGGGACCGCGGCGCGCACGCTGCTGTTATCGGGACTTCCGGCCACCCCTTCGCGGCCGGTCTCGCGCCCACCCATCCGGCCGATGCCGGGGCCCCGCTGCGCCGTCTATTGGCAATCGGCCACCGAATGATCACGCTCCGTACTAGGCTGCGCTGTGCCGGACACGCCGCGTAACAAATGGAGGCCGATGTGGGACCACGCGCAGCCAGGGCAGGACACGGGACCTCGCGGTTCTACCCGACCCGGCCCCTCCCGCGGCCTCACCCGACCCGTCCCCTCCCGCGGCCGCACCCTGGGCGGCCGGCACCCGGCATACTTGCCGGATGGGAATCTCGGCGGGGCGGCACGGTTCGAGGATCTTCTCGCTGACGGCGACGGCGGTCTTGGTCGCCGCCGTGCTCGCACTCGGCGGCTGCACAAGCACCACCGTGACGAGCGGAACTCCGGCTGCTTCGTCGGCCCGTTCGACTCCGTCGGCTCCGGGTCAGGCCTCGCTCGGCGGCAGTGGGGCGAGCACGGCCGGGTGCACCGCCGACTACTGCACCCCGGCGGACTGGGACACGGCGCGGGCGTCAACGCCGCTCGCGCAGATCCCGCCCTTCGCCGAGCCGCTCAACGTGATCATCAGCGCCCGGTCGACCGTATCCCTCCCCGACCTCCAGCAGGCCCTCAGCAACTGGCATACCGTTTCCACCGCGACGACGGTGAGCGTCCTCGGCGTCCACATCAAGTGCATCTCATCGGAACTGGCCGACGTGACCGGCGGCGGCTACCTGCCGCAGCACGTGGCGTGGCGGCTTGGCGGCTGCGTGGACGGCAATAACCTGTCGGTGAGCGGCAACGAGGACCACGTGCGGATCTGGAACCAGCCGGTAGCGGGCAGCAAGTACGGCGCCTGGTTCATGGCCGCGAGCTACGAGACCATGTGCGTTGACCACGACGGCACGCTGGAACCGGCCAGCGACCACCCGGCCTACGCGGCGCTGCATCCCGGGCGCACCTATCACTGCGTCGACGGCGGCCCCGGCAGCTTCCACGCCAAGCACCCCGATGGCTATAACGACGCGGCGACGGACTTCTCCGCCGCCATCGTCGCGGCCGCCCGCAGCCGCGGCTGGCAGGCCGAGTTGCGGACGGTCACCGTTACGCGCGGGGCGAGCGCGGGCGAGGGCGGCGTTCCGTTCGGCTCCACCGTCTACGTGGTCACCGTCACCGGGTGACCCGATGAGCGGAATGGGTTGGATACCCGGACGCCCGCGCAGTCCTGGCCGTCGCCGAGGTCCTCGGAGATGATCTCCGTGCAGCCCAGGACGCGGGCCGCCTCGATGATCGCCGCGTCCCAGTACGACACCTGAAAGCACTGACGAGTGGTCAGCGCCGACATCACGATCGCGTCGGTGACGTCCTGCACAGGGAAGCGGCGGAACGACTCGATCAGGCGGACCGCGTGCTGGTGGCTGATCGGGTCCTGGCGGGTCGGGCGGGTCGACTGCACGTAGAACTCCTGCAGCACCTGGACGGACAGCGCGAGGTCCCGTTCGGCGAGGATTTCGTTCGCCCGCTTGGCCTTCTGTTGCTCGGCCGGGTCCGTGGAGATCACGTAGAGCAGGACGTTGGTCAACGAACCGCACGGTCGTGCACCTCATCCCGGCCCAGCCGGTCCGCGGCCCGGGCGTCCTCCATCTCCTGCGCGCCGGGCATCTGCCGCAGCGGCTTCGGCTTCGGTCGCGTGAACCGCAGGTGCTCGCGCGCGCACCCGGAAAGCCTCCGCCGTTGTAATGTCCTGTGCCGTGGCTGACCAATTGAGGATTCCCGGTGTACCGTTTCCGCTCGCGCCCTCAGCGGCGGGGCTCTGGCGGGTCGATGAGGCGGCTGGCGCCGTGACGGCGTCGGCGCAGCCGCACACGGACATCTTCATTGACCCGGGTAACGGCTCCGCGGGCGCGGGCGCCGCGGTGAACGCGGAGTCCATGCTCAACGCGGCGACACTGCTCGGCGACGTGCCGGAGGGCGACTTCCAGCTCAGCGCCAGGGTCACCGTGGGCTTCGCCGCGACCTTCGACGCCGGGGTGCTCCTGCTCTGGCTCGACGAGCGGCGCTGGGGCAAGCTGTGCTTCGAGTTCTCGCCGGCGGGCGAGCCCATGGTCGTCTCCGTCGTCTGCCGCGGTGTCTCCGACGACGCGAACGCCTTCACGGTGCCTGGCCGATCGGTGTGGCTACGGGTCTCGCGCCTCGACCGGGTCTATGCCTACCACGCCTCGCTCGACGGCAGGACTTGGCAGATGATCCGCGCGTTCGTGCTGGATGACGAGACGTCAGGCGACAAGATCGGCTTCGAGGGCCAGTCGCCGACCGGCGACGGATGCAGAGTGACCTTCGACGAGATCCGGTTCCTGCCCGAGCGCCTCGCCGATCTCCGCGACGGCTCCTGATGGCGGGACGGGGCCGCCATGCTAAGACATGCCGTTACGGAGCCGCATCGAGTCTCCGCTTACATTTCCTG
>CAZORE010000210.1:0-1115 GCA_964581815.1 uncultured Streptosporangiaceae bacterium | reverse complement strand
GTCAAGCCATGCCAGGAACGCATCCTCGAAGTACTCGTACGGCCTAGCCGCGTGCATTATTCCCTGAGCATCGCAGTGCCTGGGGGGAATCCGGACCTGCAGGACAGCGGATGTCATGAAGTGATTCTTCCGCAGTAGCGCGCAGGGCTGGCTCCACTTTTGCATCGTGATGCAAGTCGCCCTTTTGGGCTGAGCGGAACGCTTCATCGCAGCAGCCGATCCATGGAACCCCGGGAGGCTCGGATGCTAGCATTGATAGCAGGAAGAGGTGGGGTCTGTGGCAGCGATGAGCATCAGGAACCTCGACGAGCGGGTGTTGGAACTGCTCCGCGTCCGGGCCGCGCGGCACGGCCGGTCGATGGAGGCCGAGGTCCGCGCCATTCTCGTGGACGCGGTCCGCGAACCGGATGAAGGCCCCAATCTGGGCCAGGCGATCATGACTCGCTTCGGTGAACTGGGCGGGATTGAGCTTGAGATCCCGCCCCGCGCCGGCGCGCCGCGAGCAGCCGAGTTCGCCGATGATAATCCTTGACACCAATGTGGTGTCGGAGTTGATGCGGCCAGAGCCTGACGCCCGCGTGGGGCAGTGGGTCAGCGGGCGGCGCGCTGACGAACTCGGCACCACAGCGATCACTGTCGCCGAGATCCGCCACGGCATCGAACGCCTTCCGGATGGGCGGCGGAAAGAAACCCTGCTGTCGGTCGCAACGGACCTTTTTGCCGGCTTTGGTGACCTTGTGCAGCCGTTTGATGCCCTCGCAGCCGCCTGGTTCGGTCCAGTGATGGTCCGGCGCGCGCGCCTGGGTCAGCCGATCCAGGGCTTCGACGCCCTTATTGCCGCCATCTGCCGGGCCCACGGAGCGGTACTGGCGACACGGAACGTCAAAGATTTCGCGGAGACCGGGATAGAAATCGTCGATCCATGGGCCGCACCCGACTAGCGATGGACACCCATGCCGTAGCTGGGCGGGACCGACGTGTTCTTGCGAGAGATCAGCGCAGCATGGCATGGGTGATCTCCCGCTCCGCGGCCTCAAGGTTCCCGGTCGTGCCCAGCCGCCCACCGGGTCGACGGCCGTGGACGCGGGGCTGCGGCGCGCAGGGGTGACTCCACT
>CAZORE010000209.1:0-8813 GCA_964581815.1 uncultured Streptosporangiaceae bacterium | reverse complement strand
AGCACCTCTTTTAGCGCGCTGACCGAAGGGCTGAAGAAGTAGCCGCCGCCGGTGGGAACGACGAAATCGCTCATCGTCGTCAGTGTCGCCGGAACCGCTCCCCGGCCGAATACCGTGCAGCTACGCATCCGGTCATCGCCCGGCATCCCGTTCTGGCCGATCATCATGTCGAAGCCACCCGGGCTTCGCGGGCGCATCGCGCTTCCCATCCACCCGTTGGCGAGGAATTCAAACTGGTCCTCGATCGACGCCTGATAGCAGGCGAACAGCAGGCCGCGGTTGCCGTCGTCCGGGTCATGCCCGGATACTTCCCCCAGGGGTGACCCGAAGGGCAGCGACCGGCGCAGGATGCGGCGGTTGAACGACGCCCGGCGCCCGCCGAGGTCGTTGGCGGCTTCCCTGGCGTTGACCTTGCGTATGTGCGCCGCCATCGGGCACGTGAGCCCGACCGGGTCTGCCTTCGCAGCGGGCCAGTACCCGGCCTTCAACCCGGCCGCCAGCGGGTCTTCCACCGCGTCGGCCGCGAACCCGAAGACGTTGTTGGCGAGCCGGTCGACCCCGAGCACGGCGTCGTCCGCGTAGGGGACGC
Source organism: uncultured Streptosporangiaceae bacterium (assembly GCA_964581815.1). Classification (GTDB taxonomy): domain Bacteria; phylum Actinomycetota; class Actinomycetes; order Streptosporangiales; family Streptosporangiaceae; genus Trebonia. Next base: position 8,224 of record CAZORE010000209.1, on the reverse strand, counting down.
GGGCGACCGGCGCGCCGCTCGGCCAGCGGCCCACGAGCCGCGCCCCCACCCACTCGGGGGTCACCCCCTCGAATCCGGGCCGCACGGAGAGTGCCTGGGCGGACTCCGCGAGGAACGCACGGAAGCCGGCCACGTCCTGGCGCAGCCGCCGGAACACGAGATACGAGCCGTTCCTGCTCCAGGCCGGCCCGGGCAGGTTGACCTGGCCGGGAATCAGCGGGTCCGCGCCCGAGCGCGGGTAGCCGAACACGAACTCGCCCGGCCACACCAGGTACTGCCCGGGAAGGCCGTACAGCCAGGCATCGGGCCGGCTGGAGGGGTCGATCGCCCGCGGGGTGATGTAACCGCCGGGGAAACCCGCCAGGCGGCCCCGCACTCCCGGCTGGGAGATCCCGTCCTGGAAGCCGAAGTGCTCGATGCCGGTCGCGCCCAGCTTGTACCCCGACTCCTCGTAGAGGACGGTGAGTCCGCTCGCTGCCGCTTCCGCGCGCACCTCGGCGAGCAGGCGCGTGCCCGCCTTCTCGCAGTCCGCGGCCAGGATCAGCAGCACGTCCGCCTCGCGGCCAGGGCCGCCGAAAACCCAGTTGGCGGGGTTGCCCTCCGCGGAGGGGTCAGCGGGATCCCCGAGTAGCGACGACCGGGCCGCGAGCCCGCGCTGGAATCCCTGGTCCGCGAACAAGCCGAGGTCCCCGGCATGGTCGCCTCCGCTCAGCAGCCTCGAGAGCCCGCCGCTGCTCAGGGCGATATTCAGCCAGACGTCGTTCATGCCGGGCGGCCGCGCGCCAAGCTGGTGCAGGCGCTCGGGCCCGAGACCGCGATGGGCGCGAACCTTCGCGCGCGACTGCATCGCCTCGGCCAGGGTCGTGACCCGGGGCGCGACGCCGGCCAGCCACTTTTTGGCCCCGGCCACGTCGCCGATGCCCAGGGCGAGGACCCCCATGTAGGGCTTCATGAAGCCCGGCACCACGTTCCCCTGGATCTCGTCACCGTCGAGGTACGGCTCCTCGGGCGCCTGGCCCTGGCCCGCCGCCGCCGTCCCGGCCGGAACCGTGTACGCCGTCTCGCGCGCTGGCCGGCCAGGAGGGGAGTCTGGATTATCGACGCTTTCCCTGGGCCGCAACGGCACCGTCGCGGCGAGGCCGCCTGAGATGAGTAGTCGGCGCCTGGAGACGCCCGGCCGCTCAGTCATCCTGTTTCCCCCCGGTTGCTCAAGACAAGGCCAACTGCGTGGCTGCCCGCACCGTCCACGGGCACCACGGCCACCGATGGCGGGATGCTACTACGGTATGCGTTTTTCTCGTCACTCATCGTGTGAAGAGCTGTGCGTGCGAGTAGCGGCTCCGTGCCGCTCCCGCGGTACGTTATGCCGCCCAACCGGGCACACCGGAATCAATGACCCGTAGGCCTCTTCCCGGACTTACATTCGCCTTTCTAAGAAAAGCACACTTTTCAGGTTTAGCATTTCGTTCGCCGCCTGGCGGTGTACATTGTTCATCGTTCACGCACAGGGGGGAGTCGTAAATGCAATTGCCATCTAAGTGTCAAATATCAAACTTTACGGCGCGATTGCTTGCGCATTTCCGTATTCCTGCGTCACGGGATTCCGGTAAGCGATGATCACGGCATATGACCCGCCCGGGTTCATGACGGACTTCGACCGGATTCCCGGGCAGCGGGCCGCATGGAGCCGCGCGGTTTCCGGGTGGTTCGACGAGTCCGTCGCGGCGGAGAAGTACGATCTCGACGGCCAGCCTTGCCAGTACTACAACCAGCTCACGACCCATCCGAGCGGCCCGGCGGTCGAGCAGGATATCGTGTGGAACGGCTTTCCCGGGACGCTGCGCAACCGCTGGGGCCGCTCGCACGCGCTCGCGATAGCCGACCACCCGCTCCCGCTGACGCAGTCGATGAGCGGTCCCGGTGGGTACTTCTACGGTGGCCAGTGGGCGAACCTCTATTACCGGCCCCAGGACGAGTACTGCGAGTGGCGGGTTACCAGGGACCCGGACGGCGGCATCCGCCGGGTCACGTTCACTTCCGAGCCGCCTGAGTACTGGCAGGCACTGCACGGCGACACCCTGCTCAACCTCAATGGCGAGCCGGCCTACCCCACCATTGGCGATCGCAAGCTGCTGCTTGAGCTGTACCGGGAGTACGTCAGCCCGCAGGTGCGGTACGAGGACCTGATCTGCGCTGTCGACCTGGTCGACGACCCCGGCTCAAGCAACCCGCTTGTGGTGTACCCGAAGGGGTCCTATAACCCCTACAACCGCTGGAACACCACCGACGGGATCATGCACCTGACCCAGCCGTCAAACTCCCTGTCCGCCGAGATCTTGCTCGGCGCGGACGCGACCGTGCTGCGGGCCTCAGGCGCGAACGGCCGGATCGTGTCTGATCCGGACGCCCTGATCTGCTGTGCCCAGTACGGCGGCCCCAACCGGTGCAGCGACCCGACCATCGGCGCGAGCGTGAATGAGCTGGCGGCGCAGGGCTTCGCCATCACCCTCCGCAATCCGGTCGGCCTGTACATGAACGACCTGAACATGATGGGCTGGGCCGGGCCCGGTGGCCAGCCCGTGGATCCGGCGTGGTTCCGTATCGAACGCGGCCGGCCCGGCCTCATCGAGCGGGCCGTGTTCGAGGTGCCGGAACGAGCGGGCTTCCGGGTGAGCGACGTGACCATCGGCGGCGTTCCGATTTCCGTCGGCGGCCAGCTGAGCGAGCACATGACCGTGAAGCTCGTCGGCCTTGCCTCCACGCCTGGGAAGTTCGCCAACAAGCCGGCCGGCTGCGCCGGCGGGTGCAGCGCGGATGCCGCCAACCCGGCCTTTCTCTACCGCCACCGGGTCGTCAACCCGCCCCCGCCAGGCCAGGTGCCGGCCTTTGCCTACCTGTCGCAGGACGCCCCGGCGGGGACGGCCCGCGCCGGGCGGGCCGCGGAGCGCCTGCGCCGGACCCGCTTTCCAGTTCACCGGAGCCGGTAACCCGGCGCCAGCGGCCCCCCGTGACCGCGCCAGGAGCACGGCCATTAACCCGACAAGCGAAGATCATCGAGCAACCAGGGGGAAACAAAGATGACTGAGCAGCCAGGCGTCTCCAGGCGCCACCTACTCATCTCGGGCGGCCTGGTCGCGACGACACCACTGCTCGGCGCCGCGCGGCGCGCGCCATCGGCGGCCAGTTCCAGTCCTATCGTCGACACGCCGGGTGTCCATAACTTCTTCATGTTCGGCAGCAAGACGCTCTACGTGTCCCACATGCCGATGTTCACCGAAGAGAAGCACATGTACCAGGTGATTCTCCGAGTGGAACTGCCGGACGTCGTCATGCGGGGCTACCGCGCCCGCCAGGCAGGACCCCGCCGCACGCCATGGAACCTCGTGAACAGCGCCAAGCTGTACACGCTTCCGCAGATCAAGGCGGGGACGCTCCGCTCTTTCCAGGTCGACGTCTACGAGGATTACTCGAACGCCGACGCCGCGCCGGTCGGATCCCCGTTCGCCGCGAACGTGCCGCTTGAGGTGCGCGAGGTCGTCCACTTCCGTCATTTCGACTTCAACATTCCTCGCCCGTCGCACCTGACGTACCTGTTGTTCGGGCGGGGCGGCGAGGCGCACCTCGAGCATTACATCGCCCGCGATCCCGATTTCCAGCACATCGTGACCCTGAAGTCGCCCCCGGCCTGGCTCTCGCCGGACCAGCTGGCGGCGGGCGCCGCGATCTGCCTCAGCGATGTTCCGAGCGTGCCCGTCGCGTGCGCCGGCGCCCTCCGGGAGAAGCGCTACCGGGTGCTGTTCCAGGGGCGCCAGGACGCCAGTGCCACGCTCGACCTGAACGGGGCCACGCCCATCTGGTACAGCACGGGGAATCTTCTCAACGCGAACGACCCGTGTTAGCGGGCAGGCCGAGCAGCTGGCTGCCACCCGGCGTCCTGTGGTATAGGACGTGCACGCCGGACCGGTGCCGTTCGGCCAGCCCCGCGTCCGACAGTACGCGCAGGTGGTCCCCGATGGTCCCGAGCGCGAGCCCGGTGACGGCCGCCAGCTGCGTGGTGGTGATGGGCGTGCCGATCAGGAGCAGGATCTGCGCCCTGGTCGGCCCGAGTAGCCGCCGTAGCGGGGCCGGCGCCAGGGGGGCGGCGGAGCCGGCGAGCATTCCGGCCGCGGGGTAGACGACCGCGAACCTCGCCGGGTATTCCCAGGCGACCCGCCAGTCCCGCAGGCTGCTGGGGATGAACATGAGCTCGGCGCGGCTCAGGTCGATCGGCGGGTGGTCCTTGACGGTGATCTGCAGCTGCCCGTCGCCGAGCCAGCGGACCTCTGGCGCGAGCCCGCCGATGGCGGCGGCCCAGCCGCGCTGGCCGAGCACGGTGATGCGGCTGACGATATCGGCCTCGTACTTGCGTTTCCTGCGCGGCCAGTCCGCCCCGACGGCGTGATCCCATATCCACTGCAGCAGGTCGGCGAAGGCGCCGGCCGGGTCGCTAACGTCGAGCGCGTCCGGTAGCCGTCCCCCGGCCGACTGGGCCAGGTCGAACTTGGCGACCCGCGGCGGGACGCTCCGCACCCGGTCAAGTTCCTGGTCGAACGTGACGTCGCCGGGGCGCGGAGGCGCGCTGAGGTCAACTGGGAGCCACTCGCCGGACTGCATGCCCCGGGCCAGCGCCGTGCTGAACGGGTCGCCCTGGAGCCGGTCACGGAACGCCTGACGGTGGCGGGCCAGCCAGTCCCGCTCCCACGGCTGGGGGTTCCGGGCCGCCAGCACGCCAAGCGCGTTGACCGTCTCGATCAGCGGTGAGGTCGTGAACCGGCTCGCGGCCAGCACGTCGGCGCTGACCAGCCACACGCCCATGTTTCGCCTCCCGCCGAAACTCTAGGTGCCCGCGCGGCCGCCGGGCAAGCTAGCCTGCCGTGACCGATGCAGGCCGCTCCCGGCCATCCCCGGCAGGTTTCTGCCCCCCGTCCCAGGCGACCAGCGCATCCGCCCGGCGCTCGCGGGTCGCCGGCGTCCTGCGGCCGCTGGCCAGCCGCCCCTTCCGGCTGATGTGGGCGGGCTCCGCCACCTCCGCGCTCGGCGACGCGGTGGTGCAGATCGCGTTGATCTTCGCGATCTTGCACGTCGGCGGGACCGCGTCCGCCATCGGCGTCGTGCTCGCGGTCAAGACCGTCGCCCGGGTCGCTTTCCTGCTGGTCGGCGGGGTGTGGGCCGACCGGCTGCGGCGGCAGTACGTGATGCTGACCGCCGACGGCGTGCGCGGCGTGGTTCAGGCGGCCCTCGCGGCCCTGCTGCTGGGCGGGCACGCGCACACCTGGGAACTCGCCGCCGGGGGAGCACTGTACGGGGCGGCGTCGTCGTTCTTCGATCCCGCCTCGACCGCCCTGGTGCCCGAGACCGTGCCGGCTGAGCAGCTACAGCAGGCCAACAGCCTGCTCGGCCTGCCGGGAAGCTTCTTCAGCGTGGCCGGGCCCGCCGCGGGCGGCGTGCTGATCGCGGCCCTCGGGCCGGGCTGGCTGTTCGCCGCCGATGCCGCCTCCTTCTTCGTCAGCCTCGCCTGCCTGGCGCGACTGCGGGTCCCGCCCCGGCCGGTCCCGGCGCCCCGGCCGTTCCACGCCGATCTAGCCGAAGGCTGGCATGAGCTCGCCGTCCGGCCCTGGTACTGGATCAACCTGCTCGCCCATGCCTGCGGCAACTTCGTCGTCCCGGCCATCTTCGTGCTCGGCCCGGTCATCGCGGCGCGCTCGCTCGGCGGTGCTCCCGCCTGGGGTGCCCTGTCCGCCGCCTGGGGGGCCGGAGCGGTCGCCGGCGGCATCGCCGGCCTGCGGGTCAGGCCGCGGCGGCCGCTCGTGGCGGCGGACCTGCTCATGGCCGGCATTGCCCTGCCCTTGCTCGCCCTGGCGTTCTCCGGCTCAGTGCTGCTGAACGCGGCGGCGCAGGCAGTGTTCGGCTTCACGATGATCGTGGGGAACAGCGTGTGGTTCACCGCCATGCAGGAACTGATCCCGGACCAGGTCCGCGCGCGGGTCGGCGCCTACGACTGGTTCGCCTCCCTGGTCATCATGCCGGCCGGCTGGCTGGTCGTGGGGCCGCTGGCGTCGTGGGCCGGCTTCACCCCGGTGCTGGTCGCCGCGGCGGCCCTCGGGTCGGCCCCCTGCGCGGCCGTCGCGCTCGTGCCGCGCGTCCGGCGCGTCCGCCGGACCCCGGCCGGGCAGCTCGTCGTGGACGCAGGCTGCCGTCAGGGCTAGGCGTCCCGGCGGACCAGCAGGTAGGCGCAGGCGGCGAGCAGGACCACGGTCCACAGGCAGAAGACGCCGAACCCTTGCCAGGGCGACAGCACGTCAGCTGGCTGCTGGCTGGTCTGCGCGACTACCTGGCCGGCGACGGTCGGCAGGTACCCGTGGACGTGGTTGGCGATCGTGCCAGGGATCAGCGAGATCAGCGGCGGCACGACAAGGACCAGGGCGATCACGGTGGCGATCGCGCCAACCATGTGCCTGATGAGGCCGCCGATGGCGAGCGAGAACAGGCCGAGGACGGTCAGGTAGAGCACCCCGCCGATGCACGCGCGGGTGACGCCCGGCTGGCCGAGCGTGATCGATACGTGGCTGCGCAGGATCGCGGTGCTGATGAAGAACACCGCGAACACGGTGACCGCGCTGGCCACGAGGTCGATGGCGGCGAACACCGCGGCCTTGGCGGCCAGCATCGGCAGCCGTTTCGGCACCGCGAGCAGCGACGCGCGGATCGCCCCGGTCGAGTACTCGCTGCTGATCACGATCACGCCGAGCACGCAGAGGGCGAGCTGGCCGAGGCCGAACCCGGCGCCGAAGATCAGCGCGGTCGGGTCCGTGAGGAGCGTGACGTGGTTCGCGTGGTTGCCCGGGGCGTTCCACTGCCGGGACACGACGCTCGCGATCAGCGTGCTGAAGCCGATCGCCAGGGCCACGAACGCGAAGAGAGACCAGAGGGTGGAGCGAACGGAGCGGATCTTCGTCCACTCGGCGGTGAGCAGGCCGGCCGTCATGGCGTGCCCGCCTTGCCGTACTCGACGCTGTCCGCGGTCAGCTCCATGAACGCCTCCTCGAGCGAGGGCAGCTGGGGGGTGAGCTCGTGCAGCACGAGCGCGTCGGACGCGGCGAGCTCGCCGATCCGGGGGGCGGGCAGCCCGGTCACGACCATGGCGCCGTCGTCGGCGCCGCTGCCGTCCCGCACGGTGCCGCCCTCGGCCGCAATGAGCTCGCGGAGCCGCTCATGGCCGGGCGTGCGGACCAGCACCGAGCGCTCCGAGCTGCGCTGGATGAACTCCTGGGTCGAGGTGTCGGCGATCAGCCGGCCCCGGCCGATCACCACGAGGCGGTCGGCGGTGACCGCCATCTCGCTCATCAGGTGGCTGGACACGAAGACGGTCCGGCCATTGGCGGCGAGCTCGCGCATGAAGTTGCGGACCCAGCGGATGCCTTCCGGGTCAAGCCCGTTGCCCGGCTCGTCGAGCAGCAGCACCGGGGGATCGCCGAGCATCGCCGCCGCGAGGCCGAGCCGCTGCGTCATGCCGAGCGAGAAGCCGCCGGCCCGCTTGCGGGCGACCTCAAGCAGCCCGACCAGGTCGAGCACCTCCTCGACCCGGCGGGCCGGGATGTTCTGGGTCTGGGCGAGGAACAGCAGGTGGTCGCGGGCACTGCGCCCCGGGTGCAGGCTGCGCGCCTCGAGCAGCGCGCCGACCACGGTGAGCGGCCTGACCAGCTGGGCATAGGCGCGTCCGCCGATCGTCGCCGTGCCGGTGTCCGGCCGGTCGAGGCCGGTGATGAGCCGCATCGTGGTTGACTTGCCCGCCCCGTTCGGGCCGAGAAAGCCGGTGACCATCCCCGGCTCGACGTCGAAGGACAGGTGGTCGACCGCCACTTTGTCGCCGTACCGCTTCGTCAGTTCACGTGCCTGGATAAGTCCCTGCACCGCTGCCACGCGCACCTCGCTTCGGCGAGTCGAGCATCCGCACCAACTAGCTCATAATCACCGAGCCAGCCGCCCGGCGTCCAGAACGGACGGGTAAACATCGCGACTGCGAATGTCTGGATACGGTGCAGCCCGATGGATTCTGCGTGGTTGCCTCGGGTAGAAGATGCAATGCGCCTAACGGCGGCCAGCGGCCCGGGCCGCCTCCGGCGCCGGGGCCGCCGCTGGCACGTCCGCCGACGGAAACTCGGTCACCTCGTCGGGGACCCGGGTG
>CAZORE010000208.1:0-9083 GCA_964581815.1 uncultured Streptosporangiaceae bacterium | reverse complement strand
TTCCCTCGCCCATGGCCAAGAGGTGAAGACGGCGCCCGCCGACGTCGACTAGCCGGCCTGGCGGCGGGTAACGGCGCCGGTCGGCTGCGTCTGCGGCGTGCTGGTAGGCGGCACTGGCGATGCCCGCGGTGGCGATCACGGCCGCGGCGCGCGTTGTGACTCTCACGCGGGTATCGTCCCCGGCAGCGCCCACCGGTGCAATACCGTCCGTGGCCGGCCAGGTGGGCCCGGTTACCTCGACGCCGCGACCGAGGGCCGGCGACACCTACCGGTACCCTCGCCTGGGAAGGTTCCCGTGGCTATCGTCTCCCACGGCTCCGGGGTAGCAGGGACGCGTTGCCGCGTGTCAGCTTGGTGGCCTGCTATCCGGGAAGGTGATGGTTCCTGCCTGGTAGGTCGGTATTCCGTCGACGACGGTGGCTAGTACCTGGATGGCGGTGATCTGCTCGGGGTCGGTGCGCAGCGGGTTGCGGTCCAGGACGGTGAAGTCCGCGAGCTTGCCCGGCTCGAGCGAGCCGATCTCGGCCTCGCGGTGCATGGCGTACGCGCCCCCTGTGGTGTACAGGGCCAGGGCGTCGCGGGCGGCCAGCCGCTCGTCCGGGCCGATGACCCGGCCCGCGGCGGTGCGGCGGAGGATGGCGTCGCGGATCCCGGTGAGCGGGTCGGGCGTGATGACCGGGGCGTCGGAGGAGCCGGCGACCGTGATCCCGGCGCGCTGCCAGGACCGGAACGCGTACAGCTGGTCCGCCTGGCCGCCGAATGCCTCGGCGAACCCGTCGCCCAGGCCGGACAGGAACCCCGGCTGGCTGACGACGGGGACCCGCAGCTGGGCCGCCCGCGCGGCCAGCGCCGGGTACATGGCGCCGCCGTGCTCGATGCGGTGCCGGCGTGGGTTTCCCGGCGTGCCGGCCAGGACGGCCGCGTACGCGTCCAGCACGATGCCGATGGCCCGGTCGCCCTGGGCGTGGACGGCGACCTGCAGGCCGCGGGCCGCGAAATCGCGCACCATCGCGGTGAGCTCGGCCGGCTCGAAGTACAAGATGCCCGAGCCGTACGGCGGCACCGGGTAGGTTCCGCCGATGGCCGCGGTCCGGCTGCTCATGCCGCCGTCGGCCCAGATCTTCACGGCCTGCGCCGCCAGTCGCCCCGACCGGCGGCCCTGCAGGCCCGACCTGGCCAGTTCGTCGATCTCATCGTGCACGGTCAGGCCGTAGACCCGCTGGGCAAGGACCCCGGCGTCGTCGGCCTCGGCGTAGGCGGCGAGCGTCTGGCAGCGCATGTCCGCGTCACAGGCCGCGGTAATGCCCAGCGCCGCCAGCCGCTGCCCGGCGCGCCGCACGACCCGCGCCCGCCCGGCCGCGTCCATGCGCGCCAGGTCGTACCGGAGCCGGCGGCCGAACACCCGGAACATCGGCCCCTCGAGCAAGAGGCCGGTCAGCCTGCCCTGCCCGTCGCGGCCGAGCGCGCCGTTGGGCGGGTCCGGCTGGCCATCGGCGAACCCGGCCTCGGCCAGCGCCGCCGAGTTGAGCACGCACGCGTGCAGCGACGTGTGGTAGACCACCGCCGGGCGGTCCGGCACGGCCGCATCCAGGTCCGCGCGGGTCGGGTGCCGCCGCTCGGCGAGCTTGTACTCCACGTACCCGCTGCCCGTCACCCACGACCCCGGCGGCGTCCCGGCTGCGGCCGCGCGCAGCCGGGCCTGGACCGCCGCGATGTCCGGCGCCGCCGGCTGGCTGCAGTCCGCGCCCGCCGCCAGGTAACCGATGTCCATCACATGGCAGTGGGCATCGATCAGGCCAGGGACCACCGTGGCACCATCCAGGCGCACCACCGCCGCGGCAGGTCCCGCCGCGGCGCGTACCGCGCCGGCCGGGCCGATCGCGGCGATCCGGCCATCGCGCACCAGCATGCTCCCGGCCCGGCCGCCCGGGGCCATCGTAACGAACTCGGCATCCTCGACAATCAGCTCCACTGGCTTGCCTCCCTGGCAGCGATCCTCTACCGGTACAGCTACAGCCTGCTGCCAGTTGGACGTCTCCCCAAGCGCCGATTCTTCGCTTCTGAGGTTGCCCCGTTTTGACATGCTGATCCCATAGACGCTTGCGGGTGGGGCAGACGCCCGGCAAAGCGTGAGCAGGGACTTGCCGGGCACCGGCAGGCCCGTAGTCTCGGAGGCATGACTGTTGCGTCGACCTTGTTCCGGTTCGAGGATTCCTACGCCCGCGAGGTGCCCGGCCTCTCCGTGCCGTGGACGGCGGCCCCGGCGCCCGGCCCCGAGCTGCTGGCGCTCAACGAAGAGCTGGCGCTCGAGCTGGGCGTCGATCCTGCGGAGCTGCGGGAGCCGGCGGGCGTCGCGCTGCTAGCCGGGCAGGCCCCGGATGGGGTCACGGCGGTCGCCCAGGCCTACGCCGGCCACCAGTTCGGCGTTTACTCGCCCCGCCTCGGGGACGGGCGCGCGCTGCTGCTCGGCGAGGTGATCGATATGAAGGGGCGCCGTCGCGACCTTCATCTCAAAGGGTCCGGGCGCACCCCGTTCTCCCGGGGCGCTGACGGCAAGGCCGCGGTGGGCCCGATGCTGCGCGAGTATGTCATCGGCGAGGCCATGCACAGCCTCGGTATTCCCACCACGCGGGCGCTCGCGGTGGTCGCCACGGGCGAGCGGGTGATCCGGGAAAGGGTGCTGCCGGGCGCGGTGCTGGCTCGGGTAGCGGCGAGCCATCTGCGCGTGGGCACGTTCCAGTACGCTGCCGCGTCCGGGGACCGTGACCTGCTGCGTGCCCTCGCCGACTACGCCATCGCCCGTCACTACCCGGAGGCCGCCGGCGCCCCGAACCGCTACCTGGACCTGTACCGGCGCGTGGTCCAGGCGCAGGCGTGGCTCGTGGCCCGGTGGATGCTGGCCGGGTTCGTCCACGGGGTTATGAATACCGACAACACGACGATTTCTGGCGAGACCATCGACTACGGCCCGTGTGCGTTCATGGACGCGTTCGACCCGGCCACGGTGTTCAGCTCCATCGACGAGCGCGGCCGTTACGCCTATGGCAACCAGCCGCACATCCTGCAGTGGAACCTGGCCCGGCTGGCGGAGGCCCTGCTGCCGCTGTTCGACGACAACAGCGAGGCCGCTGTTGAGGCGGCCACGGAGGTGCTGAACGGGTTCACTGCCGCCTACGAGCGTCACTGGGCCGAGGGCATGGCGGCGAAGCTCGGGATCCCCGCGCCGGACCAGGCGCTGGCGGAGGACGTCCTGAAGCTGTTGCGGTTGCAGACGGTCGATTTCACGCGTTTCTTCCGCGCGCTGTCCGCCGGCACCGCGCGGACGCTGTTCACGCAGCCGGAGCCTTTCGATGCCTGGGCCGCCCGCCGCGATGTCCTGCTGCCCGCGGACCGTGCCGCGGTGGCTGCCGCGATGGACCGGGTCAACCCCGTCTACATCCCGCGCAATCACCGCGTCGAAGAGGCGCTTGCTGCGGCGGCCGAGGGCGAGATGGGGCCCTTCCGCCGTCTCGCGGACGTCGTCTCCCGTCCATTCGAGGAGCGGCCCGGCTGGGAAGACTACGCCGGTCCGGCACCCGTGAGCTGCGCCCCGTACGTCACCTACTGCGGCACCTGAGCACGGGCGCCCCTCACCGGCACCACCCGAACCAGGCTGCGCCGCTGGAACACGAGCGGTCGCGCCTTGACTCTGGGGCGGCCGAGGGTTGGATATTGCTGGTGTGGACTCAGGTGAGCTAGTCGGTGTCGGCGCGTTCGCGCAGCTGTCGGGGCTGACGGTTGAGACGTTGCGGCACTACCACCAGGTCGGCCTGCTCGTGCCGGCCGAGGTCGATGACCGCACCGGCTACCGCCGCTACCGGCTGCGCCAGCTGCCGCGAGCGCGCGCCCTGGCCGCATTGCGGGACGTCGGCATGCCGCTAGAGGATGTCGCCGCCGTCGTCGACGCCACTGACCGGGGCACGCGGCAGGCGCGGCTGGTTGAGCACCGCCGGCGCCTGGCGGAGGATGCCCGGCGGGCGGCTGGCCGGGTCGACGTAATGGACCGGATGATCGAAAGGGAAGGCGTCATGACGTCACCGCTGCGGACCGGGCCAGGGAGGCTAGTGCTCACAGACGAGAGGCTTGCCAGGGAACTGCTGGGCACGCTCGACCGAACGGACCTCGGTCACCTCGGTGTCCGCTACGAGGGCAAGGTGCGTGACAGCTACGTCGACGGCGACGTCCGCACCATCGTGACCACCGACAGGCTGTCGGCGTTCGACCGGCTCCTCGGGACGATCCCGTTCAAGGGACAGGTCCTCAACGAGATAGCGGACTACTGGTTCGGCGCCACCTCCGACATCGTCCCGAATCACCTCCTGGAGGTCCCTGACCCCAACGTCGTGCGCGTCCGCGAGTGCGCTCCGGTGCCGCTTGAATTCGTCGTCCGTGGCTACATCACGGGCGTGACGAAGACATCGCTGTGGTCCAGCTACGAGGCGGGCGCGCGGAACATCGCCGGCAACCTGCTGCCCGAAGGACTGCGCAAGAACGAGCGGCTGGAGGCTCCGATCTTGACCCCGACGACCAAGTTCGAAGCCCGTGACCGGAACCTTGGCCGCGACGAAGCGATCGCCGGGGGCCTGGTGACCGCGGACCTGTTCGACCGGTGCGCCGACGTCTGCTTCCGCCTGTTCGCCCGGGGCACCGAACTCGCGGCCCGGCGCGGCCTGATCCTGGCCGACACGAAGTACGAGCTGGGCCTCCTCGGTGACGAGATCGTGCTCATCGACGAGGTGCACACGCCTGACAGCTCGCGCTACTGGTACGCGGACAGCTACGACGAGCTCTTCCGTAAGGACAAGGACCAGCGGGCACTCGACAAGGAGCCGCTGCGAGAGTGGGTGGCAGAGCGAGGGTTCCGCGGCGACGGACAGGCCCCCATCCTGACCGACGAGGTCCGTATCGCGACCGCAGCCCGCTACATCCTCCTCGCCGAGGAACTGACCCAGCGACCGTTCGAGCCCCCGGAGCTCACCGCAGCCGAACGGGTCGCCAACCTCCTCCGCGACTGACTACCCGCGTCCGCGGGCAGGCAACGTTGTGCCCGGGCCATTTCCCCGGGGACGGAACGTCGCTGGCCTCCGGCGCGGTAGTTTGCCCGGGTGAGCTTCGATGTCAGCCCCGGCGCCTACCTGCAGTTCATGGGGCGGTACTCCGAGCCGCTGGCGGCGCAGTTCGCCGACCTGGCGGGGGTCCGTCGCGGCCAGCGGGTGCTGGATGTGGGATGCGGGCCCGGCGCGCTGACGGCTGAGCTGGTGAACCGGGTCGGCGCGGAGTCGGTCAGCGCCGTGGAACCGTCGGCGTCGTTCGCGGCCGCGGTGCGGGAACGGCTGCCGGGGGTGGATGTCCGGCAGTCAGCGGCCGAGCAGATGCCGTTCCCTGACGGCACGTTCGGCATCACGCTGGCGCAGCTGGTCGTTCACTTCATGTCCGACCCGGTGCAGGGACTGCGGGAGATGCGCCGGGTCACCCGGCCCGGCGGAACCGTCGCGGCATGCGTGTGGGACCACGCGGGCGACCGCGGGCCACTGGCCGCGTTCTGGTCCGCCGTCCGCGAGCTGGACCCGGCCGCACCTGGCGAGTCGGACCTCGCCGGCGTCCGCGAAGGCCATCTGTCCAGCCTGTTCACGCAGGCCGGGCTGGGCAGGACGCAGGTGACCACGCTGAGTGTCCGCGTCCGGCACGCCAGCTTCGACGACTGGTGGCAGCCGTTCACGCTCGGCGTCGGCCCGGCAGGAGCGTACGTGGCTTCCCTGACCCCGGATCGCCGAGCGGAGCTTCGCGGGCAGTGCCGGAAGCTGCTGCCGACCGCCGCGGTAGAGGTCACCGCCGTCGCCTGGGCGGCCAGCGGCCGCGCCTGAGCCTGGCGGGACCAGGGTGTCGCAGCAAGCCTGATATCAGCTGAGGACCTGAACTCACTAAAGTGAACTGGTGAAGCCGTTCCTGTTGCTGGCCATCCGCGCTGAGGATGCCGCCGCGGATAACGAGTACGAGGCGTTCCTGGCGTGCGCAGGCCTGCGCGAATGTGACTTGCGCCGGCGCCGGCTGGAGCAGCGGGCTCTGGGCGGCCTCGACCTGCAGGACTGGTCAGGGATCTTCCTCGGCGGCGGGCCGTTCAACACCACCGACCCCGCGGAGCTGAAGTCGCCGGTGCAGCGGCGGGTCGAGGCAGACCTGCGCCGACTGCTTGACCAGGTGATCGATGCGGACTTCCCGTTTCTGGGGGCCTGCTACGGCATCGGGACTCTCGGCGCCCACCAGGGCGCAACGGTGGACCGGCAGTACGCCGAACCGGTCGGGCCCGTTCCGGTCACGCTCACCCGTGAAGGCCGGCAGGACCCGCTGCTGAGCGGGCTCCCCACGACCTTTGACGCGTTCACCGGCCACAAAGAGGCAATTAGCGTGCTGCCGCGCCACGCCGTCCTGCTTGCCAAGTCCCCCGCTTGCCCTGTGCAGGCGTTCCGGATCGGCTCCCACGTCTATGCCACACAGTTCCATCCCGAACTGGACGCAACGGGCCTTTGTACCCGGATCGACGTCTACAAGCACGCCGGCTACTTCGAACCCGGGCAAGCCGCCGAACTGAAGGCGGAGGCCTACCGCAGCAACGTGACCTGGCCGCCCGCTATCGTGCATCAGTTTGTCCAGCGCTACACCCGAGGCAAGCACCTAGCGACGCGCCTACCGCCGCACCCGCGTCCAGCCCAGGACCATCGCCGGTAACTGACCTTGATGCTGCGGTGCCGGCCAGAGCGCAAATTCCTGGAAGCTCGCACCAGTCGGCGGGTGGTCACACACTGCCAAATCATGTTGATCCGAGTTCCGGCCGAGCGTGCCAGCAGGATGTTAACCGTCTTTCTCGTCGGCAGTCGGCGGTCCTATGCTGGCTGGATGAAGCACGCATGGCCAGCCGCTCAGCCGGCTGTCTCCCTCGCCGTGTGGCCGTTGACGATCATTTTGTCCCCGGTGATCCTGGTGGCCGGGGAGCCCGTGAACCGGTATGTGATGCGGCGAGTGCGCTTGAGCGCCGCTGCCGGGCCGGCGGCCGTTATCCGTCACGGTGACCGGCCGGCTTCCGCCGTGGCGGTGCACCTGCCCGCACGAGCCTCCCTGCTCCTCGTGGTCATCAGCAATCCGCTGTGGATCGCACTCACCGCGCCCGGCCGCTGGGTGAGCGACCGGTTCCGCAGGCCGCCCTCGGTGTGAGCAGGCACTGCAGCCCGGTGACCGCGGATTCCCGTCGTGCGCGACCCCGGAACCGGCCCCGCGTCAATGGCGGGCCAGTTCACAGGCCACCAATTCGGAGCCGGTACAGGCAGCACCGCTGGCCACGAGGGCTCGTTACGCAAGCCGCGGGCGTGCTCCCTGAATCGGCCGTCGTGAGTGTGCTGCCGATTACGAGCACTTTCCGGCTGGTCAGATGGGCAGCTTGTCTGAGTACAGTTCAGCCAATTCTGGGCGGCCTTGACGCCTGCCGTCGTCCGATTCGCTCACGGCCCCGCGGCGGCCTGGTCGATGAGGCGGGCGAGTTCCGCCGGCGCGGTGAGCATCGGCCAGTGGCCGGTGTCGATGTCGACCAGCGAGAGGTTCCTGATCTGCGCCAGTTCAGGGAGCTCGCCCTGGCTGATCAGCTCACTGATCTGGGCGGGGGTGAACTCCGGGCAGATCAGTACCGCGGGGACGGCGTAACGGCGCGGGTCGGCCAGCCTGACCACCGCGCTGGCGACCCCCTCGGGAACCGGGATTGCCCTCGCCGTGAAGGCCCGCCTTGCGGCGTCGTCCAAGTCGGCGGAGTCCGGTCCTTCGAACTCGTCCCAGCCCGGGAAGGGCACGGCGCCGTCCTTGACCGGGAGGCCGTCGAAGTACGGCTGGCCGTCGGGGGCGGGCCAGCCCCCGATGAAGACGGCCTTGGCGACCTTATCTGGGCGGGCGTCAGCGGCGAGCCAGGCCAGGGTGCTGGCCGCGGAGTGCCCCACCACCATCGGCCGGCCCTCGGCCGAGTCGACGGCGGCGAGCACGGCGGCCACCTGGTCCGCGAGCGTCGCCGACGTGCTGCCGTCACCCTGGCCGGGCAGCGCGACCGGGACCGGGCGGTGACCGCACTCGCCGAGGCGGGCAGCGACCCCGGCCCAGGCCGACTCCTCCAGCCACAAGCCAGCGATCAGCACGATGTCCACGTCAGCATCCCTTCGTCTTGGCGCTGCGATCACGCGCGGCATCAGCGGGCTCTCACACCCTGACCATAGAGACGGTCCCGGACGATCAGCTTCCTGATTGGCCTCCTGCCCTGCAGCCGACCACGGACGTGAGCAGGATGGTCAGCTCTGCATCGGCCGCGAGCGGTTCCGTCACGCACCAACGGCCGGTACGGTGTCGGACCGGGTTCGTCCAAGGCCGACTACGACGCGGTGGGCGTGCCGTTCGAGCAGCGGTGGCAGCGCTTCGACCAGACGCTCTAGCTGATCAAGGCCATACTCCAGCCGAAGATGCCGCCCTCCTCGCTGACGAGATTGCCCGGTGATCCTCACGCCCAACGAAGTCAGGCGCGCCCGCGAGTAACCGGATGCTGCCTTGTTCATCCTCAGCAACATCATCGTCGAACGCTCGCAAGACGGAAGCGTCATCGCCACAGGCGGCGAGAAGCACGTCTACGACCCATGGCCCATCGACCGCGGGACACTCGTGCCTCTCGGCTTCCGGTACCTGGTGCCCGGCCCGCCCACTTAGCGTCGGCTAACCGGTCTTGCACGAGGAGAGTCGCTGACCGGCATCACCGGCCAGCGAAAACTTCCCCACGAGCAGACTCGCCTTTCATGACCCAAATTCCCAGTACAGAACCTCCGCCGGGGCTGACGATAGGACTGCCCCGCACGCACCTCATCCGCGCTGATCGCCGACTCTGAGCGCCCTCAAGCCGTTCCGCCCCCGTTTAGCGGTGGCACGCAGATCATTCCGTTCGGCGCGTTTGTCGCGAGCGGGAGATACATAGCGCAGATTTCAGGCGCAGGGCCTAAAAGTAGTGCCTCCGGCCGCCGACCGCG
>CAZORE010000207.1:0-9264 GCA_964581815.1 uncultured Streptosporangiaceae bacterium | reverse complement strand
CCTGCCGCGGGGGGTACGGGGGGTCGTCCCCCCGGGAGATAGCTGTCGTCAACCACGACCGAAGGCTACCGGGGATCGCTCACCTGGGGCACATCGTTTGCGGCGTCGCCGTCGGCGCGGACGCCGTCCGTGCGCAGGCTGGTCCCCGCGTTCCGCTCCCACGCCAGCCGCAGCCCGATCAGCGTGAGCCACGGCTCGTGCGCGTCGATGATCGGCACCTCCTCGATCACCAGCGGTGCGAGCCCGCCGGTGGCGATCACCGTCACCGCGCCCGGGTCGTCAGGTGACAGCTCGAGCGCCATCCGCCGCGCGATCCCCTCGACCTGCCCGGCGAATCCGTACACGATCCCCGACTGCAGTGCCTCGACCGTGTTCTTGCCGACGACCCGCGGCGGCCTGGTCAGCTCCACCTTGAGCAGCTGCGCCGCGCGCCGCGACAGCGCGTCCACGGAGATCTCGATACCGGGCGCGAGCGCCCCCCCGACGAACTCGCCCTTCGCGCTCACCGCGTCGAAGTTGGTCGACGTGCCGAAGTCCACGACGATCGCCGGCCCGCCGTACAGGTGCACGGCGGCGAGCGAGTTCATGATGCGGTCGCTGCCGACCTCCTTGGGGTTGTCCATGCGGATCGGCACCCCGGTCTTCACGCCCGGCTCCACGATCACAGCAGGCACGTCAGGGTAGTACCGGCGGCACATCTCGCGCATCTCGTGCAGCACAGACGGCACTGTGGAGCACAGCGAGATCCCCGCCAGGTCCGACTCTTTGATCACGGTGGACCGGGCGAGCAGGCCGTACAGCAGGGCCGCGATCTCGTCCGCCGTCCGGTCCGGCACCGTCGCGATCCGCCAGTGCTCGACGATGGTGTCCCCGTCGAACACGCCGAGCACCATGTTGGTGTTCCCGATGTCAATCGTCAGCAGCATGCCGCTCCGTCCCGAATCCCACTGTCACGTTGTCGATGAGCCTGGTGGTGCCCACCCGCGCGGCGGTGGCGAGCACGGCCGGGCCGTGAAAATCAAGATCATCAAGCCGAACGGGGGCATAGCTCCGCGCGTCGACGAGCGCGAGGTAGTCCACGCGCGGCGACGTGCCCGCGGGCTGCGTTCGCCCGGTCCCGTCAAGCGCGGTGCCGCCGTGAAGCGTGGCGTGGTCAAGCACCGCCCGCGCGGCGGCGAGGACCGCGGCCGGCCCGGCCTCGGAGGCCGCCGCGCCCGCCGAGAGCGCCCGGTAGAGCACCGGTGCCACGGCCCGCTCCTCGGGGGACAGGTACTTGTTCCTGCTCGACAGGGCCAGCCCGTCGGCGGCCCGCACCGTCGGCACCCCCTCGATCTCTATCCCGAGCCCGAAGTCGGCGCACATCCTGCGCACGAGCACCAGCTGCTGCGCGTCTTTCTGCCCGAACACGGCGATGTCCGGGCGGACCAGGCTGAACAGCTTGAGCACCACGGTCAGTACGCCGTGGAAGAACCCGGGACGGAACTCGCCCTCAAGAATCTGCCCGGTCGGCCCAGGGTCGACCCTGATGAGCTGCTCCTGCGGGTACACCTCGCGGACCGAGGGCGCGAAGACCAGGTCGACACCCTCCGCCTGACAGTCGGCCAGGTCCGCGTCGAGCGTGCGCGGGTAACTGTCCAGGTCCTCATTCGGGCCGAACTGGAGCGGGTTGACGAAGATCGAGACCGCCACCACGCCGCCGGGCCCCGCAAGATCGCGCGCCCGGCGCAGCAGCGCCCGGTGCCCGTCGTGCAGCGCCCCCATGGTGGGCACCAGCACAGTTGGTCCCCCGGGGGGACGACCCCCCGGGCGAATACTCCAATTTTGCCCATGCTGCTCAGCAATTTCCTCGGCCGAACGCAAAATTGGAGTATTCGTACCCCCCGAGGCGCGCCCGATGGCTCCGCCATCGTATCGGGCGCGCCGTCCCAGCTCTGCCAACACAGCCGCCAGTTCGGCCCGTGTCCTGGCCACGATCATCGGCGGTCTCCGAGCACGTCGAGCAGGCGCTCTGCGTCGCTCGCGCTCAGCATTCCCGCAGCGAGCGCCCGGTCGGCGGTCAGCCGGGCGAGCGCGAGGTAAGCGGGCAGCGCGCCGGGCTCCGCCGCCGCGATGGCCGCCACGTGCGCGGCTACCGTACTGCCGTCGCCGCGGGCTACCGGACCGGTCAGTCCCGCGTCGCCGAACCGGAGCGCGTTGTCGAGCGCGGCGCCGAGCAGCGGGCCGAGCATTCGGTTCGGGTTCTCCGCGCCCGCGTCGCGCAGCAGCGTCGCCGCCTCGGCGACCAGGGTGACCAGGTGGTTGGCGGCGAATGCGAGCGCGGCGTGGTACAGCGGGCGGTCCTGCTCCGCGATGAACACCGGCTCGCCGCCCATCTCGATGACAAGAGCCTCGCCGGCCGCGCGCAGCGGTTCCGGCGCGGTCACCCCGAAGCAGACACCCTTGATCCGGTCCACGTCGTCCTCGCGCCCGGTGAAGGTCATCACCGGGTGCAGCGCGAGCGGCAGCGCGCCGGCCCTGGTGGCTGGGTCGAGCACGCTCGTGCCGTGAGCGCCGCTCGCGTGCATCACCAGCCGCCCGGCGTACGGCGCCTCGGTGGCCGCGAGCCCGGCGACAAGGGCGGGCAGCACGTCGTCGGGAACAGTGAGCAGCACCAGGTCCGCTTCCGCGAGGACCCCGGCCGGCTCAGTGAGCCGAGCGCCGGGAAAGTTGTCCCGCGCCCGCTGCTTGGACCGCTCGGAAACGGCCGCCGCCGCGGTCACCTGGTGCCCGGCTCGCTGCAGCGCCCGCGCGAGCGCGATCCCGGCCCGCCCGGGCCCGATCACGCCAACCCGCAGCCGTGCCGGGTGTTCGCTAGTTCCAGTCTCCACCGGTACCGGACAGCCCCCTCTTCCGCTGGCCAACGCCTGACAAGGATAGTCCCCGCGCCCATGCCGCCGCTGCGCGCGAGCCCCGCCCACCCGCAGCCATACGGTTTCTGGCCCAGAGTTCCACCACGCCTGCGCGGCGCGCCGGTCCGTGACAGGTGTGGCTAGTGGTGGAAGGGGGAAAGGCGGGGCGGCGGCACGGAGTCGTCGTCGTTGTCGGGGTTCTTCGGTACGCGGCAGCAGTACTCGAGGAACAGGGCGGCGGCGATCAGCACGAGGCAGGCGCCGAACGACAGGCTGGCGTTGACCAGGTCGCTGCGCGGGGTCGGCGCATTCGTCATCCCCGACAGGTAGCTGATGAAGCCCGCGCAGACCCCGGCGAGCAGCGCCGCAGTCATCGAGCTGGCCTTGGCGAGCGCGACCATCCGGGCGACGAACAGCGGCGGTGCGGGACGCGCTCCTGGCCGTCCCTGGATGCGAGCCCGGAGGTCGCGGCCCGTCCAGGCCTCCGCGCCCGCCGCGATCAGCAGCGCTGGCACGCCGGTCCAGCTGAGCGGCGGCAGGCTGGTGTAGACGGCGGTGAGCACCGCCCAGGTCACCGCTCCGGCGAGAACGGCGAGGAGCACGAGCGTCCTTGACCGGGTAGGTCTCACGATTCCGCCCAGGGGGTTACGAGGGCCGCGCCGTTACGGCGGATGCCCGAGGCGTCGACGCCGGCGAGCAGCTCCGCGACCGGCCCGCGACCGGGAAGCTCGGCCGCCGGGTCAATGTCGTGCCAGGGCGCGAGCACAAAGGCTCGCTCGTGCGCCCTGGGGTGCGGCAGCGTCAGCTCCGGGTCGTCGCTGCGCTCGCCGGACACCGTGATGACGTCGATGTCGAGGGTCCGCGGGCCCCAGCGGACCACGCGCACCCGGTCGAACGCCGCCTCGATCTCATGCAGCCGGCCGAGCAGCTCACGAGACGGGAGGGTGGTCTCGGCCAGGACCACGGCGTTCAGGTAGTCGGGCTGCGGAGGCCCGCCTACCGGCACGGTCTCGTAGACCGGGGAAACGGCGATCACGCGCACCTCCGAGAGCCCCGCGATGGCGTCCACGCCACCTTGGAGTATGTCTCGCCTGTCTCCGAGGTTACTGCCAAGGGCAAGCACGACCGTCCGGCCACCGCGCCCGGTGCGCGCCGTCATGAACGCGCGGCGGCGCGGTAGGCGGCCGCTACCCGGACCGCGTCGACGTTCGCCGGTACCTGGTGGACGCGGACGCACCACGCGCCTGCCGCCGCGGACAGCGCGGTGATGGCGGCTGTCGCCGCGTCGTTCTCCAGGAATGGCCGCGGCTCGCCGCCGGAGTCGAACAACCTGCTCAGGTACCGCTTACGCGAGGCGCCGACGAGCACGGGGTAGTCGCGGCCGCCGATCGTGGCGAGCTCACTCAGCCCGGCGAGCAGCTGCCAGTTGTGCGCCTCGGCACCACGTGGGGCGGGGTTCTTGCTGAACCCGAGTCCGGGGTCGAGCACGATCATTGACGGGTCGACGCCCTCGGCGGTCACCGCGCCGACCCGCTGGGCGAGCTCGTCGTGCACCTCGCGGACCACGTCCTGGTAGACGGCCCGCTTCTCCATGTCGTGGCTGTGCCCGCGCCAGTGCATCACGACGTAGGGCACCCCGGCCTTGGCCACCAGCCGGGGCATGTACGGATCGGCGAGCCCGCCGCTGACATCATTGACCAGGCTGACGCCCGCATCGACCGCCCACTGCGCGACCTGGGCGCGCATCGTGTCCACGCTAACCACGGCCCCCGCCTTGACAAGCTCGGTGATCACCGGCTTGACCCGGCGCAGTTCCTCATCGGCCGGGATCCGCTGCGCACCCGGCCTCGTCGACTCGCCGCCGACGTCGATGATGTCGGCGCCCTGAGCGATCAGCTCAAGGCCGTGCTGGATCGCCGCATCGGCGCCGAACCAGCGCCCGCCGTCGGAGAACGAGTCGGGCGTCACGTTAACCACGCCCATGACCAGGCATCGGTCGGCCCGAGGCGCCCCTGCGAGACCAGGCAGATTGACCATAACGGGAATGGTAGCCAGCCGGCCCCGGTCAGCGCGGGCGGGCCCGGCCGGCCGCGGGCGTGCGGTCAGGCCTGCTCCACGCGGACGTCGGGCGTACGGCTGCCCTGACGACGCCCGGCCAGGGCGAGGCGGCGCGCCGTCCGGCGCACGTACCGCTTCACCTCAACCTTCGGCCAGACGAGGAACGCCTCGGCCTCGAGGGCGGCGAGCGCGATGCGCGGCGCGTCCCGGCTGCTGGTGAAGACGAAGAAGCGCGGCTCCCATACAGGGGCGAACTTCGCGTTGAACTTGTAGAGCGACTCGATCTGGAACCACCGGGACAGGAAAACGAGCAGCCCGCGCCACGCTTTCAGTACCGGCCCCGCGCCGATCCGCTCGCCGCGCTCGAGCGCGGCGCGGAACATGGCGAAGTTCAGCGAGACGCGCTTGATGCCGAGCTCGGGAGCGGCCTTGATGGCCTCGACGATCAGGAAGTCGTTCAGCCCGGCCTGCGCGGTCTTGTCGCGTCGCATCAGGTCGAGGGAGAGCCCGTCGTTGCCCCACGGCACGAACTGCAGCACGGCGCGGAGCACGCCGTCCTCCTTGGCGGTCACCAGGACGCACTTCTCATCGCCGGGGACCCCGAGGCGGCCGAGCGCCATCGAGAAGCCCCGCTCGACGTGGGTGCCCCGCCAGCGGTCCGCCTCCCTGATCACCCGTTCGAGCTCCTGCTGCGGGATGTCACCGACCCGGCGGACCTCCGCGGTGTAGCCGTTCTTGGCGACGCGGTTGACCATCTGCCTGACGTTGCGCATCTGGCGGCCGGAGAGGCTGAAGTCCGCGACGTTGACGATGGCCTCGTCGCCGAGCTCCAGGGCGGTCAGGTCGCCCTCGCGGCACCACACCTCGGCGCCGAGCTCGCTGCAGCCCATCACCGCGGGGCGCCACGCGTGCCGCGCCGCCTCGCTGAGGAACTCGGCGATGGCGCCCGGCCACGCCTCCGAGTCGCCGAGCGGGTCGCCGGCGGCCAGCATCACGCCTGACACCACGCGGTAGCAGACACCCGACTTGCCCGACGGCGACCAGATCACGCTCTTGTCGTCGCGCAGCGCGAAGTAGCCGAGCGAGTCGCGGTCGCCGTACCGGTCGAGCAGCTCGCGGATCCGCGCCGTGTCGACGTCGCCGAGCCCCGGCCGCGGCCGGTCCGAGCGCAGGAACAGGTAGATGGTGACGACGACCGTGAACACGCCGAGCCCGCTGGTAAGGAAGTGGTACAGGTCGCCGCGGGCGTCGGACGCCCACGCGATAGTCACCGGCCCGGACACGCCGACAAGCTCGTACGCGACGTCCTGCAGTCGCTGGACAAACGAGTAGCTGCCGGAAAGCGGCCCGACCTGGAGGTAGCCGAGGCCGATCGCGAAGTCCAGCACGACGAGGACGACGAAGGCCCGCAGCGCGGCCCGCCGGTTGCGCGGGTCGGCGACCGCGTAGAACTCCTCGTGCCGGTACAGCAGAACGGCGAGCAGCGCGATCGCCACGAACCCGGAAACGGGGACGGGGTGCGGGAAGTGCAGGAAGTGGATGACGATATCGAACACGAGCAGCGCGATAACCGCCTGCCACGCGCGCCGCTTGCGGCGCCGCAGCCCGCGGGCGAGCATCAGCAGCAGCAGGCCGATAAGCACGTCAGAAGTCCGGGTGACGTTAGTGAGCGTCCCCGGCACGACGGCGTTAACCCTGTGCGCTTCCAGTGCCTGGTGCCAGGCCGGCTTGAAGACGGCGAGCACATCGGACAGGCCGATGAGGAGGGTGAGCAACGCGGCGACGGCGGGAATCCAGGTCAGCCGCCTACCATGCTTGCGCTCGGGTGAGCTGTCTCCCGGATCACGCGCGCGCGATACGTCGCTCTCGGTCATCTCAAATCTCTTGTCAGGCCCCGAATCACGGATGAGCGGAGTAGTCATGACATCCTTGTCAATCAATGCCCATTCCCCGATCTGCTAAAGATCTTCCTAAGCGGTACGGCGGCCAGGCACGCGCGACGGCAGGCACCGTCTTAGCAAGTTCTCCATAGACACGGTACCTCCAAGCCACCCTGATCAGCGGAACGAGCGGTAAAGACTGAGGTATTTCTCCCGTCCTGCCCGAAGTCCCCGCAGGCAAGGCGCTGGGATGAAAAGTCCCCTGCTAGCCGGCAATCAATAAGACGGACGACGGCGGTGATCGGTTCAAACAATTCGGACCGTTTTCCACTACCCGTCACAAAGCGGCCAAACAGGGGCATACCGCCCGCAGTTAATCCGGAGGAAACCTCCGGATTAACGCGCGGGCGTTATTTCATGCCGAAGAGCAGCGACATCGCCTCGGCGCGGGTCCTCGCATCCTTGCGGAAGATGCCACGGACGGCGGACGTCACGGTCGTCGCGCCCGGCTTGCGCACCCCGCGCATGGACATGCACAGATGCTCGCACTCGAGCACCACGATCACCCCGCGCGGCTCCAGGATCCGCATCAGGGCGTCGGCGATCTGGCAGGTCATCCGCTCCTGCACCTGCGGCCGCCTGGCGTAGACGTCGGCCAGCCTGGCGAGCTTGGACAGGCCGGTGATCTCGCCCTTGTCGTTCGGTATGTAGCCGATGTGCGCCTTGCCGAAGAAGGGCACCAGGTGATGCTCGCACATGCTGTAGATCTCGATGTCCCGCACGAGCACGATCTCGTCGTGCTCGGAGTCGAAGACAGTGGTCAGCACGTCCTCGGGACGCTGCCGCAGGCCGGCGAACTGTTCCGCGTACATCCTGGCGACCCGCGCCGGCGTGTCGAGGAGCCCGTCGCGCTGCGGGTCCTCGCCGAGCGCCAGAAGGATCTCGCGGACCGCGCGCTCGATCCTTTGCCGGTCTACCTGCGGCTGACCGGGCGCGTCCTTTTCAGCCGCGGCCCGCAGGTCCACCTCGGCCGTGGGCCGTCCGTCGATCGCCATGAGTTCAGTCGCTGCCGTCGGATGAGCCGGAGTCAAGGCCGAAGCCGAGCGCCTGGCCGTTCGACGGGCCCGGGATGCCTTCAAGGCCCGAGCTCGCCGCGAGCGCCAGCTCCTTGGGCGACATGACCGGCGGCCGGTCGGACGGCAGCCGCTTGCCGTAGCCGGTGTAGGTGCCGCGAATCTGCCGCTTCTGCACCGGCGCGAACACCTCGAGCACCTGCTTGCGGGACAGCGTCTCGTGCTCAAGCAGCTGGAGGACGAGGTGGTCGAGGACGTCGCGGTACTCGACGAGCACCTCCCACGCCTCGTCGTGGGCGGCCTCGATCATCCGCTTGATCTCCTCGTCGATAGCGGACGCGATCTCCTCGGAGTAGTCCCTGCTGTGCGATCGGTCCATGCCAAGGAACGGCTCCGCGTCGCCGCTGCCGAACTTCCGCGCGCCGAGCCGCTCGCTCATGCCGTACTCGGTGACCATGGCCCGGGCGATCTGGGTGGCCTTCTCGATGTCGTTGGCCGCGCCGCTCGTCGGCTCGTGGAAGATGATCTCCTCCGCGGTCCGTCCGCCGAGCAGCATTGCCAGCTGGTCCTGCATTTCGGCGCGGGTGGTCAGGAACTTGTCCTCGGTCGGCAGCGCCATCGTGTAGCCGAGTGCCCGGCCGCGGGGGATGATCGTGACCTTGTGCACTGGGTCGGCGTTGGCCATCGCGTGCCCGACGAGGGCGTGCCCGCCCTCGTGGTAGGCGATCAGCTTCCGTTCCTTCTCCGACAGCAGCACACTCTTGCGCTGGGGCCCGGTCATCACGCGGTCGATGGCCTCCTCGAGCGCGGCCATGTTGATCTGCTTGCCGTTGGTGCGCGCGGTCAGCAGCGCCGCCTCGTTGATCACGTTGGCCAGGTCCGCGCCGGTGAAGCCGGGTGTACGCCGCGCGATGACGTCCAGGTCCGCGTCAGACGCGATCGGCTTGCCGCGGGCGTGCACCTTGAGAATGCCCTTGCGCCCGGCCAGGTCCGGCTGCGCCACGACGATCTGCCGGTCGAACCGGCCCGGTCGCAGCAGCGCCGGGTCCAGGATGTCCGGCCGGTTGGTGGCGGCGATCACGATCACGCCGCCCTTGGTGTCGAACCCGTCCAGCTCCACGAGCATCTGGTTCAGCGTCTGCTCGCGCTCGTCGTGGCCGCCGCCAAGGCCCGCGCCGCGGTGCCGGCCCACGGCGTCGATCTCGTCCACGAACACGATCGACGGGGCGTTCGCCTTGGCCTGCTCGAACAGGTCACGCACACGCGAGGCGCCGACGCCGACGAACATCTCCACGAAGTCAGAACCGGAAATCGAGTAGAACGGGACGCCCGCCTCGCCGGCGACCGCGCGGGCGAGGAGCGTCT
>CAZORE010000206.1:0-9499 GCA_964581815.1 uncultured Streptosporangiaceae bacterium | reverse complement strand
TCGCCGCCGCGGCGGCAGGGATGATACGACTGAGTGCCTTCACAAGGTTCCCCTTCCGGGGGACGAGACCTGACTGGAACGCAGCTGCGCCGTTCAGTCTCGGGAAGGCCGAAAGCGTTACGCGATCATTCTCCCGGCGAGCCGTGCGTCGACTCGTAGGCCTGCCGTGAGCCGCAGACGCTGGCCACCGAGCAGGCGCAGGTACTGCCGTCGGCGGACAGCTTCACGACCACGCTGTCGGCGGGGACGCTGTGCCCGACGACGGTGCCTGGCCCGTCCGGCGTCTCCACCCGGGTGCCCGCCCGCGGCGCCTTCTTCTTGAAGTCCACGTACAGCGGGTGCTCGTACTTGAGGCAGCACATCAGCCGCCCGCACGCCCCCGCGATGCGCATCGGGTTGACCGGGAGCTCCTGGTCCTTGGCCATCCGGACGGAGACCGGCTCGAAGTCCTTGAGGAAGGTCGCGCAGCACAAGTCCCGGCCGCACGGGCCGATGCCGCCCTGCAGGCGGGCCTCGTCGCGCGGGCCGATCTGCTGCAGCTCGACGCGCGCCCGCAGCCGCGCGGCGAGGTCCCGCACCAGGCCGCGGAAGTCGACCCGGTGCGGCGCGCTGAAGTACACGACGAACACGTTGCTCGCCGACAGGAAGTCCACCGCGGTGAGCTTCATCGGCAGCTCGTGCTCGCGGATCAGCCGGCGCGCGGCCAGCCGCCCTTCGGCGCGCCTGCGCCGGTTCTGCTCGTCGCGCTCCACGTCCTCCGGGGCGGCCAGGCCGGCGCAGACCGGCAGGCCGTCGACGTCCTCCGGCATCCACTGCGGCGCCCACACGGTCTCGGCCACCTCGGGGCCGCCGTCCGTGGGCACCAGGACCTTGTCGCCGATCTTGGGCTGATGGCCACCGGGGTCGAGGTAGTAAAGCCGCCCGTACCGCTCGAAGCTCACTGCCATCATCATGCCCACCGGCCTAGCGTAAGCCGGTACCAGCCTGGGCGACAGGTCACCAGCCCACATAAATCACCGCGCATGAACAGAGGCCGGTAGGTAATGCCCGCGTCAGCCCTGCATCAGCGAGATCGTCAGCTCCTCAACGGCGAGCAGCGGCGCCACGTTCAGCGTCACCCGCTCCCGGCACCGCATCACCGCCTGGATACGGCGCAGCGTGGCCTCTGGCGTGGCGCTCCCGGCCAGCCGCCGCAGGTCGTCGAGGCGATCGGCGTTGGCGAGCTCAATGTCGGCGCCGACCTGCACCATGAGCACGTCGCGGTAGAACGCGGCGAGCTCGAGCAGGGCGCTGTCCAGGGTGTCGCGCTTGACCCGGGTGGCCCGCGACTTCTGCCTGTCCTCCAGGTCCTTCATGGCGCCGGCCATGCCGCGCATCGCCTTGGCGATGCCTTTGCCCGTCGATCCCTCGCCGAAGGCCAGCCGCAGCGCCTCCCGCTCCGGCTCGTCGAGCTGCTCGGTCACCGACCTGGCCTCGTCCTCAGCGGTCTTGACCAGGGTGGCCGCCGCGGCGAGGGCCGGGCCGAGCGACGCGGACCGCACCGGCACCTGGAGCACGGCCGCACGGCGGGCCGCCGCGGCCGGATCCGTCGCTAGCCGCCTGGCCCGGCCGATATGCCCCTGCGCGGCCCGGGCGGCGGCCAGCGCCTTGTCGTAGTCGACGCCGTCGCGCTCCGCGAGCACGGTGGCGACCGCGGACGACGGCGGCACGCGCAGCGTGACCACCCGGCACCGGGACCTGATCGTGGTCACCAGGTCCTCGGCCGACGGCGCGCACAGCAGCCAGACGGTCCGCGGCGCGGGTTCCTCGATGGCCTTGAGCAGCGCGTTGGCGGCGGCCTCGGTGCACCGGTCGGCGTCCTCGAACAGGACGACCAGCCAGCGGCCGCCCGACGGCGCGCCCGCCGCGCGCAGCACCAGTTCCCTGGTCTGCTTCACGCCGTAGGAAAGCCCCTCGGGGCGGACGAGTCGCAGGTCGGCGTGCGTGCCCGCGTGCACCTGACGGCAGGACGGGCACTCGCCGCAGCCACCGTACGGGCAGAGCAGCGCCGCGGCGAAGGCGCGCGCCGCGACCGACCGGCCGGAGCCGGGCGGGCCCGTGAACAGCCAGGCGTGGGTCATCGCCCCGGCCACGGCGCTCTTCAGCTGCGCGACGACCGCCTCCTGCCCGGCGAGCTCAGCGAAGACTGTCACCGACGCTCCACGGCTCCACTACATCCGGGATGGCGGGGAACGAACCGGTGTTCGCCTCGGTGGCGCGCGGTACCGGGTCGGGCAGGATCTCCCTGACCCGGTCCTTGATCCGCTGGCCGATCTCGTCGAACGGGAGGTTCGCGTCGAGCACCAGGTAGCGGTCGGGCGCGGCGTGCGCGAGGTCGAGGAACCCGGCCCTGACCCGGCGGTGGAAGTCGACCGGCTCGGCCTCGAGCCGGTCAGCCGAGCGGGCCCGCCGGCGCAGCCCCATCTCCGGGTCGATGTCGAGGAGGACCGTGAGGTCGGGCGCCCGGCCTTCGGTCGCCCAGCTGTTCAGCCGCGCGATGTCCTCGCTCGGCAGGCCCCGCCCCGCCCCCTGGTAGGCGAGCGAGGAGTCGATGTACCGGTCGGTGATCACCACCGCGCCGCGCTCAAGCGCCGGGTCGATCACCTGGGCCACGTGCTCGGCCCGGTCGGCCGCGTACAGCAAGGCCTCGGTGTGCGCCGACATTCCGCCCTGCGCGGTGTCGAGCAGGAGTGCGCGCAGCCGCATCCCGATCTTCGTCGCGCCCGGCTCGTGCGTGGCCACCACGTCATACCCCTGCTCGCGCAGCCAGATCGCCGTCATCCTGGCCTGCGTGGTCTTGCCCGCGCCCTCGCCGCCCTCGAACGCGATGAACAGCCCGGCCGGGCCTGGCGCCGGCTGCCCCTCGGGCGACGGCGCGGCCGGCATGCGCTTGAGCGGCTCGTTGCGGATCGCCGTCCACAGGTCCTCGAGCAGCGGCACGCCCTTGCGGTCGTCGAGATGCCGGTAGGACTGCACGCCGACGAACGCGACGAGCACGGCGGAGAGCAGCAGCAGCAGGTTGTCGCCCGGGGCGCCGTAGCTGATGTGCGCGATCTTGACCACGCCGTTGTGTGACCCGTTCAGCGCGCCGATCGCCGCGGAGAAGCCGGTGGCGACGAATCCGGCGACCGCGATCACCATGAGCAGGATCGCCTGGATCGTCGACTGGAAGAAGGCGAACACCCGGCCGCGCGTGTGGTCGTCCACCTCGAGGCCGACGATGGTGAACCCGGTCGGGTACGCGGTCCCGGAGATGACACCCATGAGGAACACGAAGATCGTGACCACGGCGAGGTTCGGCACGAGCGCGATCATCGCGAGCGGCACCGCGGACGCGGTCAGCATGACGCCGAACAGCCGCCGCCTGGAGAAGCTGCCGAAGGGGCGGGTGCCGAAGCCCATGCCGATCGCGAGGCCGATGAGGATCATCGCGAAGACGAGGCTGAACCCGGCTGTCCCGCCGTTCAGGGTGTACTGGATGTAGGAGGGGGCGAGGCCGACCACCACGCCAGCCGCGCAGAACGCGCCGAGCATGCCGATCACCAGGCCGCGCACGACGGGCGTGTTCTTGATGAACCGCCAGCCCTCCCAGATGGCCTTGGCGGTGGACGGCACGGAGATGGCCCGCCGCTGCTCGCGGTTCCCGATCTGCCGCAGGAAGTAGACGGTGATCGCGGAGACGAAGTAGGACGCGCCGTTGAAGTACAGCGCCAGGTCGACCTTGTTGGTGTGGAAGAACGGTCCGGCGTGCCCGAGCCCGGTGGCGACCCAGCCGAGGACGGCGAGCACGATGGCCGCGATCGGCGCGGTGCCGTAGGTCATCAGCGTGCTGAGCTGGTTGGCCCGCTCCAGCTTGTCCTTGGGCACCAGGTTGGGGATGGTGGCCGAGGCCGCCGGGTTCCAGAACTGCGACGCGATCCCGGCGAGGAACTTCGCGACGAAGATCCAGGTCAGGTTCGGGAACAGCGGGATCGAGATGAACAGCAGGCCGCGGATCACGTCGCCGACGATCATCGTGGTCCGCCGGTCGAACCGGTCGGCGAGCGCGCCCGCGATCGGCCCGAGCAGCAGCGCGGGCAGCAGCGTGACCACCCATACGCCGCTGATCGACGAGGTCTTCGCCAGGTTGCTGCCGTGCGTCACCGCCGGCGCGAGCGCGAGAAGCGCCAGGATGGACAGCCAGTCGCCCAGGCTGGACAGCGACAACGCGATCCACAGCGCGCGGAACGGCCTGATCGAGAGCACACCGTCCCCGGAGCGCGCGCGCCTGGCCCGGCGGCTCGGTGGCGCCTCTTTCGGGCTGGCACTGCGGGGGGCGGAGCGGTGGTTCACGGCGCTAGGCTATCGATTTCCGGCAGCCTGCCAGGTCACGACTGCTCGATCTGAGTGTAGTTTTTGTCAGGTTTCTGAACTTTTGCGCGTTCGGGTCGTCTTTTTGGCCGCGGCGGGCTTGGCCGCGGCGCCCGTCGCCTTCTTCGCCGTGGTGGTTGTCTTCTTGGCTGTCGTGGTCGTCTTCTTCGCCGGGGCCGTGGTCTTCGCGCCCGTCGGACGACGGGGGCGCGCCGACGGCGCGGCGTCCCGCCGGTCGGCGAGCAGCTGAACCGCGCGTTCCACCGTGAGCGTCGTCACCTCGTCGTCCTTGCGCAGCGACGCGTTGGTCTCGCCGTCGGTCACGTACGGGCCGAACCGGCCGTCCTTGACCACCATCGGCTTGCCGCTCACCGGGTCGTTGCCCAGTTCGCGCAGCGGCGGCGCGCCGGCGGCCCGGCCGCGGCCGCGCGCCTTGGGCTCGGCGAGCAGGGCCCTGGCCCGGTCGAGGTCGACGGTGAACATCTCTTCCTCGCTGCCGAGCGAGCGGCTTTCGCTGCCGTGCTTGACGTACGGGCCGTACCGGCCGTTCTGCACGGTGACCGGCTCGCCGTCGATCTCGCCGAGGGTCCGCGGCAGGGACAGCAGCCGCAGGGCGTCGTCGAGCGTCACGGTGTCCAGGGTCATCGACTTGAGCAGGGAGGCGGTGCGCGGCTTGTCCTTGGCGCCCTCCGGCAGCACCTCGGTCACGTACGGGCCGTACCGCCCGGCCTTGGCCACCAGCTGATGCCCGCTCACCGGGTCCGAGCCGAGGGGCTTGTCACCGCTCGGCTCGCTCAGCAGCTCCTCCGCCTTCTCCCGCGTGAGCTCGTCGGGCGCCAGGTCCTCGGGCACGTTGGCGCGCTCCCCGTCCCGCTCCAGGTACGGCCCGTACCGCCCGACCCGGACGACGATGTCGGTGCCGGCCAGCGGGAAGGAGCTGACGTCACGCGCGTCGATGTCGGTGATGTCGGAGACCAGGGCCTTGAGTCCGAGCCCTTCGTCAGAACGAGTGCGGGTTGCCCCCGTCTTGGAACCGCTGCCCTGGTCGTCGTCGCCGAAGTAGAAGCGCCGCAGCCACGGCACCCGCTCCGCCTCGCCGCGCGAGATCTCGTCGAGCGCGTCCTCCATCTGGGCGGTGAACTCGTAGTCGACGAGCTGGCCGAAGTGCCGCTCAAGCAGCGTGATCACCGCGAACGCCAGGAAGGACGGCACCAGCGCGGTGCCCTTCTTGAAGACGTAGCCGCGGTCGAGGATCGTGCCGATGATGCTCGCGTACGTGGACGGGCGGCCGATCTCCCGGTCCTCGAGCTCCTTGACCAGGGACGCCTCGGTGTAGCGGGCCGGCGCCCTGGTCGAGTGCTCGGCGGCGCCGAGCCGCAGCACGTTCAGCGCCTGCTCCTGCGCCAGCGCGGGCAGGCGGCGCTCCTCGTCGTCCCGCACGTCGGCCTGGTCGTCGGTGGACTCGACGTAGGCGCGCAGGAACCCGTAGAAGTGGATGACCTTGCCGGACGCGCCGAACTCGGTGGTGCCCACCCCGGCGGCGAACTCGGCCGCCTCGGCGGGCGCGGCACCGCCAGTGTCAGCCACGGTGCGACCTGGAGTGCCCGCGACGCGGACCGCCACTGACTCCCCGGTCGCGTCCTTCATCTGGCAGGCGACGGTGCGCTTCCAGATCAGGTCATACAGCCGCAGCTCGTCGGCGCGCAGCCCGGTGCGCTGCGCTTCGGCCGGAGTGCGGAACCGGTCGCCGGCCGGCCTGATCGCCTCGTGCGCCTCCTGGGCGTTCTTCACCTTGCTCGTGTAGGTGCGGGGCGCGTCCGGTACGTACTCGGCGCCGTACAGCTCGCGGGCCTGGTTGCGGGCGGCGTCGATCGCGGTCTGCGACAGCGTGATCGAGTCGGTCCGCATGTAGGTGATGTAGCCGTTCTCGTAGAGCCGCTGCGCCACCGACATCGTGTACTTGGCCGAGTAGCCGAGCTTGCGGCTCGCCTCCTGCTGCAGCGTGGTGGTGCGGAACGGCGCGTAGGGCGAGCGGCGGTACGGCTTGCGCTCGACGCTGGAGACGCGGAAGGCGGCGCCGGACGCCCGCTGCAGCCGGGCGGCGAGCGCGGCGGCCATCGCGCCGTCGAGGTGCAGGATCGCCTGCTTCGCGCTGGCGTCGCTGCGCAGCTCGCCGGCCGGGGTGAAGTCCCGGCCCTGGGCCACCCGCTTCCCGTCGACCGCCTGGAGCGTCGCAGTGAACTGGGTCGGAGAATCCGGCAACCGTTCGGCGCCGTGGTTTTCCGTGGTGAAATCGGCCTCGAGGTCCCAGTAGCTCGCCGAGCGGAACGCGATGCGCTCCCGCTCCCGGTCCACGATCAGGCGGGTCGCGACTGACTG
Source organism: uncultured Streptosporangiaceae bacterium (assembly GCA_964581815.1). GTDB lineage: Bacteria > Actinomycetota > Actinomycetes > Streptosporangiales > Streptosporangiaceae > Trebonia. The sequence continues at coordinate 2,731 of CAZORE010000206.1, read as the reverse complement.
GACGCGGCCCGCGGACAGCCGGGGCATGACCTTCTTCCACAGCACCGGGGAGACCTCGTAGCCGTACAGCCGGTCGAGGACGCGCCTGGTCTGGTAGGCATCCACCTTGCCGTGGTTGAGCTCAGTCGGGTTGGCGATGGCGCGGGCGATCGCCTCGGGGGTGATCTCGTGAAAGACCATCCGCCGCGTCGGCACCTTCGGCTTGAGCTCCTCCGTCAGGTGCCACGCGATGGCCTCGCCCTCGCGGTCCTCGTCAGTGGCGAGGTAGAGCTCGTCGGCGTCCTTGAGCAGCGACTTGAGCTTAGAGACCTGCTGCTTCTTGTCGGCTGGCACCACGTAGAGCGCCTGGAAGTCGTTGTCGACGTCGACGCCGAGGCGCGCCCAGGGCTCCGCGCGGTACTTCTGCGGGATTTCCGCCGCCTTGTCCGGCATGTCGCGGATATGCCCGATGCTCGACTCGACCACGTAACCCTTGCCGAGATAGCCGGCGATCGTCCGGGCCTTGGCCGGGGACTCCACGATCACCAGCCGGGTGCCACCGCCGTTGCTGGCGCCGTTCCCGCTGGCTGGCGCCGCCCCGTTGTCCCCGTCACCTGAGGCCGCCGTCTTGCCCGCGGCCTTGCTTCTTGCTGGCACGCTTTTCCAACCTCACATCTGCGCCATGGCCCGTCACGCCGTGGCAGGGTCCCCGCCACGCTCTGGCGGGGCGTCCACCGCAAGTACCATACGCGGCGCGGCCACGAAATGCCCGTCCCTGCCGTTATCCCTGAAACCCGATTAACCGTCCAGACTGTTCCCCGGCGGCAGGTGCCACCGGATAGTCGTCCGTAATCCGCCGCGGAACTTGCCCGGTGCGACTTGCGCACTCGGTGAACGGAAGCACAATAAGAGGTAATGGCCGAGTACGACTACCTCCACTTGTACCTGCCGCGCGGCACTTCACGCGACGCCGCGCGGCGCATACTCACGGAGCACGCGGAGTACGGCTCGTGGGAACTCGCCAGGCTCCGGCTGTATGCCGACGGCAGCAGGAAGGCTACCCTCCGCCGTCGCATCATACGCGCTGTACGCACTTTTTTGCCCCCAGACGCGAGCACCCAGCCGAACTGGGGGAAACGGCCCAGCTAGCGGGTTTCTGGTCTTATCGCAGCTCAGCAGTTGTCGAGCAGCCGGTCGATCACCCGCACGCCGAACTGCAGGGCGTCGAGCGGCACGCGCTCGTCGATGCCGTGGAACATGCCAGGGAAGTCAAGATCGGGCGGCAGCCGCAGCGGGCTGAAGCCGAAGCAGCGGATCCCGAGCTTCGCGAACCACTTCGCGTCCGTCCCCGCGGACAGGCAGTACGGCGCCACGATGGCGTCCGGGTCCTCGGCCGACAGCGCGCCGGACATCGCGTCCCACAGGTCGCCGTCCGCCGAGGTCTCCAGTGCGATGTCGTGGTGGACGAACTCCCTGGTCACCGCGGAGCCAAGCAGCCGGTCGATCTCGGCGAAGAACTCATCCGCCCGGCCCGGCAGGTACCGCCCGTCAAGCTGGCCGGTCGCGGTCTGCGGTATGACGTTGACCTTGTAGCCGGCGCTGAGCATCGTCGGGTTGGCGGTGTGCTGCGTGGTGGCGCCGATCATCTTGCTCATCCCGCCGAGCTTGCCGATGATGCTCGCCGGGTCGTCGGGGTCAAACTCGGTGCCGAGCAACTCGCTCACCGTTTCCAGGAATGCTCGCGTCGCCTCGGGCAGCTGAGTGGGCCACTGGTGCCTGCCGACCCGCGCGAGCGCCTCGGCGAGGGCGGTGACCGCGTTGTCCGGGTGGATCATCGAGCCGTGCCCCGCGGTGCCGTTGGCGGTCAGCCGCATCCAGGCCAGCCCCTTCTCAGCGGTCTGCACCGCGTAAACCCGCTGGTCGCCAACGGACACGCTGAACCCGCCGACCTCGCCGATCGCCTCGGTGACCCCCTCGAAGTACTCCGGGTGCTGCTCAACCAGATACCTGGCGCCCCAGTTGCCGCCGGCCTCCTCGTCCGCGGTGAAGGCGAGCACGACGTCACGGGCCGGCTTGCGGCCTTCTCTCAGCCGCTGGCGGGTGACGGCGAGCATGATCGCGTCCATGTCCTTCATGTCGACCGCGCCACGCCCCCAGACGCAGCCGTCGACGATCTCCCCGCCAAACGGGTGCTGCCGCCAGTCGCTCGCGTTCGCAGGGACGACGTCCAGGTGGCCGTGAATGAGGAGTGCGGGCCGGGTTCGATCCTGGCCTTCGATACGGGCGACGAGGCTGGTCCGCTTCGGGTGCGACTCGAACACGTCAGGGGAAAGGCCCACCTCGCTAAGCAGGCCGGCGACGTGCTCGGCGGCCTTCCGCTCACCCGGCCCCGAGTGGTCGCCCGGATTCGTCGTGTCGATCCTGATCAGGTCGCGGCAGATCGCCACGACCTCTTCTTCGGCCGCGCTTGGTGGGTTAGCCGCCTGGTTCTCGGTCATCGTTCCATCGTGCCACCGGAGCGGTGGGCCGCCGTCCAGCCCCCGGCGTTCGGGCGTGCGGGCGTGCGGCTGGCATCCTGGGGCACCGGAGCAACCTGGGCCGCAGATGGTTCGCCAAGGCGGCGGAGGTTTGCTAACCTATGGCAGCCGAGATGATCGGCGCACCTGTCCGGGTGGCGGAATAGGCAGACGCGCTAGCTTGAGGTGCTAGTGACCGGTGACGGTTGTGGGGGTTCAAGTCCCCCCTCGGACAC
>CAZORE010000205.1:0-9642 GCA_964581815.1 uncultured Streptosporangiaceae bacterium | reverse complement strand
GCATCGTGTCGGGCGTACGCACCGACCACTATCCCGTCATAGCCACGTTCGAGGTACGGTAGCCACCTGTCTCGACGGCCAGGCCGCATTCTGCTAGCCCGCGCTCCAGATCGACGTCGAGGTCACCAGTGAAGCCGGGCATCCCGGGGCTACGCTGGCAGCATGCTTGTCGCTTTCTCAATTACGCCGCTCGGCACGGGTGAAGGTGCCGGCGAGCTCGTCGCCGAGGCGGTCCGGGTCGTCCGCGAGAGCGGGCTGCCCAACCGGAGCGACGCCATGTCCACGAACGTCCTGTGCTTACCGCACTGTTAGCACTGAACGACATCGCCGCAGCTCAGGACACCTACAGGAGGTCCCAGTATCATGATCGTCGCGTTCTCGGTCGCTCCGTCCGGTACCGGACGCGCCGACGGTTCCGTCTCCGATGCGGTTGCCGCAGCGGTGAAGGTCGTACGAGACTCCGGCCTGCCGCACCGGACGTCGGCGATGTTCACTGAACTCGAAGGCACCACCTGGGACGAGTGCTTCGACGTGGTGAAGCGCGCCACCGAGGCCGTGCTCCCGTTCGGGTCGCGGGTCTCGCTGGTGCTGAAGGCGGACATCCGGCCAGGCTACGAGGGCCAGATCGACTCGAAGCTTGGGCGGCTGGAGGCAGCGATCGAGAAGCAGGACGACCAAGCCCACTCGTGACCCGCCTGTTAGATGTCTAGGTCATGGCGGAGGCCGGTTGTTACCGCCCTCGATATTTGAACATCCAGCGGCTGAATTATCTGTGGACGATTCGGCACAGCTCAGCGAGGAGTGCAGACAACCTGATCACATAGCGTAGCTGCCGACGTGACTTAGGGCGCGCGCGTACCCGCCTGCTCGTAGCTTGTTTGCTGAGATGGCCGCCGGCGCCACGCGGAACCGTGTGATCTGTGTCCGACTGCGCCATAGCCCAAACTGGCGACCGAGATGCCCTCTTCTGCCGATGAGCGGACACCTGACCTCGGCTGGCGCGGAAAGCCGCAGCTTGCAGGTTGGATCGAACCAGGGTATTTTCGATACGAAACAGTAGCGTAGCGTAAGTGGATGCGGGGTGAGTACTTCGGAGTCCAGCGGCATGACTCAGCCCTCGGTGATGGGACGGCCGCGGGATTCCAGCCGTGACCTGGCCATTTTTGACGCGACACTGTCACTGCTGACCGAGGTGGGATACGAGCGGCTCTCGATGGAGGCGGTGGCCGGGCGTTCCGGGGCAGCGAAGACGACGATCTACCGCCGGTACCGCGACAAGGCGGCGCTGGTCGCCGCAGCGGTCGAGCGCCGCGCGCCCGCCAAGCCCCCGCAGCCTGCGGGAGAGAGTCTCCGGGAGGACGTGCATTCCCTGGCGGCATGGCTCGCGCGGAGCATCTCCGAACAGGACGTGGGCCTGCTCGGGGCCTTGTTCGCCGGCATGCGCAACGACGCGCGGCTCGCCCAGGCGATGCGGCGGATCCTGAGGCGGGACGAGACCGCGATGACGGACGGGCTTGTCCGCCAAGGGGCCGAGCGACTGGCGCCCGGGGCGGCACCGCTCTTCGCCGAGGTCGCTTCCGCCGTGATCGTGCAGCGCATCGTGGTCGTGGGCGAGCCGTGCGACGCCGCCTTCGTTGCGCATCTCGTCGACGACATCCTCTTGCCGCTCCTGCGCCGTGCCTGAGCGTCCCCTCGCGCGATCCGGCCGATTCGAATCACTCGCGAACCAGGAGACATGATGAAAGCAGTACGCTATGACCGTTTTTCGGGCATCGACGGGATTTACCTCGCGGACGTGCCCGAGCCCGTGGCCAGCCCGGGCGAGGTAGTGGTGCGGGTCGAGGCCGGTGCGCTCAACCCCGGGGCGCTGCCAGCGCTGCACGGCAGTTCGTACACGCCGGGTCGCGATCTCGCCGGTGAAGTCGTTGCGGCCGGTGCCGGCGTGCTCGGCTTCACCGTCGGTGACGCGGTGCTGGGCAGCCTCCAGAGCTGGGACGCCCACGCCCAGTTCGTCGCCATCCCCGCAGTCCAGCTAGTGAGCAAGCCTCGAGCCCTCTCCTGGGACGTGGCGGGCTCGCTCTACACCACGCCGATGGCGGGCCTCGGTGCCATCCGGGCGGTTGAACCCCGGCCGGGCGAGACCATCGTGATCTCGGGCGCATCGGGCGGCGTCGGGTTCACCGCCGCCCAGCTCGCACTCCGTGCCGGAGCGACGGTGATCGGCCTGACCAGCGACGCGCATTTCGACCTGCTCCGGCAACATGGCATCCAGCCTGTCCAGTACGGCGACGGCGAACAGCAACGGATCCTCGCCGCGACCGACCGAGCCGATGCCTTCATCGACGCCGTCGGTGGCGGCTACATCGACCTCGCCATCAACCTCGGCGTTCCGAAAGACCGCATCAACACCGTCGTCGACTATCGCGGAGCGAAAGAGAAGGGCGTCAAATCCCTCGGAACGACCGATGCCGGCGGCCCCCCGGCGCTGGCCGAACTGGCCGCCCTCGCCGCTGCCGGCGACCTGCACATCCCCATCGCCGCAACGTACCCACTCACCGCCGTGCGCGACGCTTATCAGGCCTTGGCCGACCGCAAGACCCACGGGCGCATCGTGCTGCACCCCCAAGACCTCGTCTGAACCACCCTCGTCCCACATCCGCTCATGCCGCGATGAGAGCGCCCGGCTGCTCGGCCGCAAGGCCAAACAGAACTGGACGTTCTGTATGCGTCACACGATCCGCCGGTCAGGCGGGTGGTAGCGACAGAGTCGATCCGGAACCTCTTGCACTTGAGACTCTGTCACGTCCCGTCATCAGCTCTGGCGACGCCAGCTATTGGGGTCGCGGCGGAGCGGCTGATCGGTAGTCCTTCTTAGGTGGCCTGCCCTTGCCGGTGCCTTCCCAGCCTCGTGTGCCCGGCCGCCCTCATGGCCCGGCTCGCGCATACCGTAGTAACTTGGCAATCTGTGGATCGGCTCGCCCGAGATTGTCCGACCGGAGGCGTCATGGCTGGGTACTTCGTTGCGAACTACACGATCACGAACCTGGCCGGGTACAAGGAGTACCTCGCTGCGGTCGGACCCACCCTGGAAGCCCACGGCGCCGAGAACATCGTCATCGACCGCGACTCTGAGCTTCTTGAAGGATCAGCCGGGCAGGTCACCGTCGTGCTGAGGTTTGCCACCAAGTCTGCGGCCGAGGCCTGGTACCAGTCGCCCGAATATCAGGCCATCAGGCACCTCCGCACGGACAACACCGAGGGCATCGGAGTCATTGCGGAAGGCAGGTAGCCCCAGGTCTCTTCGGTTCTACTGCGCGGAGATCCGCGCCCGGCTGCAGCCCGGACCCTGATCGGCTCATATGAGCGGCCCTGGATGCCCGGCAGGGCGACAGGTACAGGCGCCTGCGCCGAGCCGCTCTACGCGCGCGGCCGTTGCAACCCGGGCATCGCCGGCACTTACTACGACCTCGACACCCGGCCGTACGCCCCCCGACCCTGTGACCGCGGCTGCTGCACGGTCGTCGCCTACCACCGTGCGCACGCGGCCGGCCCGGCTGGTGCCCGCCCCCAGGCGGACCCGGCGTCCGGTTCGCCGACGCGGCGACGGCCAAGATGTCACAGGGATGCCCGAGGCTGCGAGGATTCGGCCGCGCCGGATCCGCCTAATTGCGTAGAGTGGCTGTGTCCCGATACGAAAGCAGAGTCGGCGCAGATCGGAGTGATCTGCTCTTACTACCACTGTGTGATCCACGCCTAGTCCGGCGATCGCAGAGGTGACCATCGTCTGGCAATGCCGCGCCGCCGCCACCTGAACTATCCAGATGAGCAGGCCCGGTGCGGGCCGCAGCCCGCCGCGGCTGCTCCAGCAGGTCCGGGCGCTGACTACGGCGGTGACCGCGGCCGGCGTCCGGGCCCGCGATGCGGGCCTGGTGAAGGACGGCTTCGATGGCAATCTCGCGGTGTTCGCTCCCGAGGAGATCTGGACCTTCGACCTCGCCATCGACGTGCTCGCCCAGCTCAGCGCACTGGATGGCCTGACCGGCGAGATGCGGGCCAGTATTGTCCAGAGCGTGCAGCAGCTCGATAGGGACAGCCGTCAGAAAATCTGGCAGAAGGGGATGAAGAAGGCGGGCGGAGGCCCGGTGACCTGGCACGAGCTGCGTGCGCGGACGCGCCACCGCGGCTAGCCGATCAAACGTATGCGCGGCTATTGGCGGTTCGGTATTACTTCGGTGGCGGCTAAACCGGCTGGCATTGAGGCCGCGCGGGAATTTGATTTGTTTGTATGGCTCATAGGGTAGCGATATTCCATCCAGAAGTTTCTAATCAGTGCTCGGGATGGTCTGCTTAAGCAGTCTGGTTACCCCGGCCAGTCCCTGGCCGGGGGGGCCTGTCCGCCGAGGGGCACCGTATTGACCGGGCTGGCCGAGAATCTCGACCTCAAGACGACAACCCGGGCACCGTAGTTTATTGAAGCCCTACCCAGTCGCCCTCGATCGTGGTGAACATCGAGTCGGTCTGGTTCGGCAGCCCGCTGGCGCGCACCACCCGGACGGCCTCCGCGACGATCTCGCCGACGCCCTCGCCGACGCCGAGCGGTGTGACTGAGAAAGCGATGAGCATGCTCCAAGGCCTAGCGGTGCGGGCCGTCAACCCCGAGGACAACGGCTCCCAGCAGCGTCTACGGAAAACGACTACGTTAACCTTTCGGTCATGAACGCGACGCCAGACCCACCGGACCCGACGCCGTCCAGCTACGCGCAAGCGGGCGTGGACGAGGAGCGTGAGCAGGTCGCGTTCGCCCGGGTAATGCGCCCGTGGCTGGCGCGGACCAAGGTGCGGTCGCCGATGGTCACCTCCATCACCGGCCTGGCGAGCGGCTACTTCGCGACGATCATGCACCTGCCCCCTGGCCCGCCGATCGCGCTGACCACCGACGGGGTGGGCACCAAGATCATGCTGGCCGAGGAGGCCGGCCGCTGGGAGCCGATCGGCGTCGACTGCGTCGCGAACAACGTCAACGACCTGATCTGCGTCGGCGCGGTGCCGCTCGCGCTACTCGACTACATCGCCACCGACCGGATCGACGAGGGCGTGCTCGACGAGGTGGCCCGCGGCCTGTTCCTCGGCGCGGAGCTGGCCGGCATCTCCATACCCGGCGGCGAGATCGCGCAGATCGGCGAGATGCTCGCCAAGTCGAAGTCCGGTGGCCCCACCCTGGACCTGGTCGGCACCGCCATTGGCGCTGTCCCGCAGGAGCGCACCCCGCTCGACGGCAGCAGCGTGCGGGCAGGCGACGTGGTGATCGGGCTGCCGAGCTCTGGCCTGCACAGCAACGGGTACTCCCTGGCCAGGCACTCGCTGTTCAAGAAGGGCGGGCTGAGCCTGGACGACGCCGTGCCGGGATCCGGGCGGCGGATCGCCGACGCGCTGCTGCAGCCGACCCGGGTGTACGTGGACGCCGCCGAGGCGCTGTGGGCGGCAGGCATCACGCCGCACGGCATGGCGCACATATCCGGCGGCGGCCTGCTTAACATCACCAGGCTCGCTGCCGACGTGTCTTACGAACTCGACGCGCTGCCAGACGCGCCGGAGATCTTCGGGCTGATCGCCAGCGCCGGCGCGGTCGACGCGGCCACCATGTACGCCACGTTCAACATGGGCGTGGGGTTCTGCATCGTGGTGGGCGCGGACGAGCAGGAGGCCGCGCTCGGCGCGCTCAAGGGCGCGGGTGAGGACGCGACCCGCATCGGCATCGTCACCGGCGAGCGCGGCCGGATCGTCACCATCCCGGCCGCCGGGCTCAAGGGCAAGGGCGACACGTTCGAGCAGGCGGACTGAGCCGGGGGCCGGGGCGGGGACATACGACTCCGCCGGTACGTTAGGGTCCATGGACGTCCGGGATTACATCGCGGCCAACGCCGCCGAGTTTTCGCAAGCACTGCGCGACTGGCTGAGCATCCCGTCGGTCTCGGCCGGCCCGGCCCGGCCCGGCGACGTCAGGCGCTCCGCGGAATGGCTGGCCGTGGCGGTTGGCCTTGACGCGGACCGGATTCACGCACCCAATGAGTACGTGGATCCTTCCCCGCTGCTGCGCGGCGCACAATCGATTGCCTATTTGTGGGAAGAGCTCGCGGGCGCCGGGGTCAGCGCGTGAGCACTGCCGACCTGGACCAGCTTGACGACGGGCCGCTCGGCCGGCTCGCGCTATCTCGCTCCGCGGTTGACCGGGCCACGCCGCGGCGAGGCGATACCGACTGGCTGGCGGGCGCCTGGGCGGACCCGCGTACCCGGGTGCTCGTGGTGCACGACGCCCAGTCCCTGATCGCTACCCGAGACGGCCAGCCTGAACTGGTGCTCGTGCCGCCCGCCGAGGCCCCGCCGGGAACGCGGTTCCTGCTGGGCGTTGACGACGATGACGTCGCCTACTTCGGCGTCAGCACGGTTGTCCCCTGGGGAGGCGACCCCCCGTACCCGGCGGATGTCCCGGTCGGGGCGCTCGACGCGGAACCGATGGCGCTGCGGCAGGTGGGCGCGCTGCTCAGCGACCGCGACGCGGGGCTGATGACGCACGCGATAGCGCTGGCGAACTGGCATGACTCGCACACGCACTGCCCGCAGTGCGGCACCCCCACCGTGCCGGCGCCGGCCGGGCACCTGACGACCTGCCCCAAGGACGGGAGCGAGCACTTCCCGCGCCTCGACCCGGCGGTGATCATGCTGGTCATCGACCCCGACGACCGGCTCATGCTGGCCCGCAACGCCCTGTGGCCGCCCGGCCGGATGTCGGTCGTCGCGGGCTTCGTCGAGCCAGGCGAGTCAGCCGAGCACGCGGTAGCGCGTGAGGTGTACGAGGAAACCGCGATCGTGGTCGGGCAGGTCCGCTACCTGGGTAGCCAGCCGTGGCCGATGCCGCGCAGCCTGATGCTCGGTTTCCAGGCGACGGCCAAGGGCGGCCAGCAGATCGCGGTGGATGAAGAGGAAATCGGCGAGGCGCGCTGGTTCACCCGGGCCGAGCTGCGCGCGGCGATCGACACGGGCGAGCTCGGCATCGCCCCGACCTCCTCGATCGCCCGCCGGCTGATCGAGTACTGGTACGGTGCGGAACTGCCCGACGGCCCCGCGAGCTGGACGGGCCGCGGCCGGTAGGGGCGCTCAGCGGACCTCACGACCGAACTCGTCGGCCCACCTCCAGCCGCCACTTGCCGCAGCGGCCTGGTTACACCTGTTTCCCGGCTAGTCGACCTTTTCTTGACAAAGCCGACCAATTTACTAGAGTATTTGAGGCGAACCCGAGAAGCCGTCGATGGCCGGACGGGGGAGAACGCGGAGGAGGTGGCGGGGAACGTGCGCACCGGCACGCGAACGCCCGGCCGCGACGAGGCGGCCGCAGGCGCAGGCCCGGGTGGCACCCTTCTCGCCGTCGTGCCGATCCCGGGCACCGGGACCTCGCTGGCTATCGTCGGGTACCCCGTGCCGGGACCTGGCGCCGCGGTTGGCGTGGCGGCCAGCCTCCAGGCCGGGCTTTTCCCGTCCAACTCTGGCTCCGCCAGCACTATCCCCGCTGGCATTGTCCTGGCCGCCCAGCCGGACGGCGGGCATGACGGGCTGCTTCTCGATCATGACCAGCGGCGAGTCTGGGCGGACGGTGCCGAGATCGTGCTCACCTTTCAGGAGTTCGAGCTGCTCGCCTTCCTCACCGCGCACCCGGATACCGTGTTCAGCCGGGCCGACCTGGTCCGTGAGGCATGGCAGCGGGAGTTCGCCGCCGACAGCCGGACGGTCGACGTGCACGTCAGCCGGCTCCGGCACAAGCTCGGCCGGTTCTACGGTAGCTGCCTGGTCACCGAGTACCGCGTCGGCTACCAGTTCCGGCCGGGCGGGTAGTCAGCCGCTGACGGTCGGGCCGGCCTTGGCGACGGCGATGCGCAGCAGCAGGCGCTGGTCGCGCTCCATGGCCGCGCGGTAGTCGTCCCAGTCCGGGTGCTCGCCGGAGATGTCCCGGTAGTAACCGATGAGGCCGTCCATGGCCTCGGGCAGTTCCACGATGTCCGCCATGCCCTCGAGCTGGACCCAGCGACCGTAGAAGCCGTCGGGGAAGACGCACAGCCAGACCCGGGGGTTGCGGCGGACGTGCCGCACCTTGTAGGCGGTCTGCCTGGTGCTGATGATCACGTGGCCGTCGCCGTCGACTCCCACCGTGACGGGCGACAGCTGTGGCGAGCCGTCCTGCTTGAGCGTGGCGAGGACCGCGTGGTGGTTACGGCGCACGTACTCGATTGCCTCATCGATCTCCATGGACCCATCCTGGCCGGCCAGCCGGCTGAGTGCACCGCGGCGTGGCCCTCGGCCTTGCTGATCCCGTTGATTAACCTTGGCCCATGCAGCACGTGTCAGCTCCCGCGCCGACGCCCGGGCCGGCCCAGCCGCCGGCGGACTGGGCCTAGCCCGTGGCGTCCTCCAGGGACTGGTTCGAGTCAGTCGCCGAGGCACGGCGGCGAGCACGGCGGCGGCTGCCGCGCCCGGTCTTCATGGCGCTCGAGGCGGGCGTCGAGGCCGGCGTCACCCGGGCGGACAACGTGGCGGCCTTCGGTGAGATCAGGTTCGCGCCGCCTCGCCTCGCCGACCTGCCCCCGGTCCGCGACCTGCGCACATCGGTGCTCGGCACGGACATCGCGCTGCCGGTGATCGCGTCCCCGGTCGGCGCGCAGGCGGTGCACCCGCTCGGCGAGGTCGCCGTCGCCATGGGCACCAGCGACGCCGGGACGGCGATGGGGCTCAGTGAGTTCGCCAGCAGGCCGGTGGCCGAAGTGACGGCGGTCAACCCGCGGTTGTTCTTCCAGGTGCACTGGTCGGCCCGCCGTGACGTGCTGCTGGCGCGGGCGGAGGCCGCCCGCGCGGCCGGCGCGACGGCACTGATCGTCACGCTCGACTGGTCGTTCCCCGGCGGCCGGGACTGGGGGAGCCCCGCGATACCAGAACGGCTCGACCTCAAGGCCCTGGCGCGGCTGGCCCCCGCGGGCCTGGCGCGGCCTGGCTACCTGCTCGACTGGCTCAGGCACGGCGGGCTGCCCGACCTGACGGTGCCGAACATGGCGCTGCCCGGCCGGCCCGCTCCCGGGTTCTTCGCGGCGTACCGGGACTGGATGGCGGTCCCGCCGCCCTCCTGGGCCGACATCGCCTGGCTGCGGGACCAGTGGGGCGGCCCGTTCCTTGTCAAGGGCGTGATGCGGCCCGATGACGCGCGGCGGGCGGTCGACGCCGGCGCCACCGCGGTCTCCGTCTCCAACCACGGCGGCAACAACCTGGACGGCACACCCGCCTCGATCCGGGCCCTGCCCGCCGTGGCGGCCGCCGTCGGGGACAGCGCCGAGGTGCTGCTCGACGGCGGCATCCGCCGCGGCGCCGACGTGGTCAAGGCCGTCGCCCTTGGCGCCCGCGCGGTCATGATCGGGCGAGCCTGCCTGTGGGGGCTGGCCGCCACGGGGCCGTCCGGCGTCCGTAACGTCTTCGACGTGCTGCGCGCAGGCATCGACTCGGCGCTGCTCGCGCTCGGCCGCGCGTCGGTCCGCGATCTCGTCCCGGCGGACGTGATCCTCCCCGCGGACTTCGCCAGGGGGCTGGCCGGGCCGGACTGAGCCG